>JBGAQA010000001.1:0-134961 GCA_044220955.1 Sandaracinaceae bacterium
ACGAAGATCCGCGACCCCAGGCCCGCCACGAGGGCGCCACCGTCCACCGACCACGTGACGAAGAGCGCCGGGCGCGCGATGCGGACGCGCGCGGCGGCCGAGGTGGTGCCGTGCGCGGCGTGGACGATGCGCAGGGCGCGCTCGCGATCTTCGAAGCTCTCGTCCGGTGCCGCGAAGCGATCGATCTCCCACGTCAGGGAAGCGTGGCCGGAGGCATCGGTGCGCACGATCTGGTCGTCGTCGTCCGGGGGCGGCGCGTCGCTCCACGCCACGCGGGCGCCAGGCACCGGCGCGCCGTCCTCGCCTCGCACGAGCACGTCCACGGGCACGGTCTCGCCTGGGCGGACGACGCGGCGCGTGGGCTCGGCGCGGGCCCAGAGCGTGCTCGCCGCGTCGGGCCGCACCTCGACGGTCGTGCTCTGGCTCGCGTCCTCGGTGGCGGCCGCGACGACGAAGCTGCCGGGACGCTCGGGGAGCGCCACCTCGGTGGCGAAGAGCCCGGACGCGTCGGTGGTGAGCACCAGCGGCGCGCGGAGGAGCGTCCCGTCGCCGCGCACCGTGAGGGACACCTCCTGCGCCGCGCGCGGCCGGCCATCCCGCGTGTCGAGCACGCGACCGAGCATCGCGACCGACCCGCCCGGCGAGGTGAAGCTGCGATCGGCGACGAGCTCGACGAGGGTCCGTGCATCGAGCGCGATCGGCGCATCGAAGGTCCTGCGGATCCCCCGCGGCGAGATGGCCTCGACGGACATCGTGGTCCCGCCCTCGAGATCGTCGGGGAGCGCGAGCTCGAGCACGGCGTGCCCATCGGCGTCGCTCGTGGTGGTCATCAGCGCGGGGCCGTCCGCGAACGACGCGGTCACGGTGAGCTGGATCCCCCCTGCGACGCGCAGGTCGCGGCGGCGGAGCACCTCGTAGGTCGTGACGAGCCAGCGGACGTGTCCCCCGGGCGGCGCGTGAAGCGCGCCGTCGATGGACATCTCGAGCCCGGTGACCTCGCCGGCCGCGACGAGCCGCCGGGCGCGCTCTTGGGCCTGCGCTCCCGCACGAGGGAGCAAGGCCAGGCCGACGACCAGGCAGAGGGCTGCGAGCCTCACGGGGCACCTCCGACGAGCAGCGCCGCGATCTCGAGGGGCCGAGGCGCCAGCACGCTCACCGCGTCGGCGCGATCGGTGGCGTACGCGGCCGCGCCGATCCCGGCGAGGGTCCCGGCCACGGACCAGCGGATGGGGAGCGCGACGCGCTGCTCGGCGCCCGGGGCGAGCGGCGGAAGGACCACCCGCAGCAGCGACGGCGTCGCGTCGGCGGAGCGCACGCCGCGACGGACGCGGGCCAGGGCCGCGGCGGTCAGCTCCGCGCCGGTCGGGAGCGAGATCTCCACGACGGGTGCCGCGATCCAGCGCGGCGAACGGTTCGTGATCACGAGCGCGAGGTCCGCGACCTCGTCCTGCCCATGGCTCTCCCCTTCGAGCGCCAGCACGAAGGGCCCCGGCCGCTCGGGCGGCGTCTCCCAGGGGACGCCGAGCTCCGCCCGCGCGATCGCGTGCACCGCGACGTGATCTCCGACGTCGACGGTGATGCGGTGAACGCCCGAGGCGGCGAGGGACGGCAGGTCGGCCGTGTCCGAACCATCGAGGAGCCCGAGCGCGCTCGGCGCGCCGTCGATCGTGACCTGCGCCGTCTCGGGGGACGCTCCGCTGGCGAGCTCGAGCGCGATGCTGCGCGCCATGGCGAGATCCTCCGCTCCCACGTAGCGGCCCCGCGCGCGCCAGCGCGCCACGGTCGCCAAGAGCGAGAACGCGCGCTGTCGATCCCCGAGCGCGAGCTCCGCGAGCGCGAACACCAGCGTGGTGGACGTCGCGCGCTCGGCCACGGCGACCCAGAGATCGTCACCGACGGTCACGAGATCCGGCTCCGCCCGCCGGAGCAGCTCGCGCGCCCGGGCGGCCGAACGCTCACCCCCCGCCGTCGCCAGGGCCGCCGCCGCGAGCACCGTCTCGGCGGTCTGCCCGTCGAGCCCCACGGCCGCATCGCCGACCTCGCGGACGAGACGGTCGATCAGCCGCTGCATGTCGCCGGCGATCGCCGGCCGCGCACCGAGGCTCGTCGTGGCGTGCGAGAGACCGATCAGCGTCGAGGACGCGAAGGTGACGCGCGCGGCCGGATCGTCGCCCCGCGCGTCGAGCGACGTCGTCAGAGCCTCGGCCGCCAGACGCAGGGACTCGTCGGTGATGGCCCGCTGCGTGTACGCCGCGCCGATCGCGTAGCCGAGCCGTGGCGCGCTCTCGGCCTGCAGCGCGGCGACGATGGCCGGGAGCCGATCCACGCCGGCGTCGGACCGCGGCGCCTGCACCCATGCCTCGAGCGCGTCGTCGCCGGCCGATCGGAAGAGCGCCGCACCCACGACGAGCTCGAGGCTCCCCGAGCGCGGATCGGCGTCGGCCGGGACCTCGAGCGAGATCGTGCCCTGCCCCTCGACGAGCGCCTCCCGCACGAGCCGGACGGTGCGGGCGGGCGCGATCACCTGCAAGGGACGGCGCACGGCGTCCAGGACGTTCCCGCTGGCATCGCTCGCGACCACCTGCAGGCTGCCTTCGCCGCGCACCGTGGGAGCGACCAGGAAGGGGACCGCCGCCGAACCGCCGGGCTCGACGGTCACCTCGACCGCCGGCGCGTCGGCGATGCCGAGCCCGTCGTCGCCGAGCAGCGCGAGCCGCAGCGTGCGGACGCTCGTCCCGCGGTTGCCCACGCGGACGGGCAGCGAGAGCTGATCTCCGACGGACGCCACGTTGGGGATCGGGGCGTCGACCACGACCTCGCGGTCGGACTGGATCTCCGCGCGCGCCGACCACATCCAGCCGTCCGCGCGCCACACGATCACCTCGACGCGGTAGCTCGTGACCGCGTCCGCGAGCGGGATGTCCAGCCGCGTCCGTCCGGACGGGTCGACCTCGAACGAGGGCGTGAAGAGGACCGTCGGCGGGAAGCGCTCCCGCACCAGGCGCGCGAGGTTGCCTCCCCCGCTCGTCACGTGGACCGAGCCGCCCCGCACGCCCGTCCCGAGCGATCCCGAGCCGCTGCCGTAGCCGTAGCCCGAGCCGCCGCCGCCGCTGCCGTGGCCGATCGTGCCGATCATGCCGAGGCCGATCGTCCCCTCGCTGACCGAAGCGTGCACGGCGTCGCCGATCTCGTCTTCGGTCATCTCGGCGCTGATGCGGCGGTACGCGGCGCGGAGCGCGGGAAGCGTGCGCTCCACGGGCGACAGGATCGCCAGCTGGCGCATGAGCGCGTCCTCCCCGGACGCGACCGCATAGGGCGTCCCGGCCGGCACGACGCGATCGAAGGGGTCGCGCACGTCGTCGGCCGTCCCGAGGCGCCCGTCGGGACCCGGCGAGACGAGCTCGACACCCGTCGCGGCAGTCGAGAGCACGAAGGTCGGGTGGGCCGACGCGGTGAGCGCGAAGCGGCCACCCCAGGGGTCGTCGAGCGCCGCGTCCGAGATCACACCGCGCTCGACCATGCGTCCGAGCCATCGCTGCCAGGGCTCGCGATAGGCCGTGCGCGCCGCCAGAGACGCATCGTCTCCCGGATCGAGGTACGCCGCGAGCGACGCGAGCAGCGCGACGAGTCGCACGCGCGCCACACGCCGCGCGACGTGCTCGTAGGTGAAGCTCGGATCGACCGCCGTGAGCATCGCGGGCGTGGTCTCCCCTTCACCGAGCGTCGGGTACGCCGAGGCGTCGAGCACGTCGTCCTCGAACCTGCGCTGCGCGCCCGAGCCCGTGGTCAGGTCGGACAGGCCCCCGGTGTCGAGCGCCTCGGTCAGGGCCGCCTCGAGCGCGACCATCATCTGGCCCGCGCCGCGCCGCTCGAGCTCGCGCGCCAGCGGCCACGGGTCGCGCAGCACGTCGCGCCCGGGCGCCTCGGCCGCGGCCGAGGAGTCCTCCCGAGGCAAGCCGAGGGCGTCGACGAGCGGGGCGGCGATCGGCGGCTCGCCGTCGACGGCCGTGTCGGCCGCGAGCGAGACGCGAACGAGCCGCTCGGAGACCAGGGTCTCCGGGTGCAGGAGCGCCTCGTCGTACGCGCGCTCGAGGAAGTAGCTCGCGAAGTCCTGCTCGCCGCCGTGCGCCGCGAGGTCTCGAACGAGCAGCGCGCCCCACGCGCGCGGGCCGTTCGGCCGACTCACGAGGTCGACGTGCGCGGTCTCGCCGACCTGCCAGCGCGCTCGCTCCGGCGCGAGCGTGACGAAGTCGGGACCGGCCGGCACGACCAAGACGCTGGTCGCGCCGCCGACGCCCTCGAGGCTCTCGTCCTCGTGCACGGCGCGCGCTCGGATGGTGAAGCGTCCGATGCGATCGGCGGGGACGTGCAGGCGCGCGCTCGTCGCGCGCGGCGCTGCGAACACCACGTCCAGCGGCTCGCCCCGCGCGCCGTCGACGAGCTCGACGACGAGGGTGCTGCGCTCCGCCGACGGACGGCGCGCGAGCGCGACCTCGACGCTCGCTCCCGGCGCCACGACGGGATGCGAGACCGTGGGGAGGACCTCGGGCGCGAGGGCGACGGGCACGGAGAGGTGCGCGAGGCGCTCGAGCGGCCCGCCGAGCACGTGCACGTCGAGCGACGCACGCCGCTCCTCGAAGGGCCCGGCGCTCGCTCCGATGGGCAGTCGCACGCGGATCTCCGCCAGACCATTCACGTCGGTCTCGGCGCTCGCCGTCCCGCCCGGGACCGCCGCGCCCGACACCTCGACGCGCGTGCCGGCCGGCGGTGGCTGGCCCAGCGGATCGACCAGCTGCACGTAGAGCACGTCGTCGAGCTCGGGCGTGAGCGACGCGTGCGCGGCCACGAGGTCGACGCTCAGGGAGAGCGGCACCGCAACGCGCATCATCGCGCTCACGTCGATCGAGCCGTACGCCGGGTGCGTCACGTGTGCGAGCACGGCGGCCGCGCCCGTGTCCCCCGACAGGTACGCCGGCGCGTGCACCACGAGGCTCGCCACGCCGCTCGCGTCCGTCGTCGCGACACCGGCGGGCACGCCAGCGACCTCGATCTCGACGCTCGCGTCGCGGACCGGTGCGGCGTCGGGCGTGGTCACTTCCACGCGGACGGTGGTCTCGCCGCCGGGCGCGACCTCCTCGGGCGCGACGTCCGCGTGGGCGAAGATGCGCTCCCAGACGCGCTGGCCCACCCGGAAGCTCGTCTGCGGGGTGACGCCGAGGACGCGCGCGCCGACGCTGACCCAGCCCTCCGTGGCGTGGGGCCCCAGCTCGAACGAGAACGACGCGACGCCGGCCTCGTTCGTCGAGAGCGTGCGCTGCATGCGGTCGAGCGCCGGGCCGAAGAGCTCGAAGGTGACCGCCTGCGAAGCGAGCGGCGCTCCCGACGCGCCGTCGCGAACGAGCGTCCAGACGTGCACCGGCTCGCCGGGCTCGTAGAGCACGCGGTCGGTCACGAGCCGGACGTCGACCGCCGGTGCGACGACGACGGGCAGCTCGAACGAGCGCGCCGCACCCTCGGGCCCGACCTCGACCTCGATGCGCGGCTGGTCGCTCGCCGGCCCGATCGCCACGGCGACCTCGAAGCGCCCGTGCGCGTCGCTCGTCACGGCCCGCCATGGACCGGAGGACGTCGCGGTGCGGAACCGCGCGCGGACGGCGCCCGCGTACGCGCTCAGCGTGGAGAGCCCGCGCACGCGATAGGCGACGCCGCGGAAGCGCGCGTCGCGATCGGCGCGCACGCTGCCGGGCCCCGAGAGGGCGAGCTCGTAGCCCGTTTCCGGCAGCGGCTGTGCGAGGGCGATGCCCGCCGGGACCACGACGAAGAACGCGAGCAGGGCGAGAGTCGAGGCGGAGGTGCGCACGCACCGAGCCGACACCGGCCTCGACCCAAGGTTCCGGCGGCGGCGGTGGTCGTCCGCGACGCTCGGGACCGGGGCAGGCTCGGCCCGCGTACGGGATGGGCCGCACGGGCGGCCCGACGCCACTACCGAACGGCTCGGGTGCTCGCGACGCTCCATGGCGCGCATTGTTTCACCACCCACGCCAGATCGGTGACCGTTCGCTCGATCTCGGCGCGCTGCCGATCCGGGGCATCGTCGACGTGGACGGTGAGCGCCGCTCCGTCCTGACGCGCCACGCTGACCTCAGCGCCGCCGAGCTCGGCGACGATGGCCTCGCGCAAGGCCTGGGCGTAGCGCTCGCTGCTCTGGCCGAGATCGACCCCGGCGTTCGCCCCCGCGAGCGCCTCGGCCGAGAATCGGACGACGATCCGCACCGGTCGTGCGTCAGAAGTCGCCGAACAGGTCGGCCATCTTCACGTCGAGGGCGACCGCGATCTTGTAGAGCGAGCCGATCGAAGCGCTCGACTCCGCGCGCTCGATCTGGCTGAGGAGCGACACGCTCAGGCTCGTCCGGCGCGAGAGCTGCTTGAGCGTCAGATCGCGCTCCTTGCGCAGTCCGCGGATCGTCTCGCCGATGTGCTTGTGCAGGCTCTCTTCCGGCGACCGGATCAGGCCCTTCTTGCGCATCACGCGGTCGAGCACCGCCCGGAATTCCTCGGGGTTGAAGGGCTTGCGGACGTAGTCGACCGCATCGAGCTTCATCCCCTGCACCGCGGACTCGAACGACGGGTAGCCGGTGAAGATCACCACGGCCACGTCGCTGTCGATCTTCCGGATGCGCCGCAGGACCTCGAGCCCGTCCATCTTCGGCATCATCAGGTCGAGCACCACCAGGTGGTAGCCGCCATTCTTGACGTCGGACTCCACCGAGGCCGGATCGCTCTGCGTCTTGACCGTGAAGCCGTCCTTGCCGAGGAAGGTCTCCATGTAGTCGCCGATGGCCGGGTCGTCGTCGACGACGAGCACCTTCACGGCGGCTCCGTTCGAGGCGGACATGCGTTCCGTTCCTTCAGCCATTTCTCGAGGGAAAGAGAGTCGGGGCGAAAGGATTTGAACCTTCGACTCCACGGTCCCGAACCGTGTGCGCTACCAGGCTGCGCTACGCCCCGAAAAGACGACCAGGAACCACGACAAGCAAAAGAGAGGCTGTGGGTAGCGTCGCGCGGCGGGTCTGTCAAGCGAGACTGGAATCCGCTCCACGGGGGCTGACTTCACCTTCTCCGCGTCGGCTCCCTGCGTCGGCCGGCGCGTCAGAGCAGCGTGTAGCTCAGCCCGAGGACGGTCTGCGTGTCGATCTCGTCGAACCCGGGGACGGGCTCGCCGTCGTAGGTGAAGTTGAACATGAGGTTCACCGCGAGGTTCGTCGCGACGTGGAAGGCCAGCGTGTTGCGCCACGCGAGGCGGACGTTGCGCCAGTGGGGCTCGCCGCGGAGATCGACCAGGCCTTCGATGCCGGTCAGGTAGCTCCAGTCGGCGTTCATGTGGTTGTCGTAGCCGATGAAGAGGCGCGCCGACGGCTGGAGCTCGTCGCCCGGCAGCAGATAGCTGCGCGCGTCGCTGCCGACGCAGGTCGCCGGGGTGACGGTGACGCCAGCGGGTGGAGGCGCACAGAGCGGGTTCGGGTAGCGGTCGTCGTAGGTGACGTCGGCGCCGATCTCGAACCAGAGCCGGTGCTGCGCCTCGTGCTCGGCGAAGACGTTGCGGACGTAGCCGATCTGACCCTGGAACCGGAAGTCGAGGCCGGCGAAGGGGTCGTTGCGCCCGCGGACGCTCGCGAAGAGCGCGTCGTCGGCGTCGAGGAAGATGTCGTAGCGGATCAGGCCGTTGAGGCTCTGCGCGTTGGCGTTCCAGGGGCCGAACTGCTGCGTGGTCCCGTCCCGGAGAGAGGCGACGCCGTAGAGGAAGGTGAGATCGAGCGTGAACTGGTGCACGTCGCGACGGATCTGGAAGTGGTTGTTCGCGTTGAGCTGCAGGCTCCGCGCGTTGCCGTAGTTGAGCGTGCCGCCGAGCGTCAGCGTCCACACGGTGTCGTCGGTGTCCGGCGCGGGCCGCGCCGCTGCCGCATCGGTGAATTGCGGTGCCGCCGCCGGCTGGGCGAGCACGCTCGCGGGCGCGAGCGAGCCGGTCAGGGCGACGAGCAAGAACGCGCTGGCGCGCGAGGACGTTCGAATCAAGGGATCCCTCCTTCTTGGCTGACCCGAGGTCTACGCAATGTCCGGGCCGTGGCGAGCCGGAGCATTTGCCCGGCGCCCACGCCCGTGGTTTGTACGCGATCTCGTGCGAATTTCAGCCATCGCGCTCGCCGCCGGCGTCGGGTGGGCCCTACACCTGGTGGGACCGGCCCACGTGCGGGCCGGAAACGACGAGGGCGTCCTGATCGGCAACGAGGCCGCGATGACCGGCGGCGCGGTGACGGCGGTGACGAGCGACGGGAGCGCCATCTGGTACGACCCCGCGGGGATCGCGGCCGTCACGCGCGGGCAGCTGGACCTGAGCGGGAGCGCCACCGTGCTGCGCATCGCCGAGACCCCACGCCTGCTCTCCTCCGAGACCACCGGGCGCACCGCGGACGGCGGCTACCTCGAGGTGATCGGGATCCCCAGCGCGGTGACGCTCGTCCGACTGCTGGAGCCTCGGCTCGCGTTCGGCTTCGGCATCTTCACGCCCCAGCTCACCAACCACACCGACCGGGTCGGGCTGAGCGACTCGGTCATGGGGCTCACCTCGCGCTGGCAGCTGGTGCAGCAGGAGAACACGCAGAGCACGTACGCGGGGCTCTCGCTCGGCTACCAGCTCGCCCCGAACTTCCGGATCGGCGGGACGCTCTTCGGTCTCTACCGGCAGCAGACTCTGAGCACGCACTTCTTCGGCGGTGCGACGGACGCGGCGGGCAACGACGTGTTCGCGGCCGGCAGCTCGAGCCTGAGCTCGCTGCAGAGCGTCGGTGTCGAGCTCGCCGTGGGCCTGCAGTGGGAGATCGTGCCGGGCGTGACCTTCGGCGCGGCGCTGCGCACGCCGGACCTGCAGCTCGGCTCGCTGTTTCGCTCCACGTCGGCGTCGATCACCACGACCCACGGCGGCGCGCTGGACTTCGAGCCCTCCGACATGTCCGGCCTCGTGCCCAACGTCGGCGTCATCACGCCCACGCGCCTGCGCGTCGGGCTCGCGTTCCGCACGCAGCGGGCCTGGCTCGCCGTCGATGCCGACGTCGCGCACGAGCTGACGGTGCCGGGGCTCGGAATCGAGCGGCGCTGGATCGCGAACGTCCACGTCGGCGGCCGCTACTGGATCGACGAGAACGTGTCGGTCGGTGCGGGGCTCTTCACGGACGTGAGCCCGACCCGGCGGATCACGCAGTACGGCCAGACGCAGATCGACTTCGTGGGCGGCTCGCTCGGCCTCGAGATCCACACGCCGCACGAGCTCGGCCCGCACGAGCACGCCGAGACGCTGGTGTTCGCGCAGACCTTCGCGCTGCGCTACGCCGCTGGCGTGGGCCAGATCGGCGGCCTGCGCTTCTCGGACGCATCGCCGACGATGCAGACGGCGGACGTGCTGATCACGCCGACGACGGTCCACGAGCTGAGCCTGCACCTCGGCTCGGCGCTCTACTTCTGAGCGAGGGCCCGGGGCTCGCGCACGCGCACGGTGCCACGGCCCGTCGGCACGTGAGGTGCTTCCACCTCCGACCATGGCCCTGCAACGACACGCCGCCCTCGCCCCTTTCTCTCGCGACCACCACCTCGCGCTCCAGCTCGCGCGTGCGATCCAGATCGGTGGCTCGCGACACCTGCGCGACGGGCTCCCTCGGGACCGAGCGGCGCTCGTCGCGCACGTACGCCGGGTGTTCGCCGAGGAGCTCGAGCCGCACTTCGGCGCCGAGGAGACCGTGCTGCTGCCCGCGGTCGCCGGCCGATCGGAAGCGCTCGACGCGCTCGCGCGCGCGATCGTCGCCGAGCACGTGCAGATGCGCGCGGCGCTCGACGCGCTCACCGACCGCGAGGCGTCTGCCGCCGCGGTGGACGCGCTCCTCGACGCGCTCGGCCGGCAGCTCGAGGCGCACGTCCGCAAGGAGGAGCGCGAGCTCTACGAGCAGATCCAGGCCGTCCTCGACGAGCCGGCCCTCGCCCGGATCTCGCTGCGGGTCGAGCGGCACCTCGGGGCTCGCAAGCCGGGCGCGCCGTTCACTCCCACTGCTTGAGCTTGCGCCAGAGCGTGTTGCGACCGACCGCGAGCACGCGCGCCGCGTCGCTCATCGATCCTCCACACGCCGCGAGCACCCCGAGGACGTGCTCGCGCTCGACCTCGGCCAGCGGGCGCAGCGCGGCCGGGCCTCGCCCCGCGGCCGGGGCGCGGGGCGAGCAGAGCTCGTCGGGCAGGTGCTCGCGCTCGATCGACTTGCCGGTCGCGAGCGCCGCACCGTGCTTCACCGCGCTGGCGAGCTCGCGGACGTTGCCCGGCCACGCATGACGCCGTAGCGCGTGCTCGGCGTCGCGAGAGAAGCCGCGCGCGGTGGTCCGCGTCTCTTGCGCGAGGAACTGCCGGGCGAGCGGGAGCACGTCGTCGACGCGATCGCGCAGCGGCGGCACGCGGAGCGTGAGCACCTTGAGCCGGTAGTAGAGATCCTCGCGGAAGCGCCCGGTGCGCACGAGCTCCGCGAGATCGCGGTGCGTCGCGCACTGCACGCGCACGTCGACGGCGAACGCCTTCGTCTCGCCGACCGGCCGCACCTCGCCGTCCGAGAGCGCCCGCAGGAGCTTCGCCTGGAGCGCCAGCGGCATCTCGCCGATCTCGTCGAGGAAGAGCGTGCCGCGGTTCGCCGCCTCGAGCAGGCCGGTCTTGGCGGCGTGCGCTCCGGTGAAGGCGCCGCGGGCGTGGCCGAAGAGCTCCGACTCCAGCAGGTCGGCCGGCATCGCGGCGACGTTGACGGCGACGAAGGGCGCGGCGGCGCGGGAGCTGTTCGCGTGCAGGAGGCGCGCGACGACCTCCTTGCCGCTGCCGCTCTCGCCGAGGATCACCACCGGAGCCTCGCTGCGCGCGAACGACGAGGCACGACGGAGCAGCTCCTTCATCGCCGCGCTCTCGCAGACCAGGCGCACGGGCTGCTCCCGCAGGGTGCCCGCCAGAGGCGTCATCCCGCACACGTCGCAGACGTCCTGGGCCGGGCCCCCACGATGTTCCATATGTTCCATCATGGAACGCCGGCGAGCTGCGCGCCACCGTCGCGCGCGGGTGCAGAGCGCGGCACGCCCCGTGCGTAGGTGCATGGCACCGTGAAGGAGCCCGCCATGATCGACTCACAGCAGACCGTCGCCAGCCTCGTCCTCGACCACTCGGAGTGCGCCGCCGTCTTCAAGCGCCACCGCATCGACTTCTGCTGCCGTGGCGACGTCAGCATCGCGGCCACCTGCGCCGAGAAGGGGCTCGACACGGGCGCGCTCGTCGACGAGCTCTCGCGCGCGATCGCGGAGCGCAAGGGAGATGGCAGCGATCCCCGCGGGCTCTCGACCCCGGCCCTCGTGGGCCACATCGTGTCCAAGCACCACGAGTACCTCCGCAATGCGCTGCCCTTCGTCGCGCAGCTCGCCGCGAAGGTCAGCCGCGTCCACGGCGACCACGACCCGCGGCTACGGGAGCTCGACGCGAGCGTCGTGCGCCTCGTCGGTGCGCTCCTGCCGCACCTCGACGTCGAGGAGGAGACCCTGTTCCCTGCGATGCTCGCCAAGCAGCCGGATCGCGCATTGCTCTCCCGCGAGCTCGGCTCGATGCAAGAGGAGCACCTCGCGGTGGGCGCGTTGCTCGAGAAGATGCGGACCGTGACCGACGGCTACGGCCTCCCGGAATGGGCCTGCAACAGCTATCGCACGCTGTTCAAGGAGCTCGAGCAGCTCGAGGGCGACGTGCACACGCACATCCACCTCGAGAACCACGTGCTGCGACCCCGCTTCGCCGCCGTCTGACCCCACCGATCACCTGGCGTCGAGGGGGCGGGTGCTTACATCCTCTGCGATCTCGACGACCCATGCAGACGATGACGCCCCCGACGCCGGGCTCGCTCGACGTCACGATCGCGACGCTCGGCGAGCGTAAGGTCTGCTCCCCCCTCGGCCTCTCGACCGTCGCGGGGGACTGGATCGCCGACTACGTCCCCGACGACACGCGGGTGGCCTACGAGGTCGAGAGCCGCGCGGGACAGGTGTCGACGCCCTCGCTCTTCGAGAAAGCGGGCCCGCGAGAGACGATCTTCTTCGAGCCCGAGCGGACGCGCGCGGGCATCGTGACGTGCGGCGGGCTCTGCCCGGGCATCAACAACGTCGTGCGCTCGCTCGTGCTCGAGCTGCACCACAAGTACCGCGCGGCCGCGACGCTGGGGTTCCGGTACGGATACCAGGGCCTCGACCCGAGCGGGGGCCTGCCGCCGACGACGCTCACCCCGGCGGACGTGATGCACGTACACCGCCAGGGGGGCAGCGTGCTCGGCCTCTCGCGCGGCGCGCACGACGTGGGCGTGATGGTCGACACGCTCGTCGAGCGGAAGATCGACGTGCTCTTCGCGATCGGCGGCGACGGCACGCTGCGCGGCGCGCACGCGATCGCGGGCGAGGTGAGGCGGCGCGGGCTCCCGATCGCGGTCGTGGCGATCCCCAAGACCATCGACGCCGACGTGGAGTACATCGACGAGACGTTCGGCTACCAGACCGCCGTCGACGTCGCGCGCCTCGCGGTGGACGCCGCGCACACCGAGGCGATCAGCGCGTACAACGGCGTCGGCGTCGTGAAGCTCATGGGGCGCGACGCGGGCTTCATCGCGGCGTCGGCGACGCTCGCGAGCCGCGAGGTGAACTACTGCCTCATCCCCGAGGTCCCCTTCGCGCTCGAGGGACCGAACGGCCTGCTCGCGGCGCTCGAGCGCCGGCTCGAGGCCCGGCACCACGCCCTGATCGTGGTCGCCGAGGGCTGCGCGAGCTCGCTCGTCGGCCCCGACGCCGCGCGCGACCCCTCGGGCAACCTGCGCTACGCGAGCGCGGGCCTCGACATCGGGACGCACCTGCGCGACGCGATCAGCGCGCACCTCGCCGCACGCAAGATCCCGTCGAGCGTCAAGTACATCGATCCGAGCTACATGATCCGCAGCGTCCCGGCGAACGCGCACGACGCCATCTTCTGCGACGCGCTCGCGCGCAACGCCGTGCACGCGGCGATGGCCGGCAAGACCGACCTCGTCATCGGCACGGTGCACGGCACGTTCACGCACCTGCCGCTCGCGCTCGTGACGGGCAAGCGCAAGCAGGTGAACCCCGACGGGGCGCTCTGGCTCTCCGTCACGGAGGCCACCGGCCAGCCGCCGCTGCGCTGAGGACGCGAGCGGACGGGGACGCTCTCGCTCTCGCTCTCGCTCTCGCTCTCGCTCTCGCTCTCGCCTCTCGCTCTCGCTCATCCCCCCGCCGCGATCGCCCTCGCCACGCGTATCCCGTCGAGCGCCGCGCTCACGATTCCTCCCGCGTACCCCGCCCCCTCGCCGCACGGATACAGCCGCGCGATCCCGACGCACTCGAGCGAGCGCGGATCGCGCGGCGTGCGCACGGGGGCGCTGGTGCGCGACTCCGTGGCGACGAGCACCGCGTCGCTGGACGCGTAGCCGCGCACGCGGCGGTCGAACACGCGCAGGGCGCTCCGGACACGCTCGGCGATCGGCAGGCCCGCCACGTCGAGCACGCTGCCGACGTCGGCCGGGGTCACGCCGGGGATGTAGCTCGTCTCGGGGACGCTCTGGCTCGCGCGGCGCGCCACGAAGTCGCTCGCGCGGGTCGCCGGCGCGCGCATGGCGCCGCCGCCCGCCTCGAACGCGGCGCGCTCGATCCTCCGCTGCAGCTCCACGCCGCCGAGCGGGCCCGAGAAGCCGGCGCGCTCCCAGTCGGCGGGCTCGATCCCCACGACGAGCCCCGAGTTCGCGAAGGGCGAGTCGCGCCGGCTCAGGCTCATGCCGTTGACGACGAGCGCACCGTTCTCGGTCGACGCCGGGACGATCCAGCCGCCCGGACACATGCAGAACGAGAACACGCCCTGCTCCGCGAGGCGGTACGCGGCGTTCGGCAGCTTCGGGTGGTCGGCCTCGCGGCCGTACTGCGCGCGGTTCACGAGCGACTGCGGGTGCTCGATGCGCACGCCGAGCGCGAACGCCTTGGGCTCGAGCGGGACGCCGGCGGCGAGCAGCATGAGGAACACGTCGCGCGCCGAGTGCCCCGTCGCGAGCACGACCGCGCGCCCCTCGAGCCTGCGGCCGTCCGCCACCTCGACGCCGCGCACCACGCCGCCGGCCACGGCCAGCTTCACGACCCGCGCGCCCATCTCGAAGCGCACGCCGACGCTCTCGAGCGACTCGCGCATGGCCGTGACGACGCGCGGCAGCTTGTTCGACCCGATGTGCGGGCGCGCGTCCACGAGGATCTCCTCGGGCGCGCCGGCGAGGGCGAGCGTCTCGAGGACGTCGCGCGGATCGCCGCGCTTCTCGGCCCGCGTGTAGAGCTTGCCGTCGCTGTAGGTGCCGGCGCCGCCCTCGCCGAAGCAGTAGTTGCTGTCGGGGTCGACCTCACCCCGCTTCTGGAGCGCCGCGAGGTCGTGGCGCCGCGGCTGCACGGTCTTGCCCCGCTCGAGGACGATCGACGCGATCCCGGCGCGCGCCAGCTCGTGCGCACAGAAGAGCCCCGCGGGCCCGTCGCCGACGATCAGGACCGGCTCCCCCGTCACCTCCCGCAGCGGTGGACGATCGGGCGACAGACGCGGCACCTGCCCGATCGCGACCGCGAGGTGGAACACCACGCGCTGCCCCCGCGCGTCGATGGCGCGGCGCAGGATCGTCAGGGGAGGCAGCGCGTCGGGCGGCCGGCCGAGGATCCGGGCCACGCGCCGGCGCAGCGCCTCGGTGTCGTCGAGCTCGTCGAGCGGCACGTCGAGCTCGACGCGGTCCTTTCGCGAAGAAGGCGGCGCCACGCGCGCACTGTAGACCGCGCGCCACCGAGGCGCTGGACGAAGCACCTCGATTCGGGGTTAGCTCTCGGCCCATGTTCGCTCGCCGCCAATGCTCGATCTCGATCCCCGTGCTCGCCGCGCTGGTCCTCGGGGGCTGTTGCTTCGCAGGTCGGGGCGCCGGGGGCGCCGACGCCGCCGCGAGCGCGCCCGCCTTCGACCCAGCCCACGCGGGCGAGGGCGCGCTGCCGACGCCCGCGCTCTCGTTCGCGGGCGTGGACCCGCCCTACCCGGATCCGCTCGCCGCGCGCGGAACGCAGGGCGCCATCGTGCGCTCCGGCAGCGCGACCGTGCGGACGATCAGCGGCAACCTGCCTGGCGTCACGACCGGCACCGTCTGCTCGTACGCGGAGTACCGGATCGTCGGCAGCACCCTCGACTGCCGCTGGAACGTGAGCTGCGGCGGCTACGTGCTCTACGGCCTCGCCACGGGCGGCTACCAGCACTGCGAGGATCCGACGTGGCCGCCGGGCACGCTCATGTTCGATCCGAACACGTCGCGCATCGACACCGACCCGAGCTTCATCTTCAACGCGGGCGGGCTCTCGGTCAGCGACGACGCCGCGGGCCGCCTCGGTGCCTTCACGGTCACGCTCGGTGTTCCCTGAGGCTCGGCGTTCCGTGAGCTCGTGGTCGTGCCGGCGCTCCTGATCGCACGGTTGCGGCAGGTGAATGGAGCAGGAGCCCCGTGCGTTGAAAGAGGGAGCGCCCCCCGCTAATTCAGACGCACCCCGAATGGTCACCCGCATGCCCGCCCGCCTCGGACCCCTCCTCCTGCTCGCGCTGGCGCTGACCTCGCTCGCGGCCCCCACGCGCGCGCAGGACGTGGACGCGGGCCCGGCGAGCGCCGCGCAGGTCGCGTCGTCGGTCCAGTCGTTCTACGACGCGACGACCTCGGTGGAGGCGGACTTCCAGCAGTTCTTCTGGACGCGCGTGTACTCGCGCACGGACTCGTCGCGTGGGCGCCTGCGGATCGCGCGACCGGGGCGCATCCGCTTCGACTACACCGAGCCGAGCGGCAAGATCGTGGTCGGCAGCGGCGATCAGTTCACGTACTTCGAGCCGGGCGACGACGGCACGGCCGGCCAGTACTACCGCGCGACCACGGACGTCGCGTCGCGCGCGCTCGGATTCCTCACGGGCACCTCACGCCTCGACCGCGACTTCAACTTCGCGCTGCGCGCGAGCACGACCGGCCCGGCCCACACGGCCTGTCTCGAGCTGCGCCCGCGCGCGCCGGACCCGCACTACACGCGCATCCGCCTCTACGTCTCGACCGAGCCCGCGACGCGCGGCGCGGTGATGCAGGTCGCCATCGAGGACGGCGACGGCAACTGGAACACGTTCCGCTTCTCCAACTTCCACTTCAACCGCGAGCTCGACGCGAGCACGTTCGAGTACACGCCCCCCGAGGGTGCGCGCGAGATCACCGCGCCGACCTCGACGCACTGAACTGACGAGCGGTCCCGAGATCGGGACGGCTCGGCCCTGACGAGGAGCGGCGCCTTGGCCCCACCTGCACCGCGGCTCGTGCTCGACCCCGATCGCACGGTCGTCATCGCGCAGGGGGACGAGCGCCAGCGCGTCGAGGGGCTGCGGCTGCCTGCCTTCGAGAAGACGCCGGACGGCACCGAGGTGTGGGCCGCCGTGACGCTCTCGATCGAGGCCGACGGCGCGTGGACGCTCTCGCTGCTGCGTGCGAGCGACGACGGGTTCGGCTCCGTCGTTCTGCCCGGGGGGCGCACGCTCGTGTCGCCGGACGCGGGTCGCACCTGGCATGCCGGCGGTCCGGGCCGCGGGGTGGCGGTGGCGACGCTCTCGAACGAACGCTGACGACCCAGCTGGGTCAGGGCTCGGAGTCGAGCGCCGGCACGTCGCTCGGGGGAGGCGTCGTCGCGCCGCGGGGCGCGGGCAGCGTCGACTCGTGCGTGACGGGCGTGTCCGTCTCGGTCGCCGGCGGGGGCGCCTCGTGCGTCTCCTCGTGCGTCGTCGGGGCGGCGCCGCCACCGTGCGCGCCCTGGGCGCGGAGCAGGTCGGCCTGACGACGCGCGATGGTCGCCTCCGGGCCGCTCGGAAGGCGCGCGAGATACGCCTCGTAGGCCTCGAGCGCGTGGTCGAAGTCGTGCATCTGACGATAGGCCGAGCCGAGGCCGATGTACGCGTGCCCGTAGCCCGCCGACGAAGCCTGCCGGAAGTACGTCAGCGAGCCCGAGGCGTTGCCCGCGTCGAGGAGCACGAACCCCATGCCGGTGAGCGCCTCGCTGCCGCCGGGACGCTGGCGGAGCGCGGCCTCGTAGAGCGGACGCGCGCGCTCGGCGTGATCGTTCTCGAGCTGCTGGTCGGCCTGGTGCACGAGCGTCTCGTAGTCACCGTGGGGGCTGCCCCCGCCGGTGGCGGGCGGCGGCGTGTCGTGCTCGTCGGCGTCGAGCTCTCCGCTCGGCGCGATGCCGGTCGCGCTCGTCGGCGGTGGGGGCACGACCTCCGTCGTCGTCGTCGGTGGCGGCGGCGCCGCGGCGCCCGCGTCGAGCATCACCACCGCGCCACCGGCGGCGGCGATGCGGTCGCGCAGCGCCGTGGCGTCGGGATGGTGCGCGTCCCGATCGAGGACGGCCTGCACCTGCGCCCGCGCGGCCGACGTGTTGCCCGCCGCGAGCTGCGCCCGGGCGAGCAAGAGCCGCGCGCGGAGCATCCCCGGATCTTCGGCCACGGCCCGCTCGGCGGTCTCGACCGCGGCCGCGAGCCCGCCACCGCGCTGGGCCTCGAGCAGCGCGCGCACGCGCAGCGCCTCGGCGGAGGGCGTCGTCGCCAGCGTGAGCGCGCGATCGAGGCGCGACTGCGCGTTCGCATCGCCCGCCAAGCGCAGAGCGTCGGCGAGAGCGACCTCGGCGTCGGCGCCGTCTTGCTGTCGGATCGCGCTCTCCGCGTGCTCGCGGGCGTCCTCGGCGTCGCTGGCCGCCTGGCGCCGGAGCGCCGCGGCTTCACCCGCCGCAGCCGGCTCGGTCGCCGCACGCGCCTCGAGCTCCTCGGCGGCGAAGATCCGGTTCTGCGCGAGCAGCGCGTGCGCGCGCGAGAGCCCCGTCAGCACGCGCGCGTCGTGCTCGTCGAGCGCGAGCGCCTTCGTGTAGAAGCTCGCCGCGTCCTCGTACGCATCGTCGCGATCGCGCGCGACCGCCTCGTCACCCTGCGCGAGGAACTGCGCTCCGGGCGCCGCGGCAGGGGTGCCGGCCATCATGCGCTGGATCGTCGGCCAGCCGAAGTAGCCGCCGACGCCGATCGCGGCGAGGAGCACCACCCCGAGGAACACGCCCGTGTAGCTGCGCTGCGGGGGCGACGGGATGTCGTCGTCGTCGTCGTCGTCGACCCGCAGCCGCTCGCGCGCCTGCGGCCGTGGCATGCGATCGGTGGGCTCGCCCCGCTGAGGCGACGGGCGCGCCATGCGATGCGACGAGTCCGCGCGGCGGGGTGCCGGCGGCTCCTCTGCGGCCTCGCGCGCGGGCGGCGGGGCCGGGGGCTGGTAGGGGGCCTCGCGCGTCGGCGGCGGGCGGACCGACGCAGGACGCCGCGGCGGCGGCGGGTCGGACGGCGGCGGGGGCGACATGTTGCGCAGCGTCTCGGCCGGCGCGGGCGGCACCATGCCCTGCGGGATCTCCATCGTGCGGCCGGTCGGGTCGACCGGGTCGCGCGCGGGACTCTGCCCCATGCCGAGCATCGTGCCCTTGCCGCGGGGCTGCGGCCCGGGCGGACGCGGAGGAGCGGCGGGCGCCGCGGGCCGCGCCGACGGCGGCGGCGGACGCACGGACTTGGGCTTGGCGGCCGCGAAGAACGTGGCCAGCTCCGCGATGTCGCCGAGCCGCTTCTGTCCGTCCCCCGCGCGCGAGATCCGATCGTCCGCGGTGACCTCACCGGCGGTGATCAAGCGCTGCAGCTCCTTCAGGGATGCGATCTGCTGCGTGCCGCCCCCGGTGGTCTCGAGCGTCCAGCTCCGCGAGCTCTCCGGCGGCGCCGCGTTCGGCTCCGAGCCGGGCCGGAACACCTTGAAGAGGTGTCCGCAGTTGGTGCACTTGACCGTGGTTCCGCGGTCCGAGACGAGCGTCTCGTCGAACTCGTACTCGGTGCCGCAACGCTCGCAGGTGACGTCCATGGCGCAGGAAGGAGGCGAGCCTAGCAGGGAGCCGCGAAACTTGCCGGGTTTACGGCACTCGAACGGGCCGCCGGTGCGGCGCGCGGCCTGGTAGGCTCGGCCGCGATGCGTGGGGCATTCGCGGCCGTCGTCTGGCTCGGGCTGGGGTGCGCGCTGGCGCCGGCGGTCGCGGGGGCGCAGGCGGCGGCCCCCCTGCCGCTCGTGGATCCGCAGCCGGAGGTGTCGCTCTACTACCGCAGCCTCACCGCGGCGCGGGTGAACCCGCTCGGCTTCTTCGAGCTCTTCGACCTGAGCCTGCGCGCGCGCCTCTACCAGAGCGAGACCGACGCGCTCCGGCAGAACTTCGTGGGGATCGGGATGTCGGGCGGGATCAGCCCCGCGTTCGGTCGCGTGGGCGTGCTCGCGGAGGTGCAGCCGCTGACGATCCTGCGGCTCTGGGCGCTCTACGAGATCGTCGGGTACTTCTCGTCGTTCGATCTGATGGCGTCGTTTCCGAGCGCGACCTCGGCGTTCAGCGACACCGCGATCCGCGCGGGCTCCGGCGGCGGTCGGCCCGGCTACTCGACGTACGGCGGTCAGCTGACGCTGGGCGCCAACGCGCAGGTCCGCTTCGGGCCGCTGGCCGTCAGGGACGCGCTGCGCGTGATCCGCGCGAGCTTCGGGCTGCGCGCGGGCGACCGCGTCTTCTTCGACCAGCTCTTCGACCTGCAGATTCCCAACGACGGCTGGGCCCTGAACAACGACCTCGACGTGCTCTTCATCAGCGACTTCGGTCTGATGGCCGGCGCGCGCTACACGTTCGCGACTCCCTTCAACGAGGACCGGCACTTCGCGCCCGGCGACGATCCCGCGCTCGCCGCGAACCACGTCCACCGGCTCGGCCCGATGATCGGGTACACGTTCGAGCGGCACCCGAACTCGCGCTTCGACGCGCCGATGCTGATCCTCATCGCCCAGTGGCACCTCGTACATCGCTTTCGGACCGGGGCCGACGTCGACATCGGCCTGCCCTACATCGCGCTCGCGTTCCAGTTCGTCGGCGACCTGCTGAGCTCCGAGGGGCCCTGAGCCGGCGCGCGGCCTCTCGAGACGCGCTTCGGCGTCTGACGCGGGGCGGGCGAGCGCGCCGGACCGAGGGCGCTCACCCGGCGCGGAAGTGCTTGCCGAGATCCTTGGTGAGGTTCTTCTGGTGCGCCTCGAGCGTGCCCCCGCCGATCTCGAGCAGCTTGGCGTCGCGCCAGAGGCGCTCGACCGGGTACTCCTTGCAGTAGCCGGCCCCGCCCATCACCTGCATCGCGTAGTCCGCGACCATCTTGCCGACGGGTGCGGCGAAGAGCTTGGCGGCGTCGCTCCCGATGCGCGCGCGACGATCGGCGGACACGTCGCGCGCCACGTTGTACGTGAGCGCCTTGGCCGCCTCGGTCGCCGCGTAGCCCTCGGCGATGTAGCGCTGGATCTGGCCGTGCTCGGCGAGCGGCTTGCCGAAGGTCTTCCGCTCGTGGGCGTAGCTCAGCATGATCTCGACGCAGCGGTCGGCGATGCCGCAGCTCATGGCGGCCAGCGTCAGGCGCTCGATCTCGAGGTTGCGCATCATGTGCGTGACGCCGCCGCCGACGTCGCCGAGCAGGTTCGCCTCGGGCACGCGGCACTGATCGAAGATCAGCTCGCTCATCGTGGAGCCGCGCATGCCCAGCTTGTCGATGTGCTCGCTCGTGGAGAAGCCCGCGCAGTCGCGGTCGACCACGAACGAGGTGAGGCGGCCGTCGACCTTCGCGTAGACGAGGAAGCAGAACCCCTCGACGCCGTTCGTGATGTACGTCTTGGTGCCGTTCAGCACCCAGTGGCCCTGGTCCTTGCGAGCGCTCGTCTGCATGCCCAGGACGTCGGTGCCGGCGCCCGGCTCGGTCATGCCCATGCCGGCGATCCACTCGCCGCTGATGACCTTGGGCAGATACCTCTTTCTCTGCGCGTCGTTCGCGGAGTGGAAGAAGTTGTTCACGAAGAGCATCGAGTGCGCGAGGTACGCCAGCGTGAAGCCGGGATCCGACTTGGCCAGCTCGTGGTGGACGATGACGGCCGCGACGGTGTCGAGCCCCGCGCCGCCGTGCGACTCGGGCACCGTGATCCCGAGGACACCGAGCTCGCCCAGCTCGCGGAAGAGCGCGCGGTTGAGAGCGCCCTTCCGATCGTGCTCGGCGGCCTGGGGCTCGACCTCGTTGCGCGTGAAGTCGGCGATCGTCTTGCGGAGCAGGCGATGCTCGTCGGTCGGGTTGAACAGGGCGTCGGAAGGCGCGTGGGACGACATGCGGGTTCCTTTCCGCGGTGGAGCATGACAGACCGCGGAGGGATGTGCGCTGCGTCGGCGATTCGGGTAGACCGCGCGCGCTTGCGCGCCGCCGCCATCGCCTTGCTCGTGTCCGCGTGGGCGCTTCCCGGCGCGGCGCAGGACGTCTCGTCTCCGGCGCCCGAGCCGCCCCCGCCCTCGGCCTCGCCCGCGCCCGCCGACGCCCCCGATCGCTACCTCGTCGCCCCCCTCGGCGGGGACGCCCCGGAGGCGCTCTCGGCGCAGGCGTGTGACGCCGTGCGCGCGACGCTCGCAGCCGAGGGCTTCGGCGTCGTCGATCCCGCCGACGCCGCCACGATCTCCCCCGCCCGCTTCGCAGCTGCCCGACGCCTCGACGACCTGCGACCGATCGCGACCGAGCTCGGCGCGACCGCGATCGCGACCGTCGCCGTGTGGACGAGCGACGGCGCCGCGAGCAGCGTCATCGTCTCGATCGCCCCCGGCGAGCGGAGCTTCAGCGCCACCGAGGCCGTGAGCAGCTCGCTCGGGCAGAGCGCGAGCGACGCGGTCCACGCAGCGCTCGGCCGCCAGCGCGACGCGCTGCTCGTCGGCGGCGGCACGACGCGCACGCACGACACCGAGCGACACGACCCCCCGCCGGCCGAGCACCACGACGACGGCGTCATCCAGAACGGCCAGCTCTTCGGCATCGTCGGCCCCGGCCTGCTCGCCGCGCTCGGCGCCGCCGGCATCGGCGGGGGCGTGTACGCGTCGCTCGACGCGACGTGCGATCAGCGCGCTCCGAGCGGCCTCTGCCTGCGCGGCGAGCGGCCGAACTACGCGCTCGGGATCGTGTTCATCGGCGCCGGCGCCCTCGCGCTCGCGGGCGCGATCGTCTGGTGGGTCCTCGGGGCGGACACGCAGGAGGCGAGCGCCGGACCGCGGATCGACGTCGTCGTCCTGCCCGAGGGCGGGGGCTACCTGGGCGCGCGAGGCAGGTTCTGATGCGCGCCCTGCTCCTTCTGGCGATCACCGGCGCGCTCGCCTCCGGCTGCCTGCGGAGCAAGTTCGACCTCTGTCTGGAGAGCCCGCCCGACCCGCAGTGCGGCTACCTCGACGCCGGCTTCGACGCGGCGGGGACCGACGCGGGCAGCGACGCGGCCCAGACCGACGCGGGCAGCGACGCGGCGCAGACCGACGCGGGGGCCGCGGACGCGACGACGGACTGACGACGCCCGGCGTGCGTCCCCTGCGACGCCGAGGACGGGATGCCGTCGACGGCATCCGGACTGGCCACCCCTCAGCTCAAAGGCTGTCCCAGAATCGACGACGGCCTCGGGCACGATCCGGCGGCCGCGCGCGACGAGCGGTGTGCCTCGCGAGGAGCGAAGCGACGAGTCGGAGCGAGGGGTGAGACGCATCCGGCTCCGCCGGTGCGGCGAGGGGCCCGCTCAGGCCCCTGCAAACTCAGGGCAGCGACGTGAGGAGCACCATGCCGCCACCGTCGACGCCCATGATGGTGGCGTGGTCCGCACCGATGGCGGCCACCCGTCCCGCGGCGTCGACGGAAGCGCTCGTACCGAGCCAAGCATCGTCGAGCAGCGGCGAGAGGAGGACCGTGCGCCCTTGCGTCCATGCGCGTCCGTCGCGGGTGAACACGTGCGCGCTCCCCGGGCGCGTGAGCCCACCGACCGGATCCCAGAGGGCTCCGATCACCACGATCGTCCCGGCCGCGTCGAGCGCGATGGCGCTGCCGAAGCGAGCGTCCGGTCCGACCGACGCAGGTGCCTCGATGATCGCGCTCTCGAGCCAGGTCCCCGCGAAGTCGTAGGCGTACACGCGGCCGACGTTGTTCCCGGCGGCGGCGTCCGCGCTGGTGGCGGCCACGAGCGCGAGGCTGCCGTCGGACGACACTGCGACGGTGCTTCCGAACCGGTCGTTCATCCGGCCGTTGCTCGCCGCGAGCGTCGTGGTCTCTTGCCAGCTACCGCTGGCGTCGGAGAAGACGTGGACGCTCCCGATGCCCGCGGTGCCGCGTCGCAGGTCCTGAGGTGCGCCGGCGAGCGCGGTATGGCCATCGGCGCTGAGCGCCACGGCCGTGCCGAGGTCGTCGCTCGCGGCGCCGTCGCTCGCGATCAAGGTCGCCGCCTCGCTCCACGTGGTGCCAGCGCGAACGAACACGCGGGCGCTGCCGGCGTCGGCGCCGGCAGCGGTGTCGTCGAGAGGGACGCCCGCGAGCAGCACGG
This sequence comes from Sandaracinaceae bacterium, assembly GCA_044220955.1. Lineage (GTDB taxonomy): Bacteria > Myxococcota_A > Polyangia > Polyangiales > Sandaracinaceae > JBBSAT01. Next base: position 23,598 of record JBGAQA010000001.1, read on the forward strand.
CCCCGTCGGCGGAGAGCGCCACCGCGCTGCCGAGCGTGTCGAGGTCGCCGCCGTCGCTCGCGCTCAGCGTGGCCTCTTCCGCCCACGACGCACCCGTGCGGAGGTAGACGTGCACGACGCCGGTCTGCATGCCTCTGGGCGTGGAGGCCGCCGCCTCGCTGACGGCGACGCGCGTGCCCGTGCCGTCGATGGCGACGTCCGCGCCGAACGCCGTGGTGATGTCGGACTCGACGAAGGTCCACTCGCGGATCCACCCCGTCGCGGATCGCACGAAGACGTGCGCGGTGTTGTCCTCCCGACCGGTCACGCTGGAGCTCTGGGGAGCGCCCACGACGAGGCGCATCCCGTCGGCGCTCATGGCCACCGCGTCCCCGAACCCGTCGTTGCCTTCCGTGTCGTAGCCGGCGAGCACGAACGTCGTCGGCGGGGGCGGCACGCCGGCGTCGTCCGACGAGCGTGTGTCGAAGCAGAAGCCGACGCCGCTCGCGAGCGTCTGACACACGCCGTCGGAGGGGCACTCCGCGCTCGAGGCGCAGGTCGACTCGCAGCGTCCGCCGACGCAGAGCAGGCCCGCGGCGCAGACGCGACCCACGCCCTGCTCGCAGCCGAGATCCTGGTCGAGGGAGCACGCGCCCACGCCGTCGGCGCCGCGCAGGCAGCGTCCGCCGGGGGCGCAGTCGCGGTTGGCCTCGCATCCGGTCCGGCAGCGCCCGAAGCGGCACGTGAGGCCGGCCGGGCAGTCGCTCGGCGTGCTGCAGCTGGCCCCCGTCGGGGCGCTGCCTTGGCAGCCCGCGGCGAGCACGAGGCAGGCGAGCAGCGCGTGAGCGGCCGATCGCACGACGCACACGACGGGTCCCTCCACGCCGCCAGGCTCCCGGTTTCTTTCTCCCGTGTCAACGCGGAGCCAGGTGCGCGCGCGTCCAGTCTCCGGTCGATCGCGCCTGACGGTGTGCTGATCGGTGCGCCCGTGACCTGAATGGGGCGGGGGTGTGCGCACTGGGGATCGCAGCCGGGCCCGCCGAGCGCTGGCCCCCGGCTTGCGTCGTGGCGCGCGGAGGCCCCCATGCCCGCTCGCCATGCCGCCCTGCTCGCGCTCGCGCTCGCCGCCGCGTCCGGCTGTGCGCCGCCGGCCGCGGGGTACGAGGCCGCCCCGAACGAGGTCGTCATCTGCGGGCACGGCCCGACGGTCGAGGGCATCGACGTCTCGTCCTGGCAGGGCGACATCGACTGGGGCGCGGTCGCGCGCTCGGGCATCCGCTACGCCATCGTCCGGATCGGCGACGGCACCTATCACGACCGCGACTTCGCCACGAACTGGGAGGGCGCGCGAGCGAGCGGCCTGATCCGAGGGGCCTACCAGTTCTTCGAGCCCGAGCAGGACCCGGCCGTGCAGGCCGACATCGTGGTCGCCGCCGTCGGCCGCCTCGGGCCCGGCGATCTGCCCGTGACGATCGACGTCGAGGCGCCCTCGCCCGGCGTCTCGCCCGGCGAGTACACGCGCCGCATCCACGTGTGGGTCGATCGCGTGACCGCCGGCACCGGCCGCGCGCCGATCGTCTACACCGGGCGCTACTACTGGGATCCCTACGTCGCGAGCAGCGACTTCGTGGGCCTGCCCCTCTGGCACGCCCAGTACACGAGCGCGGCGTGCCCGAACATCGACGACCGCTGGGGCGACTGGGCGTTCTGGCAGTACACCTCGAGCGGCTCGGTCCCCGGGATCGCGGGCAACGTCGATCGCGACCGCTTCAACGGCACGTACGAGGAGCTCGCCGCGCTCGCGAGCGCCGCCACGTGCGACGCGCACTGCGAGGGCAGCGTGATCGTGGACGCCTCGTGCGGCCGTGGCGACTGCGCGCCCTTCGGCTCGCGCTGCGTCGACGACGCGCTCGGCGCGCGCTGCGCGTTCTTCGCCTGCCCCGACGTCGGCGACACCACGGTCTGCCTGGACGACCACACGATCGGAACCTGCCACGACGGAGCGATCTCCACGGGCGACTGCGCGGTGTACGGCTCGCGCTGCACTGCGGCGGGGGGGCCGGCGCGCTGCGCGTTCTTCGCCTGCCCCGACGTCGGCGACACCACGGTCTGCCTGGACGACCACACGATCGGAACCTGCCACGACGGAGCGATCTCCACGGGCGACTGCGCGGCGTTCGGCGCCTACTGCTCGACGGCCGGGGCGAGCGGCCCGGTCGCGGGGCACTGCGCGAGCGTCTTCTGCGTCGACTCCGCCAGCGCGACCCCGATCCCCCACGACGCGTGCTTGCCGAACGGACAGCTCGCGCACTGCACCGACACCGGCGGCATCGAGAACGCGCGCGACTGCGCCGCGGGGAGCACGTGCACGACGCTCGGCGGCGTCGGCAGCTGCGTCGACCCGAGCGCTCCGACGCCGGACGCGGGCCCCGGCAACGCGATGGGCACGCGCGCCGACGCGGGCGCGGCGATGGGCGTCGGCGATGCGGGCATGATGCGCGGAGCCGACGGCTCGATGGCGCCGATGCGCGCGGGCGAGGGGATCCACGGCGGCGGATGCAGCGCCCTCGGCACGGGCGCCGGCGGCACCTCGCTCCCGGCCATCGCGCTGGCGATCTTGGCCCTCGGGCGGCGCCGGACGCGCTGAGGCCGGGCTGCCTCGTTCACGAGAAACGAAGAACGGGCGCGGGCCGCCGCCAGCCCCGTCGACCGGTGCGCCGCCGCGCGTCGCTCGCTAAACCGAATCGCGACACGGAGCCGGCGACGCATGCGACGCTCGCGGCCATGAGGCGACGATCACCATGAACGCTGGGCTTGGCGTCGTGCGCGTGGGCGTGCCCGCGCGGGCAGAGCGGCGGCGCAGGTCTGCCGCGTTCATCGACGATCGGAGGGCGCCGTGAGACGCGCGCTCCTCGTGCTGGCGTGGGCGTGCTGTGCGTGGGCGTGCGCCGGCGCTGCCCGGCCGGCCACGCAGCCCCCGCCCGCGCCCTCGACCCTCGTGGCCTCGACGCCGACGACGAGCGAGCCACCGGCACCGAGCGAGCCATCGGCGACGACGCCGGCGATCGCGCCGCCGACGACGACCTCTTCCGCGGCCCTCGCAGCGCCTCCGGATCCGGCCGACGAACCGATCGAGCCGCCCGATCGACGCTACACCGTGCTCACGCTCGCGGAGGGCGCGGTGTCGGCCACGCACCCGCTGCGCGTGGCGTCGCACAGCTCGACGCTCGAAGACACGGACACGACGATGGTGTGGGAAGACGTCGTGCACCCGGTCCCGGCGGTCCGCCGCGCGATCGCGACGTGGGCCCGCGAGTACGCGCGCGCGATCGCGCTGTCCTGGGCGTTCGACCTGGAGTGTCACCTCGCGCTCGCGGACCAGAACGCGGTGGCGACGTGGTGCACGTACCAGGAGGTCGTCGGGCGGGACGGCAGCACCGAGTCCCACCTCGTCGGTCAGGCCATGCGCATCGAGGGCGAGACGCTCGTGCCGCTCGACGTCGTGTCGTCGTTCGTCGCGCGGCCCGGCTTCCAGCGGCACGCGACGGAGAGCTGCAACGCCGCGGCGAGCGCGATGATGATGCGCGAAGCGGATGGGTCGGACGGTGAGCGCGAGGTTCCGACGACGTTCACGCAGTGCGCGCACGCGCTGATGCTGCCCGGCCCTCGGGGGCTCCAGATGATCTACCTGGCGCCGACCTACGAGCTCGATACGGTAACCGTGGAGGTCCCCTGGCGCGATCTCGCCGATGGTGTGCGCGCCGACGGGGGGTTCGCGTCGTTTCTCCCCTCGGTAGGGACGCACGAGATCGTGATCGCAGGCGCCGACGTGCTCTCGGCCTCGCTCGAGCTCGACTGCTCCGTGCGCTTCGCGGTCACGGACGCGCGGCCCTGGGACGAGATCCTGGACGCCTACCTCGGCGCAGACGTGCATGGCGATGCCGGCGTGATCGCGAGCGGACCTGGGCAGGGGCGCCTCTTGCTCGAGAGCTGCGCGCCCGACGAGGCGGCGCTCTTGGCGGCGCGCGACGCGGCGCGCGAGGTCGCGCACCGGCTGCACGCGCACGCCGAGCGCATCGAGGCCCCCGCGACCGCGGAGATCGCGCTCCGGCAGCTCGGAGACCCGCTCAACCTCCGCCGGACGCCCGGCACCGATGGCCCGTGGGTGGCGTGGCTGCCGGAAGGCGTGCTCGTGGCGGCGATCTCCGGAAGCATCGATGGCACGCCATCGCGACGCGGCTTCGGCGCGTTCTCCCTCGTCGGCGCGGGTGGCGGCCGATCGGGCTGGTGCGGCGGCCGCACGATCACGTGGTTCCCGCCCGACTCGCGACCCGACCTGAGCACGCTCCTCGGGGGACTGCCGGACGCCGAGCGCGAGGAGGCGGCGCGCAGCGCGATGGTCGGAGTGACGCCCATGGCGTCGGGGCTGCGGACGGAATTCGCCTACGTCGTCGCATCCCTGACGACGCCTTCGCCGAGCGTGGTCGTCGGTGTCACGCTGCGCCGCGCGCGTCATGCTCCGCTGACGACGCCGGCGGTCTACGCACGCGCCGCGGGAACGTACGAGCACGTGCGCGTCGTGCGCTCACCGCCCGAGGACCCCTACGTCCTGATCGGGACGCGCGTGCCGGAGCTGAGTGACGGGATGGTGCGCTGGCAGCTCTTCGCGCCGGGATCGCCGACGGCGGGCTGGACCCTCGATGCGCCGACGGCGCAGACGCTCCCGGAGCAGGCGCGCGCCCGGCTCGAGACGCGCACCTTCTCCCGGGCGCACACGTGGCTGGCCAGCTTCCGCATGCCGGATCACTCCCTCGTTCGGGTGCGCGCGTCGCACGGCGTCTTCGTGGAGGAGCGCGTGCGACGGTGAGGCGTGCGTGGCGCCTCGCGCTCGCGATCGGGTGCTGCGCTCCCTTCGCCCCGATCGGTGGCGTCCCGGTCGAGGGCCAGGCGATGCACGAGGCGGCGCCGTCGATCCTCGACCCGGACGGCTGCGTGGGCTGTCACGAGGAAGAGACCGCCGCGTGGAGCAGCTCGCTGCACGCGAGCGCGAGCGTCGATCCGGTCTACCTGGCCGAGCACGGAGGCGGGCGCGATCCCTTCTGCACCGGCTGCCACGATCCGCGCGGCGAGGACCGCGGCGTCGACTGCGCGACGTGTCACCTCGAGGACGGCGTGATCGTCGCCCCGCACGCGAGCGGCCGGGCCCCGCACCCGACGCGCGTCGTGACGGAGCGAGCGACCCCGAGCGCTTGCGCGGGTTGCCACGACTTCGACTTCCCGCGCGTCCCGGGCCAGCCGATGCAGGACACGGTGGACGAGTGGCGAGCGAGCGAGGCGCCCGCGTGCCAGCGATGCCACATGCCTGAAGGCGACCACGCGTTCGTGGCCCGGCGCGACCCGAGCTTCGCGTCTGGCGCGATCGAGGTGAGCGTGCGTGCGCGCGCCCGAGCACGCTCCACGCGCGTCCTCGTCACCCTCGAGAACCACGCCGGCCACGCGGTCCCGACGGGAGACGTGTTCCGGCGGCTGACGATCACCGTCACGGCGGGCAGCGCGACCCGGACGGTGAGCCTCGGCCGGCGCTTCCACCCCGAGCACGGCGAGCTCGTCGAGACTCGCGACGACCGCCTCGCTCCGCGCGAGCGCCGCACGGTGGTCGTGACGCTGCCGGTCGCCGCGGAGCGCGCGGCGTGGTCGGTCGCCATCGAGGCGGTCACCGCGGAGCGCGCACGGGCGCTCGGCCTGGCGGACCCCGAGTGGCGCACGGAGCTCGCGAACGGAGAGACCGTGGCGCGCTGAGCGCCAGCCATCGACCGACGCGGTCGGCTGAGCCGTCTGAGCGCGCGGCCGCGGTCCACGCAGCGCGGCGCACGGGCCGGGCCGCGGGGGCCGCCGCATCGCGCGCAGCCAGGGCGCGGTGCGGGGCAGGACGGCCGCAGTTCCGCGGGGGAACCGCGCATCGACGGCCGCCGAAGGAGGGCCGGGACCGCAAACGCCTCGGAGATCAGAAACAGAAGCCGCTCGAGGAGCAGCAATACTGGCCACAGTAGTGGCTGCTGCCCGACGCGATGCACGACGGGCAGCACACGGGATCGCTTCCCGTGCAGCTCCCGGGGCAGTCCGAGTCGGACGCGCACGACCCGGACGACCCGCCGCCCGAGCACGACGAGACCTGATGCTGGCCGCTCGGACAGCTCGTCCGCGCCGCCTGGAGGCCGAGCGCCACGTAGTCGGTGCAGTTGGAGACCTCGCGCTCACCGGCGCCGCAGGCCGCGCCGTCGCGCTCGCAGTTGCAGTGGCCGCCGGAGGCGCAGCAGCGCCATGGCCGCGTGTCGGGTACGTTGTCGCAGACCGTCGTGTACGGAACGCCGGCGCCCGGGTCGTAGTAGTTGCTGCACGCGCAGCTCGAGCTGAACGACTGGCAACGCCAGGGCTGGCTGAGCCAGCACGAGCAGCTCCCCGACGACGGGAATCCGCTCGACGCGCAGCAGATCATGGGCGCGAACGAGGCGTCCGGGATGCAAGTGCCCGAGAAGCGCGTCGGGCCCGTGTCCGTGTCCCCGTTGCACTCGCACCACTCCGCACGCGTGACGGAGCCCGTGCACGTCACCACGTGATCCCTCGGCGGCGGCGGACCCGCGTCCGGCGGACCGGCATCATGCGGAACGTCCGGCACGCAGGAGACGCACACGCCGTCGCCGCAGTCGGCGACTGCTGCCGATTGCGTCGAGTAGCAGAGGTCACTGCCCGGGCAGTAATACGGGTGGTCCGGCTGGCAGCAGCGATCACCGCAGTCGTAGTTCGGCCCGCAGCTCACGGTCGGAGTCGAGTAGCGACACGAACCCCCGGGCGGGACCCACGCGTCGCGAGGCGGCGTGAACGCGTCGCGGGGGGGCGTGAACGCGTCGCGGGGGGGCGGGCCGGCATCGCCCGAGGCGGTGCATCCGTTCGTGTCGGGAGCGCAGACCGAGAAGGTGCCTGCGCTGCGACACGCGTAGCTCATCGGACACTCGCAGTCGCTCGTGCACGTGCGCGTACAGCGCCCGGAAAGGCAGAGCATCGACTCGCAGTCGGCGTGGCCAGCGCAGGTCCCCCCGAACCCGGCCGTCATCCCCCCCGGCTCCGACGCGCACCCCGAAGCCACGAGACCGGCGAGCATCGCCGCGGCGAGCGCAACCACCGCGTGCAACGGAGCGGGACGCACTGTGTTCCCCCGCATGAGCACTCCTCCCCCCGACGTGAGAGCCGAACATTCGTCTCACGGACGGGCGCGATTCGCAAGGTCACGAGGCTTGACAGCCGCGAACCCCCTGCGCGAGCCTGCCGGCAGCATGATTGGACGGATCCGACCCGGGTGGGTGGTCGGGGCGCTGGCGTGTGTCGCGACCCACTGCACCCTGACCAACCGGATCGACGTGTGTGATCGACCACGTCCGGCGCCGCACCAGATCAACGTACGGACCGAGGGCGATCAGCTCGTCGCCACCAACCGGGCGCTCGCGCCGATGCCCGACGGACGAGCACTGCTCGCCTTCGTCTCCGACGTGTCGGCGAGCGACGTGGACGACGAGGTGCGCGTCCTGCGCATCGACGGCGCCGGGCAGCCGGCGATCACGTGCGAGAACGAGCGCGAGTTCACGCTCTGGCCGGACCTCACCCACCCGCAGGACGGCCACCCGATCGCGGGCGTGACGCTCTCGGCGCCCGAGGCGCTCGCCGACGCGGGCCTGCTGGTGTGGGCGACCTACGAGCCGAGCGACACGTCGTACGCTCCGGAGATCCTCGCGCTGCCCTACGACGGGCGCTCCGGCTGCCTCTTCAACGGGGCCTCCCGCGCCACGCTCGGGGGGGTACCGGCGGGCGGCCGGTTCACGGATCTGGAGGTCGTCGGCACGGGGACCGACGAGTTCCTCGTGATCTGGTCCCAGGCTGCGGCCGGCGCGCTGGCCGGACAGTCTTTCGCGCGCGCCTTTCACCTCTCGCTCGGAACGCCGAGCTGGCTGCCGGTGCAGGACGTCTCCGGAACGCCCGTGACGAGCGCACCCGCCGAGGTCCGCTTCGGTCCGGGATCGACCCCGCTCTTCGCGGTGACCACGCTGGGAGGCGGCCGGATCGCCATCGCTTCGCTCGCGTCGCTCACGCTCGAGCCGCAGCTCGCGGTCGTCGACACCGCCATGCGCGTGCTGGTCGCTCCCTTCTCGATCGGCGCCGCCGCCGGGATGGTGAGCGCGATCGGGCTCGACGTGGACGTCGCGTTCGACGGCTCCCAGCTGCTCGTCGTCTGGTCCACCGCGGACGCGGCCGGACACCGCGAGGTGATGGGCCGGCTGCTCACGCCCGAGGGCGACTTCCTGCGCGGTCCGCTCTCCCACGCGGCCGAGCCCTTCGTGATCCCCATCGCCGATCCGGACGACCACGTGCTCCCGAGCATCGCGGCGCTGCCGGGCGGCGGGTTCGCCGTCGCGTGGGTCCGCGAGCAGCCTGGGGCGGGGAGCGCCCCGAACCGGAGCATCGAGCTCGGCGTGATCACGCCGGCCGGCGATCGCGCGTTCCTCGATCCCTCGTGCGACCGGCGCGAGGTCGCCGCGAGCGGAGCCCTGCCCGGCTCGCACACGCGACCCTCGATCGTCGTGCTGCCCGACGGGAGCGTGCTCGTGGCGTGGAGCGCGATCGACGCAGGCGGCGCGGACGTGAGCGGAGCGGCGATCTACGCGGTGGGGATGGCTTCTCGGGACCTCTTGCCGACGAGATAGGCGGACCCACGTGCGCGGAGACCACAGGCTCGTGTGGGCATCGATGTTCTCGCTCGCTGGCTGCGTCGCGAGCGGGCCCGTGGCGGATCTCGACGCGCGCGTCACTCGCCGCGACGCCGGCGCACCGATGTGCGCCACGCCGGGGAGCGCGGGCGACGGCGCTCCGTGTCGCTGCGGCGCGGACTGCGCCGTCGGCGCGGCGTGCTCCACGGAGACCGAGAGCGGCACGCCCGGCGGCGTCTGCCTGCACACGTGCGACCCCACCGTCGCGACGAGCTGCGCGACCGGCGCGACCTGCACGGGCCTCTCGAGCATGGGCGCATGCACGCCGAGCTGCACCACACCGAGCGAGTGCCCCGCGGGGCGCGTCTGCGGTGGCGGGATCTGCCTGCCCTACTGCGCATCGGACGCCGAGTGCGTCGAGACCGGGCACTGCAACCCGTACACGGGGCTCTGCACCGACGGAGCGCCGCCCACGGGCGCGGGATCGCTCGCGCCCTGCGTGCGCCCCGACGACTGCGCGTCGGGCTTCTGCGATCCGGGCCTGCATCGCTGCGGCACCTCGTGCTCTCTCTCCCGCGGCGGCTGTCCGGGTGACGAGATCTGCGTCGAGGACGCGGACCTCGGCGACGACCTCGGCGTCTGCACGCTGCGCTGCTCGTCCACCGGCGAGTGCCCGATGGCGGGCCTGCGCTGCGTCCTGACCAGCATCCCCTCCGGGACCGCCCGGGTCTGCGTCCCTTGAGTCCACGTCCTGCCGAGGAGATCCACCATGCGTAGCTCGACGTTGCTCTTCCCCGCGCTCGTGCTCGTCGCCTGCGCCGCGGAGCCGCCTCCGCCCGGCGCCGACGCCGGATCCGACGCGTCCTCCGCGCCCGACACCGGGCCCGCGTGTGGCACCGGCGCGGACGTGCCGGACGGCTGGCCCTGTCACTGTGACACCGAGTGCACCGCGGGCGCCGTGTGCAACGCGGAGTCGCTCGAGGGACAGCCCGGCGGCTCGTGCGTGCGCCTGTGCAGCGCGACCATGTCGTGCAGCGCCGGCGCCGTCTGCCACACGGCGACCGGACGCTGCCGCGCCGCCTGCACGACGCTCGCGGACTGCCCGCGCGGCCGCTACTGCACGAACGGCGAGTGCCGCGTCCTCTGCGTCGACGACTCGGAGTGCGACTCGGGGATGTGCAACCCGTGGTCGGGCCTCTGCGTGACGAGCCCCCCGACCGGCGCCGGCGTCTTCGGTGCATGCACGCAGCACTCCGACTGCCGCGGCGGGTTCTGCTACATGGGGTTCTGTCCGGTGTTCTGCCGTGAAGACACGCCGGTCTGTCCGGACGGATCCACGTGCTTCGTCACCGGCGGCGGGGACGGGATCTGCAGCTGGCCGTGTCCCGGCGGCACCTGCACGCAGGCCGGGCTCGAGTGCGTCAGCGTCTCGGGCGAGCCCTGGTGCTTGCCGCCCGGGTTCGGCGCGTGAGCGTGCGCGCCGCAGCGCTCTTCGTCCTCGTCGTCGCGCTCGCGAGCGCCACGGGCGGCGTCGTGCGCGCAGACGACGCTTCGGAGGCGCAGCTCCACCACGACCTCGGGATGGAGCTCTTCGGTCAGCACCGCTACGCCGAGGCGCTCGATCACTTCATCGCGTCCAACCGCCTCGTACCGAACCGCAACGTGGTCTTCAACATCGCGGCGATCTACCGCGCGCTCCACCACCCGCGCGACGCGTACAACTGGCTCGAGATCTACCTCCACGACTTCGACCTGAGCGAGACCGAGCGCCGCGAAGGAACCGAGCTGCGTGATCAGATCGGCGCGGCGCTCGCGGTGGTGGACGTGGAGAGTGATCCTCCGGGCGCGACCATCTACGTCGACCGGGCGGAGCTCGGCGCCCTCGGCGTGGCACCGCGCCGCGTCGCGCTCGAGGCCGGCCATCACACGCTGATCCTGCAGGCCCCCGGCCGACACGAGGCGCGGGCGGAGGTCGAAGCGACGTCCGGTCACGTCGTCGGCGCCAGCGTGAGCCTCTCGGCGATCACCGGGCACCTCGTCGTCCGGACCGAGCCGGCGGGCGCGGCGGTGCGCATCGAGGGCAGCGACGCGGCCCTCGGCGTCACACCGCTCGAGGTGGACCTACCCGTCGGCGACGTCTTGCTGGAGATCCGCCTCGCGGGCTTCGGCGACGAGCGCCGGAGCGTGCTCCTCGAGGACGGCGCCACCGCGACGGTCGAGCTCACGCTGCAGCACGACGCCTCGACGCTCGCGATCCTGTCGGCCGTGACGAGCCCCGAGGGCGCCGAGCTGATCCTCGACGGCCAGCCGATCGGCGTCGGGCCGCTGACGCTCGAGGGCGTCGCGCCCGGAACCCACCACCTGGAGGTGCGGGCTCCCGGCCACGACCCGTGGAGCGTGGACGCCCTCTTCGAGGCGGGCGCCGCCACGCGTGTGCGCGCGACGCTACGCGATCCGCAGGGCGGGCCTCCGGAGGCGATCGCCATCACGGGATACGTGCTGGGCGCGGCCATCGCCGCCGCAGCGATCGGAACGGCCGTCGCGGGCCTGCTCGCGCGAGACGCGTTCTTCGCTGCCGCCAACCCGACCCGCGCCGACTACGACATGGTCGGCACGCTCAACCTGGCCGCGGACGTCCTCGGAGCGCTGGGCGCTGCCGTGCTCGTGGGGACGTTCGTCTTCGATCTCTCGACCGGCCCGCCGCCCCCCTCGAGCGGCACGTTCGACCTCGAGCGTTGAGCCGCGGAACGCGGCCCGCGTGTGGGCCCGCGTGCTCGGACACTCCGGCCCCGATCACCGCTCACGGAGCTGGATGACCGGTTCGCCGCCCCCGCTCGGGCCCGAGTGAGGTCGTGGCGGACGACGCGTGCGCTCGGCCTCGGGCTGTAGCTGGAGCTGGATGCGCTCGGGGAGCGGGGACGCGAAGGCGCGCTCTTCGCGCTGGTGGCCCTCGAGCACGAACGCGAACGTCGAGGGCACGTCATCGAGCTCCGAGCTGCACGGAGCGTCGCAGACGTGCACACCGTTCACCTCGACGGCGACGCCCGCGGGAGACACGTCGAACGCCACGCGGCGGCGGGGCGAGACCGTCGCGACGACGCTCGTCGGCGGAGCCGAGACGACGGAGGACGGCGGCAACGAGGAGACGGTAGACGGCGCCGGCGGCGAGGGCGGCGGGAGCGGGGTGCTCGCCGCGCCGCCGCCGAGGACGCCCGACGCGACGAGCGCCGTCACTCCGACCGCGAGCCCGACCACGACGACGCCGCCGAGGGCGCGGCGCCAGCGCCAGGCCCTGGGCGGCGGAGCCGGAGGCGGCGTCGAGCTCGACGCGAAGGGAGTGACCGAGCGCGCTGCCTCCATCGGGCCGGTCGCGAGCCCCGTGCGAGCGTGTGCCGCGGCCACGACCGACGCCGCAGAGCCAGTGGAGATCGCGCGCGCGGGGCCGGTGGTCCCAGCGAGCGCCGTGGTCGCGAAGGGGTCCCGGGGCGCGGACACGAACGACTCGAAGGGCCGGAGCAGCTCGCGCAGCTCGGCGCACGAGCGCACGCGCATGTTCACGTCGCGGGTCAGACAGCGCGAGACGATGGCCGCGAGCTCCTCGGGGACGTCGGGGCGGAGCGTCCTCACCGAAGGCGGTGTCTCGGTGCAGAGCTTCACGATCAGCATCGGGTACGACTCGTCGTCGAACGGATACGCGGCGGTCAGAGCGCGAAACAGGATCACACCGATCGCCCAGACGTCGGTGCGGTGATCGAGGTTCTTCCGGCCCTGCGCCTGCTCCGGCGACATGTAGTACGCGGTGCCGATCACCGATCCCGTCTTGGTGCTCGCCCTCGCGCCGTCGGAGATCTCGGCATTCATGATCTTGCTGATGCCGAAGTCGAGCACCTTGACGAAGTCGGGATCCTCGGCGCGCCGGACGAGGAAGATGTTCTCGGGCTTGAGGTCGCGGTGGATGATCCCCTTGTCGTGCGCGGCCTGTACGCCGGCGCATACCTGCATCACGATGTGGGCGACGCGACCGATGGGCAGCGGTGCCTCGGCCTCCACCAGCGAGGCGAAGTCGTGACCGCTCAGGAGCTCGAGCACCATGAAGATGCCGCCCTCGGCGGTGCGGCCGAGGTCGTTCACCTCGACGATGTGCTCGTGCCCGATCGCGGTCGCGGCGAGCGCCTCCTGCTGGAAGCGCGCGACCATCTCGCCGGCTGCGGCGAACTGCGGGTGCAGCACCTTGATCGCGACGCGCTTCTTGATGAGGAGGTGCTCGCCCTCGTAGACGGCGCCCATGCCCCCCTCGCCGAGCTTGCGGAGCACCCGATACCGCTCCTGCAGGACCCGCCCGACGAGCAGGTCCGGAGCCGGCTCCAGCGCGAGGTTCCCGGACATCGCGGCGCGAGCATACCAGAGGCGCGCGCCTGCATGGGCGGCCTGGGCGTCCGCTCACGGCCCTGCGCCGGAGACGAGCGCGAGCGCGCGCAGCGCCGCGGCGAGCTCGGTGAACGTCGCCTGCGTGTCGGCCGTCACCATCGATCCCACGGCGGCGACGCGCGCGACGGAGAGCGGATGCGCGAGACCGAGCGCCGCCACGAGGGGGTTCTGCGCGATCAGCGCGAGCTCCGCGCCGGCGACCACGGCCACTGGCGCGGCGAGCGCGGCGGACGGGAAGTCCAGCTCGAGGTGGATCGCTGCGCCCTGCCCCGCGCGCTCGACCGTCGCGCGCGCGGCGGTCGCCCCGAGATCCGCGAGGACCGGCGGCGGCGAGGTCGTCTCCGCGCGCACCAGCTCTCCCTCGGGCACGACGAGCCCCGGCTCGATGATGTCGGTATCCGCCTCGCGCCGCGCCGCGTGATCGCGCGCGGCGACGAGGATCGCGCCGCGCTCGTCGTCGGGCGCGATGACCGCCTCGTGCGCGGCGCTCAGCAGGATCGCGTGGGGCGTCTCGCGCGAGAGCTCGCCGGGAAGCAGCGCCGACACGAGCCCCTGGCTCTCGCGCCACGCGAGCGGCTCGCCCCGCTCGCCCGCGATCCGCGCGAGGAGCGCCCGCGCGGCGGCCAAGCCCTCGTGGTGGCGGAGCACGACGCGCCAGCGCGGCGCGACGGGACCGCCGCGCCAGGACGAGATGCTCGAGGTCGTCGTCACCATCGCGTCGAGGTCGCGTATCGGGTCGAACGACGCGGTGCTCGCCAGGCGCTCGAAGAGCGGCGAGCCGCGCCAGAGCGTCGAGACGTCGCCCGCGATGGGGGTCGCTCGGATCGCGGCGCAGTCGACGCGGAGCAAGAAGGCGCGCGGGACGTGGAGGTAGGTCGCGACCGGGCCCGAGGGGCCTGGGCGAGCGGGGGGAGGCGCCGGGGCGGCCGCGCCGCACGCCGTGAGCGCGAGGGCGAGGGCGAGAGCGAGGGCGAGGCGCACGAGGATCGGGGTAGCACGAGCGAGAGCGAGAGCGAGAGCGAGAGCTCAGCCCGGCGGGAAGATCACGATCACGATGCGGCACGCAGCGATGGACGGGGGCGCGACCGACACCTCCGGGCTCCACACGACGCACTCCTCGGTCGGCGCGGTGAGGTCGCCGAGCAAGCTCATCGACGCACGCACCGCGCGCGCGGCCGTCCCGAGCCGCACGCCGTTCTCCGCGATCCACCCATCGCTCGCGAAGAGCACCAGCGGCCGGCGGGCCTGCGCGATGCGCGCGAGCTCCTCGAAGATCGCCTCGTCGTCGGGACCGGCCAGACCGAGGAACGTGAACGCGTGGATCGGCCGCTCGACCCGCATCAGCGCCATCCCGAGCACCGAGGGACCGCCCACCGCGCGCACGCGCATGGCGGGGCGCGCGAGCGCGGCGGCCTCGATCAGCGCGCGACCGGGATCGGCGAACCCCGGGATGCCTTCCTCGGCGCCGAACACGCACGCGTCCTGGCCGCGCGCGGCGATCGCGCTCAGGCGCGCGGCCAGCACCGCGGGAGGCTCGTCGCCGATCTCGACGACCTCCTTGCCCGCGTGGGCGACGCCGAGCCCCGCGAGCAGCTCCACCGCCGCAGAAGCCTTGCCGGGCTCCACGAGCCACGCCCCCGCCGTCGCGAGCACCGCGAGCCCACGCGCAGACACGTCGCGCGGCTCGCCGAGGTGCCCGGGAACGAGCCAGAGCGTGGGCGCCGCGGTGGCCGCCGGAGCCATCGAGCGGGCCTGCACGCCCGCCGGCGCCGCGACGAGGTGGTCGTTGCGCTTCAGCGCACGGACGAGCGTCACGACCGCGCGCGCCGCCGAGTCCGGCAGGAACATGGGCTGGTGGCTCTGGAGCAGCACGTTCAGGTGAGCCGTCCGCGCGAAGGCCTTCTGCCCCTCGTCGCGCGCCTCGACGTAGAGCATCACCTCGTCCTTGTGCCCCTCCAGCGTGAACAGCGCGCCCGAGCGCTCCGGCAGTGCCTTGCCGAGGGACCACCCTTCACCCACCGGCTGCCCCACGGCGAGCGGCGCGATCAGCGCGCGCACGAGCTCGGGCGGCCAGGGCATCGCGCGATGGTCGGAGATCCGAGCGTCGGGGTCCAGCGTGCGCGAGCCCCGCGGCGGGGCGGTTCGCTCACGGCGCGGGCTCGATGGGCAGGCTCCGGAGGTCGATGCGGATCGCGGCGCGCACGGGCGAGCCGCTGCCTGCGCTGTGCCAGCCGAAGGTCACCACCTCGCTCTGCGAGACCCAAATCGGGTTGTCCAGCAACCCCCAGCGCGTCCCGTCCGCGCTCGCCGGCGGCACCGCGAACCGGCGCTGGGTGCCGTCGGCCAGCGAGATCGCGGCGACGAACTGGCCCGAGGTGGAGCTGTTCACGTAAGCGTAGGTTCCGTCGCCGATCGCGGCACAGGTCGTCGACGCGCACGAGCCGAGGTCGTCCCGCACGCGTCGCGGCGCGAACCGCGCCATGCTCGTCTCGAACGGTGCAGTCCACAGCTCGTTGAGCGGGAAAGACGTGTGGGTGGGATCGTCGGGGCCTTCGCGCCACACGATGTCGGTGGCGTCGGCTTCCAGGCCGTAGACATGCATGCCCGGCCGGGTGGAGGGGTAGAGCGGCTGGCGGCCCTCGTCGAGACTGACGACGTCGAACCCCGCGGTGCTCTCGGCGCTGGCCCGGAGCCCCAGCACGTAGTGACCGACGACCACCGGCTCCGCGCCTATCTCCGGGAACATCGCCCAGCGCGGCGGCTCCGCGACGAGAACGGCGGTGGTGGTGTCGATCGCGAAGGTCGTCTCGCTCGCGCTCGGCGACTGGACGAGATCGGCGTTGGTGATCACGCCGGACGGGACCTGCCAGAGCCCATCCACGAGCGGAGTCAGGTCGGACCAGCTTGCGAGCCCGATGAAGTCGTCGTGCCCCACGCCCGAGAACCAGTAGGCCGCATCGACGCCAACGGTCGTGCGATTGACGGTCGTGTCGGGACTACATAGGTCCGAGCGCCACGCGAACACCGCTTCATCGTCGTGGACGATCACGTAGTAGATGATCTCGACTCGGTCTGGATCTTCCAGGATCCACACCATCGCGCCGCGCGCATCGGTCCCTCCGTGGTTGGGAGCCACGCGAAGGAGCGGCGCGGCGGCGTGGTCGACCACGGTCCACTCACACACCGAGAGTGATCCGGGGCAGCGCTCCCAGTGGAACGCGAGCACGGCCTGCGGCTGTAGCGCGTACTGGAGACAGTCGCTCGGGAAGCCCGGGATCGAGGTCCAGCCCGGATCGTCCGGAGGCAGCGACGGCACCCTCGCGTCGTGGACCGAGCGCCAGGCGTCGTCCTCGCTCGCATCGTGGCCGCCGTCACGGCCGGCATCCCGGCCCGCCTCGCGCCCGCCGTCGGTCCCCGCGTCGGACAGAGACGCGTCGTCGCCCGGCGCGCCGCTACAGGCGACGGCCACGCTGAAGGCAGCAATGAGGACGCGGGCGCGCATGGACACCAGCGTCGCTCAGAACGTCTCGCCGCAGTCGTCGCGGTCCGCGTCGACGCGCGACGTGATCGGGTAGTGGCGAACCTCGACGTGCGTCCGGAGATCCACCGCGAGCCCGATGTCGAAAGGACCCGCATACAGCATCGTCGAGCCGACCGCACCGTCGCCCGAGCCGATCCGTCGGACGTGGACCTCGTCCCAAGCATCACGATGGCGCCCAGGCGCATGGTGCTCGATGCTCAGCCGCGCCACGACGTGCCGCCGCGCGGATCCGCTCGCGCCCACGAAGAGCTGGCCGTCCGGCCCGGCGCCGAGCGCGAAGCGTGTGTTCCGGCTCGTGCGCGGCCAACTCGCGAGCACCGTCGCGCCGTCCGAACTCGGGTCGACCGACACGAGCCGTACGACCGGCACGGGCCTGCCGCGTCCGCGATCCGAAGGCAGCGTATCCAGCACGAACAGGCGATTGCCGATCACGTCATACGTCGCGGCCAGGGGCTCCCCGAGCGCCACGTCGTCGATCGGGACGCTCCGGCGTACACCGTCGTCGAGGTCGATCGCGGACA
Source organism: Sandaracinaceae bacterium (assembly GCA_044220955.1). Classification (GTDB taxonomy): domain Bacteria; phylum Myxococcota_A; class Polyangia; order Polyangiales; family Sandaracinaceae; genus JBBSAT01. Next base: position 40,823 of record JBGAQA010000001.1, read on the forward strand.
CCTGCGAGTCGATCACGAAGAGCTCGCCGCGCGAGGCCGACAGCACGAACACGGGCTGGGGCGCCGCGACGGCGGCTCGCGTAGACACGAGCGCTTGGGGGAAGCAGTTGCTCGGCCCGTTGCCGGGAGGACAGCCAGGGTTGAACCCTTCGGGCGCGAACCCGAACGGTGTCTGCCGGAGCACGCTCGCGATCTGGGATCCGTCGGACGCGATGCCCACGAAGCGGAGCGTCTGATCCGAGCGCAAGAGCGTGACTGGCTCCGCGAGCGCCGTCCAGCTCAGGTCCGTCGCGGTGAGCGGGGGATCGCTCGGGAAGACGGAGGCCGCTGGGATCGCGCCCACATCTGTGTACTGCAGCGCCAGCACGGGCGCAGGGAGGCCCGCGAACGTCGCGGGCACGAACCAGGGCCACTCCCCGAGCGGGGGGCAGATCGGCCCCAGGCTCGGCAGGCTCCGGCGGCAATCCGGGACGGGTAGCGTGCGGCACCCAGGAGGGATCGGTCCGGTGGGCGGGCACGCCGGGCCGCTCGGCGGAGTCACGGACAAGGGCGCGACCTGGCCGGAGCGGTAGTGACTGCGCAGAGCGCGGGTCGCCGGATCCGGGCTCGATGCACACAGGAGCGGCAGGCGGCAGTCGTGAGGCGAGTGCGTCCAGAGCACGCCTGGTACCGGCTCCGTGCTCGTCGGGGTTGTGTCGCCATACGCGAGGGCCGCCCAGCGCGGGATGTCGGCCTCCCACAGCTGCCAGTCGAAGGTCGGCGGCACCGACGGGCTCCTCCCCGTCGCCCCAGGCCCGAGTGGCAGTGAGCGATAGGTCACGAGGTCGGCCGCGGCGTCGGCGCGGAGACTCGTGATGTGACGCCAGGGTTGCAACAGCGAGTCGTCGGCAGGCTGATCAAACAACGTCTGCACCTGGTTGCGGACTCGCATGTCCGCGACGACACAGCCGGCGCTGGCCTGACACTCCGCCCGGAGCGTGTGACTTCCGTCGTGCCCAACGTCGTCCGCAGCAACGGGGCAGCGGCAATACCGGAAGCCCGTCGGACCGACGACGGAGGCCCCGGCGACGATGGGATCCAGCCGGATGGTCGTCGGCTCGAGCGTCGTGCTGCCGGTCCTCACGAGGTCGAGGTACGTGCGCGCGCACGGGATCGGATCGCACTGATCGCCAAGCGCTACGCCCAGCGATCCGGTGCAGTCGGCGCTGGTGGGATCACATCGGTCCGCCGCGAGCTCGGCGTCGAGGTTGCAATTCATCTGGTCGGGGTTGAACGAGTCGCTGGCTTCGCCAGTGGCGGGTGGCGCGCAGTTGTCGCACGCATCGCCGACTCCGTCTCCGTCGCGGTCGGCCTGATCGGGGTCGTAGACGAGCGGGCAGTCGTCGTGGCCCAGATCCTCGCGCAATCCGTCGCCGTCCTGGTCGCCGGGCTGTTCCCTGTGCGTCGCGGGGTAGTCTGCCGGGCCGACGAACCATCCGCGCGCCGAGCGATCGGTGCTCAGGAAGCACCCGTTCGGGCCGGAGCAGTGCAAGACTTGGTCGGTGAGCGTCCGTACGTCGGCGTCCCAGACCGGCCGACTGCCGAGCACGTTCGGGTTGAAGGTAACCTGGCCGGCATCGGTGCCGACGCCCGCATCGGGCCGGAAGTTGCGCTGCTCGGTGGCGACCGTGACGAGCGAGATCGCGCTGTCCGGATCGCCGGAGTAGAACGGCGAGCCGGAGTCGCCGAGCGCGACGCTCAAGAAAACGCTGGTCGCGTCGTCGCCGAAGCTCGTGAAGTCGCCTCGCCCGACCAGCGTTCCCCCGAGCGCGGGTCCGACAGCGCCGAAGGTGACGTCCGCGTAGACGCGACCACGGCCGCGGTTCGCGCGAGCCACGACCCCGCCGTCCACGCCCGGAGCTCCGGCATCGACCCGGACGGGGTCGTGCTCGATGTTCACCCAGCGCAGCGGCGTCGGCGTCCCGTTCGCGATCGGTGTCTCGTCGCGCACACCCGCCGGGGTCGCGGAGATCGTCGTCGCTTGCACGGGGGCATCGACGCGACGATCGAGCAGGAGCAGCTCCCAGTCGAGGCTCGTCGCCTCCCCCGGAAACAGGTCCATGTCGGTGCACGGCGGCGCCGCCGTCGCGTCGAGACGCAGCGCGTGCTGATGCGCGAGGCACCTGAGCACACCGACCTGCCCCGGGTCGGTGATGGGCGTCGCGCCGAAGTCGGTGAACGCCTGACCGAACGCGACGCGGTCGGGCGACCCACAGTGAGCAGCGCTCGCCACGACGCGCGGCGTGATGAGGATGCCGCCGCAGGTGCCGGCGAGGCGGATGAGCGCACCCGACGTCTCGTCGCGGCGCTCGGGGCTGTGCGTCCGCACCACCGCGTCGCGCACCGACTGCGCGGACGTGGTCGGGGCGATGTCGGGCGGCAGGCCACCGTCCGGAAGCGTTCCGCCATCCGGGAGGAGACCCACGATGTTCTCGCGGTCGACCGCCGTCTGCTCCACCGTCTCACAGCCGACGAAAAGGGTCGTCGCTCCGGAGCAAGACAGACAGACAGACAGACAGACAGGACCAGGGCTCGGTCGCGCATCGTGGGCCTCCGGGTGATCAGGGTCGGCGGGCGGCCCGGGCATGTCAACGCGGCTGGCTCTGGTGCGCGCCGTGGTAAGCAGCGCGGATGCGGATCGAACGACTGCTCGACGAGGTCGCGGCCTCGGCCATCGAGCGCGCCCTCGGCGTGCGCACGCCGGCCGTGCTCCGGCCCACGAGCGACCCCAAGCACGGCGACTACCAGGTGAACGGCGTGATGCCGCTCGCCAAGCAGCAGAAGAAGAACCCCCGCGAGCTCGCCGAGCCCGTCGCGGCGGTGCTGCGCGAGCACGAGGCCATCGCGAAGGCCGAGGTGGCGGGGCCTGGCTTCGTCAACGTGACGCTCGCGCCGGCCTTCATCGCGAGCACGCTGCGGCACGCGCTCGGCGATCCGCGCCAGGGCGTGCCGCCCGCCGAGACCAAGCACCGCATCGTCGTCGACTACTCGAGCCCGAACATCGCCAAGCAGATGCACGTCGGGCACCTGCGCTCGACCATCCTCGGCCACGCGATCTGCGAGCTGCTCTCGTTCGTCGGCCACGACGTGATCCGCGACAACCACGTCGGCGACTGGGGCACGCAGTACGGCCTCCTGATCGCGGGGCTGCGGCGCTTCCGGCCGGGCGAGGAGGGCGGCGCGATGTCGCTCGACGACCTCGAGGGCCTCTACAAGCAGGCGAGCCAGCTCGCCGAGACGGACGCTGCGTTCGCCGATGCCGCGCGCGCCGAGCTCGCCAAGCTCCAGAAGGGCGACCCCGAGAACCGCGCCCTCTGGGAGCGATTCGTGGCGATCACGCGCGTCGAGCTCGACCGCATGTACGAGCGGCTCGGCGTGCGCTTCGATCACTGGCTCGGCGAGAGCGCGTACGACGCGATGCTCGAGGGCGTGGCGAGGGATCTCGAGGCCAAGGGCCTCGCGCGCCGCGACGAGGGCGCGCTCTGCATCTTCTTCGGCGACGAGATCTGGCACGACGCGCCGGAGAAGCTGAAGAAGCAGAAGGAGCCCTACATCGTCCAGAAGAAGGACGGCGCGTACCTCTACGCGACGAGCGACCTCGCGTGCATCGCGTACCGGCGCGATCACTTCCACGCCGACCGCGCCGTCTACGTCGTCGACGTGCGCCAGAGCCTGCACTTCGAGCAGCTCTTCGCGGTCGCGCGGAAGCTCGGCGTCACCATGGGCCTCACGCACGTCGGCTTCGGCACCATCCTCGGGACCGACGGCAAGCCCCTCAAGACGCGCGACGCGAGCGGCAAGACCATCCCGCTCGCCTCGCTCCTCGACGAGGCGGAGCGCCGCGCGCTCGAGCTGATGAAGGAGGCCGAGGTCGACCTGCCGGAGCACGAGCTCCCGATCGTGGCGCGCGCGGTCGGCGCGGGCGCGGTGAAGTACGCCGACCTCCGGCAGAACCGGCTCAGCGACTACCAGTTCGACTGGGCCAAGCTCATCGCGCTCACCGGCAACTGCGGCGTCTACATCCAGTACGCCGCCGCGCGCGCCGGCGCGATCTTCCGCAAGGGCGAGATCGACGAGCGCACCCTCGCGCCCTCGTCCATCGTGCTCGACGCGCCGCAGGAGCTCTCGCTCGCGCGCACGCTGCTGAAGTTCCCCGACGTGGTGCACGCCGCCGCCGAGACCTACCAGCCGCACCTGCTCACGGATCACCTCTACGCGGTCGCGAGCGAGCTCAGCTCGTTCTACGAGGCGTGCCCCGTCCTCAAGAGCGAGGGCTCGACGCGAGAGAGCCGCCTCGCGCTCGTGGCGCTGGCCGGCCGGCAGCTGCGGCGCGGGCTGCGATCGATCGGCATCGACGTGATCGAGCGCATGTGACGGAGCGCGAGCGAGAGGAGCTCCCCGCCTTCTTCGTCACCGCGGCCCGCGGGACGGAGGTCGCGCTGCGTGACGAGCTGAAGGAGCTGCGCATGCGCAAGGTGCGCGCCGACCGCGGCGGCGTGCGCTTCCTGGGCTCGCACGAGGACGCGCTGCGCGTCTGTCTCGAGAGCCGCATCGCGGTTCGCGTGCTCCTCTCGCTCGGGACGGCGACGGTGCGCGATCAGGGCGAGCTCTACGACGCCGCACGCACGATCGCCTGGGAGCGCGTCCTCGACGCGAAGCGCACGCTGGCCGTGAGCGCCGTCAGCAAGGACGAGGCGCTGCGCCACACGGGCTTCGTCGCGATGAAGGTCAAGGACGCCATCGTCGATCGCCTGCGTGAGAGGGATCACTCGGGACGCCGCCCCGACGTCGACCGCGACGACCCCGACGTCGGCGTCTTCGTGCACCTCTCGCGCGGCACCGCGAGCTTCTACGCGGACGTCTCGGGCCGCTCGCTGCACGAGCGGGGCTATCGACGCCGCATCGGCGATGCGCCCCTGAAGGAGACGCTCGCGGCCGCCGTACTGCGGCTCGGCGGCTGGGACCGGAAGAGCCCGCTGCTCGATCCGATGTGCGGTTCCGGCACGATCGCGATCGAGGCGGACCTCTGGGCCCGGGAGGTCGCGCCGGGCCTGCGCCACGCCCGGTTCGGGATCGAGCGCTGGGCCGACCACGACGCCGCCCGGGCCACCTCCTTCGCGGCGGTCCGGGCGCGGGTGGCTGCGCGGGCCCGGCCGGAGGGTCCGACGATCGTCGCCAGCGACGCCGATCCGGCCGCGATCGACGCGGCCACCAAGAACGCCCGCGACGCCGGGGCCCGCGTCCGGTTCTCCGTTTGCCGCGCCTCGGAAGCGGCGATCCCCGGACCGGGGACCTTCGTCGTGACCAACCCGCCCTACGGCGTCCGGATCTCCGGAGCGGCCGAAGCCATGGAGGATCTCGTGGCCCTCTTGCGTCGGGCCCGCCCGGCCCGCCTGGCCGTCCTGGGAGAGCTTCCGGCCAAGCTGCCCTTCGTCGCCGTGTCAGCCCACGCACTGAGCAATGGCCCGCTGGACGTCACCCTCTCGGTGTTCGACGCCCCCGAGCGGACCTGAAGGCCCGCCCTTGGGATCTTCCGCCATTCTGGTAAGCTGCGAGCAGGCTGGATGAACCAACCCGCGTCCAAGTCGACCCAGGTCGACGCCCCGGAGAACCTCGTCGGGCGGACGCTCGACGGGCGCTTCCGCATCATCGCGGCGCTGGCGCGCGGCGGCATGGGGGCCGTCTACCGGGCCGAGCAGCTCCCCCTCGGGCGCGCCGTCGCGATCAAGGTTCTCTCGCTCCGCCACGACGAGGACCAGGACCCGGAGTTCCGCAAGCGCTTCCTCCTCGAGGCGTCGACGGCCGCCAAGCTCACGCACCCGAACACGGTGCGCGTGTTCGACTACGGCCAGACCGACGACGGCCTCTACTTCATCGCCATGGAGCTCCTCGAGGGGCTCACGCTCAAGGAGATCATCGCGAAGGAGGGCGCCATCGCGCCCGAGCGCGCCATCGAGATCACCAAGCAGATCGCGCGCTCGCTGCGCGAGGCGCACCGCATCGGCATCGTCCACCGCGACATGAAGCCGGGCAACGTGATGCTCGTGCAGCGTGGCGGCGACGAGACGGTGAAGGTCCTCGACTTCGGGCTCGCGAAGGAGACCGGCGGCGCCGAGGGCGAGATCGAGGACATCACGCAGACGGGCGTGTTCATGGGCTCGCCCAAGTACATGTCCCCCGAGCAGATCCAGGGCGAGAAGCTCGACGCGCGCTCGGACCTCTACTCGGTCGGCGTGATCCTGTACGAGATGCTGGCGGGCAAGCCGCCCTTCCAGCGCGAGCAGCCGATGCAGGTCCTGATGGACCACATCCGCGAGATCCCGAAGACGGTCGCGGCGCCCGAGGGGCGCGACCCGCTCCCGCTGGGCGTGGTGCACGCGACCATGCGCTGCCTCGCGAAGGTCCGCGAGGAGCGCTGGAACGACATGGACCAGTTCCTCCTGGCGCTGAAGGAAGCCATGGGGGGGCCGACGTCGTCGTCGGGGCAGATCGCCGCGATGACGGGCGAGTGGGACGCGATGAAGTCGGGCGTCATGTCGCTCGCGAACACGACCGGCAGCGGCCCCGCCGTGCGCGTCGCGACCGGAACACCCGACCACGGCGTCACGCCGCTCGGCGCGTCCTCGGTTCCGTCGCCGGCGCCGGTCCTGTCCGAGGCCCCGCCCGCGTCACGCGGCAACGGCGTGCTCTGGGCGGCGATCGGCGTCGTCGCGCTGGTGGCCGCCGTGGGCGGCTACGTCGTGTTCGGCCAGGCGCCAGCCGCCCCGCCCACCACCACGCTCGCGACGCCCACGCCGCCGCCGACGACGACGACCGAGGCGCTACCGCCTCCCTCGACCGCCCTGGGCACGACCGCGGTCGTGGCCCCTCTGCCCGAGACCACCATCCGCACGGTGCTCGTGTCGCTGCGCTCGCAGCCCACGGGCGCCACGGTGGTCCTCGGCGATCGCACCTACGGGCCGACGCCCAGCGAGGTGGAGCTCACCGGAGCGCTCGCCGAGGAGGGCGCGACGCTGCACTTCGTGTTCAGTCACCCTGGCTTCCGCGACATGCCGATGGACGCGACGGTGAGCGGCGCCACGCTGGACGTGAACGCGCGGATGGCGCGCATCCCACGCGCGACGACGTCGCACGAAGAGACCGGCGAGGGGACCGCGACGGGCGACACCCACGTCGAGGGCTACCGCGACTCTCCGTACTGATCGAACGCTGGGCGCTCGGGTAACGATCAGGTCCGCAGGCGCTCCGGAAGCAGGCGGCGTCGCGGTGTGTAGGGGCCCGAGCGCCGGGACACGTCCGCTCGTGCCCGCTGCGCGGCGGCGCTCAGCTCGCGGGCAGCAGCGTGGAGAGCGCGACGGTGTCGTCGGCGAGCGCCTCGGGCGACACGTCGACGCCGGCGGCGATGAGCTTCTTGGCCCCCGCGATCTCCTTGAGGCGGTTGACGCCGATCGCGAAGGCGAGCTTGCCTCCCCGGAGGTGGAACGCGACGAACGCGCGCGCCTCGCGCGAGCCGCGATGGACGACGCGATCGTAGTCGGCCACGTGGCCGACGCTCTGCATCTTGAGGTCGTACTGATCCGACCAGAAGAAGGGCACGGTGTCGTGCACCTCCGGCTTGCCGAGGAGGTTCGCCACGATGCAAGCGCCCTGCGTCTGCGCGTTGTCGACCGACTCGACGATCACGTGCTTGCCGCCGAGCGCGCGCGCCGGGCCGCACGCGACGTCGCCCGCGGCGTAGATGCCCGGGGCGTTCGTCTGGCAGTGCGCGTCCACGATCACCCCGCGGTCCGTGCGGACGCCCGACCCCGCCAGCCACTCGGTGCTCGGCGCGACGCCGATCCCGACGACGACGAAGTCGCAGGGGATGCGCTCGCCGCTCGTGGTCACCACCTCCTCCGCGCGAGCCGCGCCGCGGATCGCCGAGACGCCCACGCCGCAGCGCAGGTCCACGCCGCGCGCGCGATGCTGCTCGGCGTAGAACGCGCCGACGTCGGCCCCGAACGCGCGCAGGAGCGGTCGCTCGGCGGCTTCGATCATCACGACCTCGAGCCCCTCGTCACGACACGAGGCCGCGACCTCGGCGCCGATGACGCCGGCGCCCACGACCACCACGCGCTTCTTGGTCACGACCTCCTCGCGGATGGCGCGCGCATCGGCGAGCGAGCGCAGGACGTACACCCCGGGGAGCGAGGCGCCCTCGCAGGGGAGCGTCCGTGCGGCAGCTCCGGTCGCGACGATCAGGTGGTCGAAGGGCACCCGCTCGCCCCCCTCGAGCTCGACCTCGCGCGCCGTCGTGTCGAGCCCGCGCGCGCGCCGGCCCGTGACCAGCTCGATGCGGTGCTCGTCGTACCAGCCGGGAGCACGGAAGAAGAGCTTGGCCTCCTCGATCTGGCCGCGGATCAGCTTCTTCGAGAGCGGCGGGCGATCGTAGGGACGCTCGACCTCGTCGCCGATCAGCGTGATCGATCCCTGCCACCCACCCCGGCGTAGCTGCTCGGCCGCCCGCCCGCCCGCGAGGCTCGCGCCCACGATCAAGACCCGCCCGCTCGTCATGGGTGCGCTATCTAGCGCCGATCCGCGTTCGCGCTGGCGCCGCGGGGCGTGATACCAACTTCGTGTGCGCTCTCTCGCCCTCCTCGCCCTCCTCGTCCTCGCCCTCGGCGCGTGCTCGCAGCCTGGTCCTGCGGCCCTCGACGGGAGCGCCGATGCCGGCACCGATACGCCCGTGGTGCGCTTGGACGCCGCGATCACCTGGACGGCCGCGCCTTTCGCCCCGACGCCGGACACCATCGCGTACTGCGTCGGGCACGACGACGCGGCGATCGAGGCGCACATCACCGCGCTGCTGTCCCAGCTCTCGCTCGACCAGAAGATCGCGCTCATGCACGGCGCCTCCACGGGGCTCGTCGACGGCACGTGGCAGGTCGACGGCATCGCCGCGCTCGGCATCCCCGGTCTGCACATGCTCGACGGGCCGCGCGGGCTCTCGCGCTTCACGAACCTGCATGGCACCGCGTTCCCCGTCGGCATGATGCGCGGCGCGACCTGGGACCCGGCGCTCGAGCGACGCGTCGGGGCCGCCATCGCCGTCGAGCACCGCTCCGCGGGCGCGGACGTCGTTCTCGCGCCGACCATCAACATCCTTCGGCACCCGCGCTGGGGACGCGCGCAGGAGACCTACGGCGAGGACACGCACCACCTCGGGGAGATGGGCCTCGGGTTCGTGCTGGGCGTCCAGAGCGAGCACCTGCTCGCCAGCGTGAAGCACTTCGCCGCCAACTCGATCGAGGACACGCGACACACCGTCGACGTGACGATGGACGAGCGGACGCTTCGGGAGGTGTACCTCCCGCACTTCCGGCGCGTGATCATCGACGGGCACGCCGGGTCGGTGATGAGCGCCTACAACCAGCTGAACGGCGCCTACTGCGACGTGAACGCGCACCTGCTCACCGACATCCTGCGCACCGAGTGGGGCTTCGCGGGCTTCGTCGAGTCGGACTGGCTGCTCGGCACGCACGGCAGCGCGGAGTCGGCGATCGCGGGTCTCGACATCGAGATGCCTGGTGCGATGCACTACCGCGACCTGCGCGCCGACTTCGAGCGCGGGGCGATCGATCAGGCGACGATCGACCTCCGCGTACGCGAGATCCTGCGCGGCATGTTCTGCTTCGGGCTCGACGCGGCGCCACCTCGGACGCGGGGCGTGCGGATCGACGACCCCACGCAGCGCGAGACGGCGGAGCACCTCGCGCTCGCCCGGGAGGTCGCGCGTCGCGGCATCGTGCTCTTGCGCAACGAGAGCGCTGCGTTGCCGGTCGGTGCGGCCGTGCGCTCCATCGTCGTGCTCGGGCGCAACGCAGACGAGGAGAACATCGGAGACGTCGGATCGAGCGACGTGACGCCGACGGACGTCGTGACGGCGCTCGAGGGCCTCACCGGGCGGGCTGGATCGGCTGTCACCGTGACGCACGTGCCCGGCACCTCGCTCGACGCGGCGGCGACGTCCGTGGTCGCGGCCGCCGACGTCGCGATCGTCGTCACGGGCCTTCGGAGCAGCGACGAGGGCGAGGGCGACCTCGCCGCCGGCGACCGCGAGAGCCTCGAGGTGCCGCCCGCGGAGGTCGCGCTGATCCGCGCCGTCGCGGCGGCGAACGCGCGCACCATCGTGATCCTCGAGGGCGGCGCGGCGCTGCTCACGCGGCCGTGGGAGAGCGAGGTCGAGGCGATCCTGTTCGCGTTCTACCCGGGCGCGCGCGGGGGCGAGGCGATCGCCGACGTCGTCTTCGGCGACGCGGCGCCCTCCGGGCGGCTGCCGTTCAGCATCCCCGTCGCGGAGACGGACCTGCCGCCCTTCGACTCCACGTCGCCGACGGTCGCGTACGGCTACCTCCACGGCTACCGCTACCTGGAAGACGCGTCCGTCGCGCCCGCCTACCCCTTCGGCTTCGGTCTCTCGTACACGACGTTCTCGCTCTCGAACCTGCGCGTCTCGAGCGCGACCGCGCACCCCGGCGACGCGATCGACGTCACGGTCACCGTCACGAACGAGGGCGGCGCGGCCGCGATCGACACGGTCGAGCTCTACGTCGCCGCGATCGGCAGCGCCGTGGTGCGCGCGCCCGAGGATCTGCGTGGCTTCGGCCAGATCGAGCTCGCCGCGCACGCGAGCGCCGACGTCACGATGACCTTGCGCGCGGACGACCTGCGCACCTGGGACAGCGCGACGAGCGCATGGGTCCTGGAGCCCATCGACTACGAGCTCCGCGCGTCCGCCTTCGCCGGCGATCCCGCGGCCCTCACCGCGGCGATCCACGGATCACCCTGACCTGGGGTCACTCCAACCCCTCGCAAGTACCCGAAACGACACGCGTCCTGCGGGTAGGTGCGCGTTTCAGTCGTGCATCGACACCAGGGCGCGGCCCTCGAGCCCGCTGAGCTGGTTCACCGCGGCGGGATCGCCGAGCAGCTGGCTGCCCCAGAACGCCGCGGCCACGTCGGCGCCGAGCTCGCGCGCCTCGGCGTTGTCGGCGTAGGTGAACGCCGCGCGCGGCGGCGCCTGGCGCATGCCCATCCCGCAGCCGGCGTTCCAGCCGTCGTGCAGGCCGGCGATGTCCGAGAAGGAGAAATGACCAGCGTCGGCGACCTCGACGAGCCAAGCGGGACCGCCGACGTGCGTGTAGTCGTTGCGGAGCACGGCGTTTCCCGCGAGGCCGATGCTGTTGTCCTCCTGCGCGAGCAGGAACAGGTAGGGGACGTGGATCGTGGAGACGTCCGCGCCGAACGCCGAGAGCGGCGCTGCGATCGCCATCGCCGCGACGAATCGGCTGTCCGACATGACGGCCGCGCCCGTCGTGATCGCGCCGTAGCTGTGGCCCATGACGCCCACGCGCGTCGCGTCGACGTGGCCACGCAGATCGACGGGCAGCTCCGTCGCCGTCGCGTCGAGGAGGCGGTCGAGCACGCTCGAGACGTCGCTCGAGCGGACGGCGAGGTACGTGGCGTCGAGCGGCGCGAGCGTCGCGTCCCAATAGGTGTCCTCGAGGTGATCGGGCGCCGCGACGACGATGCCGTGCGAGGCGAGGCGCTCGGCGATCTCCGCGACGTCGAAGCGCATGCAGCCGTGGCAGTGGGAGAACACGATGGCGGGCCAGGGCGTGCTGGCCGCGGCGGCCGCGGGCGCCGCCGCCGAGCGCGTCTGCGCCCGGATGCAGCTCGCCGGCGCCGTGGCGACGAGGGACGTGAGCGTCGCCGCGCGCGCACCGGACTCGAACGCCGACATCGACTGCCCCGTCGTCGCCGCGGCGCGCGCGCTCTCGTCGGCCGGATACCAGATCTCCACCGGCAGCATCCGCGCGCCCGTGCGGTCGAGCATCGTCACGTGCACGTTCCCGACGGGATGCGGACCGGCGCTGCCGTAGTCGGTGCGCGGCATCCCGGCGTCGGTCCAGCTCGCGTCCCGCACGTAGGCGTCGGGACCGACGTCGGGGCGCGGGGCCGCGTCGCGGCCGGCGTCGTCCACGACGCTCGCGTCGTCGCCCGCGTCGGGCGTCGACGCCGACGAGGGGGTGCACGAGACGAGCGAGAGCAGCGCACACGAGAGCCAGATCCGCATGCCGTCTCGTATCACACGCGCCGGAGCACGAGCACGAAGTTGTTCGCCGGCATCGCCACGCGCTCGTCGAGACGCAGCCCGCACGCCTCTGCCTCGGCGACGACGGCCTCGAGATCGCGCACCCCGAACCGCGGGTCGCGCTCGCGCTTGAGCCACGCGTCGAACTCGACGTTGCTCTCGGAGGTGTGCTGGCCACCGATCTTGTAGGGCCCGTAGGTGACGAGCGGCGCGCCCGGGGCCAGCAGCGCGGCGGCGCCCCTCATCAGCGCCGGCACGGTCGAGGGCGGCGACGCGTGGATCATGTTGATGCACAGGACTGCGTCGGCCCGAGCGATCGGCCAGGGCTGCGCGAGCACGTCGAGCCGCATCGCGGGCAACACCGTCCCTGCCGTCCGCATGGCGGCCCGGGCATCGATCTCGCCGAGCGCCTCGTCGCTCGCCTCCGTCGGCTGGAAGATCAGCTCTGGAAGACGCTCGGCGAAGTACGCCGCGTGCCCGCCGCCGCCGCTCGCGATCTCGAGCACGGTTCCTCGCTCCGGCAGCACACGCACGAGCACGTCGGCGATCGGCCCGCGGTTGCGGAGAACGGCTCCCGAGATCGGCTGGACCATCGGCGCATCGTAGTACGCTCGCGCCATGCGCTACCTCCACACCATGCTTCGCGTGCGCGACCTCGACGCCGCGCTGAGGTTCTTCGTCGACGATTTGGGGCTGCGCGAGACGCGGCGCCGCGAGAGCGAGCAGGGCCGCTTCACGCTCGTGTTCCTCGCGTGCGGTGTCGAGGCGAGCCCGGCCGAGATCGAGCTGACCTATAACTGGGACCAGAAGGAGCCCAACCCCACCGGGCGCTTCTTCGGCCACCTCGCGTTCGAGGTCGACGACATCTACGCCACGTGCGCGCGGCTACGCGACCGCGGGATCACGATCCACCGACCGCCGCGCGACGGGAAGATGGCGTTCGTGAAGACCCCCGACGGACACTCCATCGAGCTGCTCCAGAAGGGAGACGCCCGGCCGCTCGAGGAGCCGTGGAGGTCGGCCCCGAACGTCGGCGAGTGGTGAGCACGCGAAGGGAGCGGTGTACCTCAGACCGCGGCCAGCGCGTCGACGAGGCGATCGAGATCCGCCTTGGTGTGGCGCTCGGTCACGGCGACCAGGAAGTCGCGGTCGCGATCCGCGTAGAACCTGCCGAGCGGCACACCGCCGAGGATGCCCTTGGCGCCGAGCGCGGCGAGCAGCGGCGCCGCCTTGCCCTCGTTGCGGCGCACGACGAACTCGTTGAACGTCGGCGCGCTCGCCGGGAGCGAGTAGCGGCCGGTCGCGACGATGCGTCCCTTGAGGTACTCGGCCTTCGAGAGGCACGCTCGGCCCGCCTCGTCGAAGCCCTTCTTGCCGAGCATCGCGGTGCGGATGGTGAGCGCGAGCGCGACGAGGCCGTGGTTCGTGCAGATGTTGCTCGTCGCCTTCTCGCGGCGGATGTGCTGCTCGCGCGTCGAGAGCGTGAGCACGTATCCGCGGGTGCCCGCCTGGTCGACCGTCTCGCCGACGAGGCGGCCCGGCATCTTCTGGAGGTGCTCCTTGCGGGTCGCGAAGAGACCGACGCCGGGACCACCGAGCTGCGGTGGGAGCGCGAGCGCCTGACCCTCGCCGACCGCGATGTCCGCGCCGAACGCGCCGGGCGGCGCGAGCAGCGACATCGCATAGGGCTCGGCCGTCGCAGTGACGAGCAGCGCACCTTTCTTCGTCGCGATCGCGCGGATCGCCGCGAGATCCTCCACGCAGCCGAGGAAGTTCGGATAGCCGACGAGCACCGCCGCCGTCGCGTCGTCGACGCAGGCCTCGAGCTCCGAGAGGTCCGTGCGCCCGTCGTCGTTGAGGCGCGCGAGCGCGAGCTCGGGCTTGCCGGCGTCGATGTTGCGTAGGTACGTCGCGATGGTCTCGCGGTACTCGGGGTGCAGTCCCGCGCTGAGCACGATGCGCGTCTTGCCCGTCACGCGGCGCGCCATGGTCACGGCCTCGGCTGCGCCGCTCGCGCCGTCGTACATCGACGCGTTCGCGACCTCCATGCCGAAGAGCTCGGCGACCATCGTCTGGAACTCGAAGATCGCCTGCAGCGTGCCCTGCGCGACCTCGGGCTGGTAGGGCGTGTACGCGGTGTAGAACTCGCTCCGCAGCAGCAGCTGGTCGACCGCAGGCGGGATGTGGTGGTGGTAGAGCCCCGCGCCGAGGAACGAGAGCGCGCGCGACGAGTCGTTCTTGCTCGCGAGCGCCTCGAGGTGCCCCATGAGCGACGCCTCGTCGAGCGCAGGCTCGATCGCCAGGCGCCGGTTCAGGCGATACGCGGGGGGGACGTCGTCGAAGAGGGCGTCCAGCGACGGCGCCCCGATGGCGGCGAGCATGCTCTCGATCTCGGACTGCGTGTGGGGCAGGTAGCGCATACGGGCGGGCGCTGATCTACCCGAAAACCGGCGCCGCGCGAGCGCGGAATTGCGCCGTTCGGCGAGCCTCAGCTCTGCGGGCCGGCGTCGCCGCCGGGGCCGGCGTCACCGCCGCGGCCGGCGTCGTAGATCGGGCTCGGCGCGCCGCAGCCGCCGCAGCCGCACGCCGCGAGGAGCACGGGCGCCGCGACGATCGCGGACGCGACGATCACCAGGCCGCCCGCCGTCATCGCCTTGCGCGCCACGGCGGGCCCGGACGACGCCGTTCGCGGGTCTCGACCGCAGAAGAGGCAGATCGAGTCACTCGCGTCACACCGACGACCGCAGGCACCACAGCGCATCGAGCTCATCGCAGCCTCCCGCGGCCAGTATCGTTCAACCGCACGCCGGGATGCGTAGCGATCGCCGTGCCACACGAATTGCCGACAGAAACGGAGTCGACCTGTGCCTCGATGCGCCGCGGACCTGCCGAATGAGGTCCCTGGTTCTCACCCTGCGCGCCCCCGCCTTCGGAGGCGCCGGCGCCGGGCGGTGGCCCTGGCGAGGGCAGGTGCACGGTCGGAGCCAGCTCGCCGACCGTCGCGGCCCTGGTCGCGGGGCGGTCTCACTCCGACGTCGCGAGCCGCTCGAGCGCGATCCGGGCCTCGGCGGCGGCGCGCCGCAGGTCCGCCCGCGCGCTCTCGTCTTCGCCGATGCCCGTCAGCCTCGGCAGGACGGCCCTGAGCTCCGCGCGCTCGCTCTCACGCGCGTCGAGCGAGCGCGCGTCGAGCGAGCGCGCGATCTCCGAGATCGCCTGCAACGCGCGCGGCGCGAGATCCGGGTCGCGACCGCCCGCGAGCTCGGCCAGCGTGGGCAGCGCCGCCTCCGGCGCGTGCAGCCGCGGCGTCGCCGAGACGGCGAGCACACGCACGGCGATCGGCGTCTCGGGCGCGAGCCGCGCGAGCACGGCGTCGTCGCCGATCCGATCGACCACGCGCGCGAGCTCGAGCGGGTCGGTGTCGTGCCCGGCGAGCAGCGGATCGACCGCCGCGGCCGGCTGCGCGGACGCGAGCCCGCCGAGGGCCAGGACGGAAACGATCGCGACCGAGCGACGCAACACGGGCGAACTCTACTCGATGGCGTGCGCGATCGCCGCGCTGACGACCGGCGCGGCCCGGTCGAGATCGACGGGGCTCGATTCGTCACTCACTCGATCGCGGAAGCGATCGCCGCGAGCTCCTCGATCGTCAGCGTCTCGGCGCGCCGGACGCCGTCGATCCCGCAGGCCGAGAGCGCGCGATCGACGGCGTCCAGCGGGTAGTCTCGCCCGAGCGCGTTGCGCAGCGTCTTGCGTCGCGTTCCGAAGCCCGCGTGCACGACGCGCACGAACGTCTCGGTCTCCTCCGCGCGCGGCCTCGCCCGCGGCACGAGGCGCACGACCGCGCTGTCCACCTTGGGCGCGGGATGGAACGCGCCCGCAGGCACGCGGAGCAGGGAGCGGACCTCGAACGCTGCCTGCACGAACACGCTGGGCATGCCCCACGCCTTCGTGCCCGGTGACGCCACGAGGCGATCCCGCACCTCCTTCTGGATCATCAGCACCGCGTGGGTGAGCGCGCGGCGATGGCGGCCGAGGTTCGTCAGGATCGCGCCGGTCGCCGCGTACGGCAGGTTCCCGGCGAGCACGAAGGGGCCCTGCCGTCCGAGCCCGGACAGGTCGACCTGAGCCGCGTCGGCCTCGATGACCTCGAGCGCGCGATCCCCGAGGTCGGCGCGCAGCACGGCGATCATGTCGCGATCCCGCTCGACGGCGGTGACCCGCGCACCGCGGCGCAGCAGGGCGGCGGTCAACGTCCCGAGCCCCGGGCCGAGCTCGACGACGTGCGTGCCCGCCGCGGGTACGGCGGCATCCGCGATCGCCTCGACGACGCTGCGCGCGACGAGGAAGTTCTGCGAGAACGAGCGCTTCGGCGAGAGGCCGTGCCGGGCCAGGGCCTTGCGCGGATCCTCCCACTCGTCGACCGGGGACGGCATCGGCTCACGCGGCGCGGCGTGCGCCGACCTCGAGCGCCGCCAGCGCGGTCGCCGGTGAGTCGGACGCACGCAGCGTGATCACGCGGACGCCGAGGGCACCGAGCAGCGTCCGCATGTCCACCACGCGGCGCCGCTCGCCGCGCGCGTACACGTCGAAGACCAGGCGCTCGCCGCCGGTCTTGGGCGCGCGCGCGAAGCTCGGCGCATCGGGGACGAACATCGTCAGCGAGTGGCCGCGCGCGCGCAGGAGCTTGACCGCGCTGACGAGCGGCGTGGGGTCGCCGACGCCGTCGAGGTCGGTGAGGATCCCGATCCCGGCCGGTCCCTTCGTGCGCGCGCCGATCTCGCGCAACGCCGCCGCCAGCCCGGGCGCCTTCGCGCCGTCGCGCGGGTCGGCGCGATAGGGGAGCGGGATGCCGCGCGCCTTGCAGAAGCGCCGCAGGAGATGGCTCGCGGGCGTCGATGCGACGATCGGCGCGGCCTTCGCGCCCTCGGCTCCGTCGCCCTGCGCGAGCACCTTCTGCACGTGCCGCAGCATGAGCGGCACGTTCCACTCGGTGCGGCTCGCGACGAAGTCGATGCCGTCCTGCTGGCGCAGGTAGCGGCCCACCACGCCGATCACGTCGAGCTCGTCGGCATCCGTGAGATCCTCGTCCACGACCTCGGTCGCCGCGAGCAGCGCGTCGAAGATCCGCAAGAGCTGCGCCGGCCCGTCGTGCGCCGGGACGTGCGCGAGGATTCGCCCGTCGACCGTCAAGAGCCCGACCTGATCCCCTGCCGCGAGCCCGCGACGCGCGTGCGCCGCGATCGCCTCGATCGCGTGGTCGAGCTTGCGCGCGCCGAGCGCCCCGCCGCGCATCGTGCCGCTGACGTCGAGCACGACGTAGCGCGTCTCCTCCACCTCCTGCTCGACCTCGCGCACGAGCAGACGCCCGCGACGTGCGCTCGCCTTCCACGCGATCTGCTTGAACGGATCTCCGGGCACCATGTCGCGGATCTCCCGGAGCTCGGTGCCCCCACCGCTCGACACGAGGCTCGCGCCGCTCCGCTCCACGGTCACGCCCGTCTGCGCGCGCACCGCCCGCGGCACGCGTGCCGCCGCCTGCGGCAGCACCTTGATCACGAGCGGGTTCGGGAAATAGAGAGGCACCTCGAAGAGCCCGAGCGGCCCCGAGAGCGTCACCGCGAGGCCGTGCAGCACGACGCGCCCGGCAGCCTGCGCGACCAGCCGGAACGAGAGCTCGGTGCGGGAGCCGGGAGTGACCTCGATCGCGCGCAGCGCTTCGTCCTCCAGGGCCGCTCCACCCGGGATGATGGGCTCGACGTTCGTGAGTCGCAGGAAGTCCTCGCCGCGGTGGCGAACGAAGCAGCGCACCTCGAAGGGCGTGCGCGGCACGACGGCGCCACCACCGGCGCCCGGATCGCCGTGGGCGAGCCACCAGGCGAACTCGAGCCGCTCGCGACGCACCCGGCGGCCGAGCGGGATCGTCGTCATCAGCGCGATCGCGAGCAACACGGCGATGGCGCCCCCGAGGATCGTCGCGGCCGCCGACGCGAGCAGCGCGCCGGTGATGGTCATGATCGCGGCGGCCAGGCAGAGCGCGCTCGCCGTTCGGGTGGGGATCGGCAGCACGTGCGATCCCTACGCCTCGCGCCGGTGCGGCACGTCGGCGAGCGCCTTCTGCACGAGATCCTGGCGGCTCGTGCCCTCCATCTCGGCCTCCGGCGTGAGAACCAGACGGTGGGCGAGGACTGGGACCGCGAGCGCCTTCACGTCGTCGGGCAACACGAAGGGCCGGCCTGCGATCAACGCGCGCGCGCGTGCGGCCGACACGAGCGCGAGCGACGCGCGGGGCGAGACGCCGAGGAGCACCCTCGCCTGCTGCCGCGTGTACGTCGCGATCCGGACGACGTAGTCGAGGATCTCCTCCTCGACGTGCACGCGGCCGACGAGCGCCTGCAGGCGCCGGACCTCGCCCTCGTCGAGCACCCGACGCGCCTCCGGGCTGCCCTCGAGGAAGCGCCGCAGGACGGTCTTCTCGTCTCGCGCCGCGGGGTAGCCGATGAGGATCCGGACGAGGAATCGGTCGATCTGAGCCTCGGGGAGCGGGTACGTCCCGGCCTGCTCGACCGGGTTCTGCGTGGCCAGGACGATGAAGGGCGCCGGGAGCGGCCGCGTGTCGCCCTCGATCGTCGCCTGGTGCTCCTGCATGGCCTCGAGCAGCGCGCTCTGCGTCTTGGCGGGGGCGCGGTTGATCTCGTCGCCGAGCAGGACGTTGGTGAAGATCGGGCCCTCTCGCAGGGTGAACGTGCCCTCTTTCGGCGAGAACACGTAGGTGCCCGTGATGTCGGCGGGTAGCAGATCGGGAGTGAACTGGATGCGGCGGAACGAGCTGCCGAGCGTGGCCGCGAACGCCTTGCAGAGCGTGGTCTTCGCGACCCCGGGCACTCCCTCGAGCAGCGCGTGGCCGCGCGCGAGGAGCGTGACGAGCAGGAGCTCCGGGACCGTGCGCGTGCCGACGTAGACGCGCTGGACCTCGTCGATGACCGCGTTCGCGCGCGTCGAGACCTCCGCGAGCTCGTGAGGCTCGAGCGTGACGGCCCCGTCGCGCAGCGTCCCGTCGCTCACGAGCGCAGCTCTCGCTTGGCGACTCGCTCGAGCAGCGCGTCTCCACGCGTGACGAGCGAGCGGAGCAGCGTCTCGGAGATCGGATGATCGCCCGCGTGTCGCTCGGCCCGGTCCTCGGCCCGGGACAGCTCGCCGAGCAGCGCGCGCGCCTGCTCGACCTCGCTCGCGGAGAGCCCACGTTTCTGCATCGCCTGCACCACGTCCATCAACGAAGAGCGTCCCGAGAGGCCGAGCCGGGCGTGCAGCTCGGTCTCGAGCTCGAACTTGTACACGAGGAAGGGCTCCGTGAGATCGGCGGCGCGCGCAGCGTACCATCCCACGCGCCCGACGAAGCCACCCTCCTGCGCGGGCCGCGTCGCGAACGACGCGCTCCCGTACGGCGAGGCCTTGGGCAGGACCCCGGCGCCGAAGAGCAGCAAGATCGCGGCGAGCGACGCGGCCAGGACCCGGAGCGCCGCGGGGGGCAGCGACCAACGGTCGAGCTCACCGAGCAGCGTGCGCAGGTTCGAGAGCGGGTCCGCGAGCGTGCTCGGCCCGTAGTGGCCGCCGACGCGCCCGTCCGGCGGGACGATCAGCACGCGCCCCTCCGGCCGCGATACGAACTCGATCAGGTTCTCCGCGAAGCGCCGGTTGCCACGCATCTGCAGCATGTTGTTGATGAGGACGCTGGGATCCGAGACGACGACGAGGCGGCCCTGGTGCTGCTCCTCGCCGACCGCGCCCGCGAGCACCACGGCGTCGCCCGCGGCGATCTCGAAGATCGGCGGCAGCGGTCCGCCCCGCTCCGTCGTGCGGGAGGCGTCCGGGTGATGCACGGCGACCTGGGGATGGTTGGTCACGAGCGCGTCGACCCCGAGCGTCAGCGGATGTTGCATCGCGGGGTGGGCCACCAGGAGCTGCGGGTTGCCGCGCAGACGGAGGACCCCCTCGTCCGTGCGCGGCGCGCGGCGCTCGATGTGGAACGTCTCCAGGATCGCGCCACCGGCG
Source organism: Sandaracinaceae bacterium (assembly GCA_044220955.1). Taxonomy (GTDB): domain Bacteria; phylum Myxococcota_A; class Polyangia; order Polyangiales; family Sandaracinaceae; genus JBBSAT01. Next base: position 61,044 of record JBGAQA010000001.1, read on the forward strand.
CCGAAGTCGTCGGCCACCACCACGCGACCGCCGTCCCGCATCATCGCGACGAGCGGCTCCGCGAGCGGGGTCTCGCGCGGCGAGACGAGCAGTACGGCATCGTCGGCGCTCAGCGTCGAGGCGTCGAGGTCGCGCGTGACCAACGCGTGGGAGCGCTGCTCGGCGATCGCGAGCAGCTCGGAGAGCCCGTTCCACTCCGTGTTGTCCGGGTCGAAGTCGCTCGGATCCTGCGCGAGCGCCGATGACGCGGCGCTCCAGAGGGACAGGGCCACCACGACCGACGCCAGCGCACCTCTCACCGGCGCAATCATAGCCGCCGTGAACGAAAAGCGCGCCGGGACGTCACATCCGGGCGCGCTTGTCAGAGCGGGAGTGCCCGAGCGGTCGGGCCGTCGATCATCCGAGGTCGATGACGACGACACCGCGGTTGGCCTCGTCGCCCTCGGCCTCGCGGGGCCTGGGCGGAGGCATCGGGATGTCCACGAAAGGACGCTGCTCCCTGCGCGCCTCGTCTTCCTCGCGGCGGCGGATCTTCTCGATGATGAAGGGAGGCAGCATGGCGATGTCTCCTCTCGGCTCGGGCCAGACTCGTCTCGCTCGGAAACGTGCAGCGTACGTGCCACGACTATAACAACCGATCGGTCCCTGTAAAGATACGAGGGGCGCCGGAAGGCTTGGATCGGCGACGCGCTGCGTCGAAGCCCATGACGGGCATCGCGCCCCGCAGGTCAGTGGTCCAGGGTGCCGAGGTACGCCTCGTAGGCGGCGGCGTCCATCAGGCCATCCAGGCTGCCCGCGCCCTTCAGCGCGATCATCCAGCCCTTGTCGTAGGGGCCCTCGTTGACGAGCTCCGGTGAGCCTTCGAGCTTGTCGTTGATCTCGGCGACCTCGCCGTGGACCGGAGCGAAGAGCTCGCTGACGGTCTTGACGGACTCGATGTCGCCGAAGTGCGCGTGGGCGTCGAGCTTCGCGCCGACCTTGGGGAGATCCACCAGCGTCACGTCGCCGAGCTGCTCGACGGCGTAGCCGGTGATGCCGACGCGCACGAGGTCGCCCTCCTTGCGCGCCCACTCGTGGTCCTTGGTGTACTTCAGATCCGACGGGTACTTGGACATCTCGCTCTCCCTCGCTCTGTCTCACTCTCACTTCGCGCGCTTGTAGAACGGCGTCTTCACCACGACGGCCTCCACCGCCTTGCCGCGGACCTGGACGCCGATCTTCGAGCCGAGCGCCGAGAGTGCGGTCGGCACGTATCCCAGCCCGATGTTCTTGTCGAGCGTAGGCGAGGGTGAGCCGCTCGTGACGATGCCGATCGTCTTGCCGCCGGCTTCGCTCCCATCCCACTCGACGATCGGGTAGCCGTGGCGGCCGATGCCTCGGCCGACCATCTCGAAGCCGACCATCTTCCGCGTCAGGCCCGCCGCCTGGATCTTCTTCAGCGCGTCCTTGCCGAGGAAGTCGCGCGGCTTGTCCAGCTTCACCACCCAGCCGAGCCCCGCCTCGAGGGGGTTGGTCGTCTCGTCGATCTCGTTGCCGTAGAGGGAGAGCCGCCCCTCGAGGCGCAGCGTGTCGCGCGCGCCGAGACCGCAGGGCTCGAGGCCGAAGGCCTTTCCCGCCGAGACGAGCGCGCGCCACAGGGTCACCGCCCCGGCGTTCGCGCAGAAGAGCTCGAAGCCGTCCTCGGCGGTGTAGCCGGTCCGCGCCGCGATCACCGGGACCCCCGCGATCGCTGCGTCGGTGAGCGAGAACGACGCGAGCGCGGGGATCGCCTCGCTCGCCCCCGCCGCGCGCACGACGTCCACGGCCTTCGGACCCTGGATCGCGATCAGCGCGAAGCGGTCGCTCGCGTCCTCGAAGCTGATCTTCCCCTCGCAGTGCTTGCGGAAGTGGCTGGCGATCTTGTCGCGGTTGGACGCGTTCATCACGACGAGGAAGCGATCCCGCCCGCGACGGTAGACGATCAGATCGTCGAGGATCGTGCCCCCCGCGTTGCATGCGACGTTGTAGACGGCCTTGCCGTCGGGAAGCTTCGTGAGGTCGGCGGTGACCAGGGCGTCGATGGTCTCCTCCGCCTTCGGGCCCTCGAGGATCATCTCCCCCATGTGAGACACGTCGAAGAGGCCCGCCGCCGTGCGCACCGCGGCGTGCTCCTTGAGCAGCCCGGCGTACTGGACGGGCATCTCCCACCCCGCGAACGGGACGATGCGGCCACCGAGGGCCTTGTGTTCTTCGAAGAGGGGCGTGCGTCGGAGGGTCTCGCTCACGCGCCGAAAGTACGCGATCGGGCCGCGGCGGCGCAACGCGCGTGGAGGGGCCGCGATAAGCGGGCATGGAGGCCATCGTTCTCTCCTTCCGCGGCGAGCCGCTGCGGATCTTTCCGCTCGACGCGAGGCCGCTCGAGGTCGGGAGCGGCGCGGGGTGCGACATCGTCGTTCACGACGCCAGGGTGCCCGAGCGGCTGCTGCTGCTGAGGCGGGACGGCCTCGCCGTCGTCGGGCACCGCCTCGACGAGACGGCGCACGCGCCCTTCGCGCTCGTCCCGGAGCGCCCGCTCGCCGTCGGCGAGCACCACACGATCATGCGCGTGCTCGACGCCGTGACGGGTGAGCGGGCGGCGCTGAGCCGGACCGAGCCGGTGATCGTGACGGGCCGCGAGCCGTCGCGCCTGAGCCTGCTCGTGGTCGGAGGCGCGGAGTCTCGGCGCCTGCCCCTCGCCTCGAGGCCCGTGGTCATCGGCGCCAACCGCGGCCTCGATCTCACGCTGCTCGATCGCACCGTGAGCGGGCGGCATGCGCGGATCGAGCCCAGCGAGGACGGCTACCTCGTGCGCGACCTCGGCAGCCGGAACGGGACGTACGTCGACGGCGTGCCGACGATCCTCGCGCGCATCGGGCCCGGCTCGCGCATCCGCGTCGGCCGCACCGACCTCGTGGTGGTCGCGAGCGGTGAGCGGGGCGACGCCCGCGCCGACGGGATCGTCGCGGTCTCACCGGCGATGATCGAGGTGCTCGAGACGGTCGAGCGCTGCGCACGCCTCCACTGGCCTGTGCTGATCGTCGGCGAGACGGGGGTCGGCAAGGAGGGGATCGCGCGGGCGATTCACCTGCGCAGCGGACGCCGCGAGCGGCCCTTCGTGACCATCAACGCGGCGGGTTTCCAGGAGTCGATGGTGGAGAGCCAGCTCTTCGGCCACGAGAAGGGTGCGTTCACGGGCGCGCAGGGCCAGCACCGCGGCGTGTTCGAGCAGGCCGACGGCGGCACCTTGTTCCTCGACGAGATCGGCGAGCTCCCGCTGGCGATGCAGGCGCGCCTCCTGCGAGTCCTCGAGACCTGGGAGATCCGGCGCGTGGGCAGCGAGTCGACGCTGCGCGTGGACGTCCGGCTCGTGTGCGCGACGCACCGCGATCTGCCGGCGCTGGTCATGCGCGGCGAGTTCCGCGAGGATCTCTACTACCGCCTCGCGCGGCTGCCGCTCGCGATCCCCCCGCTGCGGGATCGCCCCGCCGACGTGGTGCCGCTGGCCGAGCACTTCCTCGAGGCGGCGCGTCGCGAGGTCGGCCCTCGCACGTTCACGGAAGCGGCTCTCTCGCGGCTCGTGGCCCACCCCTGGCCGGGCAACGTCCGCGAGCTACGCAACGTCGTCGAGGGCGCCGCCGCGTTCAGCGCGGGCGTGATCGACTTCCACGACGTCGAGAGCACCATGTCGCGCACCGCGAGCCCGCGCGACGGAACGCGCCCGGTCGCCGGGCTCGAGATGCTGATGCGCAAGCACGCCAACAACCAGACGGCGGCCGCGCGCGAGCTCGGCGTGGCGCGCTCGACGCTGAGGGACAGGCTGTATCGCGCCAAGCGCGCAGGCGGGTAGCGATCGCTCAGACGAGGATCGGCACCTGGCAGACGTTCGCAGGCGACATCCACTTGAGCGCGTTCAGCCAGAAGCGCTGCACCTGGTAGTCGGGGTGCCCCGTCCACTCCGAGTCGAACGAGATCCACTCGTCGCCCCACACGATCACGTGGCCCCGTCCCAGCTCGACGGCCCGCAGCACGTCGTAGCCGCTCTGGTCGGCGACGACGGTCCCGGCGCCCGTCACGGGATAGCCGTTGTCGATGCCGAGCCGGCTGACCATCTCGGAGAGCGGATGCGGGTGCCAGCCCTCGATCGGCAGGGTGAACCCGCAGCCGCAGAGGATGGGCTCGGGGCCGTACTGGATGCCGGTGGGCGCGAGCAGCAGGTTCACGTTGGCGCGCTCGCTGGTGTCGGCGTAGCCGATCAGCGTCATGAAGCCGCCGCCGCTCCGGATCCACGCCTCGAGCGCGGCGACCTCCTCGGGGGTGCGCGTCCGGCCCTGGATGTCCTGGGAGAGGATGATCTGGTAGGGCGCGAGCAGCTCGGGCGTGAGCACCTGATCGCCGAGGTCGTCGGCGCCGAAGTCGCTGCGAGCGTCCAGCCACGACGCGAAGACGCCGCTGCCGCCCGCGGTCCCCGAGACGCCCAGCGTCGCGATGCGCAGGCAGTCGCAGACGCCGTCGCCGCCCCGATCGACGTCGTCGATGATGCCGTTTCCGTCGTTGTCGACGCCGTCGCAGACCTCGGGGCTCGCGTTCACGTCGGCCCGGAACACATCGACGGGCGGCAGGCTCGTGTCGGTCGCGGGCGCGCCCGCGTCCCCGGCTCGGCCCGCGTCGCGCCGCGCGCCGATGGAGCTACTGCACGAGCAGCCCGCGGCCCAGACACAAGCGAGCGTGAGAACGATGCGCACCATGCGCTCACGGTACCACGAGCCGGTGGACCTCTCGCGTGGACCGGTGGGTCGCGGCAGGCGCGTGCCCTCTCCGTGAGCAGCTCCCGGCTGCCAGGCTAGGGCTGCGCGCCGGCGCCGAGCAGATACGTGAGCCGGCGGATGATGTCGATGTTGTCGACGTAGCGGCGGAGCGCGGCGATCTCGCCACGCGCCTCCAGTCGCTCCGCGTGCAGGAGCATCTGCGCGCCGACGCCCGTCTCGCTGCCCGCTGCGCCCGGGTACGAGACCGCGTTGTAGGTCAGGCCGCTCGCGGGGTCCGTGTACTGGACCACCGTGTGGGCCGGGTCGATCTGGACCTCCTCCGAGCCGCCACTCACCCAGATGCGCGAGCGGTTCAGGAAGTCCTGGTCATAGGTCTGCGGGATGTACGCCATGCCGAGGACGGACGCGTACAGCTCGATCGAGAACCCGATGTCGGGGTCGACCGGCGTGCCGGCCATGTTGCCCGCCGCTTGCGACGCGGGATCCGGATACACGAGCTCGCCCGCGCCGTCGAAGCGCGGGGCCACCGCGCGCCAGTCCTCGCCGATCGCACCCCGGAAGAAGCTCGTCATCGCCGGGCCGAACGAGGTCGCGAAGTTGATCTGGTAGCGCCGGATGTCCGCGTCCGTGTCGCGGCCGATGAAGTGCGTCGTCGGATCGGTGAGGACCTCGAGCGCCACGACCTTGTCGTAGAAGTATCCGACGCGCTCGATCTGATCGAACCAGTAGTAGCCGTCGTCGAAGTTCCACGTCGTGTCGATCGCGCGACCGTCGAACGCGTTGACGGTGCGCGAGCCCGTCCCGGCCGCGGCGCCCGGCGCGTAGATCTCCAGGCCGTCGGCCGTGAGCCTCCGGGAGTAGGTGTCCGGCGTGGGCGTGCCGACGACGCGCGTGAGCAGCCCGTACGACGTGGCGGCCGCGGCCGTCCACGCGCCCATCCCGTGCTGACCCGTCCAGAACGCAGCCGGCAGCGAAGCGCCGAACACGTCCTCGAAGAGCGCGCGGTCGAGCACGTAGATGTCGTTGCCGTTCTGGAGCTTCTCGAACCAGCGGTCGTGCACGCGCTCGACGACGCCCTCGGGCGTGAAGCCGATGCGCTGCCGTCGGAAGTTCGTGAAGATGTAGTAGTTCCAGTAGGTGTCCGCGATCGACTGGAGCGACTCGTACGCGTCGGCGCCCGCGTCGTAGCGGAGGCAGTCCGGGTCGAGGTCGGCCTGCTCGTCGGAGCAGAAGCGGTAGGGCACCGTCGGCCGGCCCATCGCGTCGGCGTAATTGCCGTCGATCCCCTGCGAACGGAGGAACGCGCTCGGGCGCAGGCTCGTGTACGCGACGTCCGCGCGGTGCTGGATGTTCTCGACGCCGCCGAGCACCTCCGGCCAGTCCGTGTACTCGTAGGTCGCGACCGTCCCGCCGGTGAACGAGTCGATCGTCGGGACGGCCGGCCAGCCGAAGTCGCCGACCGACGCCCAGAACTGCACGTCGTTCGGGCGCGCAGCGTCGGTGAACACCTCGACGAGGTCGCCGTAGCCCATCTTGATGGCCGCGCGGTCGTAGTGGCCGATGTGCCACGCGTCGGTGGAGACGAAGTTCTCGCCGTAGTCCATCACGGTCGAGTACTGGTACTCGCGGATCCGACCGGCCGTCTCGGCCGTCGACTCCGGATCCCAGAGGCGCGGGGCCATGTTCCCGTCGTCGCGCAGCGTCCAGTACGTCGGCATGTAGTTGAGCGCGTCGAAGCTGCCCGAGAAATTGTGGCGCAGGCCGAGCGTGTGGCCGACCTCGTGCGCCGTCACGGCCTCGAAGATCGGGTGGCGGAGCATCGAGCGCACGAGCTCGTAGTCGAGGCGGCCGCCCGTGGTGAGCGGGTAGCGGTGGCCGTACCAGTCGATCGTGCCGTCACCGGTCGAGGCGGCCTGCTGGATCTGACGCGCGAGGCCGAGGAGCCCGTCCTCGGCGAACTGCGAGTCGAGGATGCAGCCGTGCTGCTGGATCTGATCGCGCAGGCGACGGAGCGTCGACATGCGCCCCGCGCTCATGCCCCGGAGCGGCGAGGCCGCCGTGAGCACCGAGTCGGAGAGCTGCGTCGCCGGGTCGTAGCCCGCCGCCATCAGCATCTCCGGCCCCGTCATCGCCTGCTCGAGGTCGCTGCCGACGAGGCGCTGCGCGCGCGTCGCGGTGATGGGCGTGCCGAACGCACCGCCCGCGAACAGACGATCCTGGCTCGCCTGCCGCTGGGCGACGAAGTCCTGGAAGCTCGACGGGGGCGAGCGGTCGGCCTCGTGGCGGATGTCGCGCGCCCAGCCGAAGTCCATGCCGCCCGTGATCGCTTCGAGGTGCGCCGGGTCGATCGGCACGGCGTGCGCCGCGTCGGTCGGGCCCGCGCTCTCGGCCGCGGCGTGATCGATCTGGTGGTCGAGCCAGGCCTGCACGGCGCCGCCGTTCTGGATGGTGGTGAAGTCCACGTCGCGGTTGAGCAGCCGGATGATGTCGCGCGCGTAGCTCTCGAGCGTCTCGACGCCCGCGCCATACACGAAAGCGTTGCCCATGATGATCTCGCCCGTGATGGGGTCGGCCGACGAGGGGCCGTATCCGAGCGGGCTCGCGAGGAAGGGCTCGTTGACCCAGCCGACCAGGGAGTAGCGGAGGTCACCCGGGCGCGCCTCGGTGCCCTCGGGGCCGCACGCCGGGTCGGCGCCAGCCGGCACGGGGCTCGGGCAGAGGATGAAGAGGTGCTGTGCATCCTCGCGGGCGCGCTGCGACGCGCAGTCGGCCGAATTGCCGCCGTCCGCCAGGCACTCGTTCTCGCGGAGCGACGCGACCGTGTCGACGAACGCGCTGTTCCAGTCCGCGGCGAAGGCCTCGGCGTCGGGGCGCAGGTCCTCGGGGAAGTTCGAGGACGTGTAGTAGACGATGGGCCGGATGCCACGATCACGGAACGGGATCGTGCACGCGCCCGAGAGGTGGCCGTCCGCGTCCAGGGTGCGATGCGCGCGCGCGAAGTCGAGGTCGCACGTCGAGCCGTGCCCGCCGCACGCGGCATCCGTCGTGCAGGTGACGAGCGTGCCGTCCATGTTCGTGCGGTGGCTGGCCGTCCACAGGTTGTGGCGGTTCACGAAGTGGAAGCGCGCGCCCTCGACCACGCCGTACTGCTCGTCGTAGCCGGCACGGAGCGTGTTGAAGTACCCGAACCGCTCCATGCGATCGCCGGTGTAGCGCTGCGGCTGGTACTGGACGTCGTGGCTCGGATCGACGCGGAGGAACGAGTTGCGGATCGTGATCTGCGACGCCGTGCAGTCGAGGTGATCCTGGTAGTAGAGGAAGCAGACCGGCACGTCGCCCCAGTCGTCGAAGTGCACCGTCTCGGGGCGGACGAAGAGCTGGTTGACGATGTCGATGTAGCTCACCACGCCGCTCGCGGCGTCGTGTACGAACTGCGGCGCGTTCGGGTCGGTCGGATCCTCGACGTAGTACGCGACCGGCTCGGCGCTCACGCCGTCGATCACGCGGTGCAGCGCGAAGAGGTCCGTCTCGCTGACGAGGTTCGTCGACCAGTCGACGCGCATGAAGCGACGCTCGTACCAGGGACGGTCGGTGCTGTTCTCCTCGATGACGTTCAGCTCTTCACCGGTCACCGTGTTGTACTGACGCCGGATGTCGAAGTGCGACTCGATGCGGTACATCGCGATCGGCGCCCCCGTCTCGTCGCCTGCGCCGCCGATCCCGGTCGGCTCGCTGCTCGCGATCCACGGATAGCTGCGCCGCGCGACGAGGTAGTCCTCCTGGATCTCCCAGCGGATGCGCTCGAGGTCGCCCTGCTCGCCGACGAACGTGAAGCCGACGCTGTAAGGCGTATCGATGACGGTCTGCTGCATGTACCACTCGCCCGCGAACATCGCCTTCTCGAGGGCGTAGGGCTGCACGCGGTTCACCGCCGGCTGCGGGTCGCCGCAGCCGGGGACGAGGGCGAGCGCCGACGCGACCGAGAGCGTCGCCGCCAGGGCGAGCGTCGAGCGAGAAGGAAGGACGAGCGCGGACAGCGACATGGGAGCTCCTTGCGGCCCGAGGGCGGCCTGGCACCGAAGACGGCAACTTCCGTGCGAGGCGCAGGGGTAGCGGATTCCGGCCAGAGATCCAGGGACGAAGCGTGCTCCAGCGCCGGCTCGTCAGGATGGTGACGCGCCGCGGTGAGCTGGCTTACGGCCGCTGGACGCTCAGGTGGTAGCGGCCCGTCGTGCGCGGCGCGTAGCTCGTGGCCGTCACGCGGTACGCGCCCGACTCCGGGGCCACCATGTCGATGCGCGAGTTCAGGTTCCCGAAGCCCTGGTCGTCGTTGATGATCTCGCGGCCGGACGGCGTGCGGACGACGAGCACCGTGTCGAAGTCGGGCGACGAGAGCGCGACGACGACGTGGTCTCCGGAGGACCAGGAGTAGTCGTACGAGTCGCCGAACTGTCCGCGCCCGTACAGGCCGTCGCCCTGCGCGAGCTCGCCGTCGACCTCGCGGTCGCCCGAGGCGACCACGCCGATCACCGCCAGCCCGAAGACGAGGACGACCACCCCCAGCACGCCGAGGCAGCCGAGGACCGAGACGATCGCCACCGGAGCCACCCAGCGAGGACGGCCCGCCGGCGCGGGCGCGTAGCCCGGCGTCGATGCCGGCGTCGCGTGCGGCGCGGGCGCGTAGCCCGGCTGGGATCCAGGCGTGCGGGAGAACGTCCCCGGGGACGCCGTCGGCGGCGAGAGCTCCGGCGGTGCGGAGCCGGGCGGCGGCGTCCTCGACATCGCGGCGGTCGCCGGGAACGACGGCTTGCCCGCGGGCGTCGTCATGCCGGCGGCAGGCGCCGTCGCGGCGGTCGGGATCGGCCCCGTGGGCGGCCCGAGGGCCCCTCCGGGCGCGGTGAAGGCCTGCTGGCTCTGCATCATCGTCGGCGCCAGCTCCCGGGTGACCGTCGCGGGCGCGGGCGCGGCGCTCCCGCGCGCCTGCCGCAGCGCCGTCAGGAGCCCGCCCGCGTCGGGCGGCCGCTTCTTGGCGTCCTTGTCGAGGCAGCGATCGACGAGCGCCACGATCGCGGGCGCCGCCCCGGGCAGCACCTGACCCAGAGGGCGGTGCGGCTTGGTGCAGATCTCCACGACGAGGGTGGCGATGGTGTCCCCCGCGAAGGGCGGCGCGCCCGAGAGCGCCTCGTAGAGCATCACGCCGAGCGCCCAGACATCCGTCGAGAACGAGACGTCGCGCGCGCTCATCGCCTGCTCCGGCGACATGTAGTGCGGCGTCCCCATCGCCGTCCCGGCCTGCGTGACGGTGTCCTGCCCGGCGAGGTCGCGGGCGATGCCGAAGTCGAGCACCTTCACGACCTCGGCGCCGTCGCGGCGGCGCGCGAGGAACACGTTCTCCGGCTTCAGGTCGCGGTGAACGATGCCGGCACGGTGCGCCGCGGCCAAGGGCTGGAGCATCTGCTCGAAGAGATCGAGCACCTGGGCGTGCGGCAGACGCCCGCGCAGCAGCCGGTCGCGGAGCGTCTCGCCCGAGAGCAGCTCCATCGCGACGAAGAGGATTCCCTCTCCCGGGTCGAAGCCCGCGTCGTAGATCTCGACGATTCCGTCGTGACCGATCTGCGCGGGCGCCGCGACCTCGCGCAGGAAGCGCTGGCGCGTCGTCTCGTCGCGCCCGACGCTCGGGGCGAGCAGCTTCAGCGCGACGACCTTCTTGGAGAGGATGTGCGTGGCCTCGAAGACGGCCCCCATACCGCCTTCGGCGATCTTGCGGCCGACGGAGTACCGGCCGCCGATGGTGCGATCTGCCGCCACGGCCGGGAGGCTAGACCATCGGAAGCCATCGCGCCCCGGGCCCGGAATCGCAGCGGATCTCTTTTTCCTTGCCCCCCCGGAGGGCCCGGTTCACATTCTGCGCCCTTTTGGCGGCCTCGGGCGGCGAGCACGACGAGGCAGACGAGGAAACGGCCATATGTACGCAGTGATCAAGACCGGCGGGAAGCAGTACCGCGTATCGGAGGGCGACCGCCTCCGCGTCGAGAAGCTCCCCGGCGACGCCGGCGCGAGCGTGACGTTCGAGGAAGTGCTGATGATCGGCGGCGAGAAGGTCGCCATCGGCAAGCCCCTGGTGAAGGGCGCGAAGGTCACGGCCACGATCGTGACGCAGGACCGCGCCAAGAAGGTCATCATCTTCAAGTTCCGGCGCCGGAAGAACTACCGCCGCAAGCGTGGTCACCGGCAGCCGTTCACCGAGATCCAGATCACGGGCGTCAGCGCCTGAGGAGCGAGCGGACATGGCTCACAAAAAGGGACAGGGCTCTTCGCGCAACGGGCGCGACTCCAACTGCCAGTACCGTGGGGTGAAGATCTACGGCGGCCAGACGGTCGTCGCCGGCAACATCCTGGTCCGTCAGGTCGGCTCGAGGATCCACGCGGGCACCAACGTCGGCGTCGGGAGCGACTTCACCCTCTGGGCGCGTATCGACGGCGTCGTGAAGTACGAGCGCATGGGCAAGGACAAGCAGCGCGTCAGCGTCTACCCGAAGGGTGACGCGCGGCTCGCGGCGGCGCCGGCGGCGGCGGCGAGCTGAGCCGGTAGCGCTCGAGCTCGAGTCGAGGCCGGGTCCGAGAGGACGCCGGCCTCTGGCTTTTCGAGGGTCGCTCTCGCTCACGCTCTGCATCACCATCGGTCCGCATGACCCTTCGCGACAAGACGATCTGGATCACCGGCGCGAGCGCGGGCATCGGCGAGGCGCTCGCCATCGAGCTCGCGGCGCGACGCGACGTCACGCTCGTGCTCTCCGCGCGACGCGGCGAGGAGCTCGACCGCGTGCGCGCGCTCTGCGCCGATCCTTGGCGCGTCTTCACGCTGCCCATGGACGTCGCCGACACGGACTCCGCAGAGAAGAACGCGGCGCGCGCCGCCGAGCTCGCCGGCGCGCCGATCGACGTGATGGTCCACAACGCCGGCATCGGACAGCGCTCGCTCGTGAAGGACACGCCGCTCGCGGACGACCGACGCGTGATGGAGCTGAACTACTTCGGTGTCGTCGCCCTCACGAAGGCGCTCCTGCCGAGCATGTGCGAGCGGGGACGCGGGCACTTCGTCGTCGTCTCGAGCGTCGTCGGCTACGTGGGCACGCCGTACCGGAGCGCGTACGCCGGGAGCAAGCACGCGCTGCACGGGTTCTTCGAGAGCCTCCGCTACGAGGTGTTCGACGAGGGCATCGCGATCACGATGATCTGCCCCGGCTTCGTGCGCACCGAGATCGCGAAGAAGGCGCTCGAGCGAGCCGGCAACCCCGGCGCGGAGGGCCACACCGCGACGGAGGCCGGCCTCACGCCCGAGGCGTGCGCGAGGACGATCGCGCGCGCGATGGAGCGGGAGGCGCGCGAGGCGTACGTCGGCGGGGCCGAGGTCGCGGGGATCTACCTGCGCCGCTACGCACCCGGACTGCTCGCGCAGGTGCTCCGGCGCGTGAAGACGACCTGATCGCCGGTCCCCGATCGTCGGCTCGCCAATTCAGGGATGCAGCACGCAGCCGCCGATGACCGCGCCGTTCCACTTGGCCTTCATCGCCTCGGCGTAGTCCGAGAGCGCGAAGCGGTGCGAGACGTAGGGCTTGATCGCGCCGTCGTGCGCCCACGCGAGGATCTGCCGCAGGCGCGGCGGGCGGATGCTCGGGTCGTTCGCGGTACCGATCGCCGTCGGACAGCCGAGCACGTCGAGCCCCTTCATCATGATCAGGTTGGTCGGCAGCACGTTGGCGTTCGGCGCGCCGCGCTGCCCCTTGCCCTGCGCCACGAAGGGCGTCGCGGCCCAGCCGACGATCAGGAAGCGCGCGCCGAACTTCACGCAGCGAAGGCTCTCGATCGACGTCTCGCCGCCGACGCCGTCGTACACCACGTCGACACCGGCGCCGCCCGTCAGCGCCTTCACCGCGTCCTTGAAGCCGCGCTCCTTCACGGCGATGACGTGATCGGCGCCGTGCTCCCTCACGAGCGCGAGCTTCTCCTCGCTCCGGCCCGTCGCGAGGACCGTCGCGCCGACGATCTTCGCGACCTGCACCGCGGCGAGGCCGGTCGAGCCGGACGCGCCGTGGATCAGGACCGTCTCGCCCCGGGCCAGACGGCCGCGCGCGATGAGACAGTGGTACGCCGTCTCGTAGTTGCCCAGCAGGTTGCACGCCTGGTCGAAGTCGAGCGTCCCCGGGATGCGGTGCACGGCCTCGACGGGCACCACGACGTAGGACGCGAACCCGCCCTGCGACTGGTACCGGCCGAGCGAGCGCGGGCCCGCGAGGAAGCCGTCGACCAGAACGCGGTCGCCGCGCGCGACGGTGTCGACGCCGACGCCCACCGCCGCGATCTCTCCCGCGCACTCCAGCCCCGGCGTGTAGGGCGGCTTGGCCATGTGCTGGTACTGGCCGCTCGTCATCAGGAGATCGACCCAGCCGACCGACGCGCTGCGCACCCTTACGATCACCTCGCCCCGGGCGAGCGCCGCGGGGTCCGGGGCGTCCATCGGAACGAGCGCGCTGTGCTTCTCGATGGCGTCGAGCGGCGTCTCGCCGAATTCCGAGACGACGACGCGGTGACCGGAGGCGAGCGCGCTCATGCGGTCTGAGAGCGTATCAGCGCTCGTTGAGATTGGCGTGGACGTCGGGCACTCTCGTCCGGGAGGTGAGCCCATGGGTTTGTTCGACGTGTTCGGGGCGGGGGGCGGGACGGCGGCGATCCAGATCGGATCCACGATGGTGGGCGCCGGCTCGTCACTCGAGGGCAACGTCGTGTTCACTGGTGGCAAGCGCGCGCAGCAGATCACGCGCGTGACGATGCGCGTGTCGCAGTCCACGACCTCGATGCAGATGACGAAGGAAGGCCCGCGGCAGCACACGCAGTCCCGCGACGTGGTGCAGTCGTTCCAGATCGCGGGGCCCGGGACGAGCACGCCCGGGCAGGCGCAAGCGTTCCCCTTCTCCATCAACATCCCGCAGGGCGCGCCGCCCTCGCAGCCAGGACACCTGAGCTACGCGATCCACGCGAACGTCGACATCCCGGGCGAGGTCGACGCCGGCGCGACGGTGCAGCTCACCGTGGTCGGCGGCGGCATGGGCGCGCAGATGCCGATGCAGCCGCCGATGGGGCAGATGCCGATGGGAATGGCGCAGCCGCCGATGATGGCCCCGCCCGTCCCGGGCTACGGCGCACCGCCGCAGATGGGCATGCCCCAGATGCCGCCGCCGATGGGCGCCCCACAGATGGGGATGCCGCAGATGCCGCCACAGCCGGGCTATCCTCAGATGCCACCGCAGATGGGGATGCCGCAGATGCCACCGCAGATGGGAATGCCGCAGATGCCACCCCAGATGGGGATGCCGCAGATGCCACCCCAGCCGGGCTACCCGCAGATGCCACCCCAGCCGGGCTACCCGCAGATGCCCCCGCAGCCGGGCTACCCGCAGATGCCCCCCCAGCCGGGCTACCCACCGATGCCGCCCCAGCCGCAGATGGGGATGCCCCCGATGCCGCCGCAGATGGGCTCGTTCGTCGTCGCGCTGCATCCACAGACCGGCCAGTGGGCGCCCGGCCGGATCACGGCGATGCAGAACGGGATGTTCGGCGTGGACTGGGACGATCCGATGCTCGGCGCCTCGACGTGGGTCGCCGCGGGTCAGCTGCGTGTGAAGTAGCGGGCGGTGTTCACGAAGAATCGTGGCGCCGCCGCCGTCGCGCGCCGGGTGATATAGAGTCAGCCTCTTGGCCGACCGCGACGACCGCACGCTCGATGCCACGAACGCGGCCCTCGAGGCCCGCATGGCCTCCGGCGATCTCGTGGTCGGCGAGCGCTTCGCCGATCGCTACACCGTCGAGGCGATGATCGGCCGCGGCGGGATGGGCACCGTCTACCGCGTGCGCGACACGATGGTGGACGAGCCGGTCGCCCTGAAGCTGCTCGGGACGGCGAGCGAGGACGTGGTCGAGCGCTTCCGCCGGGAGGTACGACTCGCGCGACGGATCACGAGCCCCCACGTCGCCCGCACGCACGACCTCGGCACGCACGCCGGTGTGCACTACCTGACGATGGAGCTCGTCGAGGGCGTGAGCCTCGGACGCAAGCTCGAACAGGACGGTCCGCTCGCGCCCGCCCGAGCCGCGCGCCTCGCCGCCTCGATCGCGCGGGGGCTGGCGGCCGCGCACGCGGCGTCGGTGGTGCACCGCGACCTCAAGCCCGACAACGTCCTCTTCGAGGCCAGCACCGGCCGCGTGGTCGTGACCGACTTCGGCATCGCACGCGCTCTCGAGAGCGACCGCACCAAGATGACCGGTGGCATCGCCGGCACGCCCGCGTACATGGCGCCCGAACAGCTCGTCGGTGGCCCGATCGACGGCCGCGCGGACCTCTACGCCCTCGGCGTGGTCCTCTTCGAGATGCTCACTGGCGAGCTCCCGTTCGAGGGCGAGACGCCGATCTCGATCGCGGTCGCGCGCCTGCACCATCCGCCGCGCGACCTGAACAGCCTGCGCGCCGTCCCGACGGAGCTCTCGCGCATCGTCGATGCGCTGCTCACCCGCGAGCGTGACCAGCGGCCCGGGGGGGGGGGGGGGCGGGCCGCGGGGGGGGGGGCCCGGCCGCGGTGGGCCCCCCCCCCCCCCCCCCCGCGATCCGGGCGTCGGGCGCGCCGCCGTCGATGATCTCGATGCCCTCGAGCGCGTCGCTCGAGAAGGCCGTCTCGCCGCACACGCCCGCCAGCACGTCGGGCTTGCGCCGGGTCATCGCGGTCCCGCCCATCACGTACCGCGGCGCGACCGAGCATGCGCACGTCGCCGACGGGATCGCCGACGAGCTCGTCGACCTCCTCTCGCGCACGCGGGGCGTCTCGGCGATCGGGCGGGCCGCGGTGCAGAACGAGCTTGCGCGGGACCGGGACCCGCGCGTCGTGGGCAAGCACCTGGGCGCGACGCACATTCTCGAGGGAACGCTCCAGGCCGGAGCCGACAAGCTTCGCCTGACGACGCGCCTCACCGACGTCGGGACCGGCGTGCAGGTGTGGACGCACAAGGAGGACCTGGAGATCGGCGACGGATTCGGCCTCGAGGAGCGCGCCGCACGCCGCGTCGCCGAGGCGCTCCGCCTCGGGCTCGAGGGCCTCGTCGGCAGCGAGCGGATCTCCGGCGAGGCCACGGAGCTCTTCACGAGCGCCCGCCGGCGGGCGCGCTCGCCCAGCGTCACGGATCGAGCCTCGACCGTGGACACGCTCGACAGGGTCATCGCGCTCGCGCCGACCTTCGCACCGGCCCTCGCCGTGCACGCCATGGCGTGCGTGCGCGCTTGGACGACACCACGCTTGCCGAGCGACCCGGCGCCGGCGCGCGACTGGAAGACCGACGCGGAGGCGAGCGTCGCGCGCGCGCTCGAGCGTGCGTCGCACGTCCCGGAGACGCACCACGCCGCGGCGATGGTGCACCTCCAGGACGGTCACTACCGGGAGGTGGCCCGCCACGCGCGTGCCGCCCTGGCGCTCGCGCCGGCGTACCCCGACGCGCACCTCGTGCTCGGACAGCTCAAGCTCGAGGCGGGCGACGCCAAGGCCGGCCTCGAGAACATCGAGATCGCGCTCGACATCGATCCCTCGCTGCACATCGGCTGGTACGAGCGTGCGCGCTACCACGGGCTCTACGGGGACGCGGCGCTCTACGAGGCGCTCGCGAAGAACCTCTTCGACATGAACGAGCGCGTGCTCTGGGCGCAGCTCGAGGTGCGAGTCGGCGCGTGGCGCGGGGACAAGGATCGCATCCGCCGCGGCCTCGACGCGCTCACCAAGAGCCCCCACCCCATCGCGGGTCCGCTCTCCGTGTACTCGCGCGTCGCGCTCGGTGAGCTGCCGCCGACCGCGGGCTTCGGAGTGACGTCGACCACGTTCGCCGTCAGCCCGCGCATCCGCTCGATCGCGCTGCAGATGCAGTCCGAGGCGCTCTGCATCGCGGGCGACGTCGCCAGCGCGACCGCGTGCGTCGAGATGGCGGCGACGACGGTGTTGGTCGACCTCGACTGGATCGATCGCTGCCCGCTCATCGCGCCCGTCCGCGAGAGCCCGAGCTTCTCCGAGTGGCGCCGCGCGGTCGCGCTCCGCTGCGAGGACATCTGGGGCGCGTGACGACGGCGTGTCACCTGCGGGGCGGGAGCGACCCCGCGGCGCTCGACGCGCCAGCCACGAGATCGAGGCAGACGCGCAGGACGGCCGTGGCGCTGGCCGCGGCGGGCACCGTCGCGACCCGCACGCAGATCGCCGCGAACGAGGCCAGCCGGTCGGCGGGCAAGTGCTCGGCGCCCCAGACGACGAGCGACATCGGCGCCGACTCGGCCTGCAGCGCGGCGCAGAGGGCCGCCGCGTCCATCACGGGCTCGCGCGCGTCGTAGACGACGATCGACGCGAATCCGGGCCGGTCGAGGTGGCCGGCGAAGGCCGTGGGCTTGGTGACCAGGAGCGCGCGCCCGCTGGGCAAGAGCCGCGAGAGCAGCGAGACCTGCGAGAAGTCGCGCGTCACGACCAGGAGCTGCAGGTGAGGCTTGAGGCGCGCGCCCGACGATGCGGGCGCGTACGATGGGGTCGGCTCGGGGGAGCCCGACGCGGCCTTCGTCGGGGCGCGCGGCGTCTCCTTGCGATCGCGCACCGCGCGGCCGTGCTCGTGCAGCGCGAGCTCGACCTCGCCCACGACGCGAGAGGCCGCCTCGCGGTCCTCGAGCGCGACGACGGTGTCGAAGAGCACGCCGCGCACGATCTCGAGACCCAGAGCAGCGTCCTCGGGCCAGCGCCCAGCGGGCAGCGCGCTCGTCACCTCGGCCATCGCGTTCGCGCCCGCCTCCTCTCCCAGGACGCGCTGCACCGCACGAAACACGAGGCTCTCGATCCCACCCCAGCCCACTCCCGTAGCGTGCCACGACTGGGCCGGGCCGAGGGGACGCGATCACGCGCGGCGAGTCTGACAGCTCGGGCAGAGGTAGGTGACGCGCGGCGTCAGGAGCCCCTGCGACACGCGGGCGATCGCCGTGCCGCACGTGTAACAGGGCTCTGCCGCGCGATCGTAGACGGAGAGGGGGCCCTCCCCGAGGCGCGCGTCGCGCGCGATCCGACCGGTCCGGGAGGCGAAGGGATCCGGCGTGCTCCGTCGCGGCGCATCGACGTTCGCGCGCATCAGCCCGCGCGCGCGATCGAGGAGGGCGAGCAGCTCCTGGTCCGTGTGGGCGGCGACTGGTGCGCGCGGATCGAGCCGGAGCAGGAAGCAGAGCTCGCTCTTCCAGACGTTACCGATCCCCGCGACCGCACCCTGATCCAGCAGCACCTCGCCGAGCGGTCGGTCGTTCCGGAACCGCAGCCGGCGCACGCCCTCGTTCGCATCGAAGGCCACACCGAGCAGATCCGGCCCGAGGTCCCGGAACGCGCGATCGCGCACGAGGTCCCTGGTGCGGATCAGCCGCGCGACCGGCGCGCTCCGCACGACGACGGCGTGCGTGTCCGTCTCGAGGATCGCGACCGTCTCGGACGCGGGCCGCGCCGCGCCCGCCGTCAGCTCGACGCGTCCGCGCATCGCGAGGTGCACGTGCAGCGAGAGCTCGCCCCCGGGGCCGGAGGCGGAGAAGTGCACGAGCAGGTTCTTCCCGCGCGCCTCGACGCCCGTGATCGTGCTCCCCGCGAGCCCGCGCGCATCCACCGTCGTCCGCGGCAGCGTCACGCGCCGCACGAGCTGGCCCGTCAGCACCGGCGCGAGCTTGCCCGCGAGCCGATGCAGCGTGTCGCCCTCGGGCATCTACCGGCGGGGCCGCGACGCGCGACGCGCGCCCGCAGCGCAGGCGGCCGCGGCCGCGAGAAGCGCCATCAGGTTCGACGGCGTCCCGCGGCCCACCGCGCATCCGGGCCTCGCCCCGCCACCCGGACGCAGCGTCGTCTCCAAGGTCGGCTCGAGTGGGCCGCACACCAGCGTCGTCTCGTCCGTGGCACCACACGCGTGCGCGTGTCGCACCTGGTCGAAGTCGAGCGCGGAGGCGAACGCAGCACCGCCATCGCGCGACACGCCGACGGCGAAACCATCGACGTACTGGTTCGCGCAGACCCAGAGCTCGACCCCCCGGGCCGCCAGGCACGAGACGGCGTACGACGCGATCGGCTCGAATCGATGACCATCGGTCGAGCGCAAGAGGCCGGTGCCGAAGCGGCCACCGGCGAAGACCTGCCCACGGTGAAACGCCAAGGCTCCGATCTCGGGCGCCTCCAGCACGAGCTGCCACGTTCGGCCGCCGTCGTCGGTTCGAAACAGACGCTCTGGCGAGTCCGGCGGCGTGCTCGACGAGGCGCCGCTCGCGTTCCCCGTGGTGGCCCGCAGATACGCGCGATCGGGGTTCTCGGGATCGATCGCGAGCAGGTGGATGTTCTCGCGAGGCGCCAGCTCGGAGAACGCGACGCGCTCGAAGCTCGCCGCGGCGTCGCTCGACACGTAGACGAACGCCTGGCGTTCGACGGGCGGCCGGGGCGGGATCGCCCCGACCAGAAGTACGCGCGTCGGCTCGGACGGCGCCACGCGGATCGACTCGAAGAGAACCTCGCCGAGGGGAACACCCGTCGGCGCCCAGTGCACACCGCCGTCCACGCTGCGCAGGACCCCGTTCGGCACGCCCCCCGTCGACGTGACCGCGACGAACGCGTCACCCTGGGCGGGATCGCGGTCGAGATCGATCACGACCTGGTCCGCGAGCTCGACGGAGCTGGTCCAAGAGCACCCGCGACCCTCGCCTCGACGCAGCCCCGTGAACGATCCGGCCAGGATGGCTCCACCTCGAGCGACGGCGATGCGTGGGTCCTCGGTGGGCAGCGCATGGAGCACGTCGGCGCAGATCCAGCTCCACGTGACGCCCGCGTCGTCGGTGACCACCATCCCGAACGAGGTCTGGACCACGACGAAGGCCGGGTCGTCCGGATCGAATGCGACCCGCTCCGCCGACGGAAAGGTACCGTGAGCGCGCGCGGTCGAGGTGATCGACGCGCCGAACAGGAACGCGGCGAGGGCCAGGCGACGCGTCGCGCCCTCAACCAGCGTCGACACCGGCGCCGGCGTCCGCCGGACCCGCGTCCGGTGCTGCGCCGTCCGCGCCGCCCGTATCCGTCGAGACACCCGCGTCGTCGGGTGGTGGCGCGCAGCGCGCCGGGATGCATGCGCTACCGCGTCCGTCGCCGTCGCAGACGGCACCGGTCCCGCATTGCGCGTCCGAAGTGCAGAGCCGCGTACAGAACCACTGTCCCTCGGCCGGAGCGACCTGCGCCAAGCAGAGCTGGGCTTGCGATGTCGCGGCGCACTCGCTGCCGCGCGGGGTGCAGAACTCGCCCACGCCGATGTCGTTGCCGTGATCGCCGGGCTGACTGCAGCTTCCCGAGGGCACCGAGAGCGCAGCGTCGCTGCCTGCGTCCCCCGCGTTTGCCGGCTGCCCGCAGCCCACCGACGCGACCGCGATCCAGAGCGCGAGCGCGCGCGTCGAGGTCACGGCGTGACCACGTCGGTCGTCTCGACCTCACAGAACTCCATCGCGCCGTCCGGCGATGGGAACGTGTTCATGTACGAGACGCACATCTCGCGCGGGAAGATCACCGACGCGGCGTCCGTGTTGCGCCACTCGCAGGTCTGGCGCAGCCGAGTACCCCGAGAAAGCAGCAGCGGCGTGTCGAGGCCGTAGATCTCGATCGGCGGGTGCGAGGCGTACGCGGCCTCCCAAGGGAAGTCGTAGAGCATCTCCGTGGTGCCGTCGACGTTGATCCGCTCGAGCGAGAACCGCGCACCGTACTCGTGCTCGTGTCCGAGCAGGCTGGCCACCTGGAAGTCGTGCGCGAGGGTGCAGGTCGAGATCGTGCGAACGGCGCCGCGGGCGGGGATCTCGAAGTTCTCTTCGTCGAACACCAACGTGCCGCCGAGGGCCCGGACCTCCGAAGCAGGAGGGATCAAGACGTCGACCTCGTCCTGCACGGTCCGCGCCCCCTGCAGGTTGATGTAGTGCGCCTGGAGCACGATCTGCGACCCCGCCGGCAGGAGCGTTCCGAGACCGTCGACGGCGTAGCTGACCTCGCCACCTCGCGGATCGGCCGCCGTCAGCTGGCGCCACGTCGCCATCTCCGCGTCGATGCACGGGTGGTGACCGACGTCGCGATGCACGTTGGTGTAGTGGACGGTGAGGTGATGACCGCCCTCCTGCTGGGTGCCGACACCGCGGCTGATGACGATGTCGTGATCGGTGATCAGGGGCGTGTAGAAGCACTCGAACACGTCCCCTGCCGGGATCTCGAAGTCGCCCGTCCGGAGCGAGATGCGATCGGAGAAGATCGCGGCATACGGCGCGTTCGGTCCTGCGGCGCCGTTGCAGGACACGGTGACGAGAGACGCAAGGACGAACAGTGCTCGAGTCGTGCGCTTCATGGTGTGCTCCATTCCGCCGTGGCAGAAGGGAGAAGTTGTACGTGAAAGCCGGGCGACCGTACACAACCGCTGTTTCGCGGCGTGTGGCCGCTCACGCGAATCACGCGGTCCTGTCGCTGGGTGGGACGCGAAGAGCCGTCCTGCTCAGCCCCGGCTCTTGGCGGGCGTTCCGTCGGGCGCGGCCCCGCTCGTCGCCTCCGGCTTCGCCTCCGCCGGCGCGAGAGGGAACAGCTTGGCCGCCGCGTTGACGACCTCGACCTCGCCACGCTCGCTCGCGCGCTTCACCTCCGCGACGGGATGGTGCACGACCTTGTTCACCATCGCCTCGACCATCCGCTCGAGCGCCGCCCGGTCCTTCTCCTTGTCGCCCGTGAGGCGCGGGAGCGTCTTCTCCAGCTCGGCCGACAGCTGGCCGTGGACGTGCTGGCGGATGCCGACGATCAGCGGCTTGAGATCCTGCTGCTTGCGCCAGAGCTCGAAGTCGCGCGCCTCGCCGTCGATGATCTTCTCCGCCGCGGCCGCCTCACGCTTGCGCGCGGCCATGTTCTGCTGGGCGACCTTGCCGAGGTCGTCGACGTCGTAGAGGAACACCCCGTCCATCTCGCCGACGCGTGGATCGACGTCGCGCGGCACGGCGATGTCGATGAGGAAGAGGTTGCGATGGCGCCGCGCGCGCATGACCTCCCTCATCAGCTCGACCGTGACCACGAAGTGATCGCTCGACGTGGACGCGATCGCCACGTCGGCCAAGCCCAGCTCGCTCGAGAGCTCGCTCATGCCGCGCGGCTCGCCTCCACACGCCGCCGCGAGCTCCACGGCACGCTCCCGGCTGCGGTTGAGGACGAAGAGCTTCGCGCCTTGCTTGGCGAGGTGCTTGGCCGCGCTCTCGCCCATCTTGCCCGCGCCGACGAGGAGCACGCGCTTGCCCGAGAGGTCCCCGAAGATGCCGAGCGCGAGGTCGCACGCGACGGAGCTGACGCTCACCGTCCCGGCGGCGATGCCCGTCTCGCTCCGCACCCGCTTGGCGACGGCGAACGCGCGCGCGAAGCACCGGTCCAGGAGCGTGCCCAGCCCCCCGGCGCCCGAGGCCGCCGCGTACGCGTCCTTCACCTGCCCGAGGATCTGGGGCTCGCCCACCACCATCGAGTCGAGGCTCGAGGCGACGCGGAACGCGTGGCGCACGGCGTCCTTGCCGGACTGCTCGTACGTGTGACCGTCCAGCGCACCGGCGCCGAGCGGCTTCTCCAGCCAGCTGCGCGCGCGCGCGGCGGCGCTCGGATCGCTCGCGACGCCGTAGACCTCGACGCGGTTGCAGGTCGCGACCATCAGCGCCTCGTCGAGGTTCACCTCGTCCTTGAGGCGCGCGATCGCTGCGGCCAGCTCCGCGCTGGGCACGGCGAGCTTCTCCCGCAGCGCGACCGGCGAGGTGCGAAACGAGAGGCCGACGACGAAGATCTCCGCAGCCACCGCGTCAGCCTCCCACCGGGCCGGTGCGGATCACGTACCCGACGAGGAGCAGACAGGTGCACAGGAACCCGAGCATCGTGCCGATCGCCGCCCGCCGGCCGCGCCAGCCCGCCGCCACGCGCAGCAGCAGCAAGCCTCCGAACATCAGCCAGGCCAGCAGCCCGAACGCCTGCGCGATCGTGATCGGCGGCGCGCCCGGATCGAGGCGCACGGCCCAGAGCGCACCGCTGACCACGCCGATCGAGAGCAGCGGAAAGCCCACGCTGATGAGGCGGAACCCCAGCGTGTCGAGGACGTCGAGCGGGGGCAGGCGCCGGAAGAGCCCCGTCAGCTTCTTCCGCTTCAGCTGCCGCTCCTGGAGCACGTAGGCGATGGCCACCGCGAACGCGAGCGCGAACGCCGTCTCACCGAGCACGTTCACGACGATGTGCACGGGCAGCACCATCGAGCGCACGTCGTCGGGCACGGTGCCCACGCCGCGATGGAACGCGGCGAGCAGGATGAAGAGCAGCGCGATGGGTGTGATGAACGCCCCGAGCACGGACACGCGCGGCAGCCGCGAGCGGTAGGCCCACGCCGTGCCGAGGAACGCGAGCACGAGCAGGAGCGAGCCGACGGCGAGGACCTGGTGGATGTCGCCCAGGCGCGCCCCCCCATCGGAGAACGAGACCGCGAGGAACGCCACGTGCGCCAGCGCCGCGGGCGCGAGCAACATCGCGCCCGCGCGCCCGACGCTCTCGGTGCCGCGCACGAGGAACGCGGCCTGGGCGGCCCACGCGGCGACGTAGAGAACGACGGTGAGCGCGAAGAGCGCGGTCAGCAGGCTCATCGCTTTTCCAGGAACAGGCGCGCGAGCAGGTCGACCTCGCTCGCGCCGTCGCCCGCCCCCGTCGCGCGCTGCATGGCGGCCGCGAGATCGTGCGGGCCCGACGGCGCGCGCACCTGGCCGGGATCGTCGGGCAGCGGCTCGCCGACGAATCCTTCGGCGACCTCGTAGGCGAGATCGCCGAGGACGACCGAGCCCGCCGAGTAGTCACCTCCGAGCGCCGTGATCTGATCGACGTCCTTCACGCGGCCGAGCAGATCCGGGGCGTCTCCGGCGCCCGTGAGCTCGTTCTGGAAGAGCACTGCCGTCTTGAGGCAGAAGTTCCGCCGGTCGGGCAGGGTCGTCATGACCTCGCCCTCGACCTCGACGCGCCCCTCGCCGAGCCAGCGATCGAGGACGGCCTGGGAGAGGAAGAGTCGGTTGTCACCCATCGGGAGCGAATCGTAGCCGAGCCTCGGCACGCCTGCGAATCCCGACGCGTGCTCGCCGCGAACGTCCCGGGCGGGAGGGCGACGGCCTGCGGACGGAAGGAGCCGCTGGGGCGTTCCCGGCGCTACCGTCGACCGAAAGGACGGCGCCCTGTGGTACCGTCCTCGGCCATGGCGCGCCGGCTCGCACGCACCTCTCTCTTCGCTCTGATCGTGGCCCTCGGCGCGCTCGCTCCCGCGGCGGCGTCGGCGCAGAACCCGCTCATCGAGCGCGGCGTCGGCGAGTACGACGAGGTCCGGTTCGAGGAGGCGCTCCAGACGCTCTCGGCCGCGCTCGTCCGGGCGGGCAACACGAGCGCGGAGCAGGAGCAGATCTACCGCTACCTCGCGCTCACGTACCTGGCGCTCGGCCGCCAGGAAGAGGCCTCCGGCGCGTGGCGCGCGCTCCTCGGCCTGGCCCCCGACACGCAGGCCGGCAGCGACGTCTCGCCCCGCTTTCGCACCTTCTTCGACGGCGTGCGCACGCAATGGGAGGCCGACGGCCGACCCGGCACCGCGCCGGCGCGGGCCGTTTCGATCGGCCATCGCTCACCGCCCCAGGCCGACCGCGGCACGCAGGTGACGCTCGAGGCGACGCTCGAGGATCCCGATCGGCGCGCGGCCTCGCTCGTGCTCGCGTACCGGCAGGGCACGAGCGCCGTCTACCGGCGCGTCGACTGCGAGCGCGCGGCCGACGGCACGTTCACGGCGACGATCCCGGGCAACGACGTGAGCCCGCCGCTCGTCGAGTACTACTTCGAGGCGGTCGACGCCGCCGGCCTGCCGCTCGCGTCGCGCGGAGACGTCGCCGCGCCGCTGCGCATCGCGGTGCCCGCGCCCGGCCGCCCGATCGAGGAGGAGCCCGCGTTCTGGGGCGCCCTCGCCGGCAGCGCGGTGGTGGTCGGCATCGCGATCGGGCTCGGCGTGTTCTTCGGGACGCAGGGCGGCAGCGGCCCGCAGCAGGGCACGCTGACCATCACGATCGAGTGACATGCGACGCGCAGGCTGCGTCGTGCTCCTGTTCGCGCTCGCCTGCGGCGGATCGACGCCGGCCAGCGACGCGGCGGTCCTCGCGGACTCGGGCGCGCCGGGCGACGCCGGGCTCGACGCCAGCAGCTCGCCCTTCGTGCTCCCCACGGTCGCCGCCCGCTGTTCCGCGCCTGCGGATCGATCGAGCAGCGCGCTCGCCGTCACCGATGCCGTGCCGGAGCTCGCGCTCGCGCGTGGCGACACCGACCTCGCGCTCGCGTACGTCGTGCGCGCCGCTTCCCCGGCCCTCGCCCACTTCGATCTGCAGCGGCTCACGAGCGCGGGCGCCCCGACGGGCGCAGCGATCTCGCTCGGCCCCGTCGACATGGCGATCCCCGGACAGGTGTCCGTCGCGCGCGACGGCTCGAGCTACCTCGCGTGCACGGTCACCGTCGGCAGCGTGTCGTGCTTCCGCGTCGACGACGCGGGGACCTCGCGCGACGACCTGATGATCACCGACGCGACGGCGGTCGCGATCGCCGCGGGCCCGGGCGGCGTGATGGCCGCGTGGACGGCCGCGGGCGAGCTGCTCGTGGGACGCCTCGGATCGGCCGGCGCCCACGTCGCGACGAGCGGCGCCCGACCCTCGATCGCCGCGACGGACGTGGGGTTCGTGGTCGGGTACACCGTGGGCGCCGCCGCATACGTGGCGCCCGTCGATGCGAGCGGCGCTCCGGGACCGCCGGTCTCGCTCGGGGCGGCGCGGAGCGGCGGACAGGTCGCCGTCGCGTTCACGGGCGGCAGCACCGGCGCGAGCTTCATCGGGCCGAGCGGCGATGCGATGGCGGCCGTGGTCTCGGCGGGCACTCCTCACACGGTCACGGTCGGCCCCGGCGCTTCGAGCTACGGACGCGTCGCGATCGCCCGAGCGAGCGACGGGTTCTTCGCGACGTGGTCCGACTTCGGCGGCACGATCGGCGGTGCGTTCGTCGACCTCTCGGGCGCCGTCACCGGGGCGGCCTATGCGCACGGCGTCGGCTGGGACGACAACGCGCACGACGTGATCGCCACCGACGCCGCGATCGTGCTCGCGACGAACACCACGCCTTCGGCGACACCGGTGGATCTGGCTCTCGTGGGGTGTCCGTAATCCACTACTCTCGGGCTCTGCCCGTGAGCCGCCGTCTCCCCGTGATCTGGCTCTGCGCGATCGGGGTCACGCTCCTGCTCGCGGCGTGCACGAG
The DNA here is from genome assembly GCA_044220955.1 of Sandaracinaceae bacterium. Classification (GTDB taxonomy): domain Bacteria; phylum Myxococcota_A; class Polyangia; order Polyangiales; family Sandaracinaceae; genus JBBSAT01. The sequence goes on from JBGAQA010000001.1 coordinate 87,253, forward strand.
CGACGCGGCCGCCGCGACGCAGGCATGGCACGCGGCGCTGCGTGACTGGGAACAGACGCGCAACCCCGCGGCATACGGCGCGTGGCTCGCGATCGACGAGCGCTTCCCCGAGGGCCAGGAAGCGCACCGCCGGATCCGCGAGGCGGACCGCCTCTACCGCGACGGCATCGCGCGGGTGGCCGCGGGAGATCCGACCGCACGCGAGCCCTTCGAGGAGGCCGTTCGCACGGCGCCGATGGATCCGCGCCTCTACCTCCCGCTCGCGCGCGCGTTCCGCGCGCAGGCCGAGCTGGCGCCCGACAACCCGCACCTGTTCATCCGGGCCGCCGAGTACTACCGGAAGTTCCTCACGCTCGCGCCCGAGGACCCGGACCACGAGGTCGCCCGCCGCGAGCTCGAGGAGCTCGACCCCGAGTCGGCGCTGGTCGCACCGCTCGACGTTCCCGCCGCCACACCGACGCTGCCCGACGACACGGGACCGTTCTCGAGCCCGCTGGTGGCCGCCACCGCGCTGAGTGGTCTCGCGTTCCTGCTCGCGCTCGCCGCGCTGCTCGTCATCCTCGGGCGGCCCTCGGGCCGCTCGCTCGCGGAGCTGGCCGAGAAGCGCCCGGAGCTGCACCCCGCGATCGCCTACCTCGTCTCGAGCCTCCGCCACGAGCTGCTCAAGCACCGCATCGGCGCGGTCTCGTCGGGGATCGACGCGCTCGCCGAGGGACGTGCGAGCTCACCGCAGCGCGAGTTCGTGAGCACGCGTCTGTACGGAGGCGAGCCGCTCGCAGACGCCTGGGAGGGGCACCTGCGCGCCTTCGAGCGCGCGCTGGGTCCCGAGCTGGATCTGCGGCGGCGCGACCGGACGTTCCGGCTCGCGGCGCGCGCGATCGCGGAGATCGGCCGCCTCGAGGGACCGCTCACGCGAGGCGACGCCCGCGCCAGCCGGCGCCTGCGCGCCGCGCACGCCGAGCTCGGGAGGCTCGACCGCGAGCTCGCGGCGCTCGTCGCCCGCATGGTCCGGACCCGCGTCGACGACATGCTGCTGCGCGAGATCCTCGACGACGTGCGCACCGAGTACGCCGCCTCGCGCGTGCCGCTCGGCGCCGTGGCGATCGAGACGCCACACCCCGCCCCCGAGATCGAGGTGTTCCGCGTCGATCTCGTGCTCGTGCTGAAGAACGTGCTCCGCAACGCCATCCTCGCGGTCGGTCGCATGGATCCCCCGGGACGCGTGAAGGTGGAGGTCGTCGTCGAGCTCGAGGCGACCGGTGAGGAGAACGTCGTCCTGCGCGTGCTCGACACCTCGAGCGAGACGCTGACGACCGAGGCGATCTACGAGCGCCGCGTGGACCGGGGGCTGGGGCTCGTGACCGCCGCGCTGACGCGATACGACGGCGCGATCGTGGTCGAGCCGGCCGATCCACCCTGGGCCAAGGCCGTCGCGCTCCGCTTCTTCCGCGCGTTCGGCGACGCCCCGGACGAAGACGACGGCGGACCGACCGAGCGCGCCTGATGGCGCTACCATGCGAGCGCGTGGCCAGAGGGAAGATGCTCGTCGTCGAGGACGGCTCCGAGTACGAGGAATTCGCCAAGACGTTCCTCGGAGATCGCTACGACGTCGTGTCCGTGCACTCCGCCGCCGAGGCGCTCGGCGCCCTGCGAGCAGGCCCCTTCGACGCGCTGCTCGTGGACCTCCGCTTCGAGCGAGCCCCGGCGAGCGTGCTCGTGGGTGACGTCGAGAGCACCGCGCGCCGTCTCTTCGGCGGAGACCGGACGCGCGCCCTGCGCTGGATCAAGGACCAGCAAGGCACGCTGGTGCTGGCCGAGATCCGCAAGGCGGGCTTCGCTCAGCGCGCGGTGTTCGTGCACGACTTCCCCGAGGAGCGCCTGCGCAACCTCGCCAAGCTCTACGGCGACGTGCACGCCGTGCCGGGGTTCGACGCGGCCGCGATCGGCGCGCTCTTCGCCACCGAGGGCCCGGCGCGATGAGGGAGCCCAAGGACGTGGTGGCGCGCAAGCTCGCCCACGACGTGGGCAAGTACGTCTCACGCGCGGCGCGCAACCTCCCGCCGAAGGGCGCGATCCCGGGCGTCCTCGTCGACATGCTCTTCCGCGACGTGTTCGGCACGCTCTCCGGCGGTGCCACGCCGGGCGAGCGCTTCGAGGCGCTCGCCCGCGATCTCGCGACCGACGACCCCCGCATCGACGACGTGCGCAGGCGCTTCGCACGCATCGCGGCGCTGGAGAAGGAGCTCGCCGCGGGCACGGAGCTCGTCGTGCGCTCGGTCGCCGCGGACGCGCTCGCCATCGAGCAGGCGCTCGCCTCGCTCGCGAGGGACCTCTCTCGATGAGCGAGCGGCGACCGAAGCTGCTCATCGTCGACGACGGTGACCGCTACGTCGAGCTCGGGCACGCGCTGCTGCGGGACTACGACTACGCGACGCGCTGCGATCTCCCGGGCCCCTGCTGGGAGTGCGAGCGCCGCCCCGACTGCACGCTCACGCATGCGCACGACGCGGCCGAGGCCGAGGAGGCGCTCCGCAAGAACCGCGACGTCGACGTGGTACTGCTCGACGTCGCCTTCGACGTGCCCGTCGAGCGCCTGCTGCCCTCGAGCGAGAAGAACCTCGAGCGGCGCCGACGGCTGCAGGGAATCGAGATCCTGGCGCACCTGCGCCGCGCGCGCGCCGATCTGCCGGTCATCTTGATGACGTCGGAGGAGCAGCTCGCGTACCAGGACGCAGCCGAGGCGCTCGCCGTGGACGAGTTCGCGTCGCTGGCGGGGGAGGCGGCGTTCGACGCGCGCGCGCTCTCCCTGCTCGTCGAGCGCGTGCTCGCGCGCCACGCCGACTCACCGGAAGCGGGCGGCTACACGTGGGGCAGCTCCCAGGCGATGGCCCGCCTGCGCCGTGACGCGAGCGCGCTCGCCCGAACGTCGCTGCCGATCCTGGTGCTCGGCGAGCCCGGCACGGGCAAGAGCGCGCTCGCCGAGCGCGTCCTGCACCCGCTCACGCGGCGCAAAGGGCCCTTCGTGGCCGTCGACCTCGCGTCCATCCCCGAGACGCTCGTCGCCTCCGAGCTCTTCGGCACGACGCGCGGCGCGTTCAGCGGCGCGGTCGATCGACGCGGGCGCTTCGAGGAGGCGAGCGGAGGCACGCTCTTCCTCGACGAGGTCGGCAACCTCCCGCCCGAGGCGCAGCGCATGCTCCTCTTGGCGCTCCAGGACTCGCGCATCACCCGACTCGGCGAGAGCGCCCCGCGCCCCGTCGACGTGAAGCTCGTCGCAGCCACCAACGCCGACCTCGCGGCCCGCGTGCGAGCGGGGACGTTCCGCGCAGACCTCTACGCCCGCCTCAACCCGGCGGCACGCCTCACGATGCCGCCGCTGCGCGAGCGCATGGACGATCTCGACGTGCTCGCCAAGGCGCTCCTCAAGAAGAAGCTGGCGGGCGGCGCCGACCGGGAGCTGCTCGCCGACTACCTCGAGGCAACGCAGCTCTCGGGGACTCCGCACGCGGAGCTGCACCTCGGGCGCGTACCGAGGCAGCTCGATCGCGGCGTGGCGCTCGTGCTCTCGAAGAGCAGCGTGCGCGAGCTACGCGGCCACTCGTTCCCCGGAAACGTTCGCGAGCTCGAGCTGCTCGTGGCGAACGCCGCCGTGTTCACGATCGCCGACGCGCTGAGCGCCGCGCACGAGGGGCGCGCCCAGGCGGGCGCGCGCATCCTGCCGATCCCGGAGAAGCTCGTCCGCGAGCTGCTCGGCGCGGGCGCGCCGGAGCCGCGGCGCGAGCGGGCCGCGCGAGGCCGCGCCGAGCTCGAGGTGCGACCCTCCCCGACACTGCACGGCGTCGCGCACCACCTCGAGCGCCAGCTCTACGAGCGCCTCTTCGCCGAGACGGCCGGCGACTTCGAGGCGATGGCGCAGCGACTGCTCGACGCTCCCGGTCCGACCGGCGCCCGGAAGGTCCGGCTCCGCTTCAACCAGCTGGGCCTGAAGGCCCGTGGCGGGGGCAGGCCGAAAGTAGACGATTCATAGAATCACGAAGATACGTTTGGTAGCAATCTCCGGCCGGACGTCGCGCGAGGCCCTGGAATCACGTGGGTTCTTCGCTGGCGCGGCGCTCGCATCGTCTCCCCCTCGAAAGGCAGGCGACGATGGCGACGGAGACGAAGGCGGACTCGAGCGTGGTGATGGCTCTCTCGGAGCTCGTGCGGATGGAGCAGGACCGCATCGAGAGCGACCGGGAGCGTGAGGCCAGGCGTGCTCTCGAGGCGCGCGCGGAGCGCGAGCGCGCCGAGGCCGAGCGCCACGAGGCCGAGCGCCGCGAGGCCGAGCGGGCGGCGCGCGAGGCGAAGGTCGCCGAGGCGGAGGCGCGCCTTCGCCTGGAGGCCGACCGCGAGCGCGACCAGCGCATCGCCGCGATGCGCGCCGAGCTCGCGCGGGTCGAGGCCGAGCGTGGCGCGCTGCGGGCCGACCTCGAGAGCCGCCTCGGCAAGAGCGAGCCGGCGCGACCGAACGGCTGGGCGCTCGCGTTCGGGCTCTCCAGCCTCGTCGCAGCGAGCCTCGCGGGCCTCTTGGTCGTCCAGGGTGCGCAGGGCGCGGCGCAGCCGGTCGCCACGCTAGAGGTGCGGGCGCCCGCCTCCGCGCCGGCGACCGAGCCCGTCGCAGCGCCCGTGCAGAGCGCGCGCGTCGAGGCGCCGCCCGTCCCGGAGACGGCCACGGTCGCGACGAGCGCGGCGCCGCGAGGTCACCACCATCACGTCCGCACGCAGACCGACGCGACGACGACGACGACCGGTCACGCGACCGACCTCGTGGGCCTCGACATCGACGAGGGAAGTGACGACGTCCTCGGCCCCGACCTCGCGCGCGACGCACACCGAAGCCTCGAGCATTGACCTGGCGCGCGCCGTGATAGTCTCCGGCGCTCGGAGGTAGGTCATGGTGAAGCTCGTCAGGGTTCTCGGTGTCGGTCTCGGACTCACGGTCGCCGCCTGCGGCGGTGGCGGCGGCAGCACGACCGGCTCCGGCGACGGCACGACGAGCGGCGGCGACACCTCGGCTCAGTATGCCGGGCCCATCGGCTCGACCGACACGGCGCAGGGCGACTCGCGGTACCACGCGGTCTGCGCGTCGTGCCACGACAACGGCGCGCCCCCGCTCGCGAACCTCGGGTGGACGACGGCGCACATGCGCCAGCAGATCCGCGAGGGCTCGGCGAACATGCCGGCCATCCGCGCGGCCCGCCTCAGCGACGCCGACATGGAGGCGGTGCTCGCGTACCTGCAGACGATCGGCGCGCTCGCCGCCGACGGCGCGACGCCCGCCGCGCCCGCGGCGCAGTAGCCGAGGCCCGCGGCCCCTCAGCGGAACGGGCGAACGACCGGGGGCGTCTCCAGCACGCTCCGCGCGAACGCGTACCAGCGCTGGGACTCGGCGCGGTCCGCGTCGGCCCGCTCCATGATGATGCGGTGGTGGAGGCGCACCTGCTCGGGACCGTCGGGATCCGGGACCGAGAGCAGCAAGCGCTGCGCCTTGGTGCGGAAGTGATCTCCGAGCGCACGCCCGACGACGACGATGCCCGCGAGGTCGACCATCGCGAGCCCGTCGTCGGGGAGGCGCAGGTGACGCATCACGCGGGTGAGGTCGGTGCCGGAGGAGCGCGCCGCGGTGCGGATCTCGGCCAGCGTCTTGCGCGGTAGCACCTCGCCGCGATCGAGATCCACGCCGACGCGGCGTGCGTCGATGATGACCTCGCGCTTGAGCGTGTCGTCTCCGAGGTCGAGCACGATCTCGCGGACCGGCTCCTCGATGCGGGCCCGGGAGATGCCGCGGAGCGGACCGGTGCTCTCGGAGACCGCGGCGACGGCCTTGCGCCAGCGGAAGCGCTCCGGCTGGCGCGCGCGCACGATGTGCACCGCCCGCTTCAGCTCTTCGCGGCGCTTCCAGTAATCGACCGCATCGGTCACGCGCGAACCGTCGTACATGGCTCCTCCGAAGGACGGGGTATCGCTGCCCGCCGGAAGAACCGTCAAGAAATCGGGGTTGCGCGGTCGCGATCGCGGCCTAACTTCGGCCGCCATGCCGACGTACGACTACGCCTGTGAGAGCTGCGGCCACAAGTGGGACGTGGAGCAGCGGATGAGCGAGGACCCCATCCGCAAGTGCCCCAAGTGCGGAAAGCTCAAGGCGAAGCGCCAGATCACCGGGGGCAACTTCATCCTCAAGGGCGGCGGCTGGTACTCGGACCTCTACTCCTCGTCGTCGAAGAGCACGAAGACCTCCGCCTCGGACACGGGCTCTTCGTCGTCGCCCGAGACGAAGAGCGAGCCGAAGTCCGAGAGCCCGAAGTCCGAGAGTCCGAAGACGGAGACGAAGTCCGAGGCGAAGCCCGCCAAGAAGGCGGCCTCGAAGGACTGAATGACCGATCACGATTCGGGACAGAATCGTTGACGGGCGGTCAGCGGCTCCCGAGCTCCTCGCGCTTCTTGAGCTCGGAGAGGGCGCTCTCGAGCTCGGCCATCTCGGCCTCGCTCATCTCTTCTTCCTTCGACGCTTCCTCGTCGACGCGCGCGGCCACCTTGGGCTCCGCAGCGAGGATGCCCATCTCGCGCTTGAGCGCCTCGAGATCCGCGTCCGCGCCGGCCGTCGCCTCGAGCTTGGCGAACTTCGTGCGGAGCACGTCGCCGGTCGACTCCTCCTGGAGCTCGCCCGCCGCCTCGACCTCGGCCTCGCGCTGCTCGATCTTCTGCTCCATCCGCTGGAAGGCGTCGAAGGCGCTCGTGTCCGAGAGCTTCCCCATCGCCTTCTGGATCTCCTCCATCGCCTTCGCGCGGTTGTTGCGCGCGATGAGGAGATCCTTCTTCCGCTTGGCCTCGCCGATCTTGTTGTTCAGCGCCTGGAGCGCGAGCTTGACCTGGTTGACGGCCTGCGACTGCTTCCTGAACTGCTCCTCGTAGCCCTTCGCGAGCTGGTCGTGCTCCTTCTTGCGGAGCAGCGCTTCCTTCGCGAGCTCGTCGTCACCCGCGCGGACGGCCAGCATCGCCTTCTTGTGCCACTCGTCCGTGACGGCCTTCTCGCCCTGCCACTGCCGCTCGAGTCGCTTCTGGTCGGCGATCGCGACGGCGACCTGCTTCTTGACCTCGACGAGCTGCGCGTTCATGTCGAGGATGATCTGCGAGAGCATCTTCTCGGGGTCTTCCGACTTCGAGATGAGGTCGTTGAGGTTGCTCTTGATGAGCGTCGCGACGCGTCCGAAGAAGCCCATGTTCGTGCTCTCTCCTGTTCTGCTTCTTCGTCAGCTCTTGCGGAACGCGGCGAAGCTCGGGACGTGCTTGCTGAGCGCCACGCCGAAGTCGTCGAGCGTTCCGACCAGCTCGTTGTAGTCGAGGTTCTCCATGCGCAGGGACGAGGTCAGCACCAGACGCCCGCCCGCGATGCCGTAGGCGCCGTGAACCATGTCGCTGGCGTTGAGCTCCAGGCAGCGCTGGTTCAGGGCGTCCTTCTTGGCCGGATCGACCGACTCGAGGTCGAGCACGTTGACGCGGAAGAGCGCGACGTCGTCGGACATCTTGAGCACGATCTGCTCGTTCGCGCCCGACACGTCGGACACGACCCAGGTTCCCTCTTCGATCTCGCGGTGGGGGTACTTGGATCGCGTGAGGTAGGCCTCGATGTCTTCTTTCGTGCGCATCCCCAGCTCCGTCTAGCGCGCGACTATACCGCCGATGCACGGACCAACACGAGCGCCGCTCGTGTCATTCCAAGGCAGCGTTCCGGGCCCATCGGGGCCCGCGATCATTCCTCGGGGACGTCGCCGGCGGGGTTCGCCAGCTTGCGCGTCCAGAGGATCGCGTCCTTGCGCTCGCCGCCCGACTGCGCGCCGTGGGCGAGCAGGCCGGTCCGCCGGAAGCCCGCCGCGACGTAGGCCGTCGCGAGGCCGATGTCGTCGGAGGGGGCGAAACCGAACGCGCTGATGATGCCCCGCTCCTTGAGATCGTCCGACATGACGCGCAGCGCGGCCGTGAGCCCGAGCACGTCCGCGTCCTCGGTCGGCGAGCGCAGGATCTCGATGAGCGAGTGGCCGAAACAGTCCTGGAACTCCGCCGTGAGGTAGACCTTGCGGCCCTTCTTCGCGGTGGCCTCCACGTAGTAGCGCTCGGCCTCGCGACCGAACGCATCGAAGCCGCTGAGCGTCGGCCCCTCGCCGCCCTTCTTCTTGCTGCCCCATGCGTCGTCGCGCGCCGCGAGGGCGTCCTCGACGTCGATGAACTCGACGTTGACGCCCGGGATCTCGTCCGGCACTTCCTTCGCGTTCTTCTTCCCCGCGTTGACCGTGCGCTCCGCCGTCCGCTGGCCGTCGTCGCTCACCTCGATCGAGGCCGTGCGGTCGCCGATCACGCAGCCGACGAGGTGGCCGTCCGAGCGCTTGTAGAAGCCCGGGATCGTGCCCTCGCGGACGAAGCCGACGCGCGTCCAGCTCGAGACCTCGTCCTTCTCCACGAGGAGGATGACCTTCTCGATCTGCTCGCGCTTGGCGACGTTCTGGATGAAGAGGCGCTTGGCGGGGAGCGCCCCGGCGCGGAAGTCGATGACGCGGATGAGGCCGATGCGGCGGTTGACGAGCAGGCAGAGGTAGGCGCTCTCGCTCTTGAAGTGCAGCTCCTCGACCCAGGGGAGCGGAGCGGTCTGAACGGCGGCGGCCTTGGCCATGGAAGCTCCTTGGAAGCGGACAAACCCGCGAGAACCGAGCGCTTGCGAGCGCGAGACCCCGCGAAAATTCGCGGCAACCTACGCGCCGACCCAAACGTTGTCAAAGCACGAAATGCGAGCACCGGGAGGGCTTGACGCGTCGCGTCAGAGGGCCAAGCTTGGTCTCGACAGGGCCGGCGACCCGGACGCACCCACGATCTCTCGCGGGTGCGGAGGGGCTCGTCCGTCCTTCGTCGGAAAGAGAGGACGCCATGTCGGTTCATCCGGATCTCGCGGCGCTCTACGTGTCTGGCTCGGTGCTCGTCACCACGTTCGTGGTCTACGGCCTGCACGCCCTCGGGAGCGCGATCGGCCGCGCGGCCCGGGCGGCGCGCCTGCGTCGCGAGCACGCGAGCGCGACCGAGCCGCGCTGATACCCTGCGCGCGTGTACGACGCGCTGCTCATCGTCGGCTTCGGCGGCCCGGAAGGGCCGGGAGACGTCGTCCCCTTCCTCGAGAACGTCACGCGCGGGCGCAACATCGCGCGCCAGCGCCTGGTCGAGGTGGGCGCGCACTACGCCCACTTCGGCGGCGTATCGCCCATCAACGGCCACCTTCGCGCGCTCAAGACCGCGGTCGAGCGCGAGCTCGCGCCGATGCCCGTGTACTGGGGCAACCGCAACTGGCACCCCATGCTCGAGGCGACGGTGCGGCAGATGAAGACCGACGGCGTGCAGCGCGCGCTCGCGTTCGTGACGAGCGCGTTCGGCTCGTACTCCGGCTGCCGGCAGTACCGCGAGGATCTCGAGCGGGCGCGGGCGGCCGTCGAGGGCGCCCCGGCGCTCGAGAAGCTGCGCAACTACTTCGACCACCCTCTGTTCGTGGACGCCCTCACTGCACGGGTACAGGAGGCGAACGCGAGCCCTACATCGGCGCTGGTGTTCACCGCGCACTCGATCCCGGCCGCGATGGCCGCCTCGTCGCCTTACGAGTCGCAGCTCCGCGCGATCGCCGCGTTGGTCGCCGCGCGCTGCGGCTTCGATGCGCACGAGCTGGTGTTCCAGAGCCGTAGCGGAGCGCCCGGCGTGCCCTGGCTCGAGCCCGACGTGGGCGATCACCTCGCCGCCCTCGGCGCTCGCGGCGTGAAGGACGTGCTGCTCGTCCCGCTCGGCTTCACCTCGGACCACATGGAGGTCGTCTGGGATCTCGACACCGTCGCGAGGGCGCGGGCCGACGCCGCGGGCGTGAGGCTCGTGCGCGCCGCGACGGTGGGGACGCACCCGCGCTTCGTGGCGATGGTGCGCGAGCTGGTCGAGGAGAAGACGCGCGGCGGCGAGCGGCGCGCGCTCACGACGCTGGGCGAGGGAACCTGCGGGCCCTCGTGCTGCGTCGCGCCGGCCGCGCGGAGGCCCGGCGGCTGAAGGCGCTCGACACCGCGCTCACCCGCGCCAGATGCGCGCGAGGGAGCGCGCGAGCGCGCGCGACTCGACGATGTTGTCCTCGATGGAGCAGTAGGTCCATCCGCCGTAGCGGCCGACCGTGTGGACGCCGCGGCTCGCGAGCAGCGCCTTCTTGTCGGCGAAGTCCGCTGCCGCCGCGCGCGTGACGTGCACGTACGCCGGGTCCATGACCACGTGGTGCGAGGACACGAGGCGGTGGCCGTCGACGAGCCCCGTCTTTCCGAGATCCGCGAGCACGCGCGCCTTGCTCGCCTCGACGTCGATCGCCGCGCCGGCCGGCGAGCCGAGCTCGACGTAGAGGCTCATCCGGTCCGTCCCGAAGATGTTGTCGTAGAAGCCCACGCGGTAGAACGAGAGCTCGCGCTGCGGGAAGTAGGCCCAGTGGATCTTGCTCGGGCCCTTGCGATCGAAGCCGAGGTTGAAGACGAGCACCTGGTTCCACGAGTACGTCGCGGCCGGCGCCGGCAGGCCTGCGATGGCGAGCAGCCTCGGGAACGGCGCCGACGAGACCAGATGCTCGAACGCGATCTCGCGCTTGCCCGTCGTCGCGACCTTCGTCCGCAGGTCGATCTTCGTCAGGCGCTCGCCGAGCGCGATGCGCTCGCTCCGCACGCCGGCCGCGAGCGCATGCACGTACTGGATCGCGCCGCCCTCGGGGTACGTGAACGTGGAGTTGTAGGAGGCGTTGTCGGCCTGCGTGAAGTTCTTGATGATGTCGTCGACGTCCGCGTGCGGGAAGAAGCGGCCCATCGCGTCGACGTCGAGCGCCGAGAGCTTCGTCGCGTAGAGCTTCTCGTTGTAGGGGACGAGGAAGCGCTCGGCGATGCCGCGGCCGAAGCGGGCGTAGAGCATCTCCTCGAAGCTCTTCGGCGGCTCCTTCCGGTCGCGGCCCCAGCCCGTCTTGAAGTGCAGGTCGCTCAGGCACTCGAGGAAGTCCGCCTGCGGGAGCTGGTGGATGTTCTTCTGGAAGGGGAAGTCGACCCAGCGATCGGGCCCCCACCAGATGCGGCTGTCCTTCTGGATCTTGAGGACACGCTGCGTCCCCATGCGCGAGACGAGGTCCTGCTCGATGTCGGCGTGCTTGAAGTGGAAGAAGTGGCCCGAGTAGTCCCAGACGAAGCCGTCCTGCGCGATCGTCTTGCAGTAGCCGCCGATCTCCGCGTCCGCCTCGAGCACGAGGTAGTCGTCCTCTTTCCCGAGGGCGTCGGCGAAGGCGAGGCCGGAGACGCCGGCTCCGATCACGAGGTAGCGGACGCGTTCCATGCGGGCCGGAGGATACTGTCAGGGCGTCGAGGGCGCGAATGGCGCTCGCACGCTGCGCGCTTGACGCGCGCGGGCGGCCGGGGAATGTTCGCCCGACTTTTCCCCGGGAACCGAGCGCTTACGCATGGCGAACGAGACCTCCGCAGCACCGACGACGCCCGACGTCACGATCGTCATCCCCGTCTACAACGAGGAGCCGATCCTCCAGTCGGCGGTGATCGAGCTCATCGACCGGCTCGAGGCGTTTCCCTGGACCTACGAGCTCGTGCTCGCGGAGAACGGCTCCCGCGACAAGACGGTCGAGCTGGCGGAGAAGCTCGCGGAGCGCTTCCCGCAGGTGCGCACCTTCAGCTTCGGCCAGCCCAACTACGGCGGCGCGCTCAAGCGCGGCATCCTCGAGGCGCGTGGCGAGTACGTCCTCTGCGACGAGATCGACCTCTGCGACACCGACTTCTACACGCGGGCGCTCGCCGAGCTCCGGAGCGGCGCGGCCGACTTCGTCGTCGGCAGCAAGGCGATGCGCGGCGCGAGCGACGAGCGCCCCTTCGTGCGGCGCCTCGGCACCAAGGCCGTCAACGGCCTGCTCCACGTGACGCTCGGCTTCACCGGCACCGACACGCACGGGCTCAAGGCGTTCCGGCGCACGGTCGTCCGGCCGATCGCCGAGAGGTGCGTCGTCGACCGCGACATGTTCGCCAGCGAGCTCGTCATCCGCGCCGAGCGCGAGGGCGTGCGCATGCGGGAGATCCCGATCCGCGTGCTCGAGAAGCGCGTGCCCACGATCGGGCTCTTCCGTCGCGTGCCGAACGTGCTCAAGGCCGTGAGCCGCCTCGTGTGGGCGATCCGGATCCAGGGCTGACGCGAGCCCATGCGCGGCGGGGATCGCGTCGCCGTCGTCTCGGTCGATCTCGACGAGGTCCCCTGCTACGCGGCGATCCACGGGATCGAGACCGAGCCGGTCAGCGCACACGCGGTGTACGATCACGCGGTCGATCGCCTCGCCGATCTCTTCGCCGACGAGGACGTCCCGGCGACCTTCTTCGTGATCGGGCTCGACCTCGCGCACGGCCCGAGCGCGGCGAAGGCGCGGCAGCTCGGGGCGGCGGGGCACGAGCTCGCGAGCCACACGCTCAGCCACCACTACGACCTGACGCGGCGTGATCGCGCCACCATCGAGCGCGAGATCGCCGGCAACGAGGAGGCGTTCGCGCGCGCGGGCCTGCCGCGACCGGTCGGCTTCCGCGCGCCGGGATACACGATCACCGACACCGTGCTCGACGTCCTGCGCGAGCGCGGCTACGCGTACGACTCGAGCGTGTTCCCGAGCCCCGTCTACTACGCGGGCAAGGCGGCGTTCATCGGGCTGACCTCGCTCGCCGGGCGGCGAACGCGATCGATCCTCGACGACCCTCGCGTGCTCACGGCGAGGACCGAGCCCTATCGCGTCGGCAGGCCGTACTGGCGCGCCGGCGACGGGATCGTGGAGCTGCCGATCGCGGTGACGCGCGGCCTGCGGGCCCACTACATCGGGACCAGCGTCGCGATGGCCGGCGAGACCGGAGCGCGCCTCATGACGCGCGCGCTGACGGGGCGCCGCGTGGTCAGCCTCGAGCTGCACGGAATCGACGCCTCCGACGCGCGCCTGGACGGGCTCGGCTGGCTCGCTCGGCACCAGCGCGACCTCGCCGTGCCCGCGGCGAAGAAGATCGCCGCGCTGCGCGCCGCCATCCGGACCCTCCGGCAGATGGGCTACGGCTTCACGACCGCACGGCAGGCCGCGAGCCTGTTCTGACCTCTCAGGGGGCGTGAGCCGCCCCCTCGACGCACCGGCGGAGCCGGATGCGTCTCACCCCTCGCTCCGACTCGTCGCGTCGCTCCTCGCGAGGCACCCCGCTCGTCGCGCGCGGCCGCCGGATCGTGCCCGAGCCCCTCGTCGATTTTGGGACAGCCTTTGAGGTCTCGGGGGGCGTGGGCCGCTCCCTCGACGCACCGGCGGAGGTCGATGCGTCGGCCCTCTCCGCGCGCGGTCGGATCCTGCGTTTGCTCACGCAACGGGTCCGCCCGAGGCGAGTAGCGTCGAGTCGTGGAGAGACGACCGGGATGACCGACCGGATCGAGCGGATGTCGGCCATCGACGCCCGCCTCGTCTCCGTCGCCAAGCGGATCCGCATCCTCGGGACGCTCTCCTGGCCGAGTCACCTGCTCGAGACGTTCCTCGACGGCTGGCGCCGCGGCGACCCCGCGCTGCCGGACCCGCCGACGCCACCCACGCACCACGACGAGAACCTGCGAGCGCTCACCGCGCTCCGGTCCGGGATCGATCAGCGCGACCCCATCGGCCGCTTCCTCGACGATACCGCAGGGAGCTACGCGATGGCGGCGCGCATGCTGGACGTGCGCGGCACTCCGGAGTTCCTGGAGCTGGGGCGGGCGCTCTACGGCATGCCGGGCGATCCGCTGCCGGGCAACAAGCTCACCCACCTCGACGCGGCCGAGCAGCTGCTCGCCGCGACCGCCAGCTTGAAGGACGCGGGCGTGCAGCTGGAGCCGAGCTTCGTGATCAGCGCCGAGGCGGCGCGCGAGGAGATGCAGCGCGCGCTCGACGCGTTCTTCGGCGAAGGGATCGTCCGTGCGGTGATCGACGAGGATCTCGGCAGCCGGGCGGCGGCCGGCGGGAAGAACGTGCGGATCCGCGGCAGCACCGGGTTCTCGCACGGCGAGATCGCGCAGCTGCTCGAGCACGAGGCCTACGTGCACGCAGCGACGGCGCTGAACGGACGCCATCAGCCCGTGCTCACCTCGATGTCGCTGGCCGCACCGCGGAGCACGCTGACGCAGGAGGGCCTGGCGACGGTCGCCGAGCTGGTGACGCGCACGATCGACATCGCGCGGCTGCGGCGCATCGCGCTCCGCATCAAGGGCATCGCGATGGCGCTCGAGGGCGCGGACTTCGTCGATGTATTCCGGTTCTTCCTCGACGAGGGCCAGAGCGAGGACGAGAGCGCCCGGAGCGCGATGCGGGTGTTCCGTGGCGGCGACGTCCGCGGCAGGTACGTCTTCACGAAGGACGTCGTGTACGTGCAGGGGCTGGTCGCCGTGCACACGTTCCTCCGCAAGGCGATCGCGTCGCATCGGCCCGTGCTCATCGAGCGGATCTTCGCCGGACGTGTCCACCTCTCGGACGTGCTGCTGCTCGAGGAAGACTTCGATCGCGGCGTGATCGCGCCCCCGAAGTACCTCCCCGCCTGGGCCAAGGACGTGCCCACGCTCGCCGCGTACCTCGCGTTCTCGCACGTCGCGTACCGCATCGACGTCGGAAGCCTCGAGCTCGACGGGATCTTGCCCGCCGTCGACCTGTGACGGTTACTCGCGCTCCCGCGCCTTGCTCGACGCGCGCTTCGCGGCCGACCCGCGCTCCATCTTCCGGAGCAGCCGCGCCTCACGCTTGCCGTCGTCTTCGTCCGCGAGGAGGGCGTGCGTCAGCGCGCGCGCCGGGTCGCGGTGACGATGCTCGAGGCAGATCGCGAGGCGCAGGTGCGCTTCCCTCGCCTTCGGATGATCGGCGCAGAGACCGATCGCGCGCGCCAGGAGCGCGAGCTCGGCGTGCGGGTCCTTCAGCCTGCGCGCCGCGTCGGCGCCCGTCGTGAGCGCGTCGTATGCGATGCGCGCGGGAGGATCTTCGTCGGCGACCTTCTCCGCGACCTCGAGCGCGAACCGGTCCTCGCCGCCGCGCAGCGCGAGGCGCGCGATGGCCACGCGGTCCTCGGGATCGTGGTGCGCTGCCGGCGCCCTCCAGCGCTCGTCGAGCACCGCGACCAGCGCGGCCAGCGCGACGAGATCGTTCGCGTTGTGCTCGATCACGGGCGAGAGCACGTGG
The DNA here is from genome assembly GCA_044220955.1 of Sandaracinaceae bacterium. Taxonomy (GTDB): domain Bacteria; phylum Myxococcota_A; class Polyangia; order Polyangiales; family Sandaracinaceae; genus JBBSAT01. The sequence continues at coordinate 102,536 of JBGAQA010000001.1, forward strand.
CCCTCCGCGCCGCGCACGAACTGCCAGTAGAGCTCGGGGATCTCGGCTCCGTCCACGTCACGGGCACGACGCATTCCCAGCACGGCCTGCTCCATCGACACCAGGCGTGCCGAGCCCACGCGCGGGCCGAACACGCGCCGCGATGCGTGCAGCAGATCGAGGTGCGCCCGCGGCACCGGCACGCGGATGCGATTCATCACGGCGCGCGTGCGCAGGAGCGGCCAGTCGAAGGACTTGCCGTTGTAGGTGACGATGCACGAGGCCCACGCGAGCCGCTCCGCGAGGCGCGTGAGCATCGGGGCTTCCTCGCCCGGGCGTCGCAAGAGGAGCTGCTCCACCTTCAGCGACTCGTCGTCGAACCAGGCCATGCCGATCAGGAAGGGCAGCGTGCCCGTGCCGCCCGAGAGGCCCGTCGTCTCGGTGTCGAGCAGCAGCATCCGCGTGGGGTCGACCTCCGCGAGCGTGGGATCGAGGGCCAGCGCGGCGAGCGAGCGGGCGTGCACCCGCAGCGCGTCGGCGATGGCGACGCGACCGTGGCAGTGGGCCGGCTCGAGATGGTTCGACACCCGGTGCAGCGGGCCGAGCGGGGTCTCCTCGACGTGCCCGGGCAGGCCCCGATCGCGCGCGACCGCACGAGCGAGCGGCTTGTGGCTCCGGTCGGCTCGCTCCTTCTCGGCGATCAGGGCCCGCAGCCCGGCGATGCGCGCGCGCCGGGCCTCGTCGGCGGGAGAGACGAGCTCGACCGAGCTCACGTGCTCGGCGCGCTCGACCGGCTCGTCGACGACGGGCGGCGGCGACTCCGCGCGGAACAACCTCGCCAGCTTTCCCCGGAGGTCCGTCACGACGGCTCCCTGAATACCACTTTCGCCGATCGGGTCACGAATCGAGCCCGATCCCTGCCGCCCCGAGCACCCTCAGCGCGAGCTCCTTGAGATCGAACGTGGCCGGCGCGGCGAGCTTCGCCTCGTCGTGCACGAGGCCGGGCGGGGCCGAGGTGGTGGGGACGACGGCGCCGATGCACGCCGGGCAGCCGACCGAGCAAGCACATCCCTCGATGAGCGCACGCGCGCGGAGCAGCATCTCGTGCCGGGTCGCGAAGAGCCGCGGCGCGAGCCCGATGCCTCCGGGCACGTGATCGTAGAGAAAGACGGTCGGATCGAAGCCGCCGCCCATCGGGTCGCCCTTGCCGGGCAGCTCCCCGTCGCCCGTCCGGTCGCCGAGCGTGCGCCCGAGATCGCGCGGATCGCACATCAGACCGACCGACGCGCAGAGATGCAGAGCGTTGCCCAGGCCTCGGAGCGCGTCGACCACGATCGCGCGCTGGACTCCGAGGGAGCGGATCAGATCCTCCGAGAACGTCCACCACACGGCGCTCGTGTGCATCTGCATCTCGGGCAGGCGCACGTCGCCGTAGCCCACGTTCTCGTGCGTGTGGAACTTGATCTTCTTGTAGCCGACGACCTTCTCGATCACCGAGACCTCGCCGTGGCCGCACGCGACGGGGAACCTCGCCCGCGCCGAGTCCTCTGCGCCGATCACGGCCCCATCGTCCTCGTGCGTGATGGCAACGCGCGTGTAGGTGAGCGCCGTCGTGTAGTAGTCGGGCGCGACCTTGCGCACGAACGCCTTGTGGTTCGGGAAGTCGAGGCGCTCGACCTGGTACTGCTCTCCGTCGTGCTGGTAGATCGCTTGCACGTGCAGCATCGTGTGTGTCGCGCGCCAGTCCATCTCGGCGATGGTGCGGTCGCCGTCGAGGTCCACGACCACGAAGTTGTCCCAGCCGAGCGAGCGCAGGGACACGTGGGTCGCGGGGTATGCGTCCGTCGCCCAGTGGAACACCGTCTTGCCGTTCGGCCCCATCGCGCCGTGCACGACGTTCTCGCGCGCGAGGTAGGCCAGGCTGTCCAGGACGGCCTCGGGAGCGACGTCGCCGAACGCCTCGCCCTCCTCGAAGGGCAGCTCGAAGGCGGCGCACTTCAGGTGCGAGACGAGGATCTCCACGTTGTCGGGATCGATGCGCGCCTCCTCGACGGGCGCGCCGACGACCATCGACGCGTTCTGCGCGACGTACTGATCGAGCGGCATGCTGGAGGCGACGAGCAGCGCGAGCGAGGGCTCGCTGCGCCGGCCCGCACGACCGAAGCGCTGCCAGAGCGACGCGATCGAGCCCGGGTAGCCCGCGCAGACGACCGCCTGGAGCGCGCCGATGTCGATGCCGAGCTCGAGCGCGTTCGTCGCGACCACGCAGCGCACGGCGCCGCTCCGCAGGCCCTCCTCGATGCGCCGACGCGTCTCGGGCAGGTAGCCGCTGCGATAGCCCTGGATGAGCTCGGGATCCACCTTGTCGGCCACGAGGCGGTCGCGAACGTACTTGAGCATCACCTCGATCTGGTTGCGCGACTGCCCGAACACGATGGTCGGCACCTCGTGGCGCACGAGGTCGGCCGCGAGGCGCACGGCGCTCTTCACGTAGCTCGCGCGGATACCGAGCTCGTGGTTCACGATGGGTGGGTCGTAGACGAGCACGTGCCGGGGGCCGGCGGGCGCGCCGCTCTCGCCGACGAGCGCCACCTCCTCGCCCAGCATGCGCGCGGCGTGCTCCTTCGGATTGCCGATCGTGGCGGAGGCGAAGACGAACGTGGGCGTCGAGCCGTGAAAGCGCGCGATGCGCATCAGGCGCCGCAGCACGTTGGCGAGGTGCGAGCCGAAGACGCCGCGGTAGCTGTGCAGCTCGTCGACGACGACGTAGCGGAGCTGCGCGAAGAAGCGCGCCCACGACGCGTGGTGCGGGAGGATCCCCGCGTGGAGCATGTCCGGGTTGGTGAGCAGGATCCCGCTCCGCTCGCGCGCGACGCGCCGCGCGTCACCAGGCGTGTCGCCGTCGTAGGTGATCGCGCCGTGCGCGAGCGACGCGTCCGAGAGCAGGCCTCTCAGCGCGTTCTCCTGATCACGCGAGAGCGCCTTGGTCGGGAAGAGGTACAGCGCGCGCGCGTCTGGCTCGCGCGAGAGCGCATCGAGGACCGGCAGGTTGTAGCAGAGCGACTTGCCGGACGCGGTCGGCGTCGCGACGACGAAGTGCCGATGGTGCGCGGCGTGATCGAGCGCCTCGAGCTGGTGCGAGTAGAGCGAGGCGAGCCCGCGCTTCTCCAGCGCCGCCCGGACGGTCGGCGCCAGCGACGCCGGGATCGGCCCGGAGCGATCCGCGCGCGCCTCGACGGTTCGATCGAGCGTGAAGCATCGAGCGAGCGCAGCGTCCTCGCGCCACTCCTCGAGGAGGGCGCCGAGGCCGCGCTTGCTCGCCCAGGGCGCAGAGGGGCGCGCCAGCGGCGTGTCGGGATTCGCCATGCCCGCCACTGTACGGGCGACCAGGACACGGAGGCAAGTGTTCAGCCCGCCGGGCGGGGTCACTCCACACCCTCTTAACCAGCTGGAATCGGGTGTGGAGTGACCCCGTTAGCGGACGACCTGGGAGGGGTAGGTGCCGGGGGTCGTGGTGAAGCCGATGGAGTACGTGCTCATCATCGCGCCCTCGGAGTAGGCGCCGACGTAGACGGAGTAGTCGCCGGCGGGTGCGCCGGAGATCTCGACGAGCGGGTTCACCCCGTTGTTGGGATCGCCCGAGTCGTCGTTGCAGTAGACGTTGCCGTTCGGTGCGCGGACGAAGAGCGTCGTGTCCTCGGAGCCGTTGACGAGCACGCGCAGGAGCGGGAGCGCCGCGTCGAGGTGCAGCGTGTGCTGGGGCATGGTCGGGATGCTGCCCGGACAGCCGTTGCCGTTCGCGTCGACCGCCGCGAGCGTGCTCGCCGCCACGGTGCCGCCGGCCTGCCCGCTCGACGTGGTCGGATCCGGCGTGAAGCCGGGGCCCGAGAGCGTGATCGTCTCGGTCGCAGACGGGCGATGGCGCCCCATGCAGCAGCCGGGCGCGAGGGCCAGCGAGAGCATCGCGATGGTGATCGTGACGACGGCGCCGTTCGTCATAGGCTGCTTTTCTCTCCCGAGGACGAACCGTGCGCAAGACCTCTTCTTCCATCGCCGACGTGCCCGACCTCGGGGCGATCGAGAAGTTCCTGCACGACACCGCGATCGGAGGCGCGGGCCTGCGCCTGCGCGACGAGGACCGGAAGAAGGCGCGCGAGCTCGAGGGGCTCTTGCCCGAGATCGCGCGGGCGCTCGAGGGCCGCGCCGCACCCCGGATGGTCGACGCCGCGTGCGGCAGCGGCTGGGTCGGCCTCGCGACCCTGGCGCTCCTTCAGCCGGCGGCCCTCCGCGTGACGGCGATCGAGCGGGCCCCTCGGTACGCCGCGCGCGCGCGGACTCTCGGTGCCATCGCGGACGCAGGCGCGCTCACGGTGGTCGAGGCCGACGTCGCCGACCCGAGCGCGTGGCCCGAGGCCCCGGATCTCGTCGTCGCCCTGCACGCGTGCGGCGCCGCGAGCGACCTCGTGATCGAGCGCGCCGCGGCGGCGAGCGCGCGCACCCTCCTCGTCGTCCCCTGCTGCGTGGCGAGCACGCTCCCGCTCGCGAAGCTCGCCGCAGCGAAGGCCGACGCGATGGGCCTGCCCCGCCCCGGACCGGTGCGACGCCGCTTCGTGGAGGCGTTCGTTCTCGGCGCGCGCCTGCTCACCATGGAGTCGCTCGGCTACGCGACGGAAGCCGTCGCGTTCGTCGGTGAGACGGTGACGCCCTACAACGTCGCGCTGCGCGGCCGCCGCGGCCGCGACCGGACCCGCATCGCGCACGCGACGAACGAGCTCGCGCGGCTCACGTCGCGCCCGGGTGCTTCGCGATGAAGGCCGACAGGATCGCCGCGACCTTCTCGGGCGCCTCGGTCGGGAAGTCGTGCGCGCAGCCCGCGAGCGTGACGAGCTCGGAGCCGGGAATGCGCTGGTGGAGCTGCCTCGAGTTCTCGGGCGGGATGAGCCGGTCGCGATCGCCGACGACGATCATCACCGGCATCTTCAGCGACGCGACGTCCCCCGACGCGTCGTGACGGGCGGCCGCGAGGAGCTGGCCCACGAGCGAGAGGCCGTTGCGCGGCTCGCGCAGCGCGATCGCCACCCACGCGTCGACCACGTCGGGACGCGTGCGCACGAACTCGGGGTCGAGGGTGATCGGCGCGGTCGAGCGCATCATCGCCTCGGTGCTCATCGTCGCGGTCCGCAGGAACGACGCCACGACCCAGGCAGGGACCGGCTTCCGCTCGCGACCCCCGAACGTGGTCGCGCCCAGCGTCAGCGTGCGCACGAGCGAGGGATGCCGCAGCGCCAGGTGCTGCACGACCATCCCGCCGAGCGAGATGCCGAAGACGTGGCAGCTCCCGACCTCGCGCAGCACGGCGGCGCAGTCCTCCGCCATGTCCTCCACACGAAAACCCGGCCGGACCGCGCTGCTCCGCCCGACGCCCCGGTTGTCGAGCACGACGACGTGGTGCTCGCGCTCCAGCATCGGCCGCAGATCGAGCCAGTAGCTGCTCGAGCGCGCCAGACCGCGCACGAGCAGGATCGGCGGCCCGCCCGGCGCGCCGCCCTGCTCCCAGAAGATCCGCACGCCGCCCGGCCGCTCGACGAAGGGCATCAGGACAGCCCGTTTCGCTCCAGCAGGGCGTCGATCTTCGGCTCGCGGCCCATGAAGTCGACGAAGAGCTTCATCGGGTCCTCGGCGTCGCCGCGGCTGAGCAGCTTCTCGCGGAACGCCCTGCCGACCTCGCGACACCGCTCGAGCGGCAAGAGCACGCCACCGTGCTTGAAGCGCGTGAACGCGTCGGCGTCGAGCACCTCGGCCCACTTGTACGAGTAATAGCCCGCGGCGTACCCGACCGGGCTCGCGAACAGATGGGTGAAGCTCGTCACGAGCGCGTAGTCCTCCGGCACGGGCGCGGCCGAGTAGGGAGCGAGCTTGTCGCGCGCGTAGGGCAGGAGCGGTCCGTCCCTGCCCGCGTCGTAGTCGCGGTGCAGCGCGAGATCGAGCGACGCGAAGCCCAGCTGGCGCATCTGCATCGAGGCGGCGCGGAACGCGCGCGTCCGCGCCATGCCCGAGAAGAGCTCGTCCGGGATCGGCGCGTCCGTCTCGAAGTGCCGCGCGAAGAGGTCGAGGACGGCGCGCTCCCAGGTCCAGTTCTCCATGATCTGCGAGGGCAGCTCGACGAAGTCCCAGGCGACGTTGGTCCCCGCGAGGCTGCGCACCTCGACCTTCGAGAGCAGCTGGTGGAGCAGGTGCCCGAACTCGTGGAAGAGCGTCTCGACCTCGTCGTGGGTCAGGAGCGCGGGACTGCCGTCGACGGGGGGCGTCGCGTTCGCACAGAAGAGGCCCACGTGCGGATCGAAGCCGCCGCCCTCGACCGGACCGCCCATGATCAGCGAGTTCATCCACGCGCCGCCGCGCTTGCTCTCGCGCGGGAAGAGGTCGACGTGGAAGACCCCGAGCAGCGCGTCTCCGTCGCGGATCGAGAACACGCGCACCGACTCGTGCCAGCTCGGCAGGTCCATCTGCGCGAACGAGACACCGTAGAGCGCGCTCGCGAGCGAGAAGAGGCCCTCGAGCACGCGCTCGGCGGAGAAGTAAGGGCGCAGCGCCTCCTCGTCGAAGTCGTAGCGCGCGAGGCGCAGCTTCTCCGTGTAGTAGGCGACGTCCCAGGGTGCGAGCGGCGGCGCCGCCGCGCCCTCGAGCTCGCGCCGGAACGCGAGCAGCTCGCCCCGCTCGCGCTCGAACGCCGGCCGCGTGCGCGACTCGAGCTCTTGCACGAAGCGCGAGGCGGCGGCGCCGTCCTTGGCCATCCGGTCCTCGAGCACGAGATCGGCGAAGTCGCGCTTGCCCAGGATCGCGGCCTTCTCCTTCCGCAAGGCCAGGATGCCGAGGACCAGGCTCGTGTTGTCGTGCTCGCCGCGGCTCGCGCGCGCGTTGAACGCGCGCCACACCTTCTCGCGGACGGCGGCGTCGTCGAGGTACGTCAGCACGGCCATCACGCTCGGCGCCTGCAGCGTGAAGCGCCAGCCCCGCTCGAGGCCCTTGCCGGCCGCCGACGCACGAGCTCCCGCGACGGCGCTCGGCGGAAGGCCCGCGAGCCTGCGCTCATCCTCGATCACCAGCTCCCAGGCGTTCGTCGCGTCGAGGACGTTCTCCGAGTACTTCTGTGTGAGCTTGGTGAGCTCGACGTCGATCGCGAGCAAGCGCTCCTTGCCCGCCGGCGGCAAGTCGGCGCCCGCGCGCCGGAACTCGTCGAGCGTCTTGTCGAGGTGGCGCTTGCGTGCCCCCGTCAGGGCCGCGGCGTCGGGCGTCCTCGCGTACGCCGAGATCGCCGCCCAGAGATCGGCGTCGAGCGGAAGGGACGCGAAGAACTCGCTCACACGCGGTTTCGCCTCGTTGACCGCGGCGCGCAGCTCGGGCGTCGTGACGACGCTCTCGAGGTGCGAGACGAGCCCCATCGCGCGGCTGAGCGCCTCGGTCGCGCGATCGAGCGCGCCGAGCATGGCGTCGTAGGTCGTCGGCCTCGCGGCAGCGATGGCTCGGACGGCAACGCGGCCCCCGGCCAGCAGCGCGTCGATCGCGGGTGCGACGTGGGCAGGGGTGATCCGGTCGAAGGGCAGGCCGGGCCCGTCGTGGCCGACGTCGAGGAGCGGGTTCGAGGTCTGGGACATCAGGGCTGGAGAATGGCACGTCGATGGCGCGACGCCCTCCCGGCCCGCGCTCGCCGCCGCGGGCTCTTTCGCCACGGCGCGCCGAATCGCCCCGCGGCACCCTCGCACAGCTCCGCTCGTTTTCGCGGGGATCCATCGGTCCCGCGCATGGCATCGCCCGTGCAAATGGTCGGCGCGCGGCGCTCTCCCGGCGTCCGACACCGACGCTCGCGCGGACCGATGGCCCCAACTCGCGTCCGCGACTCCTTGGTCGCTTCGGTGTCGGACTCCGGGGGAGCGCTCCGGCCTTCCGTCAGCGTCGCGTCATGGCGACGGGCGCAGCGAGGGTGACGCGCGCGCCGAGCGCCGGGTACGCGGCGCGGAGGTCGGCGTCGATCGAGTCGTGGGGCAGCCAGTCGGCCCGCCCCGCGCAGACACGCCCCGACGCCACGCTGCGGTCGAAGACGACGTGGCCCGGATACACGACGCCGCCCGCCGCGATCTCGATGCAGCGCACCTCGTCGTCCGGCACGTCGTGCTCGGACAGGACCCCGGGCGCCTCCTCGCAGCGCACGTGGACCACGCAGTAGCGCCCCGCCGGCAGCACGTACACCTCCAGCCCTCCGTCCGGCAGCGTCGGACCGACCTCGGCGCAGCGGCCGCGGTCGCCGTCGACGCAGAGCGTGAGATCGACCCGCGGAGCCTGCTCGGAGGCGACGATCAGCGCGCCCTCGTGCGCGCCGACCCGCGTGGTGTCCCCGGGGTGGACGACGCGAGCCAGGCCGGCGCTACAAGACGAGACGACGAGCAGGACGAGCGCGACCGAAAGCAGCCGTGGCATCGGCCGCAGATAGCACGCTCCGCGGCCGAGGAGGCACGAGCGCGATGGCGGCGGCGCTCACCCGGAGCGCGGCGACCCTGGCGTCGCTACGGCGTGATCGTGAACACGTCCGAGCACGTCGTCGCACCGCCCGGGCCCGCGCCGACGATCAGCTCGAGCGTGTGGGTCCCGGGGCCGAGCAACGAGCCGGCGACGGTGCTCGTGCCGCTACACGGCGTCGAGAACACCGGGTTCCCATCGAGCCGCCCGGAGCACATCGATCCGTTCGACGCCGCGGTGATCGTGAACGTCGTCGCCCCGCTTCCTGATGGGGGGCTCACGTCGAGCGTGCACGTCGTGGTACCCGTGACCCCGGAGTCGCCCGGCCCGGCGTCGGACACGCCGGCGTCGGGCGCCTCGGTCACGACGACGCTCGCCGAGCACGTGGTCGGCCCCGACGGACCTGCGGCGACCGAGAGCGTCACCGTGTGGGTCCCGGCGGGGAACGACACGTCGAAGGTGGCGTTGCAGGGCACCGAGAGCGCGGCGCTCCCGTCGACGGAGGCCGTGCAGGAGGAGCCGTTGCTCGCGCCGGTGAGCGTGAACGTGTCCGCCGTCGTCCCGGAGGGTGGACGGCTCGAGACGGAGCACGTGGTGACGCCCGGGCCTGCGTCGCGCGGACCGGCGTCCGGGGCCGGTACGACGACGACGCTGGTCGCGCAGGTCGTGGGACCGCTCGGCCCGCTCCCGACGGACAGCTCGAGCGTGTGCGTGCCGGCGCCGAGCAGCGTCCCTGCGACGCTGGCCGTGATGCTGCACGGAACGCTCAGCGGCGTGCTCGCGTCGAGCCGGAGCGTGCAGCCGGCGCCGTTGCTGTCGATGGTCAGCTCGAACGCGTCGGTCTCGACCACCATCGACGGCGCGACGCCGATGGCGCAGGAGGTCGTGGCGGAGTCGACGAGCGCCGCGTCGCGCAGGGCAGCGTCCGGGGAGGCGAACGCGTCCGTGAGGCCCCCATCCGAGGAGCCCGCGTCCGAGGGGCCCGCGTCCGACGTGCTCGCGTCGTCGCGCGCCGCGTCGAGATCCGCGTCCCCCGTCGTCCCCGCGTCCGCGAGGGAGCCGTCGGCGCTGCCGCCGTCCGGCGCGCCCGCCTCGGCCGCGCCGTCCACGCGGCCGTCGAGCGATCCCCCGTCGCGCGGCCCCGCGTCCGGCGCGCCCATGTCGAGGGTCGCGGCCTGAGGGTCGGCGCACCCCGGGGCGCCGAGCAGGACGGCAGAGCAGAAGCAGGCGGCCGAGAGCGAGCGCATCGACCAAGCGTGCTCGACCCGCCGGACGAGGCAAGCGCGCGCTTCGAGCAGGCCGGCCCGGATCACTCCTCGGCTTCGCCGGGGACCGGCTCGCTCGGGATCACGGGCGCGGCAGCCGCGTCGTCCACGCGGACCTCGCGGGGCCGCCCGAGGATCCAGCGGATCACGACGTCGGCGCTGACGTTCTTCACGCCCTCCATGAAGAGGTAGAAGACCGGCACGACGAGCAGCGTGAGGAAGGTCGAGCTGATCACGCCGCCGATGACACCGATGGCCATCGGCGAGCGGAACTCGCTGCCCGGCCCCGTGTTGAGCGCGGTCGGGAGCATGCCGAGCACCATCGCGGCGCTCGTCATCAGGATCGGACGAAGGCGCGAGGGGCCGGCGTCGAGGATGGCCTCGCGCGGCGTCATGCCCTGCTCGCGCACGCAGGTCACCGCGTGATCGACGAGCAGGATGCCGTTCTTCGTCACCAGGCCCATCAGCAGGATCATGCCGATGGAGGCGCCCATCGACATCGCGCTCGCGTTCAGGAACAGCGCGACGATCGCGCCGACGATCGCGAGCGGCAGCGCCATCATGATGGTGACCGGGTGCATGAACGACTCGAACTGCGAGGCGAGCACCAGGTAGATGAAGAGGATGCCGAGGCCGAGCGCGATCAGCATGTTCTCGTTCGACTCGTTCATCATCTCGACCTCGCCGCGCCAGATGTAGGCGACGCCCTCGGGCAAGGTCTCTCCGGCGATGGCCGCCTCGAACTCGTTCACGATGTCACCGAGCGGGCGCCCCTCGCGCGAGGCGAGCACGACGACGGTGCGCTGCCGGTCGAAGCGCTGGATCTCGGCGGGGCCCTCCCCCCGGGTCGCGGTCGCGAAGTCCGTCAGAGGCACGAAGCCACCCGCCGTCGGGACGCGGAGGTTGGCGATGAGCGCCGCGCTGCCGCGATCCTCCTCGCGCAGCCGGACGCGGATGTCGACGTCGTCGTCACCGTCGCGGTAGATGCCGGCGAGCTCGCCCTCGACGCTCGCGCGCACCGTGCTCGCGACGAGCGCGAGCGGGATCCCGCGCTGCGTCGCGCGGTCGCGATCGACGTGCAGCTCGAGCTCGGGCGAGCCGGGCGTGTACTGCACGTCCACGTCGATGGCGCCGGGGATTCCGCGCAGCACGTCGCCGAAGTGGGTGGCGGTGGCGGCGATGTCGTCGAGGTCGTCGCCCGTGACGTAGAGCTGGATGGGCTGCGTCGCGCCGCCCTCGACGATGCCGGGATCGGAGATGGAGATCTCGGCCGTGGGCATGTGCCGCCGCACGATGGCGCGCACGCGCTCCTTGAGCTCGTCCTGGGTGGACTCGCGCTCGGTCTTGGGGACCGCCACCACCCGCCAGATGATGAAGTTCGACCGACCGCCAGTGCCGGCGCGCGCGTAGACCGTGACGAAGTCGTGGTCCTCGATCACCTCGCGCTCGCCCTCGAGCGAGAGGCGCTGGGTCTCCTCGACGCGCGTGCCCGCGGGCAGCTCGATCTCGACGTTGAACTGCCCGCGGTCCTCGGCGGACGTGAACTCGTTGCCCATGAGCGGCATGAGCGCGCCGGTGGACATGAGCATGCCGAGCGCGAAGAGGAGCACCAGGCCCATCCGGATCCGGGTCGCAGTGATCCCGCGCAAGAGCGACAGATAGAGGCCGTCGAGCGTCTCGTAGAGGGCCGTCAGCGGCCGCTGGACGAAGCCGAAGAAGCCGAACTGCGGCGCGCCGGCCTTGCGCTGCACGGCCAGCCGGGCGCTCAGCATCGGATCGAGCGTGAACGCGACGTACGCCGAGATGACGGTCGCGCCGGCGATGGTGAGGCCGAACTCGCGGAAGAACTGTCCGATGATGCCGCCCGTGAACGCGACCGGGACGAAGACGGCGCAGAGCGTCGCGGTCGTCGCGAGGACGGCGAGCGTGATCTCGCGCGTGCCCTTGCTCGCCGCCGCCACCGGATCCTCGCCGCGCTCGAGGTGCTTCATGATGTTCTCGCGGACCACGATCGAGTCGTCGATCAAGAGGCCGATCGCGAGCGAGAGACCCAGGAGGGTCATCATGTTGAGCGTGAAGTCGAGCACCCACATCAGGAAGAAGGCGCCGAGCACGGACGTCGGCAGCGCCAGCGCGCTGATGAACGTGCTGCGCAGGTCGAGCAAGAACAGGAGGATCACGAGGATGGCCGCGGCGCCGCCGTAGAGCAGCGAGGTCTGCACCTCCTCGGCGTTCTCCAGGATGAACTCCGCCTGGTTCATGATCAGGTGCGGCGCGACGCCCGTCGGGAAGTGCATCGAGGCCAGGCGATCCTGCACGCCCTGGCTCGTGGCGACGGTGTTCGCGCCCGACGCCTTGGCGATCTCGAAGACGACCGCCGGCTCGCCGTTGGCGCGAACGACCTGATCGAGGTCGGTGAAGCCGTCCTCGATGCTCGCGACGTCGGCGAGCCGCACGATGGAGCCGTCGGTGCCGTGACCGATGGGCAGCGCGCGCAGCTCGTCGATGCTCGTGAGCTCGCCGAGCGTGCGCACGGCGATGCGGCGCTCACCCTCGTCGAAGTCGCCCGCCGGGACGCTGAGGTTCTCGGCGCGGATGCGCTCGACGACCGAGAGCGGCGTCATCCCGATCGCCATGATGCGGTCGAGGTCGAGCAGGACGTTCACCTGCCGCTCGCGGCCGCCCGCGACGTTCACGCTCGCGACGCCGTCGACCTGCTCGAGCAGCGGGCGCAGCTCGTCCTCGGCGAAGTCGCGCAGCGTCTGCGTGTCGGCGCCGCTCAGCGTGTACGTCATGATCGGCGCGGCGTTCACGTCGACCCGCGCGACGGTCGGATCCTCGATCTGCCGCGGGAGCAGGCCGCGCGTCTGGGCCACGCGCTCCCGGACGAGCGTCGCGGCCTCCATGATGTCCACGTCCAGCTCGAACTGGATGACGACGACGGAGACGGAGTCGCGCGAGAAGCTCGTGATGTTGTCGACGCCGGGGAGCGACACGATCGCGTCCTCCAGCTTGTCGGTGACCTGCTGCTCGACCTCGGCCGGGCTCGCGCCCGGGTAGACGGTCGTCACCGTGACGATCGGGAACTGGATGTCGGGGAAGAGGTTCACCCCGAGGCGGAACAACGCGAGCAGGCCGAGCACGGCCACACCCAGCGACACCATCGTCGTGAAGACCGGCCGCTTGATGCTGACGTCCGAGAGCGTCACGCGACCACCGGAGTGCTCGCCACGGAGGGCCCGGACGGTGGCGCGCGTCGAGCGCGCGGACGGGAGGGACCGCAGGGGCGAGCCGAGTCATTCATCGCCGGTCTCCCGCCCTCCCGGTCACCGCGACGCCGTCTCGGGGGCCGTCTCGGGGAGCACGGGCGCCACGATGGCGCCCTCGTGCGTCGTCGCCGGGCGCACGACCACGTGGTCGTCTTCGGTGATGCCGCTCGTGACGAGCCAGTGGCCCTCGAGGTCCGACTGGGCCTCGATCGCGCGCGAGCGGACCGTCCCGTCGGCGTCGACGACGAGGACCGTCCCGTTCGGCCGCCGCGCCGTCGCGGGGATCCGCCACGCGGGCATCGGCTCGCCGACCATCACGCGCGCCCGCACGATCGCGTGGGCCACGAGCGCGCCATCGCCGTTCGGCACGAGCACCTCGACCGGCGCACGGCGCGTCGTCGGATCCAGCGAGCGGACGATGCTGGTGATCGCCCCGGCGGGAGGCGCCGAGCGAACGCCGGTCGCTGCGGTCGCCGTGGGGACCTCGAGCGTCGCCGTCATCCCCTCGCGGAGCATCGCGAGCTCGCTCTCGCTGACCGTGGTGTGCAGGCGCAGCGCGCCGAGATCCTCGATGCGCGCGACCACCACGCCCGGCGCGGCGATCGAGCCCGTGCCGTCGGGCACGCGGGTGAGCACGCCGTCGAAGGGGGCCCGCAGCACGTGATCGGCACTGCTCGTCGACACCGAGCGCAGGCCCGCGCGCGCCTGCAGGAGCTGCGCTTGCGCGACGGCGAGCTGCTGCTGCGCCTGCGTGAGCTCGCGCTGCGGCGAGGCGCCCGACGCCGTGAGGCGCTCCAGCACGGTCACGCGGTCCTGGATCATGTCGACGTTGGCCTGCGCGACGTCGATGGCGGCCTGCGTCTGGTCCTGGGTCGCGCTCACGCTCGCGCGATCGAGCGTCGCGAGCGTCTGCCCGCCGCGCACGTGCTCGCCGAGCGCCGCGGAGACCGTCCGCACGCGACCCGGGACGGCGAACGAGAGATCGGCCGCGTGGGCGGGCTCGAGCGAGCCCTGCAGGACCACCATGCGCGGAAGGGCCGCCGCGACGGGGACGGCGACCTCGACGCTCGGGGCCTGCCCCGACGCCTCGGCAGAAGCGGCGCGCTCCGCGGCGAGCTGCGCTTGCGTCGCCGACGCGGCTCCCATGCGGGTCGCGAGCGCGGCCCCGAGGCCGACGACGACGAGCAACGCCAGGAGCGCGGCGAGGCGCTTGGCGAGCGTGGGGGGTTCCTTGATTGCCGTGTGCATGGCCTTGCTGCGGCGGAGCGCTCGCCGCCTCCCCGACGCCGAGCGCCCCGACCTTGCTCCGCGATCGTTGCGCCCGCAAGTGCGGCCGGAGGCTGGTACGATTCTTCACTTTCGTCCCCCTCACGTCGTCCCCTTCACGTCCCTTCACGAGGTCACGCATGCACCGCTCTGCCCGTCTCGCTGCCCTGTCACTGCTGCCGGTTCTCCTGCTCGCGCTCGGCGCGCCGGGCTGTGGTGGCTCGACGACCACGCCCGGGACCGATGCAGGGACCGGTGGAGCCGACACCGGCGCCGACGCCGGGACCGGCGGCGCGGATGCGGGATCCGACGCCGGCGGCGCGGGCGCGGACTCCGGATCCGACGGCGGGATCGATGCCGCGGCGGCCGTCGACGCGAACTCCACGCCCACCGACGGGGGTGGAACGCTCGCCACCTGCGGTGGCCGCAGCGGGCCCTGCGCGGGCGACGAGTGGTGCGACTACGCACCGGGCGGCGTGCCGTGTGGGGCCGCGGACGGGACCGGCGTCTGTCGCGCGCGCCCCGACGCGTGCGTGCCCGCGACCGAGATCGTCTGCGGGTGCGACGGCGTCACGTACGAGAACGCGTGCGAGGCCGCGCGGGCCGGGGCGGACGTCCAGACGAGCGGCGGCTGCAGCGGCGCGCCGACCTTCGGTTGCGGAGGCGCAATTCGCTGCGCCACGTCGGTCGAGTACTGCCAGCTCACCACGGGCGGCGCCGACCCCGGCTTCACCAGCTACCAGTGCGTACCGCTCCCCTCGCGCTGCACGGCGAGCGGCAGCACGCCGCCCTCGTGCACGTTCTGCTTTCCGTCCGGCCCGCCGGGCGGTACGTGCGACGATGGGGCGAGCGGCGAGCTCACCGTGACCTTGCTCGCCCCGTAGCCGCTGCGCGGATCGGAGGCTGAACGAGCGATCCGAAGGGTGTCAGCCCGCCTCGCCTGCCTCGGCGGGGTCGGCCTTGTCGGCCTTCGGCTTCGGCACGCGCTTCTTGCGGGGCGTCGACGACTTCTTCTTGGTCGCGGCCGGGACGCCGGTGTGGCGCAAGAGCGCCGCCGCGAGCGCGTTGCGCTCCTCCTGCGGGACGTCGATCTCCACGATCACGGCGCTGCCGTGCATGAACGTTCGCTCGCCGACGTTCTCGAAGACGAAAGTCCGGCGATCGACGAGCTCACCCGAGACGACGGCGCGGCCCCAGTCGGCGCGCCCCGAGTGGGCGAAGACGCGAGGCGTGGGGTGCTTGGGGGTGGGAGGTGCCACTTTGCGTTCCTTTTCGACGGGTCGGTGCTGCGAGCCGACCACGTCGAGAGGTGCGCGGGCCGCGTGGGCGCCCGAGAGCGCTCACGAAGAGACTCTAGCGCGCCGGAGGCCCGGGCGCTCCCCGCGTCGCTCCGTGCTACACGGCACGCCCGTGCGCGAGCGCCGCAACCCGCCCGGTCCGCCGCGCGAACATCGCCCCCGCCCGGTCGACCCCGACACCTCTCCACGCGTCCCCGTTCCGGCGGGCAAGCCGCTCGGCGGCCCCTGGCTCTTCACCACGCGCCCGGGCGCGGAGCAGGACGTGGTCGACGAGCTCGCACTGTGCGGCATCGATGCCCGCATCCGCAGCGGGGCAGTGGTGGAGGCACGCGCCGCGAGCACCTTCGACGACGGCACGCTCGACGTCACGTTCGCGCGCCAGGGCTTCAAGCTGCGCGCGACGCTGTCCGGCGAGCGGACCACGCTCGCGCGCCAGCTCGCGGACCGGACGGCCTCCCTCGCGCCCAGGGATCGCCCGCTCGCGCTCAGCGTGTTCGCGCCGGACACGGACGAGGGCAACCGGCTCGCGCCCCTCGCGGAGGAGATCGAGGAGGCGGCCGCCGGACACCTCGCAGCGCGCAGGCTCGTGCCGCTCGCGAGCGCCCGCGCCGAGGGCGCGCTCGTCGTGCAAGGCGCGCTCCTCTCCGCGACGGAGCTCGCGTTCGGGGACGTGGCCGCCGAGCAGCTCCTCTCGCCGTTCCGCGGCGGCAAGGCCCGCATGGCGGTGGGCGGCGATCGCCCGTCGCGCGCCGCGCGCAAGGTCGAGGAGGCGCTGCACTGGCTGGGCAACTCCCCGGGCGCCGGGGAGACCTGCGTCGATCTCGGCGCGGCACCGGGCGGCTGGTCCTGGGCGCTGCTCGACAAGCGCTGCCGCGTGATCGCGGTCGACCCCGCGGAGCTCCGCGACGACGTGCGCGATCACTCCAGGCTCGTGCACGAGAAGGTGAGCGCGTTCGGCTACGCGCCGCCCGAGCCCGTCGACTGGCTCTTCTGCGACATGGCGTGGCGCCCCGTCGAGGTCGCGCGGATGCTCGCGAAGTGGGCGCGCCGCGGCTGGGCGCGCGTCCTGGTGAGCAACGTGAAGCTCCCGATGACCAAGAAGGCCGCCATCGTCCGGGAGGTCCGCGAGATCGTCCACGGCGGCGGCTGGAAGCGCGTGCGGACGCGGCAGCTCTACCACGACCGCGACGAGATCACGCTCACCGCCCTCGCGTGACGGGCGCGATCAGCGCGCGCCGCCGAGCGCGCCCTCGACCTGCTCGCGCAGCGCCTCCGGGATCGGACGCGCGCTCGTCACGACCTCGGGTCGCCGCGCCTCGGCCGCCGCGAGCGTGTCGTGCAGGCGCTGGCGCAGCGGGCCCGCGATCTCGGGGTGCTCCGCGAGGGCGTCGTGCTGCTCGAAGGGATCGGCCTCGAGGTCGAAGAGCCCCTCGACCGGGCTCGGGGAGACACGCTCCCCGTACTTGTAGCGCCCGTCGAAGATGCCCTGGATGATCTGACGTCCCTGGCCCGTCTGCACGATCACGTCGCGGGCTGGTGGGAAGCTCTCGCCGCGCATCGCCGGCAAGAGCGAGGTCCCGGCGAGGCCGTCCGGCACCGGCGCGTCGGCCACGTCGAGGAGCGTCGGGAACACGTCCATCAGCGTGACGAGCGCCGTCGACTCCGAGGCGGCTTGACCCGGCAGCGCGACGACGAGCGGCACACGGATCAGCTCCTCGAAGATCGTGTGACCGTGCCCCATCGCGTGGTGGTCGTTCAGCTCCTCGCCGTGATCGGCGGACACGACGACGGCGAGGTGCCCGTCGTCGAGGCGCCCGAGCAGCTCGTCCAGGAAGTCGTCGGTGTGTCGGATCTCGGAGTCGTAGGCGGCCGTGAGGTACTCGAGCGCGTCGCGCACCGGCAGTCGCTCCCGACGGATGACGACGCCGACGGCCACGCTGGTCCCGGCGCGATCGAGCGCCGGGTAGCGCGGACGCGTCGAGGACCACCACGAGCTGAACTGCGGCTCGACGGGCACGAAGGGCAGGTGCGGATCGACCACGTGCACCCAGAGGAAGAACGGAGCGTCGCCCGCGCGCAGCGCGTCGAGCCGCGAGAAGGCCGACGAGAGGACCACGTCCGCGCTCGCGAACCCGAGCGCCTCGTAGTCGTCGAAGCCGCGCCCGTAGCCCATCGCTGGATCGAAGTGGCTGCTCGCGCTGATGCCGACCGTGCGGTAGCCCGCGTCGTGCAGCGCCACCGGCAGCCACGGTAGCTCGGGCGAGATCGCCTCCTGCTCGACGAGGCCCTCGGCGTTCAGGTGCCCGTGGAGCGCACCGTGCTCGGCGGGCAGGACGCCACTCAAGAGGGACGCAACCGCCGGGATCGCCCAGCTGGACGTGGAGTAGGCGCGCCGGAAGAGGGTGCCGCGCCGCGCGAGCGCGTCGAGCGTCGGCGTCGTGCGCCGATCGTAGCCGTAGGCCGAGACGTGGTCGGCACGGAGCGTCCCGATGGTCACGAGCAGGATGTCGGGCCGTGCGTCCGCGCGCACGCGGCTCGGCGGCGGGGCTCGGCCCGCATCGGGCTCGCCCGCGTCGACGGCGACCACGCTGGGCGCGGGGGCCGTGACGGCGCGCACGAGGTAGGCGACCAGCGCGAGCGCGAGCGCGAAGAGGACCACGCCGAGCACGAGGGCCGCCTTCGAGTCGCGCACGCGGCGTCCTTATCACGATCGCGCGCACGGCGTGTACGATGCGGCCGTGATCGAGGAGTGGCTCCACTACGCGCTGCGCCTGTTCCACCTGATCGCGGGGATCATGTGGATCGGGACGTCCTTCTACTTCGTGTGGCTCGACTTCGCGTTCGAGCCGCTGCCCGAGGGACCCGAGAGCGACGCCGCCAAGAAGCAGGGCGCGGTCGGCGAGACGTACATGGTCCACGGCGGGCTCTTCTATCGCGTCGAGAAGCGCCAGCCGGTCTCGATGCCGAAGGTGCTCCACTGGTTCAAGTACGAGGCGCTGCTCACGTGGATCAGCGGCGTGTGCCTGCTCGTCCTTCTCTACTGGTGGATCGGTGGCGGCACGCAGCTCGTGGACGCCAGCCGCTTCTCCATGCACCCGCACGTCGCGATCGCGGCCTCGGCCGGTGTCCTCGTCGTGGGCTGGGCCGTGTACGACCTCCTGTGGAGGCTCGTCGGCAAGCGCGCGGAGAAGGCGGCGACCGGGCTCTCGATCGCGCTGCTCGTGGCCGTGATCTACGGCGTGTGCGCGATCTTTCCGGGCCGCGTCGCGTTCATCCACGTCGGCGCGCTGCTCGGCACGGTGATGATCGCCAACGTGTGGATGCGGATCCTGCCCGCCCAGCGCCGGATGATCGCCGCGCGCATCGCGGGCAAGGAGCCCGACTGGAGCGAGGGCGCAGCCGCCAAGCAGCGCTCCCTGCACAACAGCTACGTGACGATCCCCGTGCTCGTCACGATGCTGAGCAACCACTTCTCGTTCGTCTTCGATCACCGGCTGAACTGGGTGCTGCTCGCGTGCCTCGTCGTGGTGGGCGCGAGCGTGCGGCACCTGATGATCACGATCGAGCGCCAGCAGACCGCGTACTGGGCGTTCGCGCCGGCGACGCTGGGCTTGTTGGCCGTCGTGGCGATCACGTGGCCGACGCCGCCGCCGGTGGACACGTCGCCGCCCGTGCCCTTCGCGCAGGCGAACGACGTCATCACCCGTCGCTGCCGGCGCTGTCACTCGGAGCACCCGACCGACGAGGTGTGGGCGAGCGCGCCGGCCGGCGTGATGTTCGATCGGCCCGACTCGATCGTGGCCTACGCGCCGCGGATCCGCTTCCGCGCCGTCGAGACGCGCACCATGCCGCTCGGCAACGCGACCGGGATGACCGACGAGGAGCGGGAGGTCCTGCGGCGCTGGATCGACCAGGGAGCGCACGGACCGTGACGGCGCGCCGGGCTCTTCGGAGCGAGCGCGTCTTGATCGACGGGCGGCTGCGCCCGGCGGCGATCGTGGTCGAGCGCGGGCTCGTCGCCGACCTCGTCCCGTACGGCGAAGCGTTCGGGGCGGACGTGGACGTCGAGACGATCGCGGACGCGATCCTGCCGGGGCTGGTCGACACGCACGTCCACGTGAACGAGCCCGGCCGTACCGAGTGGGAGGGCTTCGTGACGGCGAGCCGCGCGGCCGCCGCGGGCGGCGTCACGACGCTCGTCGACATGCCGCTGAACTGCATCCCGGTGACCACGAGCGCGGCCGCGCTCGCGGCCAAGCGCGAGGCCGTCGCGGGCCTGCTCGAGGTCGACGTCGGGTTCTGGGGCGGCGTGGTGCCGGGCAATGCGCGCGAGCTCGAAGCGATGGCGGCGCGGGGCATCCTCGGCGCCAAGTGTTTCCTCTGCCACTCCGGGATCGACGACTTCCCGAAGAGCACGGAGACGGATCTGGCGAGCGCGATGCCGGTGCTGCGCGATGCGGGGATCCCGCTGCTCGTGCACGCGGAGCTGGAGGACGACGCCATCCCATCGTGCAGCGAGGTCACGCGCTCGTACGCGTCGTTCCTGCGGACGCGCCCGGCCTCGATGGAGGAGCGCGCCATCGCGATGGTCATCGAGCTCTGCCGCAAGACCCGCTGCAAGGTGCACGTGGTGCACCTCTCGAGCGCCAGCGCGCTGCCGATGATCGAGGCGGCGAAGAACGAGGGGCTACCGTTCACGGTGGAGACGTGCCCGCACTACCTCTGTCTCGAGGCGGAGGGTGTCCCGGACGGCGCGACCCACTACAAGTGCATGCCACCGATCCGCGATCACGAGAACCGCGAGCGCCTCTGGGACGGCGTGAGGCGCGGCGTGATCGATCTCGTCACGAGCGACCACTCGCCGTGCACGCCCGGGCTGAAGAAGCCCGAGCTGGGGGACTTCTGCGGCGCGTGGGGCGGGATCGCCTCGCTCTCGCTCGGCCTGCCGGCGGTCTTCACCGAGGCGCGAGCGCACGGCGTCGGCCTCGAGCACGTCGTGCGCGAGATGAGCGAGCACCCGGCCCGTCTCGCGGGCCTGAGCGCGCGCAAGGGCCGCATCGCCAAGGGGCTGGACGCCGACCTCTGTGCGTTCGACCCGGACGCGGCGTGGACGGTCACGAGCGACACGCTCCCGTTCCGCCACAAGATCTCTCCCTTCGTGGGTCGCGCGCTGCACGGCCGGATCACGCGCACGTGGCTTCGCGGCGGGCCCACCGACCCCGGCTGCGGCCACCCCCTCTGAGGGGGTCACTCCACCCCCTCTCAACCCCACGAGATCACAGGGGTCCTGCGGGTAGGTGCGCGTTTTCTCGGACGCGCCCGGTTTCCAGCCACATCCGGCGAAACGCGCACCTACCCGCCGGAACGTCGACGTTTCGCGGAGTTGGGACCCCGTGGAGTGACCCCGGTGTATGGTCGGGCGCATGAGCGGCAAGGATCCGGGCGGCGCGGCGTTCGTGGGGCTCGTCGACCTCGCGGCCGAGGAGATGGGCGGGCGCGCGCTCGCGTGCAGCGACGACTTCTTCGCCGGCATGGGCAACATGCTCAAGCCGGGGCGCGGCGTGTTCCTGCCGGACGAGTACACGGACCGCGGCAAGTGGATGGACGGCTGGGAGTCCCGCCGCAAGCGCGAGGCCGGACACGACTGGTGCATCGTGAGGCTCGGCGTCCGCGGCGGGGTGCGCGCGCTGGACATCGACACCAACCACTTCCTCGGCAACCACCCGCCCTTCGCCTCGGTCGAGGGGACACGGGTCAGCGGCGATCCCGGCGTCACGGAGCTCGAGCGCTTGAGCTGGACCGAGATCCTGCCGCAGTCGCCGCTGCGACCCGGAGCGCAGAACCTGTTCGCGATCGAGCCCGGGGCCGGGGCGGGCGAGACCTACACGCACCTGCGCCTGCGCATCTACCCGGACGGCGGCGTCGCGCGCTTCAAGGTGTGGGGGCGCCCCGATCCGGAGTGGGAGCGCGCGGAGATCGACGACGAGACGCGGCCGCACCTCTTGGGCGGCGAGGTGGATCTCGCGGCGCTCCGGAACGGCGGGCAGGCGCTCGCGTGCAGCGACGCGTTCTTCGGCCCGATGCACCACCTCATCTCGCCGGGCCGCGCCGTGAACATGGGCGGCGGCTGGGAGACGCGGCGCAAGCGGATGCCGGGGCACGACTGGATCCTGGTGAAGCTGGGCGCCGCGGGCTCGATCGGGCTCGTCGAGGCGGACACGAACCACTTCAAGGGGAACTTCGCCGACCGGATCGCGCTCCGCGGCGTCCACGCGCCCGACGCGCGCATCACCGATCTCGTCCCCGTCGGCGCGTACGCGGACGCGAAGGCCCCGTGGATCACCATCCTCCCGGAGACGAAGGTCGGCGCCTCGGCGCGGCACTTCTTCCGCGAGCAGATCGCTGCGCGCGGCCCCTTCACCCACGTCCGTCTCGACGTGTTCCCGGACGGTGGCGTCAGCCGCCTGCGCGTCTGGGGCGCGCGCGCGTGAGCCCTGCGAGGACGCTCGACGCCGCGACGGACGCGGAGGCACTCTCGATGCTCGAGCGCTGCTGCGGCTCGACGCGCTGGGCCCAGGCGATGTGCGCGCGGCGCCCCTTCGGCAGCGACGCCGCGCTCTTCGCGGCGGCCGACGACGAGTGGGCGAAGGCCGGACGGGACGACGTGCTCGAGGCGCTCGCGCACCACCCGCGCATCGGCGCCGACGTGGACGAGCTGCGCGAGAAGTTCGCGTCCACCGCGCGCTGGGCGGCCGGCGAGCAGGCCGGAGCCGCGGCCGCGTCCGAGGCCACGCTCGTCGCGCTCCGCGAGGCCAACCTCCGCTACGACGCGCGCTACGGGCACGTCTTCGTCGTGTGCGCGACGGGCAAGAGCGCCGCCGAGATGCTGGCCATCCTCGAGAGCCGCCTCGACAACGACCCCGAGACGGAGCTGCGCATCGCGGCCGGAGAACAGGGCAAGATCACCCGCATTCGACTGGAGAAGCTCGCATGAGCGCGACGGCGCGTAGCCCCATCACCACCCACATCCTCGACGTCGCGCTCGGCAAGCCCGCCGCCGGCGTGGCCGTCCGGCTCGCGAGGCTCGAGGGCCACACCTTCGTCGATCTCGCGACCGGCGCGACCGACGCCGATGGACGCGTCACCACGCTGCTCGCGCCGGGATCGCTCACCCCCGGCACGTTTCGCCTCTCGTTCGACGTCGGCGCCTACTTCCTCGGGTCCCAGCGCAAGTCGTTCTACCCGCACGTCGACGTCGTGTTCGTGGTCGAGCATCCCGACCAGCACCACCACGTACCCTTGCTGCTCAGTCCGTTCGGCTACTCGACCTATCGCGGCAGTTAGTGTTATCGAGGGGGCACCATGAACGAGACGCGAATCAGCCGACGCGAGCTCCTCGGCCGCAGCCTGATGGTCCTGGCCGCGGCGCCGGTCCTCGGCGCGTGCGGCGGCGGCGGGCCCGACTGCAGCAGCACCGCGGGCCTGGACCCGGCCGCCCTCGCGAACCGCACCACCCAAGCGTACGTCGAGCACAGCACACGCGCGAGCGCGCACTGCAGCGCGTGCCGCTTCTACACCGCGGGCGCGGCTGGCGCGTGCGGCGCGTGCACGCTCATCGCGGGCCCGATCAACCCCGACGGCTACTGCAACCTGTTCTCGGCCGCGAGCTGAGAGCGCACGCGCCCGTGACGCGCGCGCTGCTGATCACCCAGTGCCTGCAGCGCGACTTCGTCGCGCCGCTCGCGGTGCACGCTGCGCTACCCAACCTGCTGCACGTCGGCCCGCGCGAGTCGGCGCGCCTGCTCGGGCCCGATCCCGCCGAGGGCCCCGTCGCGCAGCTCGTCCGCTGGGCGCGCGAGCGCGATCCGACGACGCTGCGCATCCTGCACGTTCGCGACCTGCACGACGCGGACGATCCCGGGCAGCGCCGGCACCTCGACGCGTTCGGCGTGCACTGCCTGCGCGGGACCGAGGGCGCGACGCTCGTCGCCGATCTCGAGCTCGGGATGCGCCCGGACGAGCGCTTCGTCGACAGCAAGGGGCTCTCCGACTTCGAAGGGACCGACCTCGAGACGACCCTGCGGGCGTGGCTCGGAGAGGACGATCCGGCGTCGCTACGCGTGGCCGTGGTGGGCGTGTGGACGGAGGCGAAGGTCACGTTCCTGCTCTACGACCTCGCGACGCGGCTCGGGCTGACATCGCTCGCGACCTCGAGCGCCCTCACCGCGAGCGCCTCGCGTGCCGCGCACTTCCAGGCGCTCGAGCAGCTGCGGAAGGTGCTGGGCGTGAGCGTGCTCGACTCGGTCGGCGCGCTCGCGGGCTGGCTCGCGCCCCAGGCCGGCTTCGCGACGCGAGCGGCCGGACGCACGTTCACGACCGAGGTCGAGGGCGCCGCGCTCTCGGACGACGAGCGCGACGTGCTCTCCCACCTCTATCGCGACGCCGCGAGGGTCGAGCTCCGGACGCTCGGGGGTGGCTTCTCCGGCGCGCGCGTGTTCGCGGTGAAGAGCGAGGACGCCCTCGGCCACGCGCACGCCGCGTCCGTGCTCAAGCTCGGCCCGCGCGAGCTGATCGGCAAGGAGCGCGCGGCGTTCGAGCGCGTCGAGGAGGTGCTCGGCAACGACGCCCCCCGCCTGCTGGGCGCCGTCGATCACGCCATGATCGGGGGCCTGCGCTTCGCGTTCGCCGCGATGGGCGGCGGCCCGGTGCGCACGCTGAAGTCGCTCTACGAGGGCGGCGCCCCGGAGGCCGAGCTCGACAAGACGCTGCGCGCCGTGTTCGAGGGGACCCTCGGCCGCTTCTACCGGGCGGCGACCTACGATCGGCTGCCGCTCCTCGAGTACTACGGGTTCTCGCCGCAGCACGCCGCGTCCGTCGAGAAGCACGCGCGCGCGGCGGCCGGCCCGGCGGACCGCGCTTGCGTCGACGAGCTCGTCTCGTTCTACCGCGAGGGCCTCGCAGAGCTGGGCGAGCGCGCGGGCGAGCATCACTACGTCTCCTTCGTCCACGGCGACCTCAACGGCGCGAACGTGCTCCTCGACGGCCGCGGCAACGTCTGGCTCATCGACTTCGCGCACACGCGGCGCGGGCACGTGCTCGGCGATCTGGTGAAGATGGAGAACGACCTGCTCTTCCTCTTCACCAAGCCGCGGGACGAGGACTTCGCCGAGGGCGTCGTGCTGCTGCGCGCGCTCGCCTCGGTCGAGGATCTGCGCGCGCCGCTCCCCGAGGCGTTGCCCGAGGTCGCGGCGCCCGAGCTCGTCCGCGCCTGGCGCACGGTCCGGCTGCTGCGCGCGCTGGGCGCGGCGGTCGTGCGAGAGGACCGGGATCCGACGCAGCACCGGATCGCGTCGCTCCGCTACGCCGCGCACACCATGTCGTTCGAGGAAGCGAGCCCCGTGCAGCGGCGCCTCGCGCTCGTGGCCGCCGCCATGCACGCGCGCGCGCTGCGCGACGAGACACGGGCCGATCGCGCGCTGCGCGTGGGCTTCGTCGACGCGCGGCCGGGCCGGCTCGGCATGACGCTCTGCCCGGGGCGAAAGGACCGCGGGCGCGATCTCGACGAGGATCTGCGAGCGTTGTGCGATCTGGGCACGAACGTGCTCGTGACGCTGACGACGCAAGAGGAGCTGTCGTGGGCGGGCGTGCCCGAGCTCGAGCTGCGCGCGCGCGAGGCAGGGCTCGAGACGCTCGCGCTCTCGATCCGCGATCAGGAGGCTCCGAGCGACGCGGCCATGCACGGGCTGACCGGCGCCATCCGGGCGCATCTCGACGCGGGCCGCACGGTGGTCGTGCACTGCATGGGCGGACTCGGTCGCAGCGGCCTCGTCGCCGCATGCGTGCTCGTCGATCGCGGGCGCTCGCCGTCCGAGGCGCTCGCCGCGGTGCGCGAGGCCCGCGGTCCACGCGCGGTCGAGTCGTCGGCACAGGAGAGGGCGCTCGTCACACACGCGCGCTCGTGGCAGGAACGAGCACCATGAGCCTGCACCCGCCCAAGGTCGGCCCCGTCCGGAAGCTGATCGGCCGCGCGTGGCTCAAGGCCTTCGGATGGAAGGTCGAAGGCGCCCTGCCCGACGCCACCAAGGCGGTGTTCATCGCCGCGCCCCACACGAGCAACTGGGATCTACCGTTCACGCTCGCCATCGCGTGGACGCTCGGCACGAACATCAGCTGGATCGGCAAGGACAAGCTCTTCCGCCCGCCCTTCGGGCCCTTCATGCGCGCGCTGGGCGGCGTCTCGGTCGTGCGCGGCCAGAACGCGAACCAGGTCGAGGCGATCGCGCGCGCGATCCGCGATCAGCCCGAGGGCGTCTACGTCGTGATCGCCCCGAGCGGCACGCGCTCGAAGAAGGATCACTGGAAGAGCGGCTTCTACCGGATCGCCGAGGCGGCCGACGTGCCGCTCCTGCTCGGCTTCCTCGACTACGAGCGCAAGCGCGGCGGCCTCGGGCCGACGATGACGCCCAGCGGCGACGTGAAGGCCGACATGGAGAAGATCCGCGCGTTCTACGCGGACAAGTTCGGCAAGTTCAAGGAGCGCATGACCGACGTCCGCCTGAGGGAAGAGGAGTAGCGGCTCAGTTCGGGCGACGTGGCGGCGTGTACGCCGCGACGAGGGCCGGCGCCCCGCTCGCGCCGCCCGAGCCCGACGCAGGCGGCGGCATGAGCCCGCCCGGGTCGCCTCCCGAGAGCATCCCGAGGCCGTCGAGCTTCGCCAGGTACTGGAGCATCTCGAGGAGCTTCGCGTCGATCGCTTCGGGCTGCGCGACGGACCACCGTGGAGTGACCCCGGGCGCGGGGCGCCGATCAGAGGCCGTCGTCGAGGGCGTAGTTGTGCCGGAGATCGAAGGTGCACCGGAGCTCGCCGCCGTCGCTGAGGCGCAGGAGCATGCTGCCCACGACGCGATCGATGCTGGCGCCGGTCAGGGTCATGTCGCCGTCGACGAAGCTCGCCGTGCTCGTCGGCAGCGCCACGCGGAAGAAGTGAAAGATCGGATCGGTCAGGATCGGGTGCGCGCCGACGTACGACGCCCTCGGGACGCTCTCGAACTCCGCGTCGATGGTCAGGTCGGGGGCGCCGTAGGTCATGCGGAAGGGCCCGTCCTCGTCGGCGAGCAGGCCGTCCCAGCGGTGGAAGTCGCTCACGTCGGGGACGAGGGCGACGTCGACCGTCCTGCCACCGATGGTTCCGGTGCAGCGTCCGCCGGAAGGACGACTGTCGACGCACCCCGTGGCGAACAACGCGAAGCCGAGGAGGATCGGCGCGGAGCGTACGGCGCGGCGGGGGATCGAGACGCGTGGCATCGGGTCAGCCTGACATGCGCGCACCGATCGCTGCCTCGCCTCGTGTGACCGATCTCCGTGCGAGCGTCCACCTCAGCGGGCGAGCTCCCAGACACGGACGGCGCCGCCGACCACGAACCCGGCGACGATCACGAACATCAAGAGCAGGATGATGCGATGCAAGGGCATGGGCGCGAGCGCAGGTCGGCGCCGGGCCGTCGCGACCTCGTGCGCCGGATCCCTCGAGACGATCAGGAATCCGTGCTGCCCCTCCATCTCGGCCAGCGTCCGATAGGCCGCGTCGCGTTCCTTCGCCCAGCCCGAGGACGTCAGCCCCACGAAGCTCGCGAGCAGGGCCGCGCTGACGGTGGCCACCACCACCGCCGTCACTCCGGTCGCGTCCTTGAGCACGTACGCGAACAGCGCGAACGCCGCGGTGAGCGCCCACGCGTTGCTGCCGTAGGTCTGCTGGTGGGTGAACTGGAACCACGCAAGCGCCCATTCGTAGCGGCGTCTCTCGTCGTCGCTCATGTCGCCGAGAGCGTATGCCAGCCCTCGGCGGCGATCGAGTCCGTGTCAGCCGACCAGTGCCTCGCGAAGCACGGCCTCGCGGCTCTCGCGAAAGCGTCTGGTCACGGGCGCGCCGGGGCTGACCGCGTCGAAGCCGTGGTAGGCGCCCTCGATCACCTCGAGCGCGCAGGGAACACCCGCCGCCTCGAGCCGCCGCGCGTACGCGACGTCCTCGTCGTGGAAGAGATCGTGAGTGCCGACGCCGATCCACGCGGGCGGCAGACCGGCGAGCGACGCCGCACGTGCGGGCACAGCGCCGGCCGGGGTGTCCGAACCGCCCGGCTCCGCGCCGAGGTAGCTGCGCCAGCCGAAGCGGTTGCTCTCCACGCCCCAGAGCCGGAGGTGCGTCTCGTCCACGTCCGTGCGCAGCACGGTGCGGTCGTCGAGCATGGGGTACACGAGCAGCTGCAAGACTGGCTTCGGACCCTCGCGGTCGCGCACACGCAGCGCGAGCTGCGCGGCGAGACCGCCGCCCGCGCTCATGCCGCCGATGGCGATGCGATCGGCGCGCGCGCCGACCTCGCCGATCGCCGAGAGCAGCGCCCACGCGTCGTCGAGCGCGGCCGGGAACGGGTGCTCGGGCGCGAGCCGGTAGAACGGCGCGACGACGGCGATCCCGAGGTCGCGCGCGAGGCGGGCACAGGCGGGCG
Organism: Sandaracinaceae bacterium; assembly: GCA_044220955.1. Lineage (GTDB taxonomy): Bacteria > Myxococcota_A > Polyangia > Polyangiales > Sandaracinaceae > JBBSAT01. The sequence goes on from JBGAQA010000001.1 coordinate 130,630, forward strand.
CGTCCTGCACCGGCGTGCCGACGACGAAGCCGCCGCCGTGGAACCAGACGAGGACCGGGAGCGCCTCGGTCCTGCCTCGTGGACGGAACACGCATGCGCGGACGCCGCCCACCGACGCGATCCGCGCGTCGACGTCCGGCGCGCCCGAGAACAGCGGCATCCGCCCGTTCGCCCAGCGCAGCGCGCGCAGCAAGCGCGGCCCGAGGGTGAAGCGCGGCAAGAGCTGCGCACGAAAACGCAGCTCTCGATGAAACCCGCTCACGAGCTCAGGCGCGCTCGAGGACGATCGCGATGCCCTGGCCGCCGCCGATGCACGCGGCGCCGACGCCGTACTTCGCCTGCCGCTTGCGCAGCGTGTAGACGAGGTTCGCCGTGATGCGCGCGCCGCTGGCGCCGAGCGGGTGGCCGAGCGCGATCGCGCCGCCGTTCACGTTCGTCTTCTCTTCCGGAAGGCCGAGCTCCTTCTGCACGGAGAGGAACTGCGCGGCGAACGCCTCGTTCACGTCGAAGAGATCGATCGCGTCCTGCGAGAGCCCGGCGCGGTCGAGCGCGCTCTTGATCGCCGGCACGGGACCGATGCCCATGAGCGTCGGGTCGACGCCCGCGACGCCCCACTGGACGATCTTGGCGAGCGGCGCGAGGCCCCGCGACTTGGCCCACTCGCCGTCGACCACGATGATCGCGCCCGCGCCGTCGTTGATGCCCGACGCGTTGCCCGCGGTGACGACGCCGTCCTTCTTGAACACCGGCGGTAGCTTCGCGAGCTGCTCCACCGTCACCGTCGGACGCGCGTGCTCGTCCCGGTCGACGACCTTGGTGCCCTTCTTCTCGACGATCTCGATCTTGGCCATCTCGTCCGCGAAGCCGCCCGACTCCTGCGCCGCGGCCCAGCGCTGCTGGCTCTTCTGCGCGTACGCGTCGCAGTCGGCGCGCGTGATGCCGTACTTCGTCGCCAGGTTCTCCGCCGTCATCGCCATCGGCAGCTTGCAGAAGCTGTCGGTCAGCGCGGCCCAGAGCGTGTCGACCATCTCGGGCGGCTTGCCGAACTTCGCGCCGCCGTCGCGCAGGCCCCACATCGCGTGCGGCGCCTGGCTCATGCTCTCGCTGCCCGTGGCGAGCACGGCCTTCGCGTCACCGAGCAGGATCTGCTCGGCCGCGTTCACCACCGCCTGGAAGCCCGAGCCGCAGAGCCGGTTGACGGTGAGCGCCGGCTTCTCGATCGGCACACCGATCTTCAGGCCCACGTGCCGCGCGCCGTAGATCGCGTCGGGCGAGGTCTGCTGCACGTTGCCGAGGATCACCTGATCGATCTCGCCCTCGCTCAGCGTCGACTGCGCGAGCGCGGCCTTGCCCGCGTGCACCGCGAGGTCGATCGCGCTGATGTCCTTGAGCCCGCCGGAAAAACCACCGAAGGCCGTGCGCTTCGCACCGACGATCCAGATCTCCTTGCTCAGCTTCTTCATGACGACAGGCCTCCAGGCAATTGGTTGGTCACTTCGCGCACTCTGCCCACGCGTTCGCGAACACCGGCTCTTCCGGGTGTTCCTTCGTCTTGCACGCGACGATCGTGCGTCCGTCTTCCCGCCAGCCGCTGATCTCGAGCGTGTCGCCCGGCCAGACGGGGCGCGAGAAGCGCCCGGTGAAGACCTTCAGCCGCGACGGGTCGCCACTGCACTCGTGCCTCAGGATCGCCCGCCCGACGTACCCGTAGGTGCAGAGCCCGTGAAGGATCGGCCGGCCCTCGGTGACCTTGCTCGCCTTCTCCGCCACGACCGGATCGGCGTGCAGCGGGTTGTAGTCCCCGCTCAGGCGGTAGAGCAGCGCCTGGTCCGGGGACGTGGTCTCGGTCACGGTCCAGTCGGGCGCGCGCTCCGGAGTGCGCACGCGGACGCTCTTCGGCGGCGGCGGCCCGCCGTACCCGCCGTCGAGCAGGTACATGATCGTCCACTCGGTCTCGCAGACGAGCTCGCCCCGCTCGTCGCGCGTCTCGGTCGAGAACACGACCTGCGCCATGCGCTTGAGATCGCCGATGCTCAGGACCTTGCCGATCGTCGTGAGCGTCCCCTCCGCCGCGAAGGGCTTGTGGAGGCGAATGCTCTGCCCGCCATGCACGACGCCGCCGAAGTCCCCGCCGACCACGTCGAACATGGCCTTGCACGCCTCGTAGGTCGGGATCACGGCGTACGTCGGCAGCACCTTGGCGCCCCGGCGATCGAGCCCCTCGTAGACGAAGTCGAGCTGCTCGTGGCCGGCCCCGACCCCCAGAGCGTAGAGAGCGACGTCGCGGAAGCCGTACGTGAAGCGCAGCGGCTCGGTGGTCTTGCCGAGCGCCGCGGGGTCGAGGGGCTTGCCAGCCATGCGTGCGGACCGTCGTAGCGTCGGGCCTCGCGAGGCGCCATGGGCCGCTCGCGCCGCTTGCCGCCACGCGTGAGCGGTCGCACGCTCGCATGGACGTGCCCCGCTCCGGACTTGGCTTCTTGGTCGTCGCGTGCGGGCTCGCGAGCCTCGCCGCGTGCCAGCGGACGCACTCGCCGCCGGTCACGCTCATCGACGCCGGACCGCCCGACGCCGGACCGCCAGCCGATCTCGACACCGACGGCGACGGCCTCTGCGACTTCACCGAGTTCCAGCGGCGAACCGACGCCTCGAGCGCCGACACGGACGGAGACGGGTTCTCCGACTACGTCGAGGCGCAGAACGGATCCGATCCGAGCGCGCTCTCGTCCCCGGATCGGAGCCTGATGCTGATCCTCTCGGAGGCCCCGGGCGCGACGCTCGACACACCGGTCTCGTTCGCGGTCCGCGGCATCGGTGAGACGTTCGCGGGCGCGCTCGTTCGCCTGCCGCTCAACATCGTCGACGACGGCTCCGAGGCGCGGACGTTCTACGTGGGTAGCGACGCGGTCGGCGCCTCACCCATGGCGAACGTGCGGGGCGGCATCGAGGGCGCGAGCTACCTCGGCGTCGTGGGCCGCACGCTCTTGCCCTTCACGCTGCACTTCGCGCAGCGGCAGGCGCCGCGCGGCTGCATGCGAGCGTATCCCTTCAACTACAACCTGAAGACGTCCGACGGGCAGCTGCGCGGCTCGCTGCAGCGCTGGATCGTCCTGATGCCACCGGGGATGGACATCGGCGCGCCAGGCGCGCGCTGGTGCGGCCCCGTCACCACGCGCTGCCTCTGAGGGGCTCGTGGATCAGGGAAGCGCGCGCTCGCGCCGGGGGAGCAGGAACGCGAGGGCCGCAGGGAGGCGCTCTGCCCAGTAGGCCTCGCTGTGCTCCCCGCCGGGCTGCACGACGTAGCGGAAGTCCGCGCCTTCGACGTAGCCGACGGCGCGGTACGCCGCCGCGAGGCTCGCGGTGTCGGTGACGCCGTCCATGGAGTCGCCGGAGTCACCGGAGTCGACGTACACGCGCAGCGCCCGGGTCGCGTGGGCTGGGATCGTGCCGATCTCTCCGATCAGCTCCGTGCCGTCCCACCACGTGCTCGGGCTCATCGCGCCGATGAGGCCGAAGGTGTCGGACCGCACCACGCCGGCATGAGCGCTGATCAGCCCACCGAGGGAGCTGCCCATCATCGCGGTGTCCGCGCGGCCGGTGCGCGTACGGAGGGACGCATCGACCATCGGGCGGAGCTCCTCCACGAGCGCGCGGAGATAGAGGTCTCCTCGCCCGCCGCCGCGGGTCGGGTCGACCGTCGGCGTGTACTCGTCGATCCGGCTCGCGGTGTTGGCGACGCCGATGACGATCGTGGCGTCGAACGTGTCGCAGATGCCGCTCGCGCACTCGCCGTCGCTCGCGCACGCGGTGGCGCCGTCCGCGCAGAGGCCGCCCTCGCCCGCAGCGTCCATCGTCTCGTCGACCTGCCACTCGACGTGGCCGAAGGCGAGCGCGGCATCGAAGAGGTTCTGACCGTCGTGCATGGTGAGCACCGTGAAGTGCGCCGCGGTGTTCTCGTCGTACGCCGCCGGCAGGTACGCGTACACGACGCGCGTGTTGCCGAGCAGCGTGGACGACCACGCCGGCAAGAGCGTTTCCACGCGCCCGCTCGTCGCCACGAAGTGCGGCGCGATCTCGATCCGCTGGCCCGGCGCGACGTGGAAGTTCGGTCCGCGCGACCACGTGGCGTCGTCGAGGAGCGGCTTGAACTCGATCGCCGCCGCGAGCCCGTGGAGCGCGACCTCGTAGACGCCGCCGCCGGTCTCGGGCACCGCGATCCCGCTCGTCCACGAGAGCGGCGCGCCCGAGCCGCGCAGCGTGATCGTGTGGCCGGCCGGGTAGACGATGCGGATCGTGGTGACGACGGCGAACGCGTCCTGCGTCGCGGCGTCCGCC
>JBGAQA010000001.1:134991-222776 GCA_044220955.1 Sandaracinaceae bacterium
GCGTCCATCGCGCCCACGTCGGAGAGCGCACCCGCGTCCGGATCCCGCCACGCGTCCAGCGCGTTACCGTGGGTGTCGTCGGCGTAGCGCGAGATGGCCGGCGTCGAGCACCCGAGCGCGAGGGCGAGGGCGCTCGCGACGGCCGTCTTCGAGGTCATGCGGGCGTGTTAGCACGCGCGTCGAACGCGGGCGGCGGGGCGCGCTCCGTCACCGCGACGGCGTCGCCCACCGCGATCTCGCCCGTCTCGTCGGGGACGAGGTTCACGCCGAACCAGACGCCCCCGTCGCGCCGGCGGAACGTCGCGAGCGTCCGCAGGGGCTCTGCGCCCGCGCGCGCCGTCGCAGGATCGATCGTGGTCATCACGCACCGGTCGCACGCCTTCGGAGCGCGCATCCGCACGCCGCCGATCGCGATCGCCGCCCAGCCGTCCTCGTCCCACGCCGGCGCGCCGCGCACGACGACGTTCGGGCGGAAGCGGATCATCGGAACGCGCGCGCCGCCGCGAGCTTCGATACGCGCGCCGAGATCGTCGAGCGACTCCTCGCACGCGACCAGCAGCGGATAGCCGTCGGCGAAGCTCACCTCGTCGCCGGCGCGTGCGAAGCGGGACGCGCTCGGCGAGGGAGAGCTGTCCGGCAGGTGAACGACGCGTACGGGGCGAGCGAGGTGCGCGCTCATCCACCCGCTCGCCGCCGCGTGCGCGACGCCCGTCGCCGCTCGGCCCCACGTCGTGGTCGGCACGCGCGCGCCGTCCTCGGTCGTCACGGGGATCGACACGGCGCCCGCTTCGGGCGCGGACAGGGTGATCGTCTCGGTCGCGAGCGAGACGTCCACGAGCGCGAGCCGCGGCTCCTCGCGCTGGGTGATGAACCTGCCCGCCTCGTCGACGACCATCCACCGGCGATCCCGCGAGAGCCCGCGCTTCTCCACGCGCGCGCGCTCGATCGCGATCCCCCGGCAGCTCTTCACCGGGTAGAGGGTGATCCCGACCAGCTCCACGCTCGACCCGCGCTCAGGTCTGGGTCTGGTTGAACGGAGAGGGATAGAGCCCCAGGCGCATCGTCGACTTCTGCCCGGTGCCCGCCGACGTCGTGGCCTCGTGGAAGAGGTAGAAGTCGTCGAGCCGGAGCGAGAGCGTCTGCGCGAGGCGCCAGAGGAATTTCGTGGCGAGCACGGAGTCTTGCTGCAGGAGCGCGTAGAACTGCGGGCGATCGAGCGCCAGCAGGCGGCACTTGGTCTCGGCGCGCACCGTCGCCGAGCGCGGCCGCTGGCTGAGCAGGGCCATCTCGCCGAAGTGGCTCCCGGCCGCGAGCGCGGCGACGGGGAGCGATCCGCGCTCGACTACCATCTTGCCCTCGACGAGCACGAAGAGCGTCTCGCTGATCTCGCCCTCGTGGATCACGATCTGGCCGGCGTCGACGTCGAGCGGCTGGAACGCGTTGCCGATCCGCACCAGCTCCGTCATCGAGCACTCGACGAAGAGCTCGATGTTCGAGAGCGCGTCGAAGCGCGCGTTCACGAGCGTCATGCGCTTGGTCTCGGCGGTCTTCTCCTCGAAGGACACGCTCTGCGCGCGCAGCACCACGTTCGTGATGTTGTCCTGGCCGCCGCGCTCGTTGGCGAGGCCGATCAGCTTCTTCGGGACGTCGGTGATCGCCGCCGCACCCACGATCGCGGGCAGCTCGCCCCCGTCGCCCAGGTAGCCGTGGAGGCCGTCCGAGCAGAGCATCAGCGTGTCGCCGTCGAGGATGTCGAAGATCAGCGTGTCGACGATCACGCTCTCGAGCGGGCCGACGGCGCGCGTGATGATGTTGTGGTGCGTGCTCTCGCGCGCTTGCTCGGGCGTCATCATCCCGTAGCGGATGGCCTCCTGCAGGAAGGTGTGGTCCTCGCTGAGCTGGTGCAGGTGCCCGGCGCGCACGAGGTAGAGGCGCGAGTCGCCCACGTGGCCCATCACGCCCTTGCCGCCCCGGACCATCACGGAGACGAAGGTCGTCCCCATGCCCTTCTTGCCCTTCTCCGCCTGGCCCATGCGGAAGATGGTCTGGGACGCGTCCTCGATCGCCTCACGCAGGAGCTGGGCCGCACGCTCGAGCGGGAGCTCGCCGCGGTCGACCTTGAAGAGCTCGTCCTTCTTGGCGCGCAGCAGCGACTGGACGTGCGTCGCCGCGGTCTTGGACGCGATCTCGCCGGCCGCGTGGCCGCCCATTCCGTCGCAGACGACGTAGAGCCCCAGCTCGGTGTCGACGAGGAAGTAGTCCTCGTTCAGCTGGCGCTCGCGCCCGACGTCGGTCTCTCCCACAGCGGCGATCTGCATACGGACGGCAAGAGTGCCGGATCCGGACGCATCGCCTCAAGCCCCGTGGGGCGGCGCGTGCCAGACTCGCTCCCGTCCATGACGCGAGGCGCCATCACGCTCCTGCGCTACCGCGGGATCCCCGTTCGTGCCCACTGGTCGCTCCCGCTGGTCGCCCTGCTCATGGGAGGCCTGCGCTTCGCGCCCGGCGCGTGGATCGGCTGGCTCCTCGTGGTGCTGCTGCACGAGATGGGGCACGCGTTCTGGGCGCTGCGCTACCGGATGGAGGTGCGCGAGATCCTCTTGCACGGCCTCGGCGGGCACTGCGCGTACGTGGGCATGCCGAGCCCGCGCCAGCGCGCGGTGGTGGCCTGGGGCGGGGTGATGGCGCAGGCGATCGTCTTCGCGATCGCCCTGCCCGTCTCGCGCCTGGTCCCGGCCGCGAACGAGCACGTGGCCGATCTCTACGGCGTGCTCGTCGCGAGCAACCTGTACGTGGCGCTCTTGAACCTGGTGCCGATCCCGCCGCTCGACGGAGCCGAGGCGTGGAAGCTGGTGCCGATGATGCTCCGCGGCGAGCCGCCCGTGCGGCGGGTCGAGATCGCGCGGGCACGCGCCGCGGCCACGCCCAAGACGCTCGGCGAGGCGGTCGGGCCGGTCGACGCGGGGGCCGTGCGCGACACGGTGCGCCGCGCGCTCGAGGAGGCGCGGCGGGATTCGCGCGAGCCGGGCGACGACGGATCCCGACGGCGCTGACGCGGACCCGTCACGAGTTTGGGCGAGCCCGCGTTTCGGGGTACACGACGAGGCGCCATGCGCGTGCAGATGGCAGTGCTCGTCAGCGCCCTCGTCGTCGCATGCAGCGGCACGGCGCGCCACGTCGAGCCTCCGCCCCCGCCTCCGCCCCCGCCGTCCGAGGCTCCGCCCGAGCCCGAGCCCGAGCCCGAGCCGACGCTCGCCGTGGCGGAAGACGTGGCCGCGCCGGAGGGCCCCTCGTGCGTGCGGACGACCGAGTGCGCAGCGGGTCTGGCCTGTCGCGGAGCACCCGGGTGCGGGACGGCGTGGGCTTGCGGGGCGGCGCGCGAGGCGTGCGGTCCCGAGATCGTGTCGTACTGCGACTGCGACGGCGTCACGTTCCACGCGCCCGCAGGCTGCCCGGAGCGGACGTACGCGCACGTCGGCCCGTGCGAGGAGCCCGGCGTCGCCGACGCGTCCTACGGCCTGCCCGACGGCGACGAGCCGATCACGCAGCGTGATCGCACGTGCAGCTCGAGCGCCGACTGTCGCGGCGGCGAGATCTGCTACGGCCCGCCCGGCTGCGGGATGCCGTGGCGCTGCGAGCGCGCCCGAGGCTGCGCGCGCGGCGGTCGCGCAGACTTCTGTGGCTGCGACGGCGCCACCTTCCGCGCGCAGCGCCACTGCCCCGGTCAGCCGTTCGCGCGGCTGGGCAGCTGCGACGAGGTGGTCGCGAGCGCCGAACCGACACCGACACCGACGGCGACCACGACGACCACGACCGCGACCACGACCGCGACCGCGCCCCTCACGACCACGACCACGACCACGACCACGACCACCGCGACGACCGCGACGGCGACCACCACCGGGATCCCGCCCGCGCAAGGGACCTGCCGGACGAACCGCGACTGCCGCCGCGGTGAGGTCTGCGCCGGCCCCGCCGGCTGCGGCGATCCCTGGACGTGCGTGCGCCGCACCGAGCGCTGCAACCCCGACACGCAGTACTTCTGCGACTGCGAGGGCGAGACGTTCACCGCGAGCATGACGTGCCCGAGCCGGCCGTACGTGCACCGCGGCTCGTGCGCGATCGACCAGGTGATCGACCTCGCGGGCGCGGCGCTGCGATGAGGTCCACCTCCACGGCGCTCTCGCTCGCGCTCTCACTCCCGCTCTCGCTCTCGCTCTCGCTCGCGCTCCCGCTCCTCGCCCTGGCCCAGGACGACGCGCTCGCACGCGGCCGGGCGGCGAGAGAGCGGGGCGAACATGCCGAGGCGCTCGCTGCCTTCGCCGAGGCCTGGACCGCGGGCGCCGCCCCGATCGCCCGCGCCGAGATGGCGCTCGAGGAGCTCGCGCTCGGTCGCTACGTGCTCGCCGAGACGCACGCGACCGAGGCGCTCGCGTTCGCGGCCGATCCCGCGCTCGCCCCGGTCGCGGAGGCCCTCGCCGCCGCTCGGGACGCCGCGGGCGCGCACCTCGGCAGCCTCGAGATCGCCTGCCCCGCGGGCTGCACGATCTCCGTCGATGGCACCGCTCTCGGCGTCGCCCCGCTGCCACACCTCGTCCGGGTCGAGGCGGGCACGCACGCGCTCCACGGAGAGCTCGCCGGCCACGAGCCCGCCGACGCGAGCGTCGACGTCGCGGCGGGGGCCCTCGCCCGCGCCACCCTCGAGCCGCGCTGGATCGACGATCGACCCATCCTCGAGCGGACGGGCGAGGCCGGCGAGGGTCAGCGGATCGCCGGGTGGACGGCCGTCGCGCTCGGCGGCGCCGCGCTCGTGATCGGCGCGGTCGCTCTCGGCGTCGAGCTCGACCGCGACGCGTTCCTGCGGAGCGAGGCGTGCGCTCCGGGGGCGCCGACCGAGTCGCGCGAGGGCCGCTGCCCCGACGCGGCGTCCACGCGCGCCACGTACACCGACGTCGCGCGCGCGCTCCTGCTCAGCGGCGCCGTGCTCGGCATCGGCGGGCTCGTCCTCTTGCTGACGGCGCCTTCGTCCGACCCGCAGGGCGCGAGCGCCCGGTGCGCTCCCTCCTTCGCGCCGGGCTTGGTCTGTCAGGTCGCGTTCTGACCCCCGGTCGGCTCACGCCCCTGAGAAGTCAAAGGCTGTCGCCAAAATCGACGACGGCCGCGGGCACGATCGGGCGGCCGCGCGCGACGCGCGGTGTGCCTCGCGAGGAGCGAAGCGACGAGTCGGAGCGAGGGGTGAGACGCATCCGGCTCCGCCGGTGCGTCGAGGGCCCTGCAAACTCATCAGTACTTCGCGAGCTTGACGGCCACGCTGGACCAGCTCGAGCCGAGCGCGTCGTCCGCGGTCGTGTACACGATGCACTCCTCCTTCGAGTTGTGCTGCTGGATCAGCATCATCAGGGTGTCGCCGTGATCGAGCAGGGCGTCGAGCTGGCCTGCGCGCACGCACGCGGCCATCTGCGCGAGCAACGCGCGCATCTGTCGGTGCTCGTGCAGCATCACCGCGATGGGGCCTGCCCCACCCATTCCCGTCGCGACGTCCAGCGCCGGGAAGAGCACGTCCTCTTCCATGCGGAGGTGCCGGTCCATGGCGTCCTCGAACGCCTTCCACGCGGTCGCGCTCGCCGCCCGGTCCCCCGAGCTCGCCACGCGCTCGACCGCCACCCAGAGCTCGTCGCACCGCTGATGGTCGGGCACGAAGAACGCGCTCGCTCCCGCCTCGAGATCGGCTCCAGGCATCGCAGTTCCTCCGGCGTCCGCTAGATTGGGTGAGGTCATGTCGAGGGTACCTACACACGCTTTGTCCGTGATCGACTTGCGCGCGATCACCTGGAGCGACGAGCGCGCGATGGCGCACGCCAGGTCCGCGGTGGCCGAGCTCGAGCCGGATGGGATGCTCGAGCTCGTGGTGCCGCGCGAACCGAGGTCGCTGCTCGACGCCCTGCGCGAGGCCGGGTGCGAGGCGCGGAGCACCCCGGAGCCGGACGGGTCGTGGTCCGTGCAGATCGGCAGGCCACGGCTCCAGGCGTTCGCGGACCTCTCGAGCCTGCCCGCGCCCGAGCCGCTCGAGCGCCTGCTGGAGGCCGTCGTCGGCCTGCGCGCGGGCGAGGTGCTCGTCGCGCGCCTGCCGCGCGACCCGGTGCTCGCCAAGCCCCACCTCGAGGCGCGCGGGGTGGCGTGGCGGGTGAGGCTGCGACCCGACGGCACGGCACTGGTCTGGATCCGCCGGTGACCTTCGCCGGCATCCGTCCCGAGCAAGGACCGCCCCTCTCGGTCCCGGTGAGCTTCTTCCTCACCGCACCGCTCGCGCTCGCGGCCGCCGGGGTGCTGCTCCTCGCGCGCGGCGCCGATGGCCTCGCGAGCCTCTCCGGGTCGACCGCGGTCGCGCTCGTCCACCTCGGCACGGTCGGGATGCTGCTCTTCGTGATGCTGGGCGCGCTGTACCAGGTGCTCCCCGTGGTGGTGGGCGCGGTCGTTCCCTGGATCCGGGCCGCTCACGTCGTGCACCTCGCGCTCCTGGTGGGCTTCACGTCCCTCGTCTACGCGCAGGCGCGCGTCGACGGGCGCGCGTTCGGCCTCGCCGCGGTGCTCGTGAGCTCGGCCGTCGCGCTCTTCCTCGTGCCGGCGGGCATCGCCGTCGCGCGGAGCGAGGTCGAGAGCGCCACGGCGCGCGGGATCGCGCTCGCGCTCGTCGGCCTGCTCGCCGTGGTCGTCGCCGGCGTGCGTCTGGCGTCCGTGCGCGCGGGGCTCGCGGTGACCGACGACTGGCAGGCGCTGCGCGCAGCTCACGCGCACGTCGGCTTCCTCGGCTGGGTCGGGGCGCTCGTCACGTCCGTGTCGTGGCAGGTGCTACCCATGTTCTACTTCGCGGCACCCCCGCCCGGCGTGGTCTCGCGCGTCACCTCGATCGGCATCGCGACCTCGCTGATCCTGCTCGCCGTCGCGCTCTTCGTGACCGTGCCCGTGCCGGTCGCCCTGCTCGCGCTCCCGGGCGCTCTGGCCGTCTGGCTGGTGCATCCTCTCTGGGCGCTCGCGTCGCTCCGGAAGCGCAAGCGCCGGCGGCCCGACGCGACGCTCTCGTTCTGGTGGCTGGGCCTCGGCGTGGCGCCCGCCTGCCTGCTGCTCGGGGCGCAGACCGCGTGGGGCGACGACCCCCGCGGGCCGCTGCTCTACGGGCTCTTCGTGCTCTGGGGCTGGGCGGGCGCCATCGCGCACGGGATGCTGATGCGCATCGTCCCTTTCCTCGCGTGGCTGCACTGGTGCGCCCCGCGCCTGGGCCAGGCGGCCCACGTGCCGAGCGCGAAGGAGCTCCTGCCGGACCGGGAGGTCCAGGTCGGGCTCGCGCTCCACGTGCTGACGCTCGCGCTCGGCGCGGCGGCGATCGTGACGGGCCATGCGCTCGCGTGGCAGGCGCTCGGCGTCGGGCTCCTGGCGACGGCCGCCGCCCTCCTTCGCTCGATGCTCGCCGCGCTCTACCGCGCATCGCGCGAGGTCGCCCCGCCCGCCGGGGCAAGGGCCTGACCGCGCCGCATCACGATCAGCCCGGCTACTTAGCGCCCTCTGCCGATCTCGCTCGCCACTTCATGCACGCTCGCGCGCGCCGCCAGGCCCGTGGGCTCGCGCCCCGCTGCCCACTGGCGCTTCGACCTGCGGAAGGTAGGGTCGCGCGGTGCGCATCGACGTCGCGAAGGCCGCCGAGATCGCCCGCGCGGCGCGCATGACGGGCGCCCTCTTCGTCGCCGCGGCCGTCCTCGCGACGCTCGTGGCGCTGGCCGGAGCGGCGGTCACTCTCGCGGCCGTGCTGGCTCAGCAGGACCGCACGCTCGCCCTGCGCGTGGCGACCGGCGCGTGCCTCTTCTTCGGCGGCGTGGTCCTGCCGGGCCTCGGCGGGGTCACGGCGATCGTCTTCGGCGTGGGCGCGTTGCGGCGCGCCGCCACGGTCGAGGCGCTCGCGTCCGTGGCGCGCGACGGGACGCTCGACCGGAGCGCTCTCGAGGCGCGGCTCGGTCGCGAGGGGAGCCTGCGCGCGATCGCCGAGGCGAGCGAGCGCGGCGCCGTGGTGCCCGACTCCCCCCCGTCCGCGAGCGACGCCGCGCGCATCGGCCCGCCGAGCCCGCGCGTCGTGATCCCCGAGTCGGCGTACACCCCGCGCCTGGCCTCGACGCTCGGGCTGGCCGCGACGTCGCTCGCGACCCCGAGCGTGCGCCCTGCGCCGGCGCCGGACGAGAGCCATCCGCAGACGCGCACGCCGGGTCCGCGCAGCACCGCGCCGCGCGCGCTCGTGCTCGAGCTGACCGGCCGCACGCTCAAGGACACGTGGGTCGTCGAGCGCCGCCTCGCCAGCGGCGGGATGGGGACCGTCTACGTCGCGCGCCACGCCCGCACGGGACGCCGCTACGCGCTCAAGACGCTGCTCCCGAGCGCACAGCTCTCGGAGAGCGCGATCGCCCGCTTCGAGCGCGAGGCGCGCGCCGCGACCCGGATCGGCCACGCGGGCATCGCCGCCGTGCACGACTTCGACGTGACGAGCGAGGGTCTGCACTACCTCGTGATGGATCTGCTCGTGGGCGAGTCGCTCGAGGCGCGGCTCGCGCGCGTCGGCCGGCTGCCGTGGCCGGAGGCGCGCGGCGTCGCGCTCGAGATCGCGGACGCGCTCGACGCCGCACACCGCGCCGGCGTGCTGCACCGTGACGTGAAGCCTTCGAACGTGTTCCTCTCGGCACGCGAGGGCGCCGCCGAGCGCGCGATGCTCGTCGACTTCGGCCTCGCCAAGCCGATCACGTCGGAGCGAGGCGCCTCGGTGACGCGCACCGGCGCGATCGTCGGCACCGCGCACTACATGGCGCCCGAGCAAGCCCGCGGCGAAGAGGTCGACGCGCGCACGGACGTGTACGGGCTGGGCGCGACGCTCTACGAGATGGTCGCCGGCGTGCCGCCGTTCCTCGGCGCGAGCCCGTTCGCCGTGATGGCGATGCTCCTCGAGGAAGCGCCCGTCCCGCCGAGCGCGCTCGCGGCGGGTGTGCCGCCGGCGGTCGACGCGCTCGTCCTGCGCGCGCTCGCGAAGGGGCCTGCCGATCGCTGGCGAGACGTGCCGACCATGCGCGCGGCCATCGAAGCCGCCGCCTGACCATCGCGGGCGATCGGCTCAGGAGCCCGCGCGCTCGCGCAGGCTCGTCGGCTCCGTCGCGACGCCGCCGCCCTCCCCCGCCTCGCGCATGATGTCCGCGGCGCTCGGTCCGGCGGGCGCCTCGTCGGACGGCGCGGGCGCCGCGGACGGCGGTGGCGTCGACGGCGGTGGCGTCGACGGCGGCGGCACGGACGACGGCGCGGCGGGGGCCGACGACGGCGCGACGGTCGTGGGCGCGGCGGCCGGCGCAGGAGGCTCCGCGGGGGCTCCGCAGCCGAGCAGGACGACGAGGCACACGGCTCGAGCGCGGGACGTGACGGCGGCGATCATCACGGCAGTCTACGTCGAAGGGCACCGAACGAGAAAAGCCCACCGCCTCTCGGCGATGGGCCCTCTCGCGACCGGTGGAGGTCGGACGGAGCTCAGCAGTGCCGGCCCATGCCGCCCGGATCGTACGGATCGCTGTCCGAGCACGAGCGGCAGCCGCAGCCGCCGGGGTCGCGCGGATCGCTGTCCGAGACGCCGCGGCACGGGTAGCAGCCGCCGCCACAGTGGCGGCCGTACCCGCCCGGATCGTACGGGTCGCTGTCCGAGCACTCGGTCTGAGCGCCCTCCTGGCCCGCGACGGTGCCCGTGATGCCGACCGCGGCCACCGCCACCATGCCCGCTCCGAGCAGACCCATCGTCCCGCGACGGCTCACCGCGCGATGGGTCACGATCTCCTCCATCGACAACGTCTTCTTCTCGCTCATGCCTTCCTCCTCCTCGAACTTCGTGTTCACCACCGGACCCCGACACGAGCCCCGGCTGGACGACTTCCCCTACCGGACCCGGTTTCCTCGCCGCCCGTCGTGATGGCACAGGCGTGCGGCGTGCGACGATCGAACATCACACGCTATTCACACGCAACAGCGAAATGAGAGTCGACCTCGGGAACAGTCGAGAACGATTCCCAACAACACCCGTGGGAGAATCCGGCCGACGTGCGCGCGTAGTACAAGTCGCTCTCCGACCCGAAAGGATCCCGTAGCCCCATGGCTGGCACCACGACGTACACGTTCGAGCGCCTCATCGCACCGATGTCGCGCGAGCAGTTCTTCGCCGAGTACTGGGAGAAGAAGCCCCTCGTGGTCCGCCGCGAGGAGCGGGCCTACTACGCGGACCTGCTCTCGGTGCGCGCGCTCGACCACGTGCTCACCTCGCAGAGCCTGACGCGGACCAGCGCGTTCATCGCCAACGCGTCACGGCAGGTGCAGGCCGAGGAGTTCTGCTTCCCCGACGGTGTCGTCGACGTCGCGCGCCTCTACCAGCAGTTCGCCGACGGCGGGACGATCGTCTTCAACCAGCTGCACACGGTCCTGCCGATCCTGCACGACCTCTGCCGCTCGCTCGAGCGCGAGCTGTCCTGCCGGTTCCAGACGAACATCTACATGACGCCGGGGCGCTCCCAGGGGTTCCCCACGCACTACGACAGCCACGACGTCTTCATCCTGCAGGTCCACGGGACCAAGCACTGGCAGGTGTTCAACACGCCGATCGAGCTGCCGTTCCGCGGCCAGCCGTTCAAGCGAGACGAGACGCCGAAGGGCGACGTCACGCTCGAGTTCGACCTGCACCCGGGCGACATGTTCTACCTGCCGCGCGGCATGATGCACGACGCGCAGACGCGCGAGGGCGAGACGCTGCACATCACGCTCGGCGCGATCGCGACGAGCTGGACCGAGCTGCTCCTCGAGGCCGTCGCGAAGGTCTCGCTCACCGACCCGGCCTTCCGGCGCTCGCTGCCGCCGGGCTACTCGCAGACGGGCTACGAACGCGCGGAGGCGCGCGCGAACTTCAAGCAGCTCCTGACGAAGCTCGTGGAGGGCGCCGACTTCGACGGTGCGCTCGATCACTTCGCCGACGATCTCGTCTCGACCCGCACGGCGCTGCTCGAGGGGCAGCTCGAGCAGGTGCTGGCCATGAGCAAGATCCACGAGGGCAGCCGCGCCGGCGCCCGGCCGAACCTGCTCTACCGCTACCGCGAGAAGGACGGGCAGTTCATCGTGTCGTGCTACGGGGCCGAGATGCGCCTGCCCGACCACGCCGCGGAGCCGACGCGCTTCGCGCTCGAGAACACCAGCTTCCTCGTGAAGGATCTGCCCGGGGATCTCGACGACGCCGGCAAGGTCGTGCTGATCAAGCGCCTGGTCCGCGAGGGCATGGTCCGCATCCTCGGCTGACGCGCGCGTTCTCCTGTATCCTGACGGGATGCGTGCCGTCCCTCTGCTGGTGTGCTGTCTCGCCCTCGCAGGGTGCGACTCGACCCCTCGTCCCGTCGCCGTCGACGCGGCCCTCGATGCGCCCCGCGTCGACGGCGGCCGCGATGGCGGAGACGACGCGGGCGACGCGATCGACGACACGGGGACGAGCCCCGACGGCGGCTTCGGCACGCAGGACACCGGCGTGCCGCCGGCCGTGTGTCACTTCGACGTCGCGACCGACTACTTCGAGCTCGACAGCGCCCCTCGCACGGAGTCGCGCCGCCTCGCCGTCGCGGGCGGCCCGACCAGCTTCGGCGTCGTGTACAGCGCGCCCGCCGCCGCTGGCGCGGAGGACGTCTTCTTCGTGGAGATCCCGTCGGCGTCGGGCATGCCGGGCAGGACCGTCCGCCTGACCTCGGACGGCTCCGTGAACGGCTCTCCCGTCGTCGCGCGCACGGCCACGGGCTGGATCGTGGCCTGGCTCTCGGATCGCGACGGCAACGTCGAGGTGTACGCGCTCGCGAGCGCCGCCGACGGCACCTGGCCGACGACCCCCTCGCGCAGGACCACCACGCCCTCGATCGACGAGATCTCGCCCGCGCTCGCGGCGAACGCCACGATCCGGGCCCTGGCCTGGGCCGAGCCCGGGACGCCGACGACGACCGTCGTCCAGCCCCTCGCTGCCGACGGCGCCTCGAGCGGGACCGCCGCCCGGATCGCGCCCGCGGGGTTCGCGATGGTGCCGACGGCGTTCACGACGACGGACGAGGGACTGCTCGTCGGCTGGGCGGATCCCGACGGGGACGCCGTGATCCAGCCGCTCGGGACCGATCTCGCGGCGGTCGGCTCGCCCCTGCCGCTCACGGCCGATCACGCAGCCGATGGCGCGATCGACGCCGTCGTGGCGTTCGGCGGTGGGGCCGTGGTCTACGGCGTCGTCACCGCCGGCACGCGCCACGACGTCCACGCGCACATGCTCGATGGCTCGGGCGACCTGTTCTTCGCCGAGCAGGTGATCACGGTCGGCGAAGACACCGGCTCGGGCGCGTCGATCGGCGAGGTCGGTGGCGGATACGTGATCGGGTATCGGCAGGCCGGGATCGGCCCGATGCTGCGCGTCTTCGTCGTCGACGCGTCGCTGCACGAGGTCGCGCGCGCGGACCTCGTGCCGATGGCCGCGACGGGCAGTCCGATCACCCTCCGCGTCGCGGACGACGGGAACGTTCTCTTGACCTGGGAAGACCTCGTCGGTACCGTCAATCACATGCGTGTAGCGAGGGTCCGTTGCAACTGACGGGGCCGTTCGCTCGGCCGCTCCCGAGCTGCTTGGCCCTCGCCGCGATGCTGGCGCTCTCGGGGTGCCCGGCGCCCGTGCATCCACCCGGACAGATCGACGCCAACCGGCCCGACGCGGGCCGCGACGGCGGCGCGAGGGACGCGAACGCGGACGCGAACGAGGACGCCGCGTCCGACATGGACTCGGGGGCGGACGCCGCGCTCGACACGGGCGTCGACGGCGGGGACCCGATCGACAGCGGCGCCGACAGCCCGAGCGCGGACGACACGGGCCTCGACGCCAACGCGGACGCGTACAACTGCGTGCTGCCCGACGGAGGCGGCTTCGACTTCTGCGCATGCGAGCCGCCTGTGGGCGCCGACTGCAGCTCCGGGCCCGGAGTCTGTCCGAGCGGTCAGACGTGCCAGCCCGACCGGTGCGGCATGCACTGCGCGGCGAGCGGCGCCGCGTGCAACACGGACATGGACTGCCCGGCCGGCGCGACGTGTGACTGCCCCGACCCCGCGGCAGGCTGCATGATCGGCTTCTGCCGAGGAACGCCTTGCACCGATTCCCGCACCTGCCCGCTCGGTTTCGCGTGCGAGTCGGGTGGGTGCGTCAACCGTCGGATCCTCTGCGGAACGGAGTCGACGTGCCCGTTCGGCTACGTCTGCAACACGGCCCTCTCCGGCGGAACGTGCGTCCGGGTCATGCGCCACTGCGACACGACCCTCGCCTGTACGCACACGCTGCCGGATGCGCAGCAGTGCGTCGATGTCGATGGCGACGGGACAGGCGAGTGCCAGCTCTCGGCCGGCCCCTGCCTCACCAACGCCGATTGCTCGATGGCCGGCACGTGCACGCCCCGCGCGATCCCGGCGCTCGCATCCTGTGGCCGGTTCGGACCGTGTCGCACCGCCGCCGACTGTCTCGGCGGCCAGGAGTGTCGCGACCTCTTCGGCGACGGAATTCGCGAATGCGTGGATCCGGGAGGGTGCACGAACACGATGGGGTGCCCGGCCGGTCAGGTCTGCGCGACGCCCTCCACGGGCGGGCCTCCGGCATGCCTGTCGAGGGGATGAGCACTACGAAATCTTTTCGGAGCTTCGCAAAAACGAGCGCCGACGCCAGAGGGCGAGCCCGAGACGCGGGCGACAACACGAGGGAAAATCGGTCGAACGCTGCTAGTTAGTGCCGCGGTGACTGGGTCCGATCATTGCAACGCGCCCGCCGCAGCCCGCTCGGAGCCACACCATGCCGCAGTCCAACCCGCGATACCTCTGGAGCGCCCGAGCGCTCGTCTTGAGCGTGATCATCGTGTCGTGCGGCAGCCCACCGCCGAGCGCCGGCCCCGGACCGAGCGACCACGACCGTGATGGCGGCTCCGCGGGCCCCGACGGCGGGACGATGAGCTGCGCGCTCCCCACCGAGGGCTGCGCGTGCGACGCGACCGAGCCTCGCTTCTGTTACCTCGAGCCGACGGCCACCGGGAGCGCCGACCTCCTCATCTGCCACCGCGGCACGCGGTACTGCCGTGGTGGTGCCTGGAGCGCCTGCGAGTCGGTGCAGGACTACACGATCGACACCTCGTCGGCCCTGATCACCGGACCGAGCGCGCCGAACCCGTGTGATCCGTCGTACTACGTCACCACGCTCAACCCGAGCCCCGGCGATCTGACGCCGATGAACTCGACCAACGCCACGTACAGCCCCAGCAGCGGCGGCATCACCATCACCTCGATGACCGGGCTCAGCGTCCCGGCGCCCTGCACCCCGCTCACGGCCTGCCCGGCGGGCTTCAACTGCGGCACGATGAGCAACGGCTGCGGCGGATCGATCAGCTGCGGCACGTGCGGCGGCGGCCTGACGTGCGGCGGCGGCGGCGTGCCAGGGCGCTGCGGCAGCGCCGCCTCGACGTGCGTTCCGACCGGCTGCGGCACGGCGAACTGCGGACAGGTGGACAACGGATGCGGCGGCCTCACGGCGAGCTGCGGCACCTGCACCGCGCCCGAGGCGTGCGGCCTCGGCGGCGTGCCGAGCGTCTGCGGCGTGGCACCCCCGCCGCCGTGCGTCGGCCCGCTGTGCAGTCGAATCCCCACGTGCAGCGGCGGCGGCACCACGCGGGTCACCGGCATCGTCACCGCGCCGGGGCACGATCCGGTCACCGTCTGCAACAACGTGACGATCTGCGACCGGCGCATCTTCGGCATCTGCGTCAGCTCCCACGTCGAGACGCGATGCACCACCTCCAACCCGTTCGGCGCGGCCGATCCGCTCAACAACATCAACGTGTACGTCCCCGGGACGACCCCCGCGGCGTTCACGCCGGGCGTCGCCTGCGGGAGCTGCGCAGCGCCGCTGTCCGGCAATCCGATCACGCGCACGACCACCGACATCGACGGAGCCTTCACGCTGACGGGCGTTCCGTGCGGCGCCAACATCCCGCTCGTCATCCAGCTCGGACGCTGGCGCCGTCAGGTCGTGATCCCGAACGTCGCATGTTGCGGGACCACCACCGTGGACGCGTCGCTGACGCACATGCCCCGGACGAGCGCCGAGGGCGATATCCCCCGTATCGCCATGGTGACCGGCAACGTCGACGTCATGGAGTGCGTGCTCCGGAAGATCGGCATCGCCGACTCCGAGTTCACCACCTCCAGCGGACCAGGACGTGTCCACATCTTCTACGGCAACGGCGAGGACGCGGGGGGCGGCACGGCGGCCGCGAGCACGCTCTGGTCATCGAGCACCGGGCTCGACCCGTACGACATGATGCTCAATGCCTGCGAGGGGTATCGTCACACGCATACCCAGGCGCAGCAGCAGCGGATCATCGACTACGCGAACCGGGGCGGCCGCGTTTTCGCGACTCACTTCAACTACACCTGGTTGACGAACAACCCGAGCGCGGACCCCGCGAGCGGTGCGCCCGCTCCGTTCGCGCAGACGGCAGACTGGCGCGTCGACTACGGAGCGACCAACTCGACCATGTCGGCCACCATCGACCGGACGTTCACCCGCGGCGACGCCTTCGCGCGCTGGCTCTACAATCGGGGCGCCTCGACCACCCTCGGCTTCGTCGACGTCGCGGTCATTCGCGTCGACCTGACCGACACCAACCCTCCCGGCCAGCCCTGGCTCTACACGACCTGGTACTCGGGCGGCACCCCGTTGCGCATCCCGACCCACTACACGTTCGACACCCCGATCGGCACACCGCCGGCCTCCCAGTGCGGCCGCGTGGTCTTCAGCGACTTCCACGTCGAGAACTACTCCGGCGCCAACGGCGTCAACTTCCCCGGGACTTGCACGAATGGCCCGCTGACTCCGCAGGAGCGGGTGCTCGAGTACATGCTGTTCGACCTCGCGTCGTGCATCGCGACCCCGCCCTGCGTGCCGCAGACGTGCGCCGATCAGGGCATCAGCTGCGGGCTCGCGGCCGACGGCTGCGGCGCGACCATCTCGTGCGGCGGCTGCCTCGCCCCGGCCAGCTGCGGCGGGGGAGGCACGCCCGGCGTCTGTGGCGCGCCGCCCTGCGTGCCGCTGACGTGCTCCACGCCGGGCTTCGCCTGCGGCGTGAGCAGCAACGGCTGTGGCGGCACCGTGACGTGCCCCTGCACCACGTACGCGCCGACGGCCACGTTCGTGCAGAACTTCTCGTCGCAGCCCAGCCCCTGCGCCATCGACGAGTGCCCGGTGTGGGGCACCTTCCACTACACGGCGGACCTGCCGCCGGGCACGCGCATCGACTTCGCCTTCGAGACCTCGCAGATGTCGACCGCGTTCCCGTCGCCGCCGACGGCGGTCCTGACGGTGAACCCACCCGCGATGGGGACCTCGAGGATGGGCACCGCCGACGTGTCCGCGCTGATGGCCAGCGTCTCCGCGCCGGCGAACCGCTACTTCCTGCGCCTCACGACGACGCTCTACTCCGACGCGAGCCGCGCCCGCGCGCCGACGCTCCAGGAGTCGGACGTCGGCTTCACCTGCGTGCCCTGCAACTGAGCCGGGGGCTCCGCTGCCCCCTGCTCGAGGCATGACGCCGCTCGACGCGATGCTCGTCGCGCTCGGGCGGCGTCTCGCGTCGGACGCCATCCTCACCGGCGCGGACTGCGAGGCGTTCGCGGGAGACGAGAGCGACGTCGCGCCGCGCGTGCCCGACGCCGTGGTGCGCGCGTCGAGCGCCGCCGACGTGGCGGCGACGCTCTGCCTCGCGAGCGAGCACGGCGTGCCGGTCACCCCGCGCGCCGCGGGCACCGGCAAGAGCGGCGGGTGCGTGCCCGTCGAGGGCGGCATCGTGCTCTCCATGTCGCGCCTGCGCGCCATCGAGGACGTGAGCGTCGCCGACGGCGTCGCCGTCGTGCAGCCCGGCGTGGTGCTCGCCCACGTCCACGACGCCGTGGAGAAGGAAGGCCTCTTCTACGCGCCAGATCCGAACAGCCTCGCGGAGTGCACGATCGGGGGCAACGTCGCCGAGAACGCGGCTGGCCCGCGCACCCTGAAGTACGGGCCGACGCGCGACTGGGTCCTCGGGCTCGAGATCGTCACGGGCGACGGGACGCCCCTCACGCTCGGCACCCGCACGCACAAGGGCGTGACCGGCTACGACCTCGTCTCGCTCATGGTCGGCAGCGAGGGCACGCTCGGCGTCGTGACGCGGGCGACGCTGCGCCTGGCCCCCAAGCCGCAGGCGATCGCGACCCTCGCGGCGCTCCTGCCGTCCTCGGCGGCCATCGGCCCGGCGGTGCTCGCGCTGGGCGCGCACGGGATCTCGCCTCGCTGCATCGAGCTCTTCGACGAGCGGACGCTCGGGTTCCTGCGCGCGGCGAGCCCCTTCCCCATCGCCGAGTCGATGCGCGCGATGCTCCTCGTCGAGCTCGACGGCGACGCCAGCGCGCTCGAGGGCGGGATCGAGCGGGCGGGCAGCGTGCTCGTCGACGCGGGCGCGGACGTCCTGGTCGCCAAGCACGGCGCGGACCGCGAGAAGCTCTGGAGCGTCCGGCGCGAGCTCTCGCGCGCGCTGCGACGGAGCGCGCTGGGCAAGATCTCCGAGGACGTGGTCGTCCCGCGCAGCCGCCTCGGGGAGCTGATCGACCAGAGCGCGCGCATCGGCGAGCGGCACGCGCTGCGCTCGGCGTCGTATGGGCACGCAGGCGACGGGAACCTGCACGTGAACTTCCTCTGGGACACGCCGGACGCGATGCCGCGCGTGCGCGCTGCGATGGCGGAGCTGTTCCACGTCGTGATCGCGATGCGCGGCACGCTCAGCGGAGAGCACGGCATCGGGGCCTCGAAGTCCGCCTTCCTCGCCCAGGAGCAGTCGCCGGACGTGATCGCGCTGCAGCAGCGAGTGCGCTCGGTCTTCGATCCGAAGGGGATCCTCAACCCGGGCAAGATCTTCGGGACGAGCGGAGGCCATCGAGCGTGCTGAGCGAGCCGCGAGCGCGGGGCGACATGAAGAGCATCGCGCGCGAGCACGGGTTTCTCCCGCTGCGCGTCGAGGGGCGCATCCCCCGCGGGCTCGAGGGGATGCTCGTCCGGACGGGGCCCGGCCTCTACGAGCGCTTCGGCGCGCGCGTCGGCCACTCGTTCGAGGCCGACGGCGCGCTCTCGGCCGTGCGCATCCGTGGCGGGCAGGCCGAGGGCGCGGTGCGGCTCTGCCGGAGCCGCGAGATGGAGGAGGAGGACCGCGCGGGGCGCTCGCTCTACGGGCCGCGCGCGCACCCGCTGCGCCGCATCGCCAACGCGCTGCTCCGGCGCGCGAAGAACACGGGCAACACGAGCGTGCTCGCCTGGCAGGACCGCCTCTTCGCGCTCGTCGAGTCGAACAGGCCGCTCGAGATCCGGCAGGACGACCTCTCGACGCGCGGCGAGACCGACCTCGGAGGCGTCATCACGTCGGCGTTCTCGGCGCACCCGCACCGGGTGGTCCCGCGGCGCGCGACCTACAACTTCGGCCTCGACTACGGCCGGCAGACGAGCGTCGTGCTCTACGAGCTGCCCTGGGAGGGCCGTGCGCGACGCCTCTTCTCGTTGCCCCTGCGCGCGCCGGTGATGCTGCACGACTTCGCGGTCGGCCCGCGCCACGCGGCGTTCTTCGTCTCGCCCGTCGAGATCAACATCCCGCGCGCCGTGCTCGGCTCGGGCGCGCTCGGGAGCCTGATGCAGTGGCGACCGCGGCACGGCACGGAGGTGATCGTCGTCCCGCTCGATCGGCCGGAGCGCGCGTCGCGCTGGACGGTCCCGGCGTTCTTCCAGTGGCACTTCGCGGGCCTCGCCGAGCGCGGCCACGAGCTCGTCGTCCACTACGCCCGTTACGACGACTTCGCGAGCTTCAGCGAGCTCGCCGGCAGCGCCGTCACGAAGAAGGGTGTCCTCCACGAGGCCGTGCTCGATCCGATCGCGCGCACGATGACGAGCCGTCCCGTCTGGGACGGCGCGAGCGAGTTCCCCGTGCTCGACCCGCGCTACGAGGCGTGCGGGTACCGCGAGGTGTTCCTCACGAGCGAGCAGGCGGGGCGCAAGGCGCTCGCGCGGCTCGACCTCCGGACGGGGCGCGCGCGCATGGCGGTGCTCGGCGAGACCGAGCTCGCCTCCGAGGTGCTCTTCGTCCCGCGCGATCCGGGGGCGCCCGAGGGCGACGGCTGGGGCCTCTCGCTGATCTACGACGCGCAGGACGACGCGAGCCACGTCGCGATCTTCGACACGGCGCGCTGGGAGGACGGCCCCGTCGCCCGCTGTCACTTCGAGACGCACGTCCCGATGACGTTCCACGGCACGTGGATCCCGTCGCGAGCGATCGCGTGAGCGGCGCTCCCGCGCGGCGCCCGCGCGGACGCGATCTCCCGCTCGCCCCGCGCCGAGGTGCCGTACACTTTCGCGCGTGAGCGGTGGCGACAACACGATGCTCGCGAGGGACGAGCCAGGCCGTCCGAGCACCGGCGCGAGCGCACACCGCTGCAACCTCTGCGGCAACGAGTACCCCACGAATTTCCGCGTCTGCCCGCTCGACGGGTCGTCGCTCCTCGCCGCGGGCCCGAGCGACGACGCAATGATCGGCGCGGTGCTCGCCGGGACCTTCCGCGTGACGAAGGTGATCGGCGAGGGCGGGATGGGCCGCCTCTACGAGGCCGAGCACGTCCGGCTCGACCGCAAGTACGGCGTCAAGGTCATCCACGCGGACTACGCGGGCCGCGAGGATCTGCTCACGCGCTTCGACCGCGAGGCCCGCGCGATGAGCCGCGTGCGCAGCGATCACGTCGTGGACGTGGTCGACGTGCTGCGCACCCCCGACGGACGGCCCTGCATCGCCGTCGAGCTGCTCGAGGGGCGCGATCTCGAGTCGCTGCTCGCGGAGAAGACCAAGCTACCGGTCCGCGAGGCGCTGCCGCTGTTCCGGCAGATGTGCCGGGGGCTCGCCGCCGCGCACGCGCAGGGCGTCGTGCACCGCGATCTCAAGCCCTCGAACCTCTTCCTCTCGAGCGATCCCGGCGGCGGCGTCACGCTCAAGATCCTCGACTTCGGCGTCGCCAAGCAGCTCGGCGACGACAAGCTCACCGGCACGGGCGCGATCGTGGGAACGCCCGCCTACATGGCGCCCGAGCAGGCCCGCGGCGCGACGGACATCGACCTCAGGGCCGACGTGTACGCGGCCGGCGCGGTGCTCTACCGCATGCTCACGGGCAAGCCTCCGTTCGACGAGAGCTCGGGCGGCGCGACGCTCGTGAAGGTCCTCGAGGAGACGCCGCCGCGCCCGCGCACGATCGAGAAGTCGATCCCGGAGGGGCTCGAGGCGGTGATCGAGCACGCGATGGCGCGCGATCCGGCCCAGCGATACGCGAACGCGGACGAGCTCGCGAACGCGGCGATGGCCTTCGACCAGGCGGGCGGCACCGTGCTGCTCGACGCCTCGCGCGCGAGCGCCACGTCGGTGATCACGGCCACGGACGCGAGCGACGCGAAGGCGCTGAGCACGAAGGCCAAGCGCCTGCGACCGGGCGCCGTCGGGGTGGCCGTCGCCGCCTCGCTCGGGGTGGGGCTGGCCGCCGGCGTCTCGCTCGCGCTGCTCGTCGACGGCCTCCGCGAGGGCGCGCACATCGGCACGCCCGAGCTCGTGCTCGTCGTCATCGGCGCGGTCGTCGCTTGCGCCGCCGCCGCCGCGACGCTCGGCCGCGCGCTCCGCACGCACTGGCGCAGCGCGCCGATGATCCGCGAGGAGAGCGAGCGCATGCGCCTCGGCGTCGTGGCCGGGCTGGCGACCTTCGGTGGCCTCGAGCTCGTCGCGCGCGTCTGGGCGGTGGTCGCGCTGATGCATCCCGGCGCCTGGGATCCGATCTGGGCGGCGAGCCGCGTGATCGTCGCGATGGGCGTCGGCGCCGTCGCTGCCGCGTGGGGCGCGAAGAAGGCCAGGGGCTGACGCCCCGGCCGCAGGTCAGCGGAAGCAGACGACGGCGGCGTCGGTCGTGTTCCACTCGACGGGGCCGAAGCCGGCGCGGAACCCGCGCATCTGGCAGACCAGGTCCGAGGCGACGTTGCACGCGAAGGCGTCCGGGCTCACGACGGGGTTGCAGCCCGCCGCAGCGCCCAGGTCTGCCGTCGGGATCGAGACGGCCATCGCCTGGTCGGCGGCGAGACAGTCGACGACCATCGTGCCGGCCGAGTGCTCGACGGGCCCGACGCCCGCCGCGAAGCCCTGCGCCTGGCACCAGCGATTGGCGTAGCTCGACGCGACGTGCGAGCCGGCCATCGCCTCGGTGAAGCTCGGGCTGTAGAGGCTCGCGAGGGTCGCGAAGCTGACGGTGCGCTCGGAGGCGTGGTCGCCGAAGCACGCGACGCGCACGACGCTCGCGTCGCCCGCGAGCAGACCCGCGCCGCCGACGGAGCAGCCCGCCCGGCTCACGCACCAGCGCTTGGCGGCGGTGAGGCAGACGTCGATCGCGCCGCCCGGGCCGGTGCAGCTCGTCTGGTACGACACGACCTGGGACGTCGGCGCGCTGCCGTAGATGGCGACCTGCAGATCCTCGTCGGTGGACCCGTCGCAGTCGTCGTCGGCGCCGTTGCACATCTCGACGGGCACCGAGGGCGCGGTGCAGCCGACGTAGGTCGCGCCCGTGCAGGTCTCGGTGCCTGGCGCGCCGCAGGCGTTCGCGCAGGAGCGCGTGAGGCTCTCGTCGATCATGCCGTCGCAGTCGTCGTCCATCGCGTTGCACGTCTCGGCGCGCGGCGCGGCCGCGGTGCAGCCGACGTACGCGCCCGCGCGGCACGTCTCGATGCCGGAGCCGCACGCGCTCGAGCACGCGCGGGTGAGGCCGTCGTCGATCATGCCGTCGCAGTCGTCGTCCATCGCGTTGCACGTCTCGGTGCCGGGCGTCGTCGCGGTGCAGCCCGTCCAGTGGCCGGACACGCACTGCTCGGTGCCGCCACCGCACGCCGACGAGCACATGCGCGCGGCGATGGACTCGTCGACCATGCCGTCGCAGTCGTCGTCCGTCGCGTTGCAGTCCTCGACGGGCGGCACGCAGGGCCCGAAGAACCCGCTCGCCTCGCACGACGAGATGCCCTGGGTGTCGCACGGCGTCGTGCAGAAGCGCGTGGCGCCCGGCGAGCAGGGGTCGCCCGCGTACGCGTCGACGCCCGGCCCCGCGTCGTCGCGGGAGAAGGCGTCCATCGCGCCGGACGCGTCGCTCGGACCGGCATCGCCGGTCATCCGCCGCTCGATGCCGCCGCCCGTCGCACATCCGGCGACGACGAGGCAGGCGACGGGGAACGCCAGGCGCATGCCCCAGCGTAACGCGGGACGCGCTGCGCGGGATGGGCCATGATCGCCACTTGATGGAGCGACCGCAGCGCGCGCCCGCGACCTCGCACGAGCAGCGAGACATCACGGTGCTGGGGATGCGCCTGCGCTACGTCGACGTCGCGCCCGGGCCCGGGACGGAGAGCGGAGCGCCGCCACTGCTGCTCGCGCACGGGCACAGCTCGCGCATCGAGGAGTACGAGGCGCTCCTGCCCCACCTGCGCGCCGGGCGCCGCGTGCTCGTGCCCGACCTGCCGGGCTCGGGGTACAGCGACAAGCCGGACCGCGAGTACTCGCTGCGGCTCTTCGAGGACACGCTGCTCGGCTTCCTCGACGCGCTCGAGGTGCGTGAGGCGCACGTCGGCGGCGGCTCGCTCGGCGGCAACCTCGCGCTGCGTCTGGCGCACCGCGAGCCCGATCGCTTCCCCCGGATCGCCGCGTGGGCGCCCGCCGGTGCGTGGCACCCGAGCCCCGGCTGGCAGCGCTTCGCCCGCACCGCGCGCCACGCGCGCTGGGCGTTCTTCCCCTCGCTCTACATCCAGTCGCGCTTCTGGTACTCGCCGAAGTGGGAGGGTCGCCATGCCGCGCTCGAGGCGGCGTGGAAGTACTACCGCGAGGTGTACGGGCCCGGCTTCCACCGCATGTACTGGGACATCGGCCACGACCAGGCGCGCACCAGCCTCTTCCCGCTCGCCCCCGAGATCCGCCAGCCCGTCTGGCTCGGCGTGGGCGATCAGGACCACGGGCTCGACATGTTCGAGGGCGTCAAGCGCCTGAGCGCGATGCTGCCCGACGTGCGCCTCACCATCTACGAGGGGGCACGGCACTCGCTCGCGAACGAGATCGCCGCGACGCTCGGCGCGGACGTCGACGGGTTCCTCCGCGGAGAGCGCTGATGGCGAGCGTGCGAACGGCGCTCGCGGCGCTGGTGCTCTCTATCCTCGGTCCGCTCTTCCTCGGGCTCACGATCCGGAACGAGCTGCGCGCCCGCGCGCTGGAGGACCACGGGGTGATCACGCGCGCCGAGGTCACCGCGATGCAGCCCGATCGCGACACCGACGCCGGGATGCGCGTCGTCTATCGGTTCGAGGTCGACGGACGCGCGTACGAAGGCGCCAGCCGCCACCTGCAGCAGGCGGACGTGGACGTCTCGCGCACGCTGGGCCGGCTCGAGATCCGCTACCTCCCCGAGGATCCGAGCGTCAGCGCACCCACGCGCGCGGCCACGACGCGCACGCAGATCCTGGCGTTCTTCGTCTCGGGCGCGATCACGATCGGCGGCGTCGCGCTCGCGCTCGTCCTGGTCGCCACCAAGCGCAAGACCGGGCGCTTCTGGGCGTGAGCGGCGCCACGGCCGGGCCCCTCAAGGCCATGCACGCCACCATGCGAGCAGCTCCACGCGATTGCTCGTGCCCGTCCGCTCGTAGAGGCGCTCGAGCATCGTCTTCACCGACGACGGGGCGTTGCCCATCGCCGATGCGATCGCCGCGTTCGTCAGCCCGCGCGCGAGCAGGCGCAGGAGCTCGCGCTGACGCTCGGTGAGCTCGATCGGTGCTTCGGCGAACCCCTGGCCGTCGAGCACGGCCAGGAACGCGATCGCGCGCCCCTCCGTGCAGGGCGAGACGTGGATGACCCGCTCGCGCGCGCGCAGGACCGTGCTTGGTCGCGGCATCGTGGCCACGGCCTGTCGGAGGACGTCCGGCAGATCGCGATCGCGCCGCAGGACCTCGAACGCCGCGCGCGAGGCGTCGACGACCCGGCCGCGCGCGTCGAGCGCGATGACGGCCTCGTCGCTGGCGTCGAGCATGCGCATCAGCGGCGAGCGCTCCGACGAGGCGGCGACGAGCGCCGCGACACGCAGCGGCACCACGAGCGCCGCGCCGGTGTCGCGCAGGCGCGTGCGCTCCTCCTCGCCGAACTCCGTGCCCTCCGGGATCGCGACGCCGACGAGCGCGACCTGCCGCTCGCCGGCGCAGATGGCCACACGGCCCTGCTCCAGGACGCCGAAGCGGCGCGTGAGAGGATAGAGCGTGCTCTTGCGCCAGCTCTCGTGGGTCGCGATGCCCTCGCGAAACGGCTCGACCCAGCGGTTGCGCTGGGCCTCGGGCACGTCCGTGACGTCGTAGGCCGACGTGCGGACGTACGCGAGATGCGGCACCTCGAGCGGCACGAACGCGCCACGCTCGAGGACGCGCATCAGGCCCTGCCGCTCCGAGTGCGGCCCGCGCGCGGTGAAGCCGAGGGCGACGCCGCGACCGCAGGCCTCGTGCATCGCGCGCACCGCGAGCTCGAGCACGCGCGCCTCGTCGGTGAGGAGGGAGACGGCGCTCGTCAGCTGCGCCAGCGCGTCGGCCATGCGACCGACTCTACGCGCTCGCGAGCCGGTCGCGCAGCGCCTCGAATCCGCCGACGAGCTCGTCACCGAAGAAGACCTGCGGCACCGTCTTGCGACCGGTCCGCGCCACGAGCGCGTCGCGCGCCGCCTCGCTGGACGCGTCGCGCTCCTCGTACGCGATTCCCTTCGTGCGCAGCAGCCACTTCGCGCGGATGCACCAGATGCAGAACGAGCGCGTGTAGATCGTCACGTTGTCCATGCGCCCACGATGGCGGCGCGCGCAGGATCGGGCGATCCGCCGATCGGCGGACACGCGCGCCCGTCGAGTCAAGGGAAGGCGAGGCAGCCGCCGGTGCAGCCCGGCTCGCCAGGGCTGCAGGTCGGCATGCACTGGTTCGTGCAGCCGGGGATCCCGCACGGGTAGCAGCAGCTGAGGCCCGAGCCGCAGTCGCTGGTCGCGGCGCAGGGGTCGCCGGACGTGCCCGTGCCGCGCGGCGCCCAGCAGCCGCCCTCGCAGACGTAGCTGCCCATCTCCGTGCCATCCCCGCAGGGGCAGCACCCGCAAGGCGCATCGCAAGCGGCTCCGCAGATCGGCGGCGCGCCGCAGCCGATCGTCGAGCAGTCGATGCCGGCGTCCACGTCGGAGGCCGCGTCGAGGCCCGGCGTCGCGTCCGCGCCCGCGTCCGGCCGGACGTCGGCGTCGTTGCCTCCGCCGCCCGCGTCGGCGCCCCCGTCGGCGGGCGTCGTGGAGGCGCGGCAGCCGATCGCGAGGACGAGAGAGGTGGCGACGCACAGCACGACGGCATTTCGCGGCATGCCGCGGTGCAAGCACGGAGCGGGCCCGCGCGAACGTGCCGTCCCGTGCCACGGGCGAGCCGCGGTCAGGCGCCCACGCTCGACTCCGGCTCGTCGGACGGCCCCTCGCGGCGCAGGGTGATCGTGACCTCGGCGCCGCCGAGGGCGGACGAGTCCCCGAGGGCGAGGGTGCCACCGTGATCGGAGACGATGCGGTCGACGATCGCGAGGCCGAGCCCGGTGCCGTGCGACTTGGTCGTGTAGTACGGCTCGAGCACCGCGGCGCGCGCGTCGGCCGGGATGCCGGGGCCGTTGTCGGCGACGACGATGCGCACGCCGTCGTTCTCGGCGCGCTCGAGCCGGACGATCACGCGACCGCCCGTGTCGCCCTGCTTCTCGCGCGCGGCGTCGCACGCGTTCTGCACGAGGTTCACGAGCACCTGCGTGAGCTGCTCGCGGTCGGCGCGCACGCTCGAGAGCTTCGGCTCGGCCGCGACGAGCTCCACGCGCACGCCCTTGGCCGCCTCGGGCAGCGTCGCCGCGGCCGCCGGCAGGTCGTGCATGGAGACGACACGCAGGACCACGTCGGTGACGTCGAGCGACTCGGCCTTCGGCCGCGGCATGCGGGCGAAGCGCGAGAACTCCGTCACGATGTGCTCGAGGCGCGCCGTCTCTTCGAGCACGGTCTTGGTGGACTCCTCGAAGATCTCGTCGAAGTCGGGGTGCCTGCGCGCGTGCGTCTTGCGCAGCGTCTCCATCGCCATCTTGATCGGCGTGAGCGGGTTCTTGATCTCGTGAGCGATCCGCCGTGCGATGTCGCGCCAGGCTGCGATGCGCTCGGCGCGCGCGAGCCGCGTCCGCGCGTCCTTGAGCTCGCGCGTCATGCGGTTGAAGGCCGACGCCGTGGGGCTCGACCCGTCGAGGGTCACGTCGAGATCGCCCTCGCCCACCCGGCGCGCGGCGGCCTCGAGCTTCGCATCGGCGCGTGGACCTCCGCCGCCCGCCGCGAAGAAGCCGACGAGCGCGGCCAGCAGGCCTGCGAGGCCCGCGAAGAGGAGCGTCTGTCGGCGGGGCTCGGGCGAAACACGCTCGACCGGAGCCCAGGTGACGATCTCCGGCCCGGTCGCCCCACGGCGCACCGCCTGGCGCCGCGCGTCGTCGGGGATCGGCGTCGCGTCCTCGTTGCCGACGAGCGCCACGTGTCCGATGGGCGCGACCTCCTCTTCGAACGACCCGAACGCCCACCGGCGCTGGACGATCCGGCCGTCCGCACACGCATGTGTGATGGTGACGCACGGCCCCTCGATCATGTGCACCACGCACGAGGTCGAGACGAGCTCGTCGTAGGGACCCTCGGCGCCCGCGCTCTCCGCGCGCCACTCGGCATACTCGGGATAGGGGAAGGGCTGCGCCTGCGCGTCCGCGCAGGCCGAGCCGAGACGCCGCGTCGTCTCCGACACGACGCGGCCGAGCAGCGTATCGAGCCGGGTCGCTCGTTCGTCGACCGCCGAGTCCGCGCGCTCGACGGCCGCGGCGCGCTCTGCATCCACATGGAGTCGCGCCGGGACGGCGACGGCGCCTGCCGCGACGAGTGCCGAGCAGAGCGCGAAGAGGGCGCGCCTCATCGTATTGACCAGCTGACCAGGCAGGCGCACGCTGCCCCCATGACGAAGGCACGGCGCGTCGGTGTGCTCGAAGCGAAGACGCACCTCTCCCGGCTGCTCCGTGACGTGGAGAACGGCGCCGACGTCATCCTCCTGCGCGCGGGCAAGCCTGTCGCTCGCATCACGCGGCTCGAGCGCGCACGCAAGCCCAAGAGCTCGTACGGGATGTTCCGGGGGAAGATCGAGATGAGAGACGACTTCGACGCCGAGAGCGACGAGCTCGCCGACCTCTTCGGCATCCCGCGATGAGGCTGCTGCTCGACACCCACGCGGTGCTCTGGTGGCTCGCCGGCAGCGCACGGCTGGGGACGCGCGCACGGACCGCCATCGAGCGAGCGGGCCCCGGCGCGCTCGTGAGCGCGGCCAGCGTGTGGGAGGCGGCGATCAAACGAGCTGCCGGGAAGCTCGAGTCGCCCGATCTGGCCGACGCCGCTGCGGCCGCCGGGCTCACGTTCATCCCCATCGACGAGCACCACGCGAAGCTCGCCGGCGCGCTCCCGCCGATCCATCGGGATCCCTTCGACCGCATGCTCGTCGCGCAGGCGATGGTCGAGGACCTCACGCTCGTGACGGCCGATCCGCACATCCCGAAGTACGACGTGCGCGTTCTCTGGTGAGCGCATCACGGGGTCGTCCCCGCGTCCTGGCCCGCCTCTTCGGCCTCTTCTTCCTCGAACTGCTGCATCAGGAACGCGCTCGGATCGAGCACGCCGGCCTCGCGGGCCGTCTCGGTCGGCTGCGTGCCCTCGACGAAGACCTCGTCCATGGCGTCGGCCTGGCCCTCGTACGCGAGCAGGCCACTGGCCGGATCGATGCTCGCGTGCACGACGCCCGGCGGCTCGGGGAACGCGACGGCCGGGCGGCCTTCCGTCGCGTGGCGCACCACGTCGATCCAGATCGGCAGCGCAGATCTCGCGCCGCTCTCGCGCCGTCCGAGCGCTCGCATGTCGTCGAAGCCGACCCACACGACCGCCACGGTGTCCGGCGTGTAGCCGGCGAACCACGCGTCGCGCGCCGAGTTGCTGGTGCCCGTCTTGCCGGCGATCGGGCGGTGGAGCGTCTGCGCGGCGACGGCGGTGCCGCTCGTGACGACGCTCGTGAGCATGCTCGTGAGCACGTAGGCCTCGGCCGCCGTCATCGGCTCGCGCGGCGCCTCCGCCTCGGGCAGCGCGATCGGATCGCCCGCCGCGTCCTCGATCGCGGTGATGATGCGGTAGGGCGCCCATTGCCCGCCTGCCGCGAACGTCGCGTACGCGTTGCAGAGCTCGATGGGGCGCACCTCGCTCGCCCCGAGCGCGAGCGCGAGCGAGGGATCGAGCGCGCTCGTGATGCCGAGCTGCTCTGCGAAGGGGACCACCGCCTCCGGCGTGACGTCCTCGATCACCCGCACCGCGACCTGGTTCACGCGAGTTCGCGAGCGCGTCGCGAAGCCGCATCTGCCCGTGGTACTCCCACGTCTCGAAGTTGTGCGGCTGCCACTGGTCGTAGACGCCGGGCGCGTCGACGACGATCGAGGCGGGCGTGTACCGACGTGCGTGGATCGCGTAGCCGTAGACGATCGGCTTGAACGTGGAGCCCGGCTGGCGCAGCGCGCGCGTCGCGCGATCGAAGCCGGCGCCTGCCTCGTAGGCGCCGATGAGCGCGCGCACCTCGCGCGTGCGCGGATCGATCACGACGGCGGCCCCCTCCGGCCCGAGCTCGAGGCGCGCCCGCGCGTGGGCGCCCTCCTCTCCCTCGTCGGGGATCGAGAGGATCGAGACGCGCAGGCGCGCCCCGTCGTCGACGAACGTGGTGGGCGTGGACTCGGCCGCCGTGTAGCGCCCGAGCTCGCCCATCGAAGCGACGGCCGTGTGACCGCCGACGTCGAGCGTGATCGTGCGGGCCTCGTCGTCGCGACCGGTCACGGACGCGTCGTACGTCGCGCCGACGTGCAGCGTCTCCACGTGCGGCAGGGGCGGCAGCGTCCGCTGCCCGCGCGCGGGACGCGAGCGTCGGAAGGGCGGCGCGATGGACTGCCTCTCGTCGTACGCGCGCAGGCCGTCCTGCAGCGCCGTGCGCGCCGCGGTCTGGAGGTCGGCGTCGATGGACGTGTGTACGACGTAGCCGCCCTGGTGCGCCGCCGTCTCGCCCACGAGCTCGCCGAGCGTGTGCCGCGCGATCTCGACCACCTCCGGCGCCGCCTCGCGCGTCTCCGGCAGCGGCGCGAGCTCGACGTGCGCCTCGCGCGCCGCCTCGATGTCCTCGAGGCTGAGATCGGGCCAGTACTCGTCGCGCTTCTGCTCGAGCTGATCGAGCACGAAGCGCTGCCGCCGCCGCGCCGCCTCCGGGTGCGTCCGCGGCGAGAGGTGCGTGGGGGACTGCGGGATGCCGGCCATCAGCGAGGCCTGCGCGAGGGTCAGCTCGCTGACGTCGCAGCCGAAGTAGTAGCGCGCCGCCTCCTGCACTCCGTAGCGGCCGTGCCCGAAGTTGATGTGGTTGAGGTAGAGCCCGAGGATCTCGTCCTTGGTGAACTCCTGCTCGAGCTGCCGCGCGAGGATGAGCTCGCGGACCTTGCGGCCGAAGGAGCGTTCCGGCGTGAGCAGGAGGTTCTTCACCACCTGCTGCGTGATCGTGCTCGTCCCCCGGAAGTCGCCGCCGCTGAGCACGCCCATCACGACGGCGCGCAGCAGCCCCGGGTAGTCGAGCCCCTCGTGGCGGTAGAAGTCGGCGTCCTCCGCGGCGAGCACGGAGAGCACGAGGACGCGCGGGATGCGGTCGAGCGGCACCACCGTGCGGCGCTCGGTGAAGATCTCGCCGAGCACCTCGCCGTCGCGATCGAGCACGCGCGTGATCTGGGGCTCGTGCAGCGAGCGCAGCGAGCGAACGTCGGGGAGGTCTTGCCCGTAGTACGCGACGAGACCGAAGGCGCCGCCGGCGGCGAGCAGGGCCAGGACCGCGAGCGCGACGAGCGCGCGCACCACCCACCGCCCCCAGCCGGGCCCCTTGCGCGTCGAGCGCCCGCCGCGCGGGCGGCGGACGTCCCCGATCGACGAGCGCGTCGAGAGGCTCGTTCTGCCGCTCTTTTCGCGCGACGCCATGGTCCGGGCCGAAGCTACAACGTGCGGAGGGGCGAGGCACCTTCCCCGCGGCGCGCGGAAATCGCTATGGTTCGCGCGGTGAGCTACCGGGACGACGGCGATGCGCTGCGGAGCCGCGTGGACGCGCTCGAGGAGCAGCTCGCGCGCTCCGAGCGAGAGGCCGCGCAGCTTCGGGTCGATCGCGATCGCGCGCTCGCCGCGGCGGCGAGCCCGCCCCCCTCACCGGGCGCGGCGCGGTACGGACCCGCCACGAAGGTCTTCGTCCTCTGGGGCGGGAAGTGGTGGCCCGCGACGGTGCTCCACGAGACCGGCGCCGGCCTCTACCGCATCCACTACGACGGCTGGTCGTCGAAGTGGGACGAGACCGTCGGGGCCGATCGGATCGCGCCGGCAGATCGGCCGCCCCCGGGCCCGCGCGCGGGGGGCGGGCCGACGCTCGCGGTCCTCATCGCCCTGCTCCTGGTCCTGGCGCTCCTCGCGATCGGGGTCTGGCTCGCGGCCGCGAGCCGCGCGCCTCGGTCCGTTCCCGCGTCGCCCCCCGGAGCGGCGGTCGCGTCGGCCGGCAGCCTGGCGCCGGGCGACGCCGTCTGGATCGACTGGAACGGGATCTGGTACGAGGGCGTCGTCGTGTCGGTGTCCGATCCCACGATCCGGGTGCACTACGCCGCGTACGCCGACGCATACGACGAGGACGTGCCCCTCGAGAGGGTGCGCGCGCGATGACGCTCGCCCCGGCGCACGGCGCGCGCTTCGAGCTCGCGCGCGAGACCACGTCCTCGGCGGGCGCCGTCTACCGCGTGTCGGTGCTCGACGCGCAGGCGCGCCACGAGGCGAGGGTCTCGCTCGAGGCGGCATCGCTCGAGATGCGCTGGGTGAGCGAGCCGCCGCCCTGGATCGCCGAGACGGTCCATGGGTTCGTGAAGATCCTGCAGAAGAACCACGCGCACGACGGGTCGTGGCCGGCGCGGCTCGTGCGCTGGCGTAGCGAGCGGACGTAGCGAGTCAGCGCGCGTCGAGCGAGACGTCGAAGCGCGCGATACCCGTCATGATCGTGCTCACGGGACCCGCGGCCTCGATCGCGGAGACGACGCAGTCGTGCGTCGCGCCCGACGTGCGCAGGCCGCTCGCCATGAGGCGTCCGCCCGGGGCGACGGTGAACTGGAGCTGCTCGGCGTACGCACTCGAGCCCCGGCACGCGGCGAGCGCGGGGCGCGCGCGCTCGGCCACCTCGGCGACGCCGGCCTCGTCGACCATGCCGAGGGTGCTCGGGGTGATGTGGACGCCAGGCGTCGGAGCGCCGGAGCGTGGAGCGGGAGCGGGAGCGGGAGCGGGAGCGGGAGCGGGAGGGAGGACGGGAGCGGGAGCGGGCACGGGAGAGGCCGGCGGTGCGTCGGCGCTCCACTCGGTCAGCTCCGCGCGTGCGAGGAAGAGGCCGAGGATCGTCACCGCCAGCGCGAGGAAGGCGCCTGCCGCGAGGACGCTCGCGATGCCGACGATCCACGGCAGCGCGCGCGAGCGCCCGGCTGGACGCGGCGCGACGGAGGTGGGCCCCGGCGCGGGCCGCACGCTGGCGCCGGCGCTCGGACGCGGCGGGCCGAGCGACACGCCCGGTGAGCTGACCGTGACCTGCGCCGCCGCGAGCGCGGCGTCCATCGCCTCCGCCGACGGGTAGCGCGCGTCGGGCTCGATCGCGAGCGCGCGCATCACCGCGTCGCCGATCGCGTGCGGCACGTCGGGCGCGACCCGCGCGAGTGGCGGCGGGGCCTCGGTGAGCTTCACCGCGATCAGCTCGTGGAGCGACGCGCCCGAGAGCGGCGCCTTCCCCGCGAGCGCCTCGTAGAGCAGCACGCCGAGCGCGTAGAGATCGGCCCGCCCGTCGACGTCCCTGGAAGACTTGAACTGCTCGGGCGCCATGTAGTGCGGCGTGCCGAGCATCGTCCCCGTGCGAGTGAGCTCGTCCGCGGGCGACTCCGTCCGCACCTTGCTGATGCCGAAGTCGAGCACCTTCGCGACTTCCTCGCCGCCGGGACCGCGCGCGAGGAACACGTTCGCGGGCTTCAGATCCCGATGCACCACGCCCCGGCCGTGGGCCACGGCGAGCGCGGCGAGGATCTCGCGCCCGATCTTCACGACCGCGTGGGTGGGCAAGCGGCCACGCTGCAGCCTGTGGGCGAGGTCTTCGCCCTCGAGCAGCTCCATCGCGAGGTACGCGCGCCCGTCCTGCGTCGTCCCGGCGTCGAGCACCTGCACGACGTTCGGGCTGCCGACCTGCGCCACCGCGCGCGCCTCGCGCAGGAAGCGCTGGACGACCTCGGAGTCCGACGCTCGCTGTGGGTGCAGGATCTTGAGCGCGACCGCCCGATCGAGCACCAGGTGCCGCGCGCGGTACACCGCGCCGAACGCGCCGCTGCCGAGCTCGGCCTCGACGACGTAGCGATCGATCGGGGGGAACGCGGCCACGGCGCGGGCGAACCTATCCGCTCAGCGCTTCCACTTCACGCTGCAGCCCATCGCGGGGTGGACGGTGAAGTCGATCGCTTTGCCTGCGAGCGCGAGATCGATCGCGCGCGCGAGGTCGCGCGACGTGACCTTGGACGGATCGCGGGAAGCGTCGTCGATGCGTCCCGCGTAGACGAGCTTGCGCGACGCGTCGAAGAGGAAGGGATCCGGCGTACACTTCGCGTCGAGCGCGCGCGCGACCTCCTGCGACTCGTCGCGCAGGTAGGGAAACGGAAAGCCCCGCTCCTGCGCGCGCACCTTCATCGCGTCGAGCGAGTCGCCCGGGTGCGTCGTGGCGTCGTTGGGGTTGATCGCCACGAGCGCCACGCGCCCGGCGTACTGCTTCGCGAGCGCGACCAGGCGCTCCTCGTACGCGATCGAGACCGGGCAGTGGTTACAGGTCACCACCAGCAAGAGCAGCGGCTCGCGGAAGTCGGCGCTGGACCACGTGCGGCCGTCCACACCGGGGAGGGAGAACGAAGGTGCAGGCGAGCCGAGGGGGAGCTCCATGCGCCGAGCTTCGGTTCGACCCCCTCGCGACGCAAGGGGAACGACGGTCCGCTCGGAGGCTGTACCGGGAGTCGACGGCCGCCGCGGGCATGACGAGGCCGGTGCGCGCGACGAGCGGCGTGCCTCGCGAGGCGAGCGGTAGCGAGCCGAGTCGGTAGACGCATCCGGCTCTGCCGGTGCGTCGAGGGGGCGGCTCACGCCCACTGAAATTCAGAGCGCGGGGCGGCCGAACCCGCAGACGCCGGCGGCGGAGCAAGCGGGCTCGGGCGGGCGCGCGCAGGGACGCGCCGGGCAGACGTCGATGCCGTGCGTCGCGGCGCAGAAGAGGTTCCACGACGCCTGGTTCGCGGCCGCCGCGCTCGCGAGCGCCGGAGAGGGGCAGCCGGGGCAGTAGCAGTCCGCCTCGCTCGTGACGGGCGTGGGGTAGAACGTCAGCGCGCACTCCGCGTCGCTCGAGCAGGTCGTCGGCGCCGGCAGCGCGGGGAAGAACACCTGCGTGGCCACGATGCTCACCGCGCCGGTGCGCCGGTTGCGCACGTTGTGGCCGGTCGCGATCAGGCCCTGGCCCGCGAGCGCCGTGCCCACCGCGTCGCGCTGTGCGTCGGTGAGACCGGCCGCTCCGAGATCGAGGTCCGAGAGCATGCGCTCGAGCGTCGAGTTGAGCTTCTGCTCGTGGATCGAGAAGCAAGGCGCGCGCACGCAGCGGATGCCCGCGTCCTCGAGCGCGTAGAACACTCCGTCGGCCACGCCGTCGTTGGCAGCGACCCAGCCGCGCTCGGCGTGCATCACGGCGTACGTGAGCGTCCCGTTCGTCTCCGTGCGGATCGTCCCCTCGATCACCGCGCGGCCGCTCGCGAACGACGAGGACAGCGCGCTCGCCTCGTCCGCCGACAGGCCGATCGCGGACGCGTCGAGCTGCGCGACGTAGCACTCGCTCGCGCTGCTGCCATCGGCGCACCGGGTGGTCGTGCGGTTCGCGCGGCTCACCCAGAGCCCACCGCAGAAGGGCCAGGCGCAGCGCCGGAAGTCCTGGCGCGCGATGAAGTGCGTGGCGCTCGAGGCGGCGGAGTCGGCGGCGCCGAGCGCCACGTCGTTGCCGCTCTCGGCCGAGTCGTCCAACCACTCCGGCGCATCGGAAGCGCATCCGGAGACGGTCAGGGCGACGAGGGCAGCGAGAAAGAGGCGTGACGGGGTCATGTGCGTGCTCCGGGCCAATTGGCGGTCTCTTCGTACCCGCACCTACCATGTGGTCAAGACGAATTCGGCGAGCGCACGGGGTAGAGTCCCTGGCGTATGCCGCGCTTCCCGAACGTCGCCGAGACCTCGCTCGGGCTGAGTGATCGCGTCTTCGGCGCGCTCGTCGCCAAGGCGCGCGCGCGCGGGGGTCGGGTCCACGCGCTGCACGTCGGCGACACGTACCTCGACCCGCTGGAGTCGGCGCGGGCCGAGGCGCAGTTCAGCGCCGAGCACCCGCGGCTGCACAACTACGCGCCGGTGCAGGGCGAGCCTGCGCTCCTCGACGCCGTGCTCCGGCACGTGCAGCGCCGCGCCGGCGTGTCGCTGGATCGCGAGCTCGTGCAGATCGTGAGCGGCGCGACCGCAGGCATCGCGGTGGTCGTCGACTCGCTGCTCTCGCCGGGCGACGAGCTGGTGCTGCTCGCGCCGTTCTGGCCGCTCGTTCGCGGAACGTCGGCCCGGCGCGGCGTGAAGGTCGTCGAGGCGCCCTTCTTCGACCGGCTCGAGGCGCTCACGACCGCCGACGCGGTGGAGAGCTACCTCGAGGCCTACGCCTCGCCGCGCTCGGCCGCGGTCTACGTGAACAGCCCGCACAATCCCACCGGCGGCATCCTCGCGCCGCACCACGTCGAGGGCATCGCGCGCTTCGCCGAGCGCCACGGCCTCTGGGTGATCTCGGACGAGGTGTACGAGGAGCTCTGGTTCGACGCGCCGCCCGAGCCGATCTGGACGCACCCGTTGATCCGGCCGCGCGCGGTCGTCGTGCACTCGGTGAGCAAGGCGTACGGCCTGGCCGGCGCGCGCGTCGGCTTCGCGCACGGTCCGCCCGAGGCGATGCAGGCGATCCGCGGCGTGCAGACGTTCGTGACCTACTGCGCGCCGCGCCCCTTCCAGCTCGCGGCCGCGCGCGTGCTCGACGAGGGGCAGGGCTGGATCGCGCGCGCGCGCGAGCACTACGGCGAGCTCGCGAAGAAGGCGGCCGGCGCGCTCGGCGTCCCCGCGCCTCCGGCCGGCACCTTTCTCTTCGTGGACGTGCGCGCGCACATGCGCGAGGGCGAGGCCGACGCGACCGGCTTCCTCGAGCGCTGCGTCGAGGCGGGCGTGCTGCTCACCCCGGGTCAGGCGAGCGGCAAGGACTTCGGGACGTGGGTGCGCCTCTGCTTCACCACCCTGCCGCCCGACGAGCTCGACGAGGCCCTCGCCAAGCTCCGCACGGTGCTGCGCCGGGGCTGACCCGCCTCAGGGCGCGCGCGCGGGGGCCCTGCCCGCCTCACGCGAGCGCGTGGCCCGCGCGACGAGGCCGATGACGATCACCTGCACGACCGCGAGCTGGGCCGACATGGCGCCGCTGCCCGATGCCTCCCAGAGACCCTCGACCAAGAACGACGGCCAGGCCTCTTGCGGCACGCCGTCGAGCGCATGGCGGGCGATGAGTCCGTACGCGACCTGCGTCCCGGCGACGCCTCCGATGAAGCTCGCGGCGGCGATGGCGATGGAGACGGGCAGGAGCGCGTGGCGGCCGTCCGTGCGCCACTCGACGACCGAGAGGCCGAGACCGAGCACGGCGAGGAGCACGACGCCATAGCCCGACGGGCCCTGCTCACGGAGCGAGGCCACGTTGTGCACCATCATGACCGTGCCCACGAGGGCGAGCGCGAGCGCCCCGAGGCTCGCCAGCGCCGCGGTCGCGCGCACCGCCAGCGAGGGTCGCGCGAGCGCGGCGCTCGCGACGAAGCGCTCGAGCGCGAGCGCGACGGCTGCGGCGTCCGGGTAGCGGTCCCTCGGCTCCTTGGCCATCGCCCGCTCGACGATCTCCGCGAGCGCCTCCGGCACCTCGGGCGCGACCGCGCGCAGCCGTGGACGACGGCTCTCGAGCGCGGCCGCGAGCACGGCCACCGACGTCGCACCCTCGAAGGGCGCGCGACCCGAGAGCAGGTGGTAGAGGAGCGCACCGAGCGCGAAGACGTCCGTCCGCTCGTCCACCGCGGCGACGTCGCCGCGCGCCTGCTCGGGCGCCATGTACGCAGGCGTGCCCATGACGCTGCCGTGGATCGTCGCGCCGCCCACGTCGCCCGCCGCCCGCGCGACGTCCGACGGCCGATCTTCGCGACCGCGCACCTTCGCGATGCCCCAGTCGACGACCCAGACCTCGCCGTGCCCGCCGATCATGACGTTCTCTGGCTTCACGTCGCGGTGCACGATGCCGCGCTCGTGCGCGAAGCCGAGCGTGTGCGCGACCTGGATCGCGAGCGGAACGAGCGCGAGGCGGTCACCGAGCGCCCCGGTGCGCGCGATCACCTCCGCGAGCGAGCGCCCGGAGAGCTTCTTCATCGCGTAGAACGCGCGTCCGTCGCGCACACCCCGCTCGTAGACGGCGGGGATGCCCGGGTGCTCGAGGTTGCCGGTGACGATCGCCTCGACGGCGAAGCGCCGCTCGAGCTCGGGCCCCTGCCCAGTGAGCTCTTTCAGCGCGACGCGGCGCCCGAACTGGAGATCCTCCGCGTCGTGCACGCGCCCCATCCCGCCCTGGCCGAGCACGGCGCGGACCACGAAACGCTCCGGCCCGCTCGGCACGGCCTGCTGAGGCGCCGCGTCCTCGGCGTGCCCGGTGAGCGCCGCCAGGGTCGAGGCCAGCGCCGGCGCGCCGCCCTCACGATGCTCCGTCGCGGCGAGCGCGACCTCCGCGGCTTCTCCCATCGCGCCGACCTCCGCACGGGATCGAGCCACGTCGTCGCTTCGATGACAACCGGGACGACGCCCGCAGGTCCGCGCGCTCGGCGTGCACCGCGCCCGGCGCGAAGCCGCGTGCGACACTGCCGGCCGTGAGGACCCTCGGGCGCGGCCCGCGCAACCTGCTGCTCGCCTTCCACATCCTCTTCGCCGCCACCTGGCTCGGGGGCGTGGCGGCGCTGATCCTCGTCTCGGTGCTGCACCCGCGGCCCTCTTCGAGCGAGGCGCTCGTCGTCGTTCGCACGACGATGCAGTGGATCGACTGGACGTTGATCATCCCCTCGTGTCTCGGCTCGCTCCTCACCGGCTTTCTCTCCTCGCAGCTCACGCCCTGGGGCTACTTCAAGCACCACTGGGTGGTCGTGAAGTGGGTGCTGACCGTGGGGATGGTGCTCTTCGGGGCGCTGGCCCTCGGGCCCTGGGTCGACGCCACCGCGACGCACGCGAGCGAGCGCGGGATCGCGGCGCTCGACGAGCCCGCCTACGCGGGGCTCGCCGGGCGGGTCGTCGCGTTCGCGATCGTGCAGCTCGTGCTGCTCCTGGTGATGCTCGGGCTCTCGGCCTTCAAGCCTTCCCGGATCCTCGGCGGGGCGGCGCCTCGCTCGCCCCGACCCGAGCGGGACCGGCCGGGGTGAGGCGGGGTGCGGCCGGAGATCAGCCGAACGCCGCGTAGCGGGCGGTCATCACCCACACGGTGAGGATGGCGGCGCCGAACGAGGGCACGCCGAGCGCAGCCCAGATGCGGGCGTAGCGATGGAACAGAGGCGGGATCTCGGTCCCCTCGCGGAGCGCCGTCTCGGCCAGCGCGCGCATGCGGAGCTGGAGCCAGGCCGCGGGCAGCCACGTGACGCCGGCCACCGCGTAGCCGCAGAGCCCCCAGAGGACCCAGCCCGACGTCCAGTCGTGGCCGCCACGAACCGCCAGCCAGAGCCCGCTGAGGGGCAGGAGCACGCCCGCGGG
Source organism: Sandaracinaceae bacterium (assembly GCA_044220955.1). Lineage (GTDB taxonomy): Bacteria > Myxococcota_A > Polyangia > Polyangiales > Sandaracinaceae > JBBSAT01. The sequence continues at coordinate 173,240 of JBGAQA010000001.1, forward strand.
CACCGTGAAGAGCCAGTCGGCGAGCACGATCTCGCGCGCGGCCCACACGATCACGCGGACGTCGCCCGATCGGTCGGCGCGCCACTTGTACCAGGCGGAGCCCAGGCCGGTGCCCAGGAAGAGCACGGCGGCCAGGATGTGAACGACCTTCAGCGCGAAGTAGAGCATCGTCGTGCCAGTACCCAGGTTCCCGCGATGATCGGGAGGTTCTTGATCAGGGGTCCGAACGGATGCACCAGCATCTCGGGGTGCGCAGCGACCACGAGGGCCGGTAGCACGACCAGCGCGGCGAGCTCGAGCAGGAGCAGCGGGCGCAGGAGCCGGGGCGGGAGGAAGAGCATCGCGACGCCCGCGGCGATCTGCGCGAGGCCCACGAGGTGCACGAGCAGCGACGCCGTGCTCGCGTCGACTCCGATCACCATCACGACGTCGAGCTCGAGCGGGCTCTGGAAGATCTGCTTGGGGAAGAGCCCCTCGGTGATCCAGATCGCACCGAGGGTGAACCGCAGCACGCGCTCGACGCGCGGACCGTGGCCCTCGCGGCGGAGCAGGTACGCCGCCCAGACGGCGCCGATCAGGGGCACGTTCTTCGTCAGGACGCCGAAGGGGTGCACGAGCAGGAGCGGCTCCTCCGCCGCGAGGATCGCGGTGAACGCGAGGACCGGAGCGGTCTGCGCGAGCGCCTGCCAGACGTCGGTCGGGCGGAACACCAGCGCGAGCGCGAGGAGCACCTCCGCCGCGCAGGTCACCACCATCACCGTGGGCGACATGCCGAGCGGCGCGAGGTACCGCGCGCCCACCTCGCGGTAGTAGGGATGCAGCACCGAGATGCCGGTCAGGAGCCACACCGCGGCGACGGAGACGCGCAGCAGGCGCTCGTCGCGCTCGGCCGGGTCGCGCGAGCCCGCCACGGCGCTCACGGCGCCCCCACGAGCGCAGTCACCCTGCGGACGGGCATGGGGGACTCTCGCCGCGGCGTCCTCCGAAGGCAAGCCCCCGGGAGCGCCGCGAGCCCGTCGATCGCTCAGCGCGTGAAGAAGATCGGGTTCGAGACGGCGAAGGGCATGCGGCCCGGGTGCAGATCGTCCATCGCCGTCTCGCCGCTCGCGTGGAACACCACCCACGAGCCGAGCGTTCCGACCGCCACCGGGACGTCGATCATCTCGTCGAACACGATCGTCGGGTCGACCTCGGTGCGAGGCCCCGGAAGCGTCAGGGTGCTCGTCGTCGCCCCGTCCACGATGACCTCGAGCGAGCGCACCTCGACCCACTCGGCGGCGCGAACCACCACGTGCACCGTCTCCATCGCCGCCGCCCCCGCGACCGTGTCGCCGGGCCCGGCGCCGCCCATCGTCGTGACGTCCATGTAGACGCCGCCCGAGATCACCGCGTGGCCCGCGTTCGTCGCGTCGCGAACGTCGTTGGCGTCGACCATCCGAGGATCGTCGGTCCCGAGTGCGAGGCACGTCCGCGGGTAGCCGGTGGGCGCCTCGTAGAGGTGGTGGCTGTCCGAGCTGCCGACCGCCCAGACGTGACGTCCCATCCGCAGGAACGAGAACCAGTCGGGCACCGTCGTCGTGCGGTTCGACTCGAAGCTCGAGTCGTTCGCCAGCTCGATCACCTGGAAGTCCTCGTCCCAGAAGTCCGGGCGATCCGCCATGCCCGTGACGGGGTCGTACCCCGCGATCGCGAAGTAGCCGAAGCCCAGCGCATTGATGCGCGGGTGGTTGATGATCAACGCCGGATCCTCGGGACGCGCGCGAACCTCCGCGAACACGGGCGGAGGAGTGCGGCCGACCCACGGGATCGCGCCGGCGCTCGGCCGCGACGGATCCGGGATCAGCGGGAACACGCCGAAGTGGCCCCACTCGAAGGTCGTGAGCTCGAGCCCCGAGATGCCGAGCGCCCACGCCGAGACGCCGAGCGCCGTGACCACCTCGCCGAAGTCCGCGACGTACTGGTGATCGCTCCGCACGGCGATCTCGAGGCCGTCCGCGACGAGCGCCGTGACCTTGTCCGCGCCGTCGTCCTCGGAGTCGGGAGAGCGGGTGGTGTGGACGTGATAGTCGGCGCAGAGCCGGCCCGTGGTGTCCACCGAGTGCTGCATGTCGGCGGCGACCTCGACCGTCGCGCCCGCGGCGACGGTCACGGTGCGGTCGTCGAGCTCGTACTCGTAGCCGCGCGAGACGACGACGCGCCACGAGCCCGCGGGCACCCGGAGCGTGCTCTCACCGTCGAGCGCGAAGTCGACGTGCGTGCGCCCCGTCGTGACCGCGACCTCGCCGAAGGTCGCCGGCACGGGCGCCGGGGACCCCGAGGAAGGGAGCACCTGGACTCGCACCGGCAGCGGCATGCCGCCCTCGGTCGCCAGGACGTGGATGGTCCCGTAGGCGGGGAGCGAGACGTTCGCGCTCGCCGGATCGCCGGCCGGCACGTCGACGTCGGCCGTCGCGAAGCCACGACGGTAGGCGCGCACGCGTGCGCTGCCCGCGGCCGGGATCTCCATCGAGAAGGTTCCGTCCGCCGCGACCTGCGCGCGCGTGAGATACGTGCCGCCGACCTCGACGTGCACGCGGGCGTCGGCCGCCGGCGTCGTTCCGTCGGCCTCGGTGACCCTGCCGCGGAGGGCTCGGAGCGGGGTTCCTTCTGCGCGGGCCATGGACGCGACCACGGCGGGCAGATCCCGGCCGATGACGAGGCTCCCGATCGGGATGTCGACCTGGGAGCACGCCGGGAGCGTGGCCGGGCCCATCGAGATGACCTGGACGCCGGAGATCTCGATCAGCACGGCGAGCGAGCGACCGGCGGGCGCACGCCAGCCCCACGCCGCGTTGCCGTGGATGTCGTCGTACGCGAGGTAGGGCAGCATGCCGCTGCGCGACGCGAAACCACCGCCCCCCGGGGCGAGCGTCGGCATGCGAGACTGCTGGAAGACGCCCAGCAGCATGCGGCTCGCGCGCCGCTCGACGCCGTCGGGCTGGAGCACGTGCACGCTGACCTCGACGGCGTCGGCGCCGGGCGCGAGGCTGTAGTCGATCGCGACCTGCCAGTCCTCGAACACGTCGGAGCGCGACGTGATCGCGGACAGGATGTCGCCGGCGAAGTCGATCGCGTGCAGCGGTCCGCTGGCACGAATGACGGCTGGCCCTCCTGCCGAGCCGTCGGCGATCACGCCGACGTGATCCGTCTCGGGCTGGAACGTGGCGAGGCCCATCAGGAGCTCGTTGAAGTCGGCGGCATCGACGAGCGCGCCACCCTCGACGCGCGCGACGCCGACGGGACGTCCGCCCCACGTGTCGTAGAGGTCGCTCACGCCCACGTCCTCGACGAGCAGCGCGACGCGGTCGTTGGCCAGCACGAAGTCGCCGGCGGACCACGTGGCCAGGCCGGTCGCGCTCGCCGGGAGCATCGCCGCGGTGAGCCGGCCCGCGCGGGCCTCGGTCGCGCTCGCGCCGAGCGGGGACGCGTGCCCGTCGCCCCCGTGCGCGAACGGTGGCGGCGGCGTGTCGCACGTCGGCATCGGCCCGGCGTCGGTCGGGCCGACGTCGGCCGCGGCATCGCCGCTCGCGGCGTCGACGGGCGCCGGTGGGGGGTTGTCACAGCCGGCGGCGAGGGCGACCAGCACGAGGGGAAGCGTCGTCCGAAGCATGGCCCGAGCGTGCCGCGGGAACGCCGCGGGTTCAACGCTCCGCGGCGCCGGGCGCTCCGGCGGGTGACAAGGGGCCGCGGCGCACGCGATGATGCGCTCGCACCATGGCGCTCTCCCAGCTGATCTACCTGAGCCACGCGACCGAGAAGCTCTCGCTGCGCGACACGATGAGCATCGTCGACGTCGCGAGCGAGAACAACGCGGCGGCGGGGATCACCGGACTGCTCTGCTACGGCGGCGGCTACTTCCTCCAGGTGCTCGAGGGCGAGGGCGACGTGGTGAGCCGGACGTTCTGCCGCATCATGCGCGACCCTCGCCACGCCGACGTCCGACTGGTTCACTTCTCGGTCATCGGCGTGCGCCGCTTCGACGACTGGTCGATGCGCCTGATCAACCTCGACGACCCGAACCGGCCGGAGGACATGCGCCGACCGCATCGCTACCGGCTCGACCGGACGCATCCGTTCTTCAGCACCGATCCGGATGTCGCGTTCTGGATGCTCTACGACCAGAAGCTCGCGACGCTCGACGATCGGGGCCGCTGACGCGGCTCCTGGCCCGACCCGTCCACGCGCCAACCCTCCACGCGGATGCGAAGGGGGCCAGACGACCCTACTGGGCGCCCTCGATGGGGTCGGAGCCTCCCCCGAGATCGCCGAGACCGAGGTCGTCGCCTGTGCCCGTGCCCGTCGCCGACGGCGGGTGTGCGTGATGCGCGCCGTGATGCGCGGGGGCGTCGATCCCCGCGTCGTGCGGCACGACGGCGGCGTCCGGGTACACGAAGGCCGGCCCCGTGTCGGGCGGCGAGTACATGAAGATCGGCAGCACGCTGTGCGCCACCTCGGGGAAGCTCTCGCGCAGCGCGTACACGGCCCCGACGAAGGCGCCGGCCCCGACGACCACGATGCCCAGGACGAGCGCCCACGGAAACGCGCGCGCCTTCTTCTCCTCCTCGGCGAGACGCGCCTTGGCGGCCTCGCGCACCATCTCGGTCTTCGCCTTCTGGACCTCCATCTCGCGCTTGAGCGAGTTCAGGCTCATGCGCTCGAAGTCGGTCTTGCTCTTCGGCGGATCATCCCCCTCGTCGGCCATGAGGCGGACTATCTCACACCTGGGTTGACCGGACGTGTGGACGTCTTATCGTCCGCCGAATTCCGCCATGGGCCAGAAGCGCGACTACTACGAGGTCCTGGGCGTCGAGCGCACCGTCACGACCGTCGAGCTGAAGAAGGCCTACAAGAAGGTCGCGCGCGAGCTGCACCCCGACGTGAACCCGGACGATCCGACGGCCGAGGAGCGCTTCAAGGAGGCGTCCGAGGCGTTCCAGGTGCTCTCCGACGACCAGAAGCGCGCGATCTACGACCGCCACGGGCACGCCGGGCTCGAGCAGCGCGGCGGCGTCGGCTTCGGCGGGATCGAGGACATCTTCTCGTCCTTCGGCGACATCTTCGGCGACATCTTCGACTTCGGCGGCCGCGGTGGGCGGGCCCGCGGCCCGCAGCGCGGCGGAGACGTGCGCGCGGGCGTGCGGCTCACCCTCGAGGAGGCCGCGTTCGGGACGACGAAGGAGGTGAAGCTCTCCTTCCCTGCGCCTTGCACCGCGTGCAACGGCACGGGCGCCGAGGGCGGGAAGCTACAGACGTGCGCCACCTGCGCCGGCCACGGCCAGGTCGTGCAGGGCCGCGGCGGGTTCATGCTGCGCATCACCTGCCCTGCCTGCCGCGGCGCCGGCCAGCAGGCCGTGAAGGCGTGCCCCACGTGCGGCGGCCGCAGCGAGGTGCCGATCGAGCGCACCGTGAAGGTGAACATCCCCGCGGGCATCGACGAGGGCCGCAGCCTGCGCCTGAGCGGGCAGGGGCAGCCCGGCCGGATGGGCGGCCCTGCGGGACACCTCTACGTGGTGATCGAGGTCCTCCCGCACGAGCGCTTCCAGCGCGACGGCGACGACCTCGTGCACGAGCTGCACGTCTCGTTCACGCAGGCGGCGCTCGGGGCGACCGTGCCGCTCGAGCTGCTCGGCGGCGAGAAGATCGAGGTGAAGATCCCTGCCGGCACGCAGCCGGGCGAGGCGATCAAGGTGAGCGGCAAGGGCGTCACCAGCCTCGAGGGGCGCGGGCGCGGCAACCTCGTCTGCGTGACGCAGATCGACGTGCCCAAGAAGCTGAGCGCGAAGGCCAAGAAGCTCCTGCTCGAGCTGCAAGAGGCGTTCGAGAAGGACGCCTGACGTCGCGCGAGCCGCCGGGCTCGAGGGGATGCATGCGCGCCGCCGCGAGCCAGTCGAGCTTCTCGGCCGAGTGGTGCACGGCGTGCAGCGGCAAGACGCTGCGACGGGCGAGCGCTGGTGGAAGACGACGCCGAGCAGATCGTCCGCGTCGTGGAAGGGCCAGCCGAGCGCGAACGCGAGGACCGCGGCCGCCCCGAGCGTGGCCGAGCGCGTGAGGAGCCCCGTGCCGAGCGGTGTGATCAGCAGTACGCCCAGTCGATCGCGCGCGTGCGGTCGAGCGCGTGCGGCGTGGCATCGTCGGCAGGCGCGAGCTGCTGCGCGAGCGCGCAGAGCGGCGCGAACACGGCCAGGCCCACGCGGACCAGGGCCGAGGAGGTCACGTAGCCGGGGTGGAAGCCGCGCCCGATCGCGCTCGTGAGGTCGTCCACGGATCACACCGCCAGAGCGCCGAGCGCGTCGAGGAGCGAGAGCAGGAGCGCCTCGATCCGCGCGACGCCGGCCGCGTCCGGCTCGCCCGTGGCCTCGTCCGCGTAGAGCGCGCGGTTGATCTCGATCTGGATGGCGTGGACCCCGTGCTCGGGCTGCCCGTAGCGCTGGGTGGACCAGCCGCCCCGATACGGGTCGTCGTGCTTCACCGAGAGGCCGGCGGCCGCGAAGTGACGCTCGACGAGGTCGATCACGGCCGCCGCGGCGCTCGTCCGTCCGCGCGAGCCGGGGACGATGTCGGCGCGTCGCCCTTGCCCGCCCTTTCCGGTCGAGGGCATCGAGTGCCCCGCGACCACGATCGCGTGCCCGAAGCGCGTCCGCTTGCGCTGGATCTCCGCCTCGAGCGCGGCGTGGTAGGGCGTGTGGTAGCGCGCGAGGCGCCGCTCGAGCTCGACGTGCGTGATCGGCTCGCGCAGCGCCGGCTGGCCTTCGGTGGTCGAGCGCCACACCACGCCCCGGCTCTGCGTCGGGCGCGGCGCCGGGTGGTCGCGCACGGTCTGCCGGTCGACGTCGTCGGGCGCGCGGTTCAGGTCGACCACGTAGCGCGAGAGCCCGCTCGCGAGCAGCGTGGCGCCGCGCTCGGGCGCGCGCGCGAAGAGCCGATCGACGTAGAGGTCGGAGTCCCGCAGGATGGTCCCGTCACCGACGACGATCTGCGGCCTCACGTCGGCCGGGATCGCGAGCCCGGCGTGCGGGACCTCCACGATCACGGGCGTCTCCCTCGACGCGTCCGGGCGCACGAGCTGGAACATCGCCGTCGCGAGGGTACTACCGAACATCGATGCGCGCCGTGGCCTCGGCGTCCACCGCGGCGCAGCGCGACCCCTCGCAGACGTGTCCGTCGACGCGCACGGAGAGCACGGCCGTCCCGACGGACCGGGCCAGCACGGGAACTCGGAACCGGAGCGGGTCGCTCGCCGGATCTTCGGCGTCGAAGCGGAAGAGACGGCCGCGCACGACCTCGACGGCCGCACCGTCGACGGTCGGCGTGACGAGCAGCGGGCCACGCGCCGCGTCCTCCGCATGCACGAGCAGCGCGACGTCGGCGTGCTCGCCCGGATGGAGCTCGGCGGGCGCCTCGATGCGCACCGTCAGCGGCGCGGACTGCGCCCGGGCGAGCGCGGCGAGCGCGAGCGACGTCGCGAGGATGGCCAGGGTTCGCGGCCGCGCCGGGCCGCGCAGCGCTCCCGCGCGGCTCAAGACGGCCGCTTCTCCAGGCGCGCGCGCCGGCGCTCGCTCGCACCGTGGTGGCGGCGCTCGTCGTCGGCGGTCTCGAGCGCGAGCGGCGGCTGCGGGCACGGCTTGCCGTCCGGCCCGACGGCCACGAACGTCATGTACGCCTCCACGCAGCGCCGTCGCTGACCGCTCGCGCGGTCCTCGACCTGCACCGAGACCTCGACCTCCACCGACGAGCGGAACGCCGCGTTCACACGCCCCGTCAGGATCACGACGTCGCCCACGCGGATGGGCGAGACGAAGTTCACGTCGTCCATCGACGCCGTGACCGACACGCAGCCCGAGTGCCGCTGCGCCGAGATCGCGCCGCAGACGTCCATCCAGGCCAGGACCGTCCCGCCGAACGCCGTGCCGAGCACGTTCGAGTGTTGCGGCAGCACGAGCTCCGTCATCTCGGTGAGAGAGACGCGGGGGAGCGAGCCGCGGGCGGCGGGCTCATCGCGCGGTCTCCTGCATCGAGCTCTGCGCGCGTGCCGCGCGAGGAGCAGAGCGACGAGACGGAGGGGTGTGGGGCCCCGCATCCGATTCACTCGGTGCGGGGAGAGGGTCGCCCAGACCCTCTCCAGAGACAGGGTGTTGCGGCAGCACGAGCTCCGTCATCTCGGTGAGAGAGACGCGAGGAGATCGTGCTGCCGGCGTCGTCATCGGGCAGACGTGCTACCGGGCGCGCCCCTCACATGCAAACGAACGCGCCGCCGCCGCCGCCCGTGCGCTGACACGTGTAGGGGGGCGAGCAGGAGCGGCCGCAGCACGGCTCGCCGTCACCACCGCACGCGACGCACGCGCCGCTGCCGCCGCAGATCGCGTACGGGCCGGGACAGCCGATCCCGCCGCCGCAGCAGACCTGGCCGATGGCTCCGCACGAACCACCCTGGCAGCTGCCGGCCGAGCACGTGCCCTCACCGCTGCCGCAGTCGCTGCCCGACGCGACGCACGTGTCGTTGACGCAGCACGCGCCCGCGCCGCAGGCCTGTCCGGCGCAGCACGGATCGCCGTCGCCGCCGCAGGTCTCGCACATGGGCGTCGTGCCGCCGCCGCCGCCCACGCAGACCAGTCCGCCGGCCGTGCACTGGCCGCCGAAGCCGCCCGTGCCGCCCGTCGCGCAGCAGCTCTGCCCGGCGCCGCCGCACATCATGGTCGCCGTGGTGCACGATCCCGCCATGCAGGTGAGCGTGCCGCTGCACATCATGCCGCTCGCGTGACACATCCCGCCGAAGCAGCAGCCGCCGGCCGTGCAGCTCGCGCCGCCGCAGCACGCCTGGCCATCGCCACCGCACGCCGTCGCCGTTCCGTCGAGGCAGACCTGCCCGCTCGCCAGCGCCTGGCCCGACGCGACGCAGTCGCCGCCGTCGCAGCACCCGCCGCCGTTGCACATCCCGCCCGCACAGCAGGCCGTGCCCGGGTCGCCGCACACGACACAGTCGCCCCCGGTGCAGCTGCCGCCGGTCCCGCACATCGCGCCCGAGTCGACGCAGGTGTTGTCGGTCGGATCGCAGCAGCCGCCGCCCGTGCAGGCGCCACCGGCGCAGCACGGATCGCCCGAGGCGCCGCAGGGCGCGCACATCCCACCGAAGCCGCCGGTGCACGCGAAGCCGGTGTTGCACGAGCCGCCCGCGCAGCACGGATCGCCGTCCGCGCCACACGGTGAGCAGGTTCCGGTACCGCCGCCGCCGCCGCCCGTGCAGGCGAGGCCCGTGTCGCAGCTGCGACCGGCGCAGCACGCGTCTCCGTCCGCGCCGCACGGCTGGCAGCTCGCCGCGCCGCCCGTCGGATCGGGCGCGCACGCGAGGCCGGTCCCGCAGGTGTTGCCGCCGCAGCAGACGTCGCCCATCGCGCCGCACGCGATGCACATCCCGGTCGCACCGTCGCAGCGCGTGTTCGCCGCGGTGCACGTCGCGCCGCCGCCCGCGCCGCCGCCGCAGCACGCGTCGCCGAGGCCGCCGCAGGTGCCGCACGCGCCCGCCGCGCACGCGCCGCCGATGCCGGGGCAGGTCGTCCCGGCGCCCGTGCACGTCCCGCCCACGCAGCAGCCGCCGGCGTCGCAGGCGTTGCCGGCACAGCACGCGTCTCCGGCCGCGCCGCAGGACATGCACGTCCCGGCGCCGCCCCCGGCGCAGAGCCCGCCGGGATCGCAGAGGCGACCCGGACAGCAGGTGCCACCCGGCGCGCCGCAGTCGGTGCACATGCCGGCGACGCACGCCGAGCCGTCGGTGCAGCCGCCGCCCGCGCAGCAGGCCAGGCCCACGACGCCGCAGGTCACGGTGGTGCCGCCGTCGGTGCCCGCGTCGTTGCCTGCCGTGCCCATGTCGACCGGAGGCACGCCCGTGTCGGGCAGGTTCGCGTCCGGCAGGTTCGCGTCCACGTTCGCGTCGGGCCGCGGGCCCGTGTCGAGGCCGCCCATGCCCGTGTCGACCGGCGGGACCCCCGTGTCCATCATGTCCGTCGTGTGCGTGTCGCTGCAGGCCGCAGCCACCGTGGTCGAGCCGAACGCGAGGGTGAGCAAGAGAAGACGTGCGCGCATGGTGCCTCCGGGAACCATCTACAGTGCCCGAATCGCGCCCGGGCCGGCAACTACGGCGCGACGCAGCGCGTCGAGACCCGGCGGCGGACCCGGGTGCGCGCCGGGCAGCGTCCGTGCTATCCGGACGCGATGACCGAACCGAAGACCCAGGCGTACATCTCGGGCACCGGGGGCTACGTCCCGCCGCGCGTGGTCACCAACGACCAGCTCGCGAGCGAGTACGGCATCGACACCACCGACGAGTGGATCAAGCAGCGCAGCGGCATCTCGGAGCGGCGCTACGCCGACGAGGGCGTGGGCTCCGCGGAGATGGGCTACTACGCCGCGAAGAAGGCGATCGAGAACGCGAAGCTGACGCCGAAGGACATCGACTTCATCATCTTCGCGACGCTCTCGCCCGACGTGCACTTCCCGGGGAGCGGCGTGTTCATGCAGCGCCGGTTCACGGAGCTCTTCGAGGGCGACATGCCCAAGTACGTCCCCTGCCTCGACATCCGCAACCAGTGCTCGGGGTTCCTCTACGGCCTCGGCACCGGCGCGGCGCTCGTGCAGGCGGGCCAGTACAAGCACGTCCTTCTCGTCGGCAGCGAGACCCACTCGGCGGCGCTCGACTTCACGACGCGCGGTCGTCAGGTCACCTCGCTCTTCGGCGACGGCGCGGGCGCGGTCGTGATCAGCGCCACGACGGACCAGAGCCGCGGCCTGCGCCGCTGGAACTGCGGCGCCGACGGCCGCCACGCGGAGGCGCTCTGGCTGCGCGTCTTCGACATCACGAAGCGTCCCTACGCGCCCCTCAGCGGTGACCGCATGAGCGACGGCATCCTGAAGCCCGAGATGATGTGGCCGCAGATGGAAGGCAAGGTCGTCTTCCGCCACGCGGTCGAGAAGATGTGCATGTCGCTGATGCAGGTCTGCTTCGAGATGCAGCTCTCGGCGAGCGACATCGACCTCTTCGTTTTCCACCAGGCGAACATGCGCATCAACCAGTACGTCGCGCAGTCGCTCGGCATCCCGGACGAGAAGCTCATCCACAACATCCACAAGTACGGCAACACCACGGCCGCGACCATCCCGCTCCTGCTCGCCGAGGCGGAGGAGACCGGACGCCTCAAGCCGGGCATGAAGGTCGCGATGGCGGCGTTCGGCGCCGGCTTCACGTGGGGCGCGGCCGTCATCGACTGGTAGGGGGCCGCTCGCCCACCTCGCGCAGGGACGAGCCGCGGCGTGGAACGACGCAGCCACGCGTTTCGTGGGACGCTCGGGCCATGGCCTTCGTCCACACGTTCGTGGCTCGCGCCGACGTGATCCAGGAGCTGCTGCACGGCCGACACCGCCACAACCTCGAGGCCTGGCAGTGCACGAGCTGCCCGCGGCTCCACGTTCGCATCCGTTCGGCGATGCTCACGCCCTTCTCGGGCGAGCTCTCGCTGCCCGAGGGCACGCAGGTGGACGTCGACAAGGACTGGCGCCGCGGCCAGGCCGCCGCAGCCACGGTGCCCGTCTGTCCTGCGGACGGCACCGCCATGATCCGCCTCGATCGCGATCACCCCGTTCGCTTCGCGTGAGTCAGCGGCGCCGAGCTCACGCGAGGCGCGGGTCTTCGCCGTCGAGCTGCGGCGCCGCGGCCACGAACGCCCAATCCTGCATCCCGCTTCCGTCGAACACGAGGCGAGCGGCGCCGCCCGGGCCCTCGAACGTGATGGTGTGGATCGCGTCGCCCGGGACCGGGCCCGCGCCGCCCTCGACGCGGTAGCGACCGGCGTGGTCCTCTTCGTCGAGGAAGGCGCCGAGCGCGGCCGCGCGCGCCTCGGGATCGTCCGCGCGGACGCGCAGGTGGCAGCCGGCGGCCGTGCGCGTGGCGCCATCGCTCCGCGCGATCTCTGCGAGGGTGGCGCCGCCGAGCTCGAAGCCGTCGCCCCAGAAGAGCACGAGCCGGTCCACGCGCAGGATCTCGGTGTCGGCGAGGCTGCCCCGCACGAGGAAGCGTGTCCGCTCGCTGAGCGGCCACTCCAGCCCGCGTCGCGCGGCCATCGCCGCGAGCGGCTCCGGCACCACGGCCATCGACCAGGGCGCGGGGTCGGTGCGCTCGAAGCGCACGAAGGCCTCGCGGAGCGCGCGCAGCTCGGCCTCCCAGGCCGCGGCGGCGGTGACGTCGACGAACTCGGCCGCCTGCATGATGACGCCCATGCCGCGAGGCCTACCACGAGCGCGGCGTGAGCTCGGCCGATGGATCGGCGCCACGGCGCGGCGCACACTCGAGCGATGAGGGTCGGATGGCTCGCGCTGCTGCTGGTGCTCGGCCTGTGCTCGGCGGCTCGGGCCGACGTCGTGGAGCCGCCACCGACGGACTGCATCGCAGGCTCGCGGGGGTTCACGTGCCACGGCGGCGTGGGGTGCGAGCCGGTCCACTGCATGCTCGACTCGGACTGCGCGGCGGGCGAGCGCTGCGAGCTGCGATCGCTCTGCGTCGGCTCGTTCGACTGCTTCTGGAGCGGCCCGCAGCCGATCGTGACGGGGCCCTGCGAGTCGGAGCCGTGCGTGGCGGGCAGCATGTGCGTGAACACGCGGTACTGCGTCCGGGGCAGCGCGCCCGACTCCGGCCCGCCGCCCGTCGACGCCGCGACGACGCCGGTGGACGCGGCCACACCCATCGACGCGTTCGTCGCGGTGGACTCCGGCAGCACCGGGGACGCGGGCGACGGACGCATGCTCACCCTCGGCGGCTGCGGGTGTGGCGTGGCGGCGCGCGGAGGCCACCCGGGACTCCTCGTCGTCGCGCTCGTGACGCTGGTCGCGGGGCGCGCCCGGCGGCAGGGGCGCAAGGGCCGCCGCGTCTGGCCGACACGTCGATCCGAGGCGCAGAATGGGGTAGGTCATGAACACCCTCAGGCTGACGAACGCGACCGACGCGGAGAACGCAGCGGCCGGGAAGCTCGACCCGGCCGAGGTGCGAAGTGAGACGGTGGAGGGGCTCGTCGACACGGGCGCGACGTCGCTGGCGATCCCGGAGGATCTCGCGATGCGTCTCGGTCTCCGCTTCGCCGGCACCCGCAACGTCCGGATGGCGAGCGGCGAGAGGCACGCGCTCCCCTGGGTCGGCAACCTGACGCTCGAGATCCTCGGACGCGCGATGACCTGCGACGCGCTGGTGCTCCCCGTCGGCGCTCCCGTGCTCGTCGGGCAGATCCCGCTCGAGGGCCTCGACCTGATCGTCGATCCGAAGAACCGTGAGCTGCGGGTGAACCCGGAGTCGCCCGACGCGCCGCTGCTCGACCTCTACGCGGTGGCCTGACCGGTCCGCGCCTGACCGCACGAGCAGGCGGCGGTCGCGCCGGGCCCTCCGGCGTGCTCTAACTCGGCATGTCCACCGAGCGAGTCCGTGCCGATCGCGGGAGCCTGTTCGAGAACGCGCAGAAGCGGAAGCCGAGCCAGCCCGACATGCAGGGCGACTGCAGCATCGGGGGCGCGCCCTACGAGATCCGCGCGTGGCGACGCGAGGAGCAGCTGACCATCAGCATCGCGCCGCCGCGCGGCGATCAGAACACGTACCCGCCGGATGCCTTTCGCGGCGCGCTCGAGCCGGCGCCCAAGACGCGCGCACGCGGCAAGGGCGACGAGGGCCCGGCGCCCGTGTGGGCGGGCGACGTGACGGGCGACGACGCGACCTACACCATCCGGGCCTTCGAGAAGCAGGGCAAGAGCGGCACCTACCTCACGCTCAGCTTCGAGCAGATCGCGCACGAGAAGAAGCCCGTCGAGCTCGCCCTGGCTCAGGACGACGCAGACGACGCAGACGACGCAGACGACGCAGACGACGCGATGGTCGACGCGTAGACGAGCTCGATCCCCGTCTCCGTCACGCGCGTGGGACCGCGCACGAAGCCGGCCTTCTCGAGCACGCGCGCGCTGGCAGCGTTCGCGATCGCGGTGCGCGCGACCACGCGCTCCGCGCCCAGCCGCTCGCGCGTGACGCGGACGAGCGCGCGCGCGACGTGCGTGCCGTAGCCCTTCCCCCAGTGCGCCGAGCCGACGAGGTAGCCGATCTCGGGCACGCCGGGCTCGAAGTCGGACACGAACACGCGGCCGCTGCCGACGTACGTCTCGCCATCGAACGCCGCGAGCACCGCGAGGTAGCGCGGGTCCTCGTCGGCGAGGTAGCGCTCGAGCACCCCGAGCACCTCGTCGCGACGGAGGGGACCGCCGACCGGTCCCATCGTGACGGGATCGGTGAGGAGCGACGTGAGCCGATCGAGATCGCCGCGCTCGTAGGACCGCAGCGTGAGCGGGCCTTCGTCGAGCGCGGCGACGCGGATCGGCATGTCGGCCAGAGTGCCCGACGAAGTCCGGCCGATCGAGCCCACGCGAGGCCCCCCGAGGTCGACGACAGCCCCGGGCATGTTCCGCCGGCCGCGCGAGACGAGCGGTGTGCCGCGCGAGGCGAGCGGGAGCGAGCCGAGTCGGAGCGAGGGGTGAGAGGGATCCGGCTCCGCCGGTCCCTCGAGGGGCCCGCGCAGGGCCCCTGGAAGATCAGAACAGGTCGCGGAACGTGGCTTCGGGCTTCTTGCGGGCCACGAGGATCGCGTTCACGGCGCGCACGATGCGCGTCTTGGTCGGACCCGCGACCGTGGTGCCCGCGAGGGCGCGGTCGATCGCCGGCTGCGTCACGCGGCGGCCGCTGCGCGGCTTGGCCTTCGTGATCGCCTCGTCCTTCTCCATCTTGCCGGCCTTGATGGCCGCCTTCTTGGAGACGAGGGTGCGGTCCTCCGCGGTCTGGCGCTCGATGCTGCGGCTCGCGCCGACCACGCGACGCGCGTCGATCTTGTTGTTCTTCAGGTACTCACTGAGCTTCGACATAGGGGGCGATGTCTACGGGGATCTCGCCGCTTCCGCAACCGCGCGAGCACGAGCCCGGCCAACCCGACCGAGAGCCCTCGTCCGGTCCGCGGTCCTGCCCCGGCGCGGCACGCGCACCCGCCGCCCGGCGCAGGCGAGGCCATCCCCGCGTCGGCCCCCGCCCCGCCGCCGTCCGCCATCGCCATCCCGGCGTCCGGCGCCGCGTCGCACTCGCTCGCATCGCCCGCGATGCAGATCGCGACGGCGTTGCTCGACCCGCTCGTCGCGCCGTTCGCGAGCACGACGAAGATGGTGTCGGCCGTCGCCGCCGCGAGGTCCACCTGCCCGACGCCGCGGGCGTCGGCGACGAAGAAGCCGTCCCGGAACGCGACCGCGATCACGTCGACCCCCTCGGGCGCGGCGCCGCCGAGGCGGACGGCGACGTGGTTGCCGGAGACCTCGAAGTAGTGCGCCGAGGCCGGGAAGACGCGGCTCGAGAGGGTGCGGTAGGGCAGCGTGACGGCCATGCTCGCGACCTCGGCCAGCTGCTGCCCGCGCCGCGGCCCGCGCGCCTCGTCGACGCGGCTGCCCGTGAAGAGGAGCCACTCCGCGAAGTCGACGTAGCTCGCGTGGAAGGTGGTCGCGTGGTCGCGCGCGAGCACCACGTCGAGCACGTCGAGCCAGTTGCTCGTCGAGGCCCCGCTCGTCGTGTCGAGCTCGTCCCAGAACGACACGACCAGCGCGTCGTCGTAGCGCGTCGCGTAGTACTCCCAGACGATGGCCGCGCCGTAGGCGTAGGGCTGGACGGGCCCGACCGGATCGATCGCGAGCGCGCGGTCGGGGCGCATCAGGAACGCGGCCGAGAAATTCTCGACGTCGGTCTGGGAGGGGTCGAAGCGCTCGCTCGCCCAGACGGCCGTCGACTCGGACAGGGTGCTGCCCTGCGCCCCGAGCTGGTCGTCGTACGCGGCCTGCACGGCGTGGAAGAACTCGTGGCTCGCGAGCAGGCGTGCGCCGTAGTGCACCGACGGATAGCCGAAGCCGACGAGGTCGTTCTCCTGCAGCATGTAGCCGGTGCACCCGCTCCCGGCGACGCACTGCTCCCGGCGGAACGAGCCGTCGGCGCCACCGCCCGACGCCGCGGTGAAGTCGAGCAGGTACACGTCGAAGAGCGCGTCCCCGCCGTGGTCCGCCACGCCCGTGTCGGGGCGTGGCGCGCGGAAGCCGAGCGTCGTGTAGGTCTCGAGCACCGTGTCGTACTGGAGCGCCACGAAGTCGACGTAGTCGGGCGTGCCGTTCGCGTCGGCGTCCGCGGGCGGGACGGCGTTCGTGCCCGCACGCGTGAAGTGGATCCGGAACGCGCCGCCCGGCGACACGATGCTCTCGACCGTCTCGCTCGCCGCGTAGTAGGGCGGCCCGTCCGTCGAGCCGGGTGTGTCCGGACGCAGCTCGTCCACGTGCGCGACCGCCGCGGGGTCGCCCGCGCAGCCGGCGAGCGCCAGGGCCGCTGCGACCGCGCGCGCGCGGCGAGATCGACGGGCGAGCACGAGCGCCAGGACGAGCCCGAGCGCCATGGGGCCCGACGCAGCGCCCGCGCCCGCCGCGCTGCACCCGCATCCGCCGGACGCCGGAGCCGACGTCCCTGCGTCGCCGGCGCCCGCATCGACCGGACCCGCATCCACCGGCCCCGCGTCGCGTGGTCCTGCGTCCGGCACGCCCGCCGGATCGACGAGCGCGAGGGCCGCCGCCGGATCGACGATGCCGAAGCCGTAGAGCGGATCGTGGCCCATCGCGTCCGGCGTCGCGAAGGGCGCCGGACGCACGCTCGCGATCAGCGCCGCGCGAAGATCGGCCGCGCTCATCGCCGGCCGGCGCGACGCCATCAGCCCCGCGATGCCCGCGACGATCGGGCACGACGACGACGTGCCGCCGAAGCGGTCGGTCGTGTCGCCCGGGGCGTCGCCATCCGGGCCCGCGACGTCGGTCGTCAGCGTCCCGGTCGGCGCGACGAGCGCCACGCACTCGCCGCTGTTCGAGAAGCTCGCGGCCTCGTCGAAGGTGTTGGTCGCGCCGACGGTCACGATCCCGGGGATCGCCTCGAGCTCGTCGTTTCCGAGCACGCGGGCGTCGTTGCCCGCGGCGAACACGAGCAGGGCGCCGACGCCGCCGTGTCCCTGCGTCTGCACCATGTTCAGCACGTCGACGAGCGGCCCAGGCGCAGGCGTCGCCTCGCTGAAGCCCCAGCTGTTCGACACGACCGCCACGTCGGGCTGCATCAGCACGAAGTCGTACGCGCGCACGTCCGTGGAGATCGGGACGAGCGTTCCGTCGGCGCCGAGCAGGCGCACGCAGCGCAGCGAGCACTCCGGGCACGCGCCCGCGACGTCGACGCCGTTGTCCGTCGCCGCCGCGACGAGCCCCGCGCACGAGGTCCCGTGGTTGTTGCCCGCCGTCGCCGGCAGGAACGAGGGATCCATGTCGTCGTCGAGCGCGTCGTAGCCCTGCAGCATGTGCGGCGCGAGATCGGGGTGCGTCAGATCGCAGCCGTCGTCGACGACCGCCACGGTGATCGAGGGGTCGCCGTCCTCGTGCCGCCACGCGTCCTCGATGTGGATGGTCTGGAAGAACCACTGGCCGCCGTAGAGGGGATCGTCGGGCGGCACGGTGATGGCCGCGCGCGTGTGACCCAGCGCCAGATCCGGCATCGCCGCGCGGAGCACCCCGCGCGCGACGAGGGGCGCCAGCCGCTCCGCGAGCGCGTAGGGGTCTTCGCCGCGGGTGGATCGGATCGCGAAGATCTCCGCGCGCGCGGAGAGCACCTCGTCGATCGCCACCCCCTCCTGCGCGAACGCGCGCGCGGGCCCCGACACGATCACGCGCTCGGTGCCGAGCGCGGCCGCGAAGCGCATCCCGTCGTCGCGCACCACGACGAGGCCGCCGTTGGGCGCCGGCGACGCCTGCAGCCAGTGCCCGCGATCGAGCCAGCGGCCCTGCGCGCCGGCGGTGCTCGCGAGCGAGGCGAGCGCCAGAGCGAGCGCGAGAGACCTCAATCCAAGAAAGCCCACTGGAGCCGGATGTTACCCGAGGACCCCGGCGTCGTCGGCATCGTGCCGCTCGTGTCGCACGCCGCCTGGTCCGGCGCGTTGTAGTAGCTGACGACCTCGAGCTTCACGTGCCGCATGTTCGCCAGCTGCACGACGTACACGTTGTGCGACATCGAGACGCAGCCGGGGTACGTCCAGTAGCTCGAGAGGACCGTCGCCGGCGAGCCGAGCCCCGACCCGTCCGGCACGATCCCGCACGTGCCGCTCGTCAGGTAGACCTCCTCGTGGAACGAGAGGCCCGAGGGAACCGACGTGACCGAGTCGAACGCCGGCGGGCCGCCGGTGCCCGGGTCGTTCGGCAGCCGCGCGGCCTGCACGCACGAAGGGCCCGACACGCCGCTGTTGAGGCGGATGATGAAGCGCCGGAACGCGATGTCCCACGCCGTGGACGCGAGCGCGTCCTGATCGGAGATGTCGACGCGGACGAGGCCCGCGTCCGTGAAGCGGGCGTAGACGTAGCTCTCGGTCGGCGAGATGCCGCCGCCCATCGAGTCGACGTGCGACGCGTGCGTGCCCGCGGGCGCGCTCTCCTCCTCCACGGTGCGCGTGCTGACCGTCGTGAACAGGTCGAGCATCGCGATCTGCTCGTCCTGGCACGACGGCGCGACGGGACCGCAGGTCATCGGGGCACCGGCGTCGGAGCCCGCGTCGGTCACGACGGCCGCGTCGGCCGCGGGCGCCGGGGTGCCGCTGCAGCCATCGAGCGCGAGCAGGGCCAGCAGTGAGAAGAGGGCAGAATAAGAGGTACGCCGCATCGGTCCGGGATGACACGAGATCGCCGCGAGCGCACCTCTTTCTCTCCTTCGTTGACCCCGAAAGCGCGGCACAAGTACGCTGGCAACGCATCGCGGCATGGACGCCGCGGTGTCGAGGGAGAACATGGTGCCCACGGCTGCTCGATCGACGAACCCACGGGGGTCTTCCCGGACACGCGCCATCGCCATCTCCATCGCGTGCGTTCTCTCCGCCGTCGCGTCCACCGCGTTCGCCGGGGACGTCCACGGCACGCTCACGGTGCCGGCGGACCTTCCCTCGATGACGCCGCCGCCCTCGGGCGACGAGGCCGTCGCGCGCACGCGCTACTGGGAAGAGTGGAACGGCCTCGTCGACCCGCGGCCGACGCGGGTCGACCCGGCGCGCGAGATCGCCGTCGTCCTGACCGGGGAAGGCGCGCTGGTCGAGGCCGATCAGCCGCCCTATCGGCTCCACAACGGCTCGCTCCAGCCGGCGACGGTGGTCGTGCGGGTGGGCTCGGGCTTCCAGATCCGCAACGACGACGGCTGCTCGTACGAGCTCTTCGCCGAGGGCCTCGACGAGATCGGGCCCGTGCAGACGGCGCCCGGAAACGCGCGACCGCTGACCGTGTCGGCCGCGGGCCACTGGCCCCTGGCCGAGCGCAACTACCCGCACGTGCGCGGGCACCTGCACGCGATCGCCGACCTCGTCGCGCGCGCGACGGTCGAGCCGAGCGGCAACTACACGTTCCACGGCGTGCCGGCGGGGAGCTACGTGCTCCACGTCTTCCACGGCGATCACGAGGTCAGCTCGCAGCCGGTCACGGTGACCGACGCCGCGCTCACCATCCCCGCCATCCAGGTCCAGGCCGCCGCGGCGGCCGCTGCCGCGGCGCCCCCGGCGCCCGCCCACTGAGCACAGGAGCCCAATGCTGCCCTTGACGCGGTTCTGGTCCCTGATCCTGGTGCTCGGCGCGGTGGCCGGCGTGGCCGTCGCGATGATCGGCACGCACGTGATCGACGAGCGCACGGACGACGCCGCGGTCGCGGCCCTCGCGCGCGATCGCTTCGAGCTCGAGGCGCTCCTCAAGCTCGACGCGCGCGCACGGATCGACGCGATCGCGCCCGTCGCGGCGAACGGCGACGTCCGCACGGCGCTGCGCACGGCCACGGGCCGAGCGGCCGGCGCCGAGATCGACGAGACGCTGATGACGAACCTGCACGCGCGCCTCGGCGAGCTGAACGGTCAGCTCGGCGAGATGGCGGGCGACCTCGTCTTCGGCGTCGACGCGAACGGGATCATCGTCGCGCAGGTCGGCGGCACGCCGCCACCGCACGGCGCCGGCCTCGGCGCGTTCCCGCTCGTGCGCCGCGCGCTCGACGGCTACGTGCGAGACGACGTGTGGGTCTACAACGGAGAGACCTACCGCATGGCGGCCAGGCCGGTGATCGACGCCGGCCAGTACGTGGGCGCGGTCATCCTCGGCAAGCGCTTCGACGACGCGTTCGCGGCGCGACTCGTGACGCGCCTCAGCGGCGCCTCGCTCGCGTTCTTCCTGCGCGATCAGGTCGTCGCGAGCGCGATGCCCGCCACGGGCGATGCGGGCATCCCGCGCAACGAGATCGGCACGCCGCTCGCGGCCGTCATCACCGCCGCCGAGTGGGACGCCGGCCAGCTCTCGCCCCCCCAGGATCTGGCGACCGGCGGCGTCGCGGTGTTCGCGCCCGTGGTGGGCAGCGCCTCGTACGCGCACTTCGGCTACGCGCTCGGCCGGCCCCGGCCGCGGCTCGGGAGCCCGACGGCGATCCTGTCGCTCGCGTCGAGCGAGGACTGGGCACGTCTGCCCTGGCCGATGCTGGGCGGCATCGCGTTCCTGCTCTTCGTGATCGCGATGTTCACGATCTGGCTCGAGCACAGCCGGCCGCTCACCCACTTCCGGGTCGCCGCCGACAAGCTCGGCAAGCGCGACCTCGATCGCCTCGTGCCGCCCGAGTTCGGCGGGCAGCTGCGCACGGCCGCGGCGAGCATCAACGAGGCGCTCGACAAGGTGCAGGACGCGGCGGCCGCGACTGGCTCGCGCCGCAAGGCAGCCGACCTCGACCAGATCCTCGGCAAGGCGCCCGAGGCGAGCTCGCCGGCGTTCTTCGGGTTCGGCGAGGACAAGAGCCGGTCCTCGGGCGGCGACTTCGATCTGCCCCCCGTCCCGCCGGCGGCGCCGCCGCCGGCCGCGCCCGCGCCCTCCTCGCCCGCGATCCCCAAGCCCCCGCTCGCGCCGCCGGCGGCCGCGCCCGTCCCCGCGCCACCGGCCCCCGCGGCCAAGCCCGCCGCGCCGCCCGCCCCCGCGGTTCCGGCGCCGCCCGGCAAGCCCGCGGCGCCGGAGCGCCCGAAGCTGCAGGATCCCCTCGGCACGACGATGATCGGCGTCGGCTCCGGCGGGACGTCGGGCATCGGGATGGTGCAGGCGCAGGCCGTGTCGCGGCCCCCGACTCCGGCGGCACCGCCGCCCCCGGCCGACGACGGTGGCGACGACGAGGACGGCGCCACCATGGTCGCCAAGGTGCCGGACGAGCTCTTGAAGCGCGCGGGCAGCGAGGAGGCCGAGCAGGAGGCGCACTACCGCGACGTGTTCGAGCAGTTCCTGGCGACGAAGAAGCAGTGCAACGAGCCCGTCGTCGGGCTCACCTTCGACAAGTTCGTGGTGACGCTGCGCAAGAACCGCGAGCAGATCGTGCAGAAGCACGGCGCCGCCAAGGTCCGCTTCACGGTGTACGTGAAGGAGGGCAAGGCGGCCCTGAAGGCGACTCCGATCAAGGAGTAGAGGCGCGGGTCGTTCGAGGTCCATCCGAGCGAGCGCGGGGCGCGGAGGCGTCGCCACTGGTGAGGCGTGTACGAGTCCTGACGTACGTCGTGGGACGCGTGGACGGCGGGTATTCGGAAGATGGGATCAAGACGTTGGGAGAGGGTCCGACGTACGTGAATGATCGGGCCGGGGAGCGACGATGATGCTGCTTCTGCCCGGGATGGACGGCAGTGGCGCGCTCTGGGGGCCGCTCGTCGCGGAGCTCGGCGGGGTCGAGGTCGAGCGCTGGCGCTATCCGACGAACGTCGGGAGATACGACGAGCTGCTCGACGGGATTCCGCGGATCGAGGCGCCCACGATCGTCGTCGCGGAGTCGTTCGGCGGGCCGCTCGCGATCCGGCTCGCGGCGCGGGACCGCGGCGTACGTGAGCTCGTCCTGATCGCCTCGTTCGCGCGCGGCCCGCGGCTCGCGCGATGGACGGGCGCGCTTGCCGCGCTCACCCCTCACCCGCCACCACGCTACGCGGTGCGTGCGGCGTTGCTCGGCGGCCCGCACCCGATCGAGGACGCTCTGCTCGCCGCGATCGCCGCCGTCGAGCCTGCCGCGATGCGAACGCGCATCCGCGAGGTCGCGAGGGTCGACGTCCGCCGCGAGCTCACGTCGCTGCGCATCCCGGTCACGTGGATCCACGCGACCCGAGATCGCCTCCTCGGCCCGCCGACGCCGAGCTCCATCCCGATCGACGGTCCGCACCTCTTGGCTCAGACCCGCCCGCGCGAGATCGCCGCGATCCTCCGACGTACGTCGGACCCTCCCCCAACGTCCTGATCCCCTCTTCCGAATACCCGCAGTCCACTGGAGGAGCCGCCGTTCGCTCCTCTGGACCTCCGCACGCCGCGCCAGCCCCTGCCGAGCCCCTCCCGGCTCCTGTCCTCCCCGTGAAACGCGAGTCGCCCCCCCGACCTCATCGGCTATCCTCGTCCGCACCATGACCTCCCCCGACTTCGCGACCGTCGCCCCCCGTGTCTCGTCCACGCCGCGCGATCACATCGACGCCGCCATCAAGCGCCTCGCGTCCAAGAAGCACGAGTGGACGCGCGTCGGCACCGCCAAGCGCGCCGACTACCTCGAGCGCTGCATCGTCAAGACGCGCAGCGTCGGGCGCGAGTGGGTGCGCGCGGCGTGCGAGGCCAAGGGCATCGACCTCAAGTCGCCCCGCGCGGGCGAGGAGTGGCTCGGCGGGCCGATGACCACGATGCGCAACCTCCGGATCCTCGCGGAGGCGATGCGCTGCGGCGGCGAGCCGCCGATCCCGCGCACGTGGAAGCGCCCGGACGGGCAGGTCGTGGCGGAGGTGTTCCCGCAGAGCACGCTCGACAAGCTGATGTGGACGGGCGTCAGCGCCGAGGTCTGGATCGAGCCGGGCGAGAAGGCGACGCAGGGCAAGATCTACCGCGACAAGCGGAACGCCGCGCGCGCGGGCGGCGCCGAAGCAGCGGGCAAGCTCGCGCTGGTGCTCGGCGCGGGCAACGTCGCCTCGATCGGGCCGATGGACGCGCTCTACAAGCTCTTCGTCGACGACGAGGTCGTGCTCGTGAAGACGAACCCGGTGAACGCGTACCTGCAGCCGTTCTGGGAGGAGGCGTTCCGCCCGCTGCTCGACGACGGCTACTACGCCGTCGTGCGCGGCGGCGCCGACGTGGGCGAGTACCTCTGCAACCACCCGGAGATCGAGACGATCCACATCACCGGCTCGGACCGCACGCACGACGCCATCGTCTGGGGCGCGGGCCCCGGCCAGGAGGAGCGCAAGAAGCTCGGCCAGCGCAAGCTCGACAAGCCCATCACGAGCGAGCTCGGCGCGGTCACGCCCTGCATCATCGTCCCCGGCGAGTGGAGCGAGTCCGACCTCCACTTCCAGGCGCGCCACGTCGCGGGCATGGTCGCCAACAACGGCAGCTTCAACTGCAACGCCTGCAAGGTGCTGGTGACCAGCGCCGGCTGGCCGCAGCGCGAGCGCTTCCTCGAGCTCGTTCACGAGGCGCTGCGGCGCACGCCTCCCCGCAAGGCGTACTACCCCGGCGCGCAGGAGCGCTACCAGGGCTTCCTCGATCACTACGAGGACGCGATGCCGCTCGGCGAGCGAACCAAGGACCAGGTGCCGTGGACGATCCTTCCGGACGTGCCCGCCGAGCAGGGCGAGTACGCGCTCAGCAACGAGGCGTTCTGCGGCGTGCTCGCCGAGACCACGCTGGACGCCACCGACCCGAGCGCCTTCCTCGAGGCGGCGACCCGCTTCGCCAACGAGGACTGCTGGGGCTCGCTCTCCTGCATGATGCTCATCCACCCGGACACTGCGCGGCAGCACGAGCGCGCGCTCGACACCGCGCTCGCGAACCTGCGCTACGGCGGCATCGGCGTGAACCTGTGGGCGGGCGTGATCTACGGGCTCGTCACGCCGACGTGGGGAGCCTTCCCCGGCCACCCGCTCGAGGACATCCGCTCGGGCCGCGGCGTGGTGCACAACGGCCTCTTGCTCGACCACCCGCAGAAGTCGATCGTGCGCGGGCTCTTCCGCATCAGCCCGACGCCCGCGTGGTTCCCCGATCACAAGACGCTGAACGTGCTCGGCGAGATCATGACGGACTTCGAGGCGGCTCCGAGCCTGCTGAAGCTGCCGTTCTTGCTCCCGGTCGCGCTGCGCGGGTGAGCGTCGTGAGGAGCGAGGCAACGAGGTCGCTCTCGCTCTCGCTCTCGCTCTCGCTCTCGCTCTCGCTCTCGCTCTCGCTCTCGCTCTCGCTCGTGGGGTGCGGGTCCGCCGAAGGCCACTTCGACGCTTCGGCGGCCGATGCGGGCGTGCGCGATGCGGCCGCGCGCGACGCGTCCGCCGTGGCCGACGCGTCCACGATGGACGCCCCCCCGGCCGTCGACGCCGCGCCCGACCTCGACGCGACCTGGGGACCCTGCATGGTCGGCAGCACGCCCGGCGTCTGCGAGGACGTCGCGCTCTGCACGGGCATGAACACCGCCGTCAGCGGGCACTGCCCGGGTCCGTCCACGATCCAGTGCTGCGTCCCGAGCACGACGCCGATGAGCTGCGATCCGACCGTGATGGTGCAGCCCAACGTCGGCGTCGCGGACGAGGCGCCCGGCGTCGGTGGCTGCCCCGATGGAATGCTCCCCGTCACGACCACGCTCTGCGTCGATCGGTACGAGGCCTCTCTCGTCCGCCTGGACGACGGCACCGAGTGGTCCCCCTACTTCACGCCGCCCGCGTCGGTCCCCGTGATCGCGCGCTCGCGCGCGGGCGCGGTTCCACAGGGCTACATCTCCGGCGTGGCTGCCGGGGCGGCATGCACGAACGCCGGCAAGCGCCTCTGCACCGACGCCGAGTGGCTCCGCGCCTGCCAGGGCTCGATGGGCCTCACCTACCCCTACGGCAACACGCGCATGACCGGCGTCTGCAACGACCACCGCGACGTGCACCCCGCCGTCGAGCGCTTCGGCACGAGCGCCTCCTGGATCTACTCGATGCTGAACGACGCCTGCATCAGCCAGCTCCCGATGTCGCTCGCGCGCACGGGCGAGTACACGGGCTGCGTGTCCGAGAGCGGCGCCCACGACATGATGGGCAACCTGCACGAGTGGACCGCCGACCCGGCGGGCACGTTCCGCGGCGGCTTCTACGTGGACACCGTGCTCAACGGCCCTGGCTGCCTCTACGCGACGACCGCGCACGACACCGGCCACCACGACTACTCGACCGGCTTCCGCTGCTGCGCCGATCGGTAGAGCGCGTCAGCAGAACATCGGCAGAGAGCACATCGGCGGGTTACAGCAGATCGTCCCGC
Source organism: Sandaracinaceae bacterium (assembly GCA_044220955.1). Taxonomy (GTDB): domain Bacteria; phylum Myxococcota_A; class Polyangia; order Polyangiales; family Sandaracinaceae; genus JBBSAT01. The sequence continues at coordinate 198,680 of JBGAQA010000001.1, forward strand.
CCGTGCACGCACCGCTGAACTGCGCGCAGGTACCGGCCGCGTTGCACTGCCACACGCCGCAGTGGACCAGCGGATTCGTGCACGCCGTGCCGGCCGGCGCCGTAGGGCAACGCTGGGTCTCGCTGCGCGTCGCGCCGACGCAGAGCCCGCTGCCGCACGTGTACTCGGTGCAGTCCCGCGTCTGCATGGTGAGCGGCTGGCACGTGCCCACGTAGCTGCACGTGCCCGTCCAGGCCGTGCAGGATCTCGGTGCGCAGGTGTCGCCGTCGGTCGGTGGACCCACGCAGCTCTGCGTGTCGGTCGCGTCCGATCCGACGCACGTGCCCGCCATGCAGCTGAAGCTTCGGATCGTGCGGCTGTGCGTCCCCGTCGTCCCGCAGGCGCCGCTGAACCCGCCGCACGGGCCGAACGCGCCCGTGATCGGCGCCGGGCAGTCGGCGTCCGTCGCGCACCGCGGCCCCGCGTCTGCGCCCGCATCGCCCGCGCCCGCATCGCCCGCCCCCGAGTCCGGGGCGCCCGTGTCGGCCCCCACGAACGCGTCGAGCGAGCCCGCGTCGCTCGCGCTCGCGTCGTCCGCGACGAACGCGTCCACCGCGCCCGCGTCGCCCGCGCCGCCGTCCGCGGACGCGCCCGCGTCCGAGAGTCGGCCGGCCGTTCCGGTCCACGGCTGGGGAACGACGTCGACGGACGTGCACGCGCCGCCCTCCCCGCACGTCTGATCGCTCCGCCCCGCGCAGGGCATGGTGGAGGCGTCGCACGCGCGCAGCAGATCGAGGCGGACCATCATCGAGCGATTCGCCGAGAGCGACACGCGCGCCTCGCGCGACACCACGGTCGTGCCCGCCGAGAGGCCGCTCGCCACGATCCGGATCGGTCCGAGCGCGGCGCCGGCCGGCACGACGGTCAGCGTGTAGGGGAGCGCCGCGGCGCTCGCCATCGGCTGGCGCTCGAGGTGGTGCATCCCGTCCGGGCCCTGGACGTCGACGTCGATCTCGTCGAGCTGACCCGGGATCGCGTAGTCGGTGTCGACGACGACGATCAGCTCGGTCGCGGCCGCCTGGCTGCACCCCGCGTGGGATGCGGAGGCGGCGAGCGCGAGGCCGGCGAGCAAGAGACGACGGGGCATCGGCCCATCGTGCGTCGGGCAGGCCGGTCCCGGCAAGCTGCACGCGCTCAACGACGGCGGTGCCTGTCCACGCCGTGGCCGCGCCGGACCCGGAGCTCCTCGCCGGTCGTGCGGACGACGATCGCGTCGCCCTCCACGCTGGCGTGCGCGCTCGGGTCGGTGACCAGCAGATCGCGCGCGAAGCTGCCGCTCGACATGCGCCAGACGTTGCCGCTCGCGTCGACGAGCACGATCTCGCCCGGGACCACGACGAGCTCGGTGAACGTGGTGCCGGTGGAGCTGCCGCGATCGCGCCAGGTCTCGCCGCCGTCGTCCGTCGTCCACACGTAGCCGCTGTCGCCCGCCGCGACGCCGCGCGCGCTCCCCGGCTCGAACGCGAAGAGCGCGATCGTCTCGAGCCAGCGCCAGGTGAGGGGGTGCCAGCTCACGCCGCCGTCGTCGGAGGCGACGAGGCGCACCGCGAACCCCGTGTACATGAAGGGGCCGTTCACGTTGGAGAGCGCCGCGAGGATCCGCCCGGTCGCCGGGACGCGCGCGTAGGTGCGGGCGAAGGTGAGCGCGGGGGCGAGCGGGCCCGCGGGGAAGGCGAACCCCGACGGCTGCCACGCCGAGCAGCGAAACGGCGCGCCCGCCGCGCCACACCACGTCGAGATGCGCTGCACGGAGAGGCCCTGGCCGAGGTCGATCGCGTCGGGCGCCTGCGCGCGCGCCGAGGCCAGCGCCGAGAGCGCCAGCGCGACCGAGAGCGCGAGCATGCGCGGGGTGAGCACGGGTTCCACGCCGAGTGTACGGCGCGCGCGCCGGCTGCGCGAAGCGCGCGCAGACCTCCTCCGTTCCGCGCTCGGTCGCCCGGAGTCTCCGCCGCGCTCAGCGCGCCTCGCGCATCCAGCGCCCGGCGATCCGCGCGAACAGAGGGGCGGCGAGCGTGCCGCCGCTGTAGTCGCTGCCGCGCGCGACCACGTCGACCACGACGACGATCTGCGGGTCGTCGATCGGCGCCGCGCCGGCGAAGCAGCCGCGCGTGCCGCCCTCGGCGAGCGGCACCGTTCCGGTCTTGCCCCCCACCCGCAGATCCGCGAGCCAGGCGCCATGCCCGGTGCCGTCTTCGCGCACCACCGCCGCCTCGAGCAGCGAGCGCATCGTCCGCGAGGCCTCGGCGGAGAGCACGCGCTCGGCCGCGGTGGGCGGCTCCCCCTCGCGCCAGGGCGCGTGGTACACGCCGCCGTTCACGATCGCCGCGAACGCGCTGGCGATCTCGAGCGGGGTCGCCTCGAGCGCCGGCCCGTACGCGACCCGCGTCGCGGCGAGCGCGTCGTGCTCGGCCGACGCCGGGACGGCCACCTCGAGGTGGAGCGCGCGCAGGCCTGCGAGCAAGTCGGTCGTCCCGAGGCGCTCGAAGACGTGCACGGCCGCGACGTTCGACGAGAAGGCGAGCCCGTCCTCGACGCTCATCGTGCCGTGCTCCTCGCGGTCGCGGATCGGCTCCCCCGCGAGCGTGACCGGAGCGCCGTCGAGGCGATCGGCGACCTCGATGGCGCCGCGGTCGAGCGCGATCGCGTAGGTGAACGTCTTGCCGACCGACCCGTGACTGATCCGATCGCGCGCGGGGAGCTCGGGATCGTGCGTGGAGCCGGAGCGGCTCTGCATCGCCAGCAGGTGTCCGTCGTGCGCGTCGAGCACCACGGCCAGCGCGCTCAGGACGTCGGTGCTCCCGAGCGTCGCGCCGAGCTCGTCGTCGAGGATCGCCTGCGCGCAAGACGGCTCGGCGAGCGAGGGCCGAGACCCAGGAGCGGAGCCGCAGGCGAGCAGGAGCAGAGCAGGGGCGAGCGGGAGGAGGTCTTTTCGCATGCGGCGCGCCGGGCACGAGCGATGCCACGCGGCGTTCCCGGCAATTCGGTGTCCGACTGCGCCTCGGCGTGGCGCGACGCCCACGGGGCGCGTTCCGGCAGACACGCGGGCGTTCGTGCGTCGCCGCCCGGTGGTGTACGGTGACGCGGTGAGCGACGCGAAGCGCACGCCCTACCGCGAGAAGACGCCGGTCGCGTCGCACGAGCCGAAGCCGCGCGGGCCCCTCGTCACGCGCGCGCCGGAGCCGGAGCTCGACGTCGGCAGCGGGCCCCGCCCGCCGCGACCGATCCCCGCGCTCCGCGGAGAGAGGCCGGCGGCCGACCCCGATGCCGGCGTCTTCTCCGGGCTCGTCGCGCCGCATCCCGCGTCCTCGGCGGGCGAGTGGTGGGGTCAGATCGTCCTCACGCTCCTGGGTCTTCCACTCATCGCGAGCACCTTCGTCCTCGTCGGCTGGCTCGACACACGCCGGGCGTACGACGAGCTCGTGCGGCGCGGGCAGGCGGCCACCCGGCCGGTCGGCATCGCGCACCCGGCGGCGTGGATCCTCGGCGCGGCGCCGATCGGGATCGCATGCGTCGCGGCGCGCACGGGCGCGGACGTCACCGCGCTCGCGCTCGCCGTTCCGTTCGCCGCGCTCCTCGGTCGCCGGTCGATCCGCAGGCGCATCCTCGAGCGCGAGTCCTTCGCGGCGACCCAGCGCCGGGCGCGCTGATCGATCGCGGCGGGCGCGCCGATCACGCGACCACGACGAGCGCGCGGCGCGGACGGCTCGGGGCGAGCGCGCCGAACGCCTTCTTCCACGCTGCGAACTTCCCGCCCGCGTGCACGGCATCCATCACCGCACGGCCCTCGGCGCGGCCGCCCTGCGCGAGCACGTACTCGACCCAGGCCCAGCGGGCGCTCGTGGCGCGCACGTCCACGCGGCCGCGCAGCCCGCGCCGCAGGCGGTCGAGCCGGTCGTCGACCACGTCGATGCCCGCGAAGGGCTCGCCGTCGAGGGGCGTGTTCCGCTTGGCGATGAAGGGCGCGATGCCGAGCGCGAGCGGCGCGATGCGGGAGAGCTCCGTGGCGAATTTCACCAGCTCGTCGACGTCGACGTCCTCTTCGCCCGGCACGCCGATCATCATGTAGAGCTTCATGCGCTGCATCGCGTGGGCGCGCGTCAGCTCCGCCGCGCGGAGCAGGTGCTTCTCCTGCGCCTTGCGCTGCATCTTGTCGCGCAAGCGCTGGCTCGCGCCGTCGCTCGCCGTGGTGAGCGTGCGGTAGCCCGCCATCTTCAGCGCGCCGACGAAGCGATCGTTCAGACGGTCGGGGCGCAGAGACGAGAGCCCGACCTCGCGACCCTGCCTGGCGAGCGTCTCCACGATGTCGGCGATCTTCGGGTGGTCCGAGACCGCGGCGCCGACGAGCCCGACGCGCCTGGCGTCGTCCGGGATGCGCGCGAGCACGGTCTCCATCGGGACGATGCGCATGCCGCCGTTGGTGGAGCGGCGCATCACGCAGTACTCGCAGGCGCGCGAGCAGCCGCGCTCGGCCTCGAGCAGGAACATGTTGGAGAGCTCGGTGTGCGGCGTGCGGATCGCGGCGTAGGCGGGCAAGCGCTCGAGCGAGGCCTTGGCGATGCCCGGCAGCGCGTCGCCGTGCAGCGAGGGGACGAAGGCGCTCGGGATGGTCCTCGCGATGGCGTCGAGCGCGGCGTCCTTGCTCCCGGTCGCGAAGATCGCGTCGAGGGCCGCGTGGATCGTCTCGTCGCACTCGCCCATCAGGACGACGTCGGCGAAGGGCGCGAGCGGCAGCGGGTTCGAGAACGTGAGCGGCCCGCCCATCAGGATGATCGGGTCGCGCGCGCCGCGAGCCTCGGCGAGCGGCGCGATCCCGGCGAGCTCGAGCACCTCGATCACGCCGGCGAGCTCGAGCTCGTACGCGACGCTCAGCGCGACGACCGGGAAGTCGGAGACCGGCCGCTCGGACTCGAAGGTGAAGAGCCGGGTCCGCGCGCGGCGGTAGGCGTCGGGATCGTCGGGGAGGAACGCCCGCTCGGCGGAGCGCCCCTCGCGCTCGTTGATCTCGCGGTAGATGGTCTGGAACCCGAGCGACGACATCCCCGTGCGGTAGGGGCTCGGATAGACGAGCGCGACGCGCTCGGCGGCCTCCCGCGCACGGACGCCGACCTCGTCGCTCACGAGCGCGCGGACCGAGGCTCGCAGATCGTGGGTGATGGCCATGCGGGCTCGTGGGTATGCGGCATCGCCCGGCCCGCGGCCAGCCGCCTACGTTTCGCTCGGCTTCTCGTCTACAGTCCCGGGCATGTCGAAGAAGCACGCCCGTCGCCCGTGGCTCGCGCTCGCGACGATCGTCGCGCTCGTCTCCCTCGCGCCCGGCGACGCCGCCGCGCACTTCACGCTGATGGAGCCGGAGTCCTGGCGCGCGCAGGACATCCTCGGCAACCCGCAGAAGCTCGGGCCCTGCGGGGACGACGGCAGCGCGGCGATGAGCGGCGCGATCACCGAGTACCAGACCGGCCAGACGATCACGGTGAGCCTCGACGAGACGATCTTCCACCCTGGCTGGTACCGCGTGGCGCTCTCGGTGAACGATCGCAGCGAGCTACCGCCCGAGCCGATCGTCACGCCCGGCAGCGACTCGCCGTGCGGCACCGTGGAGATCATGGATCCGCCCGTCTTCCCCGTGCTCGCCGACGGCGTGCTGGTCCACACCGCGTCGCTCTCGGGCACGCAGACGTTCGAGGTGACCTTGCCCCCGGGCGTGACGTGCGATCACTGCACGCTGCAGATCATCGAGTTCATGCAGCACCACCCGCTCAACATGCCGGGCGGTTGCTTCTATCATCACTGCGCGGACATCTCGATCCACGACGCCGTGGCGAGCGACGCCGGAACGAGCGAGGACACCGGCATGATCCGCATGGCGGACACCGGGACGAGCGCCGGCACCGACGCGGGCGTGGGCACCGGGATGGACGGCGGCGCGGGCACGCCGCCGGCGCGCGCATCGTGCGGCTGCGCGGCCCCGGGTCGTGACGCGGGTGGTCTCGGCTGGCTCGCGTTGGTCCCGCTGGCGCTCTTCGCGAGCCGGCGCCGCGCCAGCGTGTCGTGACCGGGACATACTGAGCCGAGACTGGGCGATCCGAGCTGGCCGCGGCGCCGGCGGAGCCGTTCCTGTCCTCCGACCATGCACCGCAGCGCACAGCAAGTGGGGATCTTCGCGGGGCTCGCCATCGCCGGCGCGCTCGGCTGGTACCACGTCGGGCCCTACCGCTGGCTCGCCGACGGGCAGCTGCGCCTGATGAACGCGTACTACCCGTTCCTCACGTGGCTCGTGCTCGGGCTCGTGATCGGCTTGCCGCTCGGCGCCCTCGCCTCGACGCTCGCGATCCGCGCGAACCTACGCGACGGCTACGACGAACTGCTGCTGCGCCACGGCTGGCTCGTGACGTCGCGCGCCGGGCAGCTCTTGCTCGTGGGGCTCGGCATCGGCATCGCCGGTGTGGTGATCGGCGTCCGCGCGCACGCCGTCGGCGAGATGGTGCCGCTCTCGATCGCGGCGCTCGAGCGCGGAGAGCCTCCGGCGGGCACCTGGGTGGTGCTGACCGACGGCGTGCCGGATCGATCGCGCGCGATCGAGGTCGACCACCGCAGCTACGTGCCCGTGTTCGCGACGCGCCCGGTGCCCATGGTGTTCGTCCAGCTCCCCGCCGCGGGCGCCTCCGTCGTGGACCGCGGGCTGCTGGTCGCGGACGGGCTGCCCAACCTCGCGCGCATCGCCTTCGAGGACGCGGAGCTGATCGCGGACCACCACTACGTGATCGAGGCCGGCGGCACCCCGCGCACGGACGCCGAGGCAGCGAGGGTGCTCGCCGTCCTCGGCCTCGTGCTCTTCGGAGCCGGCGGCACGATGAGGATCTTCTCACGACGGGGAACATCGAGCCCCTGAGCCGCGCACACACGCGCGGCAGGCCTCGTCAGTCGGCCTCTTCGAGGGGCGGGAGCGAAACGCCGTAGAGCGTCGCCCACGCGCGCTGCGCCGCGGTCGCGACGGCCGCACCCGTGTGCCCGCGGATCGAGCCGTACACGTGCGCGATCTCGGCGCGGACGACGCGGCGGTCCACGACGAAGTCGCCGTGCGAGATGCCGAGCTCGCGCGCGAGCTCCTCGAAGATGACGAGCGCCGCGTAGCTCTCGGGACGCGTCCAGTCGTGCCGGCTCATCGGGAACGAGACGACGTGGACGAGGTTCGTGAGCACGCGGTCCGGCTCGCGCGCGACCTGCGAGAGGTAGGCCGAGAGCTCCGCGTTGCTGCGCTCGGCGAGGTGGTTCACGCGCGTCTCCTCCTCCGTACGGCCCGTGTACGCGGCGAGCGCGTCGGGGACGTGCAGCGCGATCCGGTCGTCCTCGTAGTCGATGCGGTGCTGCGCCTCGTGCCGCGCGACCGAGCGCAGGTGCGCGGCCTCGAGCGCCTCGTAGCTCGCCCGCATCTCCGGCGTGTCGAGCTCGCGCTGCGCCGCGCGGACCTCCCCGAGCAGCGCGGGCCCCGCCGACCGGGCGTAGGGCGCGAGCACGTTCGTGTCGTAGGCGAGCGTGCGCGGCGCGCGGATCGTCACGCCGAGCGAGAGCAGCGCGTGGTTCATCGCGTCGATCGCGATCCGCCGGCGCACCACGGCGGCCGAGAGGTCGATGACGGCGCGCTCGGTCACGACCTGCCGCGCCTCGCGCGCGAGGTCCTCGTGCACCCAGGTCTCGAAGGGCGTGACCCACGCCACGTCCTGCTCGTCCTCGTAGCCGCGAACGATCCCGCTCTCGTCGACCGAGTGGATCGAGGGCAGCGCGCGCTCGATCAGGAAGTCCTCGATGCGCGAGACGAGCACGAGCGCGTGGTGCACCTCCGGGCGCGTGTAGCCGAGGAGCGAGCGCTCGAAGCTCAGCGTGTCCACGCGCTCGAGGTCGAGGCCGTTCACGACGCGCTCGCCGCTCGTGAAGCGGCGCCGACGCGCGACGTGGAAGCTCGTGCAGAGCACGCGGAAGCGCGCGCCGCGCACGAGGAGCACCGCGTCCACGTAGTAGGGCACGCCGGCCGCGGCGAGCGCGTCGTCGAGCGCGACCAGCGCGCCCGTGAGCGCGAGATCGTCGGTGCCCTCCTCGCGGCGCGAGAAGCGCTCGGCGTCGTCGAGGAATGCCGCGAAGGGCGCGTGCAGCGTGGGCTCCGTCGCGTCCACCGCCGAGAGCACCGCCGCGTGCGTGCTCGCGACGTCGCGCGGGGCGGCTCGCACCTGACCGGCGACGTCGGCGTCGAGCGCGACGACCCAGTTCGAGAGCTGCGTGACGAAGAGCTCGCGCACCGGGTCGGGCGGCGCCTCGACCTCGGGCACCGCCTCGATCGCGCCGCCCGCCGCGCGCTCGTCCGCCTGGTGGACGATCGCCGCCTGGAAGAGCAGCCCGACGAAGGGCGCCGCCACCGAGAGGCCCATCCCGGCGAGCGCGAGCAGGGCCGCGACCCACGCCCGGCTGCCGAGGCGGCGGGCGTGCTCGGGGTTACGCGCCAGGAGCCCGAGCGTGCCGAGCCCGGCGAGCACACCCGCGATCGTCGGCAGAAAGCAGGGATCGAAGAAGACCGCGAGCGCGCCGAGCGCCAGCGCGCCGCCGCTCGACGCGAAGATCGCCCGCGCCGCGCGCTGATCCCCCTGCGCGAGCTCCGCCTTCTCCTGACACGCCGCGCAGATCGGCTCGCCGCTCTCCGAGAGCAGCGTGTCCGCCCCGACCGTCTTGCCGCACGTCGCGCAGTGCATGGGATGGGTGTACATATGGGGTCATGGCCAAGGTGCAAGTGTATCTGCCGGACGAGCTCCGCGCGCGCGTGCGCGCCGAGCTCCCGGATCTGAACGTCTCGGCGGTCCTGCAGCAGGCGCTCGAGCAGAAGCTCGCCGAGCTCGGCCGTCGCAAGGCGCTCGACGCCGCGGTCCGCAGCTACGAGCGGAAGCACGGAAAGATCACCGACGCCCGCGTCGACGCCACGCTGGCGCGCGATCGCGCGACCGCCCGCCGTCCCAACGCCCCCGCCCGCGGCCGGAAGCGAGCCGCTTGACGTGAGTCGCTACGTGCTCGACGCGGGCGCGCTCATCGCGCTCGATCGGAACGATGCCCGGATGTGGGAGCGCTACCAGCGCGCGCGGCGCGACGAGATCCCGCTCGTCACGCACGGCGGCGTCGTCGCCCAGGTCGTGCGGGGCGCGCGGCAGGCGCGGCTCGCGCAGGCGCTCCGCGCCGTCGACGTCCTCCCGCTCGATCGCGAGCTCGGCAGCGCGACGGGCCTGCTGCTCGGCGACGCGAGGACGCACGACGTGGTCGACGCAGCCCTGGTCGTGATCAGCCGAGCAGGCGACACGATCCTCACGAGCGACCCCGACGATCTCGAGCGCCTGGTCGCCGCCTCGGGTGTCGACGTCACCGTCGTCCCGGTCTGAGGTCTTACTCGCGCGCGAGCTTCTCGCGGTACCAGGCGATCGTCCGCTCGAGGCCGTCCTCGAGGTCCACGGTGGCGCGGAAGCCGAGCAGCTTCTCGGCCTTCTTCACGTCGGGCACGCGCAGCTCCACGTCGGGGAAGTCCCACCTCACGAAGTCGATCGCGGAGGACGAGCCGGCGAGGCGCCGGACGAGCTGCGCGAGCTGGTAGATCGTGATGGTGCTGCGCGCGTTGCCGATGTTGAACGACTGGCCGACGGCCTCGTCGTTCTCGAGCGCGAGCAGGATGCTCTCGACGATGTCGTCGATGTAGCACCAGGCGCGGATCTGATCGCCCTCGTTGTGGATGTGGATCGGCTCGTTCTTGAGCGCGCGCGTGACGAACGCGTGGACCGCGCCCTCGCCGACCTGGCCGGGTCCGTAGATGTTGAAGGGACGGATCGCGCAGGTCGGCAGGCCGTACTGCTTCCAGTAGTTGTGCGCGAGGTGCTCGGTCGCGAGCTTGCTCACGGCGTAGGTCCAGCGTGCCTCGCCGACCGCGCCGAGGCTGGTCACGTCGGCCTCGCGCACGCGGAACGCGTAGCTGCCGAAGACCTCGCTCGTCGAGAAGTCGATGAAGCGGCGGATGCCCTTGGCCGCGAGCGACGCCTCGAGCGCGTTCATCGTGCCGAGCAGGCTCACCTTCATCGTGAGCACGGGGTTCTTGAGCACGGTGTCGACGCCGGCGATCGAGGCCATGTGCACCACGTAGTCGGCGCCGATGGTCGCCTTCTCGAGCGCGGCCGCGTCCTGCACGTCGCCCACCATCAGCTCGACGTTCGGGTGATCGGCCAGGCCCGCGTCCTTCAGCGCGTTGCGCCGCAGGTTGTCGAAGATGCGGACGCGGTTCTTCTCCACGAGCCGGCGCGTCAGCCCGGTGCCGATGAAGCCGGCCCCGCCGGTGATCAGGAACGTCGCCCCTTCGATCATCGGCTCGTCCCTCCGGTCCCTACCGTCCGCGCGCTGGCGCGCGCTTCCGTCCGGGCCCTCCGTGACGAGCACTCCTGCCTGGTCATGCGCCGCCGCCTACCACACAGCCTTTACAGGGTCGAACCAGCCTGCGACGCTGCGCGTGGGAAATAAGGTGCGCCCGCTGGGCGTACACAGCTCGGAGCGCCGAGCACGAGGATCGAGCATGGCCATCTTCGACCGTTTCAATCGCGTCCTGAAGTCGAACCTCAACTCGCTCGTCGACCGGGCCGAGGACCCCGGAAAGCTCCTCGATCAGACGGTGATGGACATGGAGAGCGAGCTGAAGCGCGCCCGTCAGGACCTCGTCACCCAGCTCGGGACGGCCAAGCGGCTCGAGAAGAAGGTGCTCGAGGCGCAGGAAGAGGTGACGGGCTGGGAGAACAAGGCCGTCCTCGCGCTCCGCGCCGGAGACGAGGATCTCGCCCGCGAGGCGCTGAAGATGAAGCAGAAGGCCAAGCAGGGCGCCGACGGCGTGCGACGACAGGCCGACGCCGCGAGCGCCGCGGCCACGCAGCTGCAGAGCACGCTCGAGACCATCGAGAAGAAGATCGAGGATCTCAAGGCGCGCAAGACCACGCTGGCCGCGCAGGTCCGGCGCGCGCGCGAGGGGGCCGCGGACGGCGGGCAGCGCTTCGGCGGCGGCACGCTCGACGAGCTCGAGCACCTGTCGGGCCGCATCGACCAGCTCGAGGCCGAGGTCGAGGCCGCGGACGTGCTCGACGACCCGCACCGCGCGTCGGTCGAGGCGCGCTTCCGCGAGCTCGAGAAGAAGTCGGGCGGCGCGGTGGTCGAGGACGAGCTCTCCGCGCTGAAGAAGCGGCTCGAAGGCAAGTCGTAGGTCCGGGGGCGGCCGGGGTGGCGGACGACGGCGAGCGCATCGTCGTGTGGCAGCGCGCCATCGCGCGCGAAGGCAGCGCTCCCCTCGCGGCGTGGTCCAAGCAGGTCGCCGGGCGCTTCGCCGCGTCGGGCGGGACGCTGCTCGTTCACGTGTCGGGCACGGTCGTCGCGAGCTACCCGCACGGCGACGTGGGAGACGCCGTCGAGGTCGCGCTCGATCTGCTCGACGAGGCGGAGGAAGCGGCGGTCACCGTCTCGTTCGGCGTCGCGCTCGGCGTGCTGACCGACGACGGGGGGACGACGACCGGCGCCGCGATCGAGAGCGCGGAGTCGCTGGCGGTGCGCGCGCGCGCCGGCGAGATCCTCCTCGACCCACGCGCGCGCGACCGCGCCCGCGGCCTCTTCCTGTTCTGCCGCACGGTCGGCGGCGGCGCCCAGGCGAGCCGCGCAGCCAGCATCGATCGCAGCCACCCGCGGCGCGACACGTCGACGGCGGCGATCGCGAGGCTCGGAGCGATCCCGATCACCCCGGCGACGCAGGCGCTCCTGCCGACCTTCATCGCGGCCCTCGCGGGCGAGCGGCCGGCGCTCGTCCTGCTGCGCGGGCCGGTCGGCGCGGGCGCCGTCGAGCTGATCCGCGCGGCGCGCGCCGATCTCTCGCCGGCCGCCCTCGTCGAGCTCGGGAGCGCGACCGGCGGAGCCGCGCCGCTCGCGAGCCTGCGGACGGCGCTCACCCGTGACGCGGGCGCGCAGATGCTCGGCCTCGGGCTCACCGACCCCGAGCGCACACCGCTCGACGCCGTGCAGGCCGGCGCGCTCGTCCCTCACGACGTGCTCCGCGCGGCGCTGGCCCTCGCGATCGAGCGCGCGGGCGGCCCCGTGTGGTTCCTCCTCTCGCCGCTGGTCGCGATCGACGCGGCGACGATCTCCATCGTGGCCGCCCTGAAGCGCGACGTGCCGCGCGTGGCCTGCATCGCGCGCGTCGGCGTGGACACGCCGCTCCCGCCCGAGCTCGACGCGATCGCGGATCGGGTGGAGCTGACGCTGCCGCCGCTCCGGACCTCGGACGCGCGCGTGGTCGCGCAGGCGGTCCTCGGCGAGTCGACCCCGACCGACGTCGCCCGCCGCGTCGCCGTGCTCGGCGGAGACACGCCCGCGTCGGTCGTCGAGGCGGCGCGCGCGATGATCGGCGCCGGCGACCTCGTGCTCGACGCGGAGAGCGCGGAGCGCCGGTTCGTGTGGCGCTCGGCCCCCCGCGGCGGCGTGCGCGCCGTCGCCCTCGACGCGCTCCTCGCCGAGCGTCTCGATCAGCTCGACGACGAGAGCCGTCGCGTGCTCGAGCTGGTCACGCTGATGCCCGAGTGGGCGCCGCGCGCCCTGCTCGATGCCCTCGCGGCCGCCGACGGCCTGCGTGCGCGGGCGGTCCCGCGCAGCCTCGATCGCCTGCTCCGCGAGGGCTGGCTCGCGAGCGGGGAGACCCCGCGCCCGGCGTCGAGCTTCGTGCGCCGATTCGTCGGCTCCGCGTCGCCGCCCGCCCGCATCGCCGAGGTCCACCGCTTCGTGTGCGCGCAGCTGCCACCGACCACGCGGATCGCCGAGGGCGCCGAGCGCGCGCTGCACGAGGTGCTCGGCGGCCGCGAGGCCGAGGGTGTCCCGGCGCTGCTCGACGCCGCGGACGCGCTCGTCGCCGCGGGCTACGGGGGCGCCGCGGCCCAGCTCGCGCTCGTGGTCCTCGGGACGGAGATCGAGGGAGCCGCGCGTGCGCGTGCTCTGGCGCTCGCCGCGGCGTTTCCCAGGCGCAGCGCCGCCGCCGTGGGGGGCGAGCCTGCGTCGGTGGAGCTCGCCCTGCCCGCCCCTTCGGCGCTCGCCGCTTCGCCGCCGCCGCGTCGCTTCGAGCCGCCCACCGAGATGGTCGCGCTCGACGAGGCCGAGGGCGCGGAGACGGAGGGCGAGGAGGAGGTCGGCAAGGACGACGAGACCGAGCTGCACCTCGAGCTGCGGCAGGCGATCCGCCAGCGCGACTTCGATGCCCTCGACCGGCTCGCCGAGCGTGCGATCGCCGTCGGGAGCGACATGCAGGCCGTCGCGCGGATCCGCGCGATCGCCGCCGCGCTCCGGGGCGATCTCGCGGGTGCGCAGCAGCGCCTCGACCGGATGCGGGACGGCGAGCACCCGCGCGATCGTCGCGCCCTCCTCGCCGAGGCGATGGTCGCGCTCCGCGCCGGCCGCAGCAGCCCCGCGATCCGTCTGGCGCTGCGCGCGCTCGCCGACGCGCGCCGCACGGGCGACGAGCGCGGCGAGGCCGTCGCGCTCTTCACGCTCGCCGCGGGCTTCCGCGCCGCGGGCCGCCCGAACGACGCTGCGCTCCTCGAGGCGCGCGTCGACGCCTAGCGCACGACCGAGGCTGCTCGATCCGAGCAGGCCGCGACGTGGGCGGCGTCTGCGACGCGGAGCTGACCACGAAGCTGCTCCGCAGCTTCGCGAGGGCGAGGGGCCAGCCCCTCGCGCACCCCATCCCGACTCGGTCACGTTCCCCGAGTCTCGCGGCGCTGGCGGGTGCGCGAGGGCGGAGCCATCGCCTCTCACGAATGCGCGGAGCGCGTTCGTGTGTGGAGGTGTCGAAGACGCCTTGGACAACCAAAGGCCGCCGGGCGGATCGAGGGTAGCGGCGCGGGGCCGGTGCGCCCGTTGTTGAGCGTCCGAGGACACCGCCGTTCGTGTCCGACGGAGCGAAGCAACGGGGGTACCGGCCCCGCGACGCGGCCAGCACACCCCTCGCTCGCCGCGATCGAAACGCTCCGGTCCGGGCACCGGCGGCGGCCCCCCTTGCGCGCTCGCCCGATCGCGTGAGACACGATCGACGCGTGACGAGCCCGTCCACGATGATCCTCGAGGAGCTCCTCGACGCCGGGGACCCTCGCTTCTGGGACGAGCTCACGAAGATCCGCGAGCCCCGCGCGACGCGGCCCGCCGCGCGCGGCGGCCATGCGGTGCCGCTCCCCGCGGGCGAGAAGCTCCCGCGCTCCACGCTCACCTCGTTCGCCGACAAGTGGATCGCGAACACGAGCCCCTTCGCGCGCCGCATGCTGATCCGATACGTCGACGAGGCGTGCGACCGCCGCGGCCAGCGCCCGCTGGTGCGCCGGATCGTGCAGCGCGCGGAAGAGAAGAACGATCGGGAGCTGCTCGCGCACCTGCTGGTCGCGTTCGACCGGCTCGTCACGTTCCACAAGCGCCGGCGCTACGACTACGCGACGCGCCAGATGATCCACGTCGTCGTCCGCGCGCGCACGAGCGAGCGCGCGCTGCGGCGCGCCGGCGAAGAGTGGCCCTTCCCCCTCGTGTTCTCCGGGCGCACGCGGAGCTACCTGCGCCGCCGCGTGCTGCGGGCGTTCCGGGCGAGCGGCCACCGCGAGCCGGAGCGCTACCTGCGCGAGATCCTCGACGTGCTCGGCCTCTACGAAGACAAGCACCTCGACGCGCCCGAGAAGCTCGTGGCGAGCTGGTCGCTGCTGCGCATCTTGCACGCGCACTCCCCCGTGCTCGCGAACGACGGCCGGAGGATCGCGGTGCGCGTCGGCCGCCAGCTCGCCGAGCTGACACCCGCGCCCATGCACCCCGACGCGTGGAAGGCGGGCTTCGAGCCGATCTTCGCCGCCATGCCGAAGATGCGGGCGCTCTTCGTGCGCCGCCAGATCGCGCTCCACCTCAAGGCGGTGCACCAGGACGCGCTCGTGGCCCTGCCGCTCGAGCGCCTGCGCCCGCTCCTGCGCTCGCAGCACCCCGACCTCGCGAGCCTGGGCGCCGAGCTGCTCGCCACGAGCAAGGGCGCCGAGACGATGCCGGTCGCCGAGTGGCTCGCGCTCGCCGAGGTCGACGACCCGACGGCCCTCTCCGCGATCGCCGACCGGATGGAGAAGGTGGTCGCACCGGGTCGCGTCACGCTCGCCGACGTCGTGCGCCTCGTGCGCAGCAAGCACGCGCGCATCGCCGACCTCGGGGTGTTGCTCCTCAAGGAGAAGCGCGCGACCAAGCCGGAGGAGCTCACCGCCGCGATGGCGATGGTCGACGCTCCGATCGCGACGGCCCGCACCGGCGCGCTCGCTTGGCTCGTGCCTGCGATCGAGGACACCAAGCTCGGCACGGACACCCACGTGCGGGACTTGCTCGACGCCCGATTCGAAGACGCGCGCGCGTCCGCGCTCGCGCTGATCGAGAAGAGCGAGCGCTTCCGCGACGCGGCGATGCTCTGGCAGGCGCTCTCGGAGTCGCCCTACGACGACGCGCGCGCGTTCCTGCTCCGCCACCTCGACGCGCGGGCGGCCGCGCTCACGCCGGAGAGCCTCGCACGGCTCTGGGCCACGACGCTGCTCGCGGTCCATCGAGGCAGCCGGAGCAAGCAGCGCGCGCTCGTGACGATCGGCACGCGGCTGGGCGAGAGGCCCGAGGAAGCCGCGTCGCTGCTCGCGCTCCTCGCGCTGGCGCTCCGCTCCGTCCGGGAGCCCGAGCGGCGCGGCGGCATCGCGGCCGCGATCCAGGCGGCGGCACGCGTGCCCGGCCTCCGTGAAAAGATCGCCAGCGCGATCCCCGAGCTCTCGGCGTCGTTCCACCCCAGCCTCGAGCTCCCCGCGCCGCGCGCGCCGCGTGCGCTCGGGACCAAGACCGCCCTCCCGAAGACGGGGACGCCGTGAGGTACGACCTGCGCTACCTCGGGCACTCCGCCGTCGAGCAAGGGCCCTACCGCGCGAGCGTGAAGTTCGTGCCGAACCTCTCGCGCGAGCGGGTCTGGTTCGACGGCGAGCTGCTGGATCCGCTGCGCTACCGGGAGGCGATGAGCGCGCTGCACGACGTGGTCGTCGGAGATCTGCGCTTCAAGAAGAAGGACAAGACCGCGTACCTCGCGTGGAAGGCCCAGGCGCAGGCGGCCGAGCAGCAGCTGCGCGCGCAGCTGCTCGACAAGGAGAAGCGGCGCGTCCTCGAGGCGCAGTCCAAGGAGGTGCCGCCGCCGAACCTCGACCGCGACTTCCGGCACTGGCACTCGATCTACTGGAAGGCGCGCGTGCAGTGGGCGAACGAGCTCGCGCGCGACGACCCGCAGCTCTTCCGCTCGCTCGTGCCCTGCGATCCGGTCGTGACCGTGGCGGACGACGTCGTGTTCTTCGAGTGCTTCTCGAAGGACGAGTCGAGCTACGCGGCGCTCTTCGTCGAGCGCGGCGCCTTCAAGGGAGCGCAGGAGGCGGCGCTCGGCACCACGAACGTCGACTACTCGATCGCGCTCTACGAGCACTTCCAGGGGCTGCGCACCTACCGCCCGACGCGCCTCGCCGTCGACCCGGCGGGCTTCGAGGTGAAGGTCGAGTCGCGCGAGGACTACCGCGAGGAGAAGATCGATCTGCCCGCCTCGTGGCTGCGCGGCTTCGGTCAGATCTCGGCGGCGGCGAGCGTGGTCGGGCTCGAGCAGCGACGCGGCGGCGAGACGAGCCGGCGGATCGATCTCGACGTGCCCGCGGTGTACTCGCTCCTGGCCTACCTGAAGCGGCACCGCGAGAAGAGCGGACCGCGCTCACTCCGCTTCGAGCTGCGCCGCGGAAAGCCGGTCGCGATCGTGATCGAGCCCTTCGGCACGCGCATCGAGTCGCACGGCGCGCCCTACGAGGGAGCGCGCGACGAGGACGTCAAGGTCTGGGGCCGGCGGCGGCTCTCCGTGCTCGCCCGCGTGCTGCCGCTGGCCGAGCGCTTCGAGGTGATGCTCCTCGGCTCGGGCATGCCGAGCATCTGGATCGCGAAGATGGGCGACATGCGCCTCGTGCTCGCGCTCTCCGGCTGGACGACCAACACCTTCACGAGCGGCACGAACCTCGATCTGCTGCTCGGCGAGGTGCAACCGGCGGCGGGCGTCCCCGAGCGCGTGCAGGCGCACCTCCGGAGCAAGCGCACCGACACGCTCGGGGGGATCTCCGCGGCGCTCGCCGCGAGCGAGAAGGACGTGGCGCCGGCGCTGCACCGGCTCAGCCAGCGCGGGCAGATCGTGTTCGACTTCGACCGCGGCGCGTACCGCTTCCGGCAGGTGGTGGAGGAGCGCGACGGCGCAGAGATGCTCGGGCCCGAGTCGCCGGAGCTCACGGCCGCGCGGAAGCTGCTCGTCGAGCACAAGGTGAAGGTCGAGCGGCAGGACGCGCTCCCGCAGAACAAGCGGTACATCGCGGCGAGCATCTCGGGCGACAAGACGGAGGCCGTGTTCGACGGCGACGGCCAGTACTCGCGGGCGAAGTGCACGTGCCAGCTCTTCAAGCACTTCGCGCTGCGGCGTGGGCCCTGCCGGCACCTCCTGGCGCTGCGCTGGACCGTGAGCGGCGGGGCCGAGATTCGTGTGGCGGCGGGGAGCCTCGGTGGAGGATTCTTCGGATGAAACGAAAGGAGACGAGCCAGAGCGGAGCGATCGGTCGCGAAGAGAGAGAGGTCCGCGTGGAAGCCGGGCGTCCCGAGGACGCCGTGGGCTGGAGTGACCGCCGTCGGCGGGCCGACACGATCGTGTCGGCTCGGCTTCGCCGAGCGCTCCGGCCCGAGATCGAGCCCATCATGCTGCGGCGCTACGCCGTGGCGGAGCCTGGCCTTCCATGCAACCCCACGCCCGATGTTCTTTTTGGCGATCCACCACTGGTGTGTCGCCACGGAGGGCAACACCGAGGGTTTGGCGAGCACACCAGTGGTGGATCGCCATCGGTGATCGGACGTGGTCCAAGGATCGAAGTCGACGGCCCCACGCGGCCCTCTCTCTCTTTCCGACCGGGCCGATACGCGGCCCGCCCCGTCCGGCGGAGCGGGCCCGGGGCCCCACCCTCGTTCCGCTTGTTCGCTGCGCTCGCTGCGTCCGCTGCGTCGCTGCGCTCCTTCGCTCCCTGCGCTCCCTCCGCTCGGCGCGGGGGAGCGGGGTCGAGACGAGCGCTCGCGTCGTGGTCCCCGGCACCGGTGCATCTCTCGGAGGACGTGTCCGGCTCCGTTCGGCTCGCAGCCCTGGAGCGTCGGCCGTGAGCTGGTGGAAGAAGGTCGTCGACTTCTTCGCCGGGACGACGCCCGACGCGCCGGACGTGCCGCAGGGGACGCCGCTCGAGACCGCCGTGTGGCGCGCGATGCGGGCGCACGTCGACGCGGGCACGAGCTTCACCGCGGCCGCCGTGGCCGAGACCGCCACGCGCGGGATGAGCCCGCGACCCACCGTCGACGCGATCAAGGTTGCCAACGATCTGTTCCACCGCGGGCTGCTCGAGCCGCACGGCTACACGCGAACGATGGCGGCGACGGCCAGCGGGCCGGCGTGGGTCTACCACCACACGAGCTCGCCGCCGCAGGGCGGCGTGCCCACGACGGCCAAGCCGCTCGGTCCGCGCCTCGTCGGCGGCGCCACGCCGACACCCGCGGCCGCACCCCGCGCGACCGCGGCCGCGACTCCTGGGCGCAGCGCACCCGCCGCCGCGACCACGAAGGCCCCGGCACCGAAGGACCCCTACGACGTCGGCGCGCTCCTCTCGCTCACCAAGGACGAGCTGCGCGCGCGCGCGCTGAAGATCATCCCCTGGAAGACCGCGTGGATCGGCCGCACCGACGTCATCCCGCCCGACAGCGACGAGCGCACGGCGCTGATCGATCGCGGCCTCGAGCTGCGAGGCCTGCTGACGCGCGCGCAGATCTCGGAGATCCACCGCGTCGGTGACCTCTGGCTGAAGCACAAGGACTCGGCGCGCCTCGCCGAGACCCTCGCGAAGAAGAACGTCGAGGAGGCGATCGCCCAGCAGCGCATCGCCAAGCAGCTCGAGAAGGAGAAGCGGAAGGAAGCCGCCCGCGCGAAGGAGGCCGCGCGCGTGGAGGGCGTCGCCAGGCGCAAGCGCGAGGACATCGTGCACCTCGGACGCGGCGTCTCGTTCGGCCTCGCGGACCGGCGCTCGCACGTCGAGCGCCTGAAGGAGCTCGGCCTCCCGATGCTCTCGACGCCTGCCGACGTGGCGCAGGCGCTCGGCATCACGATCCCGCAGCTGCGCTTCCTCTGCTTCCACTCCGACGCCGCGCGGCGCTCGCACTACGTCCGCTTCGAGGTCCCCAAGCGCTCGGGCGGCACGCGCCTGCTCGCCGCGCCGATGCCGCACCTCGCGCGGGCGCAGGAGTGGGTCCTCGACAACGTGCTCGGCAAGCTGCCGGTGGAGCCCCCCGCGCACGGCTTCGTGAAGGGACGCTCCACGGTCACCAACGCACGCCCGCACGCCGGGCGCGCCATCGTCGTGAACCAGGATCTCGTCGACTTCTTCCCGACGATCACGTTCGGCCGCGTCCGCGGCGTGTTCGTGCGCGCCGGCTACTCGCCCGCGGTCGCCACGATCTTCGCGCTGCTCACCACGGAGAGCCCACGCCAGGAGGCGACGTACGCCGGGACCAAGTACTTCGTCGCGCTCGGCCCGCGCGCGCTGCCGCAGGGCGCGTGCACGAGCCCCGCGCTCTCGAACCAGATCGCGCGCAAGCTCGACCGGCGCCTCAACGGCCTCGCGAACAAGCACGGCTGGCGCTACACGCGCTATGCGGACGACCTCTCCTTCTCCGCGCTCGAGGACCGCGTGGACGACGTGCCGCGCCTGCTCGCGCGCCTGCGCCACGTCGTGGGCGAGGAGGGCTTCACGCTCCACATCGCCAAGGGGCGCGTCCAGCGCGCGGCGCGCAGGCAGACGGTCACGGGCATCGTCGTGAACGAGGCGCACAAGCTCGCCGTGCCGCGCGAGGAGGTGCGCAAGCTCCGCGCCATCCTCCACAACGCGAAGAAGACCGGCCTCGCGGCCCAGAACCGCGACGGCCGCCCGAATTTCGAGGCCTGGCTGCGCGGCAAGATCGCGTACGTGACCATGGTCGACCGCGCCCGCGGCGAGCAGCTGAAGCGCGCGCTCGATGCGCTGGCTCGCTGAGCGCGTAGACTGCCCGGCACGATGGACCACACGTTTCTGGGAGGCACGGGCGTCAAGGTCTCGCGCCTCGCGCTCGGCACGATGACCTTCGGCGGCGACGCCGACCTCGAGACCTCGCGGGCGATCTACCGGCGCGCGCGCGAGGCGGGCATCGACCACGTCGACACCGCGGACGTCTACAACAAGGGACGCACCGAGGAGATCGTCGGCGAGCTCGTCGGCCCGGAGCGCGATCGCATCGTCCTCGCGACCAAGGCGTACTTCCCGGCGGGCGCGGGGCCCAACGATCGCGGCTCGAGCCGCTACCACCTCGTGCGCAGCCTCGAGGGGAGCCTGAAGCGGCTGCGCACCGACCGCGTGGACCTCTTCTACCTGCATCGCTTCGACGAGCGCACCGATCTCGAGGAGTCGCTCCGCGCGCTCGATCACCTCGTCGCGCGCGGGCTCGTGCTCTACCCGGCCGTGAGCAACTTCGCGGCGTGGCAGGTCACGAAGGCGCTCGGCGTGTCGGCGCTGCACGGCCTCGCGAAGCTCGTGGCCATCCAGCCGATGTACAACCTCGCCAAGCGCACGGCCGAGATCGAGCTCTTGCCGATGGCGGCGAGCGAGCGGATCGCGGTGTTCCCGTACTCGCCGCTCGGCGGGGGCCTCTTCAGCGGCAAGTACCGCGCGTCCGAGAAGCCCTCGGGCACGCGCATCGCCGACTGGCCGCTCTACCGGCACCGCTACGGCGACAAGCTCGAGCTCGCCGAGCGCTTCGCGGCGCTCGCGGCCGAGGCGGGCGTGCACCCGGCGACGCTCGCGGTCGCGTGGGTGATGAGCCACCCGGCCGTCACGGCCCCGATCCTCGGCGCACGCAGCGTCGCGCAGCTCGAGCCCTCGCTCGCCGCCGCCGACTACCAGCTGGACCCGGCGCTCCGCGCGCGCATCTCCGCGCTGGTCCCCGAGCCCCCGCCGGCGACCGACCGCAACGAAGAGGGCGTGATCGAGGGGCTGGGCGCCCGATGAGCGAGAGCGGAAGCGAGGCGATGAAGCGGATCGCCGCGGAGTGCGGGCTCGACCCGAGCTTTCCCGACGCGGTGATGGCCGAGGTGCGCGAGCGCGCGGCGCGCGTGCGCATGGACGATCCCGCGCTGCCCAGCCTCGAGCACCTGCCCTTCGTGACGATCGACGGGCCGACCTCGAAGGATCTCGATCAGGCGCTCCACGTCGCGTGCGGCGAGCGAGGCCGGCCCTTCACGGTGCGCTACGCGCTCGCAGCCGCGGCCGACTTCGTCCAGCCGGGCTCGGCGCTCTTCGAGGAAGCGCTGAAGCGCGGCGCGAGCTTCTATCTCCCGGGCTTCTCCGTGCCGATGCTGCCGCGCGAGCTCAGCGAGGGGATCATCTCGCTGAACGAGAAGGTCGTCCGGCGCGCGCTCGTGTTCGTGATCGACCTCGACGACGAGGGCCGCATCCTCGAGACGCGCGTCGAGCGCGCGCGCATCCGGAGCCGCCGCAAGCTCGCCTGGGGCGAGGTGCAGCGGCTCTACGACGGCGCGCCGAGCGATCTGCGCGGGACCGACCTCGAGCCCTCGCTGCTGGCGCTCCGCGAGGTGGGCAAGCGGCGCGTGGCGGACGCCGCGGCGCGCGACGTGGTGCGCTACCACCGCCGCGAGGTGCTGGTCGAGATCGATCGAGACGGGCTCGGCGTGTCGGTGGTCGAGGCCGTGCGCGACGAGGTCGAGCTCTACAACGAGCAGATCTCGCTGCTCGTGAACTCCGAGGGCGGCCGCCTGCTGCGCGAGCAGCCCTCGCCGGCGGTGCAGCCCATCTACCGCATCCACCCCGGGCCCGATCCCGAGCGGATGGCCGCGCTGCGCAAGATGATCGACGCGGTCGTCGATGCGCACGGCCTGCCTGACGACCCGTTCCGGTTCCGCGAAGGCGAGAGCCTCGCCGCCTACGTCCGCGCACTGCCGCAGTCGGGGCCGCACGTGCGCGTGGCACGGGCACTCGAGCGCCAGAGCCTGCTCGTGAGCCTGCGCTCGTCGTACGCGAGCGAGCCCGGGGTTCACTTCGGTGTCGGGGCCGAGCCCTACGCGCGCTTCTCGGCGCCGATGCGCGAGGTCGTCGGCATCTTCCTCCACCGCCAGATGCAGCAGGTGCTCGCTGGCGACACGGCGAGCGAGCGATCCACCGTTCCTTGCGCGTAACGGCGCCCGCGAGGTCCAGAAGGCGGTCGCGATCAGGATCTGGTGCTCGCGCCTCCCTCGCCGGACGGGACCGCGCGAGGACCGCATAGGCCTTGAGGCTCGCAGCCGTAAGCTCGATCTTTGGCATCCGAGCGCCGAGGGCTGCGGCGCGCCGCTCGCCCGAGCCGCGCGTGAAGCTCGGTCTCGAACTCGTAGAAGTCGCGCGCGCCCGTCTTGCCGGTCACCGCGTGATCTTCGAGGAACTTCCGCACGCCGTCGAGCACGCGATCGTGGAACGAACGCTGCGTCTCGCTCATGCGGAGCGCGCGAGAAACCTCGGGACGAATGGAGCGAACGATGGAGGTGCTGGTCATGCCCACGTCAACACGCGGCTCTCAGCGGAATTCCCTCGATTCGTCGCGTCAGGATCGGATCTACACCGTGAGCTGAGAGAAGGCCTGCCTCGGAGAACGCAAGGAATTCGAGTGAACTCTCGGCACGTCGAGCACGAGCTAGGCTGCAGGCCGCATCGAGGTAGGTCATGAGTTAACGTAGTCGCAGCCGATTCCGCTCGCCGTAGGCCACACAATGACCTCGGTCGGCGTGATCGACGGGTAGGTGCTGCAGACCTCCATCACGTCGGTCGACCTGCACCTCCGTGCTGCGCGGACGACGTGCTCGCGTCCCAGATCCAGTGGTCAGTCCCGAGAGCTCAATACGCCGGTCGACCTGGGCCCGCTTTGCGCCGCGCTGGATCCGCGTGGGCGACCGTCTCGTGGATCTCCAGCGGACGCCACCTTCTGCCGAGCAACTTCGGAACGGCACCGTGTTCAAGGACAGGCCGCCACGCAACGCGGCGCGCTCTCTCCCTCAGGCCGCATGCAGAGGGGCGTGGCGCCGGAGCATCCCCACTCCGTCGGGCGTCCGGGAGGCGTCTCCGTGCCGCAGATGCAGTACGTGCGCGCCCCGTCGACTCCCGAGCCTCACGCCGGACGAGGTCCACCGCGGCGCGACGAAGCCGAGCGGCACGCGAGGTCGCGTGACGTACTTCGACGGCCGCATGCGCTGGTACCACTTCGGGTAGCGCGAGGCGCCGGACAGGATGTGCGTCCGGCGCCTCGTTCATTGAAAACACGGGCGACCTCCTCTCCTTCGCCTCGCGCGGATCGGGCCGCGCTCGTTCTGCATCAAGCTCCGGTCGTCGCGAACGACCCCGTCTCGACCGCTCGCGCCGCGCGAACGAACGCGACGACAGCACATGGAGCCGCCACCCTCAACTTGCAGCAGACCTCGGGACTACGCCGCTCCGCGCGGCACGCGCGGCCGCATTACCGGTTCTCCGACAGGTTTCGTGGGCGTCGCATGCGTGGCCTGACCTCCGGGACGAGCTTCGTGGCCGAGGGATTCGCGTGAGGGCGAGGAGCGTGTGACGCGGGAGAAGATGCGCACGACCCGCGGTACGGTTTGGTTCTCTACGCCAACCGGAACGAGGTGCCGTGCGCGCCACGAGTTTACTCCGACTGCTGTCACGCTTGGGTCCCCAGCACACGGTCGTCGCCGGGTTCGCGATGGACGCGCCCCGGAAGGCGCTCGTGCTCGACGTGCGGCCGACGACTCGCACGCCCCTCTGCGGCAGCTGCTTCCGGCGGTGCCCGCAGGGCTACGACCATCGACTTCGCGAGT
>JBGAQA010000200.1:0-4405 GCA_044220955.1 Sandaracinaceae bacterium
GCAACGGGCGAGGACCCGGGAGGCTCGGAGCCCTTGCTCGCCATCACCGACGCGCGCCTCGCGGGGCTCGCGCCGGCAGAACGACAGGTGCTGCGCGCGGCGAGCGTGCTCGGGGAGACGTTCGCGCGGGAGGCGCTCGAAGCCGTCACCGGACCCGTCGGGGAGCCGCTCGATGGCGTCCTCGACCGGCTCGTCGCCCACGAAGTGCTCGTCGCGACGGGTGACGGGCGCTCGCTCTCCTTCGCGCACGGACTGCTACGCGAGGCGGCGTACTCCGCACTGCCCGCTGCCGACCGGTCGCGCGGTCACCTGGCCGCGGGGACCTTCCTCGAGGGCTCCGGTTTCGACGGCCCGCTCGTGCTCGCCGAGCACTTCGCGCGCGGTGGGGACGAGGCGCGCGCGGCGCGCTACGGGGCAGCGGCCGCCGACGTGGCGCTGGGCGTGGGTGACACGACGACCGCGCTCGAGATCGCGGATCGCTATGGCGCCAACGCCGCCCCTGCGGACACCCTGCATCTCCGCTCCTTGAGGATCATCGTGTCGGTGTTGCACGGCCGCTTCGATCGCGCGCTGCCGCTGGCCGAGGCGCTCTTGCCCGAGGCCGAGCCGGGCTCGGATCCTTGGTGGTCGGCCGCGGGCACCCTGCTCTACGCTGCGAGCAACTACCCCTCGCCGCAGCTCGGGCGAGTCATGGGGCACCTCCTCGACTTCTCCCGGCCACTCGCCCACGGTGAGCCGACGAGCGCGCTGGGAGGCGCGCTCTTCGCCGCCGCTTGCGGCGTGATCTCGATGGGCGAGCTCGGCGCGACCTCGGGGCTGATCGCCCGCGCGGAGGCGTACGCCGACGCGATGCCCCGGCGACACATCTCCTTCGACGGCTTCGTGGGCGTCTCGCGGGCCTTTCGGGCTCTGGCGCAGGAGCGCTCCCCCGGATCGCTCCGGCGAGAGGCCGCGGCGTCGCTCGAGCTCTTCGAGCGCGCGGGGCAATCGATCGGGATCGCGGCCGCCGAAGGCTACGTCGCGCTCGGCTGGCTGTTCAGCGGTGACCTGGAGCGCGGGGAGGCGCACGTCACGCGCTGCATCGAGAGCGCGCGCGTCGCGGGCAGCGTGCTCAACATCGGGTACGGCAAGGGCCACCGCGCGGCCCTCCGCCTCGTGGCGGGGCGGTTCGCGGAGGGCCTGGAGGACGAGGTCGAGCTGCTCACCCACCCGGACGCCGGCGTGTCGCTGTTCGCCCGTGCGTACCTGGCGCACGCACACGCGGAACTGGGTCGCGCCGAGACCGCCCGGGCGATCCTCGAGCCCCTCGTCGCGAGCCCGGTCGCCGTCGGTCAGGCGCTCGGTCGCGCGGTGCTCGCGCGCATCGCGCTCCGCGAGGGTGCCGTGGAGGAGGTGGAGCGGCTCACCCGCGAAGGGCTCGAGCTCGAGCGGCGCTACTCGGTCATGTTCGAGCTCCCGCTCCTGGCGCTGGCCAGGGAGGAGGCGCTGCGCAGGCTCGATCGGCACGACGAGGCGCGGGAGGTTCTCCTGACCGCCGGCGCGGAGCTCGTGCGGAGGGCGTTCACCCACGACGACGATGCGTCGCGCGAGGGCTTCCTCTCGCTGCCGGCTCACCACGAGCTGCTCGTTCGCGCCCGAGCCGCCGGCCTCCATCTCGTCGTTCGCGACGGCCCGTGCTGACGCGCCGCGTTCCGGGGCGGAGTACCAGTCGCGCGGGCTCATCCTTCGCGCGCAGCGTCGCCCGCCGGTCACCCATGGGCGCACGTCTCGGCGTCCCGCTCTCCGCACACATCTCAGGCGATCCAACGAGCGCGGAGAGCGAGACGGGAGCGCCGTCGGATCACGACGGTGCCCGAGGCCTCGTCGTTCGCAGGGACGTCGCAGGCTGCGCTCCGTTCCTGCCTTCTCGCGCGCCACCGTCCGGACGACCTCTTGCTCTTCTTCGAGCATCGGCACGCCGATCGAGCGCGACGCGGAGTCGAAGACGCGCGCCGCCTCGTCGTCCTTCATCGTGTTCCGACTCGCGCGTCGCATCACCTCGCGCGCCTCCGCGCGATGCGCGATGACCTCGGCCGGGCACGGGTAGACGCTCAGCCGTTCGAGCGGCGTCTTTCGTCGCCACACGTCCATGTCGATGAGCAGCTCCGGCCAGTGCCGTGCGCGGCGGCTCTCCATCTCGCCGAGCAGCCGCTGAAGCGGCTTCTCGAACAGCGGACGGCGATGCACCAGCGCACGAAGGCGCGCGCGATCCTCGCTCATCGCGACGTACGGACGGGTCACGCCCTGGCGATGCAGCTGCGCCATCACCACGCAGCGGTTCGCGTCGTGCAAGCTCGGCACGCCATCGAACACGTCGCGCGCGTCGTGCACGCGCTTCGGGCTCTGCATGTGCACGACGACTCCACGCGAGACGAGCAGCGCGCGGAGCGCGTCGCCGTACGTCCCGGTCGGCTCCATCGCGCTTCGATCGGAACGTGCAGCGCGGCGCCCGTCGCCACGACGAGCTCGACGAACTCCCGCGTCTGCATCGGCGCTTCGAAGCGGACCAGGCGCACGACAGACGACTACGCTCTCGACCCCGAGATGCGCGAGGGGCTTCCCTTGCGCCTGCATCGCGGCGTCCAGTATCCTCGTCGAGGGGGTCGCAGGTGAGATCTGTCTGCTGCGTGGTCCTTCTCGTCGTGGCGGGATGTGGCGGCGACGGGCCCGCGACCGACGCCGGCGCGTCGGTCGACACGGGCTCGTCCGCGTCGGTGATGATCACCGCGGCGGCGGGCGGCACCGTCGCGGCGAGCGACGGATCTTCCGCCTCGTGATCCCGCCCGGCGCGCTCGCGGCGGACACGCGCGTGTCGGTGACGGTCGTGCCGCGTGCCGCGTGGCCCGCGGAGGCAGCCGACGGTGAGCCGCTCGCGGGCGTGTACGAGCTGGCGCCCGAGGGACTGAACTTCGTGCGGCCGGCGTACGCCGTGCACGAGTGGCCGGGCGCGCTGCCCGGGATGATCAGCGCCGACGGGTCCTATGCGCTCGCGGTCCACTACGCGCGCGCGGCGGACGGCACCGTGGAGGCGGTCCCGACCGCGACGCTGCATCGACTCGATGGCCATCTCTTCGCGATCGGCACGGTGATGCACCTCAGCAGCCACTGGGCCGAGCGACATGCGCGCGTGCGCAGTCAGACCCGGGACGTTTATCTGCGCATCGATGCCATGGGCGGGCAGCACGAGTACGACGAGCGATGGAGGTGGAGAGCGGGCGCGCTCACGACGAGCGGTCCGATTCATCTCCACAACGTGACGACGGGTGCCTACACCTGGGACGAGGATCGGATCGTGACGCCGCTCGGAGAGCCGGGCGTGCCTGCGTCCGAGAGTGCGCCGCCGTTCGACGTCGAGACGGACAGCATCTGGGTCGGGGGCACGGGGAGCGCCCAACCTCGGGCGTACTGGAGCTTCATCCAGGGCCCGGCTGCGGATCTCGCGATGGGCATCCATTCGCCCCTGACGATGCCGCTGCCCGGCTGGCACTGCTCGGCGATCGGAGTCGGCGCGAGAGTCGCTGGATGGGCCCACGTCGGTTTCGACTTCGGAACCACCACGATGAGCGCCACCTTCGCTCTCCAGCTCCGCGTCCAGTTCGACGACGTCTCCTGCGTCGCTGCCATGCCTCGCGACGCGGGGCCGCCGGATGCGGGAGCGTTCGACGCTGGCCCGCCCGACGCCGGCCCACCCGATGCGGGCGTGCCCGTCGATGCCGGACCGCAGCCCAACGGCGCGACGTGCACCGGGCCCGGCGGCTGTACGAGCCGGTTCTGCGTCGACGGCGTCTGCTGCAACGAGCGGTGCGACGGGGTCTGCATGGCGTGCATCGCGTCGCTCTCGCGCACGCCCGACGGGACCTGCAGCGCGTTCCAGGAGGACACCGATCCGGGCGACACCGAGTGTCCCGGCCCGCCCAGGTGCCAGGACGCCGACGGCCTGCCCCCGTTCACCGCGTACTGCCGCGCGCACCTCGGCGACGCGTGCACGGGCGTCGGAGCGGTCCCCAGCTGCCCGACCGGCGGCGGCAGCGGGTTCTTCTGCAGCGAGGGCGTGTGCTGCGATCGCGTGTGCGGGGAGACGGCCTCGGCGCTCGAGTGCCACTCGTGTCGAGGCGCGACGCGCGGAGGCGGCACGGACGGGATGTGCCTGCCGGTGATGATGGGACTCGATCCGTTCGACGAGTGCCCGAGCACGCGCGTGTGCGGCAGCGCGGGCGTCTGCCTTCCTTGACGTCCTCGACCTCGATGTCGCGCGCGCTCACTCGAGCGACCTCGTCTCGATCGCGGGTACGTCGACGCCGCGCGTCGCGCCCTTCGGGCTGATCGCCGCGGGCGTGCTGCTCGCGCTCTTGGCGCTCCGCTTCTC
>JBGAQA010000201.1:0-4226 GCA_044220955.1 Sandaracinaceae bacterium
CGGCCGACGCGTACGCCGCGTTCGGCGCGGCGATCCGCGAGGGAATGCGGCGCGCAGGCGTCTCCGATCTCGAGGTCACCGTCGAGCCGGGCAGGGCGCTCGTCGGCGACGCGGGGATCCTGCTGACGCGCGTCGTCTTCGAGAAGGCGCAGGCGGGCAAGCGCTTCGTGATCGTCGACGGGGCGATGACGGAGCTGATCCGCCCTGCGCTCTACGACGCGTACCACGCGATCGTGCCCGTGCGTCCGCGGCAGGGCGCCGCGTCGGCGTGCGACGTGGTCGGACCGGTGTGCGAGACGGGCGACTTCCTCGCGCTCGGACGCGCGCTGCCGCCGCTCGCGCGCGGCGACCTGCTCGTCGTCCGCGGCACCGGCGCGTACGGCGCGTCGATGGCCAGCGAGTACAACGCGCGCCCCCGTGCGGCCGAGGTGATGGTGGACGGCGGCGAGGTGCGCGTGATCCGTGAGCGCGGGCGCGTCGAGGACCTGCACCCTGCGCCTCGCGGAGCTGCGTAGCAGGCGCTCGCGACCGTCAGCGTCCCGATCCCGAGAGGTCGGAGACGTCCATCCCGCCCATCGGCGACGACACGGAGAGGGTGGCCGTCGCGGTGCCGGTCGCGGTGGGCTGGAACGTGACGGCGATGGTGCACGTGTCGCCGCCGGCGAGCATCGTCCCGGCGCACGTGTCGGCGGTGACGTGGAACTCGGGAGAACGGACGCCGGTGAGCGCGCTCGTGATCGCGCCTACGGCGGGCGCGGTCGCCGCGCAGGTGTTCGTGACCGTGAAGTCGGCGCTGGCGGTGCCGCCGAGGGCGACGGTGCCGAAGTCGTGAACGGCGGGCGTCATGGTGAGCGGGACGGCCGCGAGGCCGACGCCGGCGAGGGCCGCGCTCGCGGGCGGCACGCCGCCGCTCCCGTTCCCGGCCAGTATCGCGTCGCGCAGTCCGGCCGCGCCCGGGCGGAAGACGACGTCGACCGTGCACGACGACGCCGCGGCGAGCGACGTGGCCGAGCACCCGTCGCGCACGATCACGAAGTCGGCGGGATTGGCGCCGGCGACCGTCACTGTGACGTCGCTCGCGGCAGCGCCGTTGTTCGTGAGCGTGAAGGTCTGGGCTGCGCTCCCGCCGCAGCCGAGCGAGACCGCGCCGAAGTCGTGAGAGCTGGGCAGGAACGAGAGGCCGAAGTGCTGGCCGGTGCCGGTCAGGGTGGACGACGCGAGGAGCGTCCCTGTGCTCACTTCCAGGACGGCACTCATCGCTCCGGACCCGGTCGGCGCGAACACGACGCTCACGACGCAGGCTTCTCCGCCCGCGAGCACCGCTCCATCGCAGGTCGATGCGGTGACGTGGAACTGATCGGCGTTCGCCCCGACGAGGCTGCTCGCGAGCGTCAGCGCGCCGCACCCGCCCGCGTTTCGCACCGTGAAGTCGACGGCGGTGCTCATCGCGCCCGCCAGGACGCTCCCGAAGTTGCGGGTCGCCGGGGCGATCGTGAGCGGAACCGCTACGAGAGCCCGCCCGGTCAGGGCCGCGAACAGCCGCGAGCCGCCCACGGCGGTCAGCTCGAGCGACGCGGAATGGTCGCCCGGGCTGGTCGGGCGATAGACGACATCGACCGTGCACGACCTCGCCGGCGCGAGCGTGACTCCGGCGCAGCCGTCGCGCTCGATGGCGAACTGCGTCGCGTCGAGGCCGGTGAGCGCCGTGGAGACGATGCCGATGCCGGCCGAGCCGGTGTTCGAGACCGTGAAGGACTGCGCCGCGCTCTCACACCCGACGGCCCAAGCACCGAACGCGAAGGGCGTCGGCGAGAGCGTGAGGAGCGCCTCGCCGGGCGCGTCGTGACCGGCGTCGACGGGCGGGGGCGCGTCGGGCGCGACCGGGCCGGTGTCCGAAGGCACGACGAACGCGTCCACGCCACCGTCCGGCGCGAGCGCGGTGCCGCCGCACGCGGCGAGCCACAGGAGCGCACCCGGCGCGACGAAGCGGATCACAGCCGTCGAGTCTACGCTCTTCACGCCCCGAGCGACGCCCGCCGCTCGTGCGCTCGCGCCGCGTCGGCCCGGTAGCCGTAGCGCTCCATGTACTCGCGCTGCTCGTGGGCGTACCGCTCGCCGTCGATGCCGTACTCCTCGAGCGAGTAGCGGTGCCGGCCGTACTTCCCCTGGCGGTTCGAGGCGAGGTAGGCGGCCGTGCGCGGCCCGGCGCGCGTTCACCCGCGGCCGGAACCAGGGCGCATAGCGGCTGGATCGACGGCTGGCCTCGGCCCGCGGCGGCGCCGTAGTACGCTCGGTGCGTGATCGCACGATCGGGCCTCGTCCTCGCGCTCGTACTCGTCGCCGCCCCGGCGCACGCGCAGATCTTCCAGCCGGGCACGCAGCCTGCCGGGCAGGTGGGTGGGATCTTGGTCCCGATCCAGTCGAGCGGGCCCTGCCGCACGTGCCACTCGGGCATCGACGACACGGACGACTACGAGCCCTTCGAGTCGTGGCGCGGCTCGCTGATGGCGAGCGCCAACCGCGATCCCGTCTTCCGCGCGGCCCTCGCGCTGGCCGAGACGGACCTGCCGCACGCGCCCGACTTCTGCGTGCGCTGCCACTCGCCCGAGGCGTGGCTCCGCGGGCGCTCCGAGGTGCCCGAGTACGACGCGACCGCGCCGATGGCCGATCGGCCGCGCTTCATGCCCGACGCGGCCGGGCGACCTCCGAGCGACGACCTCGACGGGATCGCGTGCATGGTCTGCCACCGCTCGACCGATCCGACGGACGCGCAGCTCTTCAACACGCGCCTGGTGCTCGGGGACGGACCGGTCGACGGCGAGCTGCGCTACGGCCCCTACTCGTACGCGCCGGGCACCGAGGCCGGGCACCCGACGGGCGTCTCGACGTTCCTGCCGACGAGCCGGCTCTGCGGCCAGTGCCACGACATCACGAACCCGATCCTCACGGGCTATCGCCTGGAGTCCGGCACGGCCGTCGCGACCGGGCGGGGCTTCGCCGTCGAACGGACGTACAGCGAGTGGCGCGCGAGCGCTTTCGCCGGGCGCTCCGAGACCTGCCAGAGCTGCCACATGCCGGTGGTCGACCACGACGTGCAGGTCGCGACGTTCGGCTCGTTCCCCGACACGCTGCGCAGCGGCGTCTCGCGGCACGACCTGCTCGGCGCGGCCTCGTGGCAGCTGCGCGCGATCGCGTCCGCGATCCCCGACGTGCCAGCGGGTCTCGCCGCGCACCTCTCCGACAACGCGACGCGCATCGAGGCGTTCGTCCGGACCTCCGCGCGCGTCGAGATCATGGCGAGCGCGCTCGCCGGCACGAGCGCGACGGCGACGGTGCGCGTCACGAACCTCACCGGCCACAAGCTTCCGACCGGCTACACCGAGGGGCGACGCATGTGGCTCGAGCTCGACGTGCTCGACGACACGGGCCGGAGCGTCGCGGGCTCGGCGCGCTACGACGCGGCGACGGGGATGCTCGAGGCCGACGCGCAGGCGCGTACGTACGAGGCGCGCTTCGGCGAGCGGCAGGCGGACGGAAGCGTGACGCCGAGCTTCCACTTCGCGCTGGCGGACACGCTGATGCTCGACACGCGCATCCCGCCCGAGGGCTTCACGCCGGGCGCGACCGACGACGACCTCCCGCTCGGCCGCGACTATGGCGACGGTGCGGGCGGTTACCACAACTACGACGAGATCAGCTACACGCTGCCCGGCCTCTGCGGCACGGGTTCGCTGCACCTGCGCGCGCGGCTGCGCTACCAGGCGACGACGCGCGAGTACATCGAGTTCCTTCGCGACAACGCGGGGCCGAGCGCGGACCCGGCGGTGCCGACGGGCGGGTGGGGCCGGGTGGCGTACGACGCGTGGGACACGCACGGCGGCGCGACGCCGACCGAGATCGCGAGCGCGATGGTGGACCTCGGCGCATCGCCCATGGCCTGCCCGATGCCCGACGCCGGGACCGACGCGGCGACCGTCGCGGACGGGGGGAGCGACGCGGGGAGCGCAGGCGGCGACGGGGGGATGAGGGCGGACGCGGGCACGGCGACGCCGCCGGCGATGGCGAGCTGCGGGTGTCGGGCGAGCGCGAATGGGGGCGGGGCTGGCTGGCTCGTCGGGCTGCTCGGGATCCGGATCGTGCGTCGGCGGCGCCGCAGCTGAGCGAGGGCGAGGGCGAGGGCGAGGGCGAGGGCGAGGGCGAGGGCGAGGACGAGGGCGAGGGCGAGG
>JBGAQA010000202.1:0-4098 GCA_044220955.1 Sandaracinaceae bacterium
GGACCGGAGAGGCGAGCCGATCGAGTTGACCGCGCGCGCGATCCGCGCTTTCGTCTCGGGGCCATGTGGCTCCTGCTCCTCGTCGTCGTGGCGATCGTCGTGTGGCTCGTCGCCGAGCGCATGGGCGAGATCTTCTGCGTCTCCGTGCGCGACGGGCGCTGCCTGGTCGTTCGCGGGCGCATCAGCGGCAACCTCCTCGAGGGCATCGCCGACGTGGTGAAGCGCGCCGGCGTCCGGCGCGGCACCGTGCGCGCCGTGAAGGGCGAGCACCACGCGCGGCTCGTCTTCCGCGGGATCGACGAGGCCACGGCGCAGCGGCTGCGCAACGTGTTCGGGCATCACCCGGTCCAGAAGCTCCGGCAGGCGCCCATCGCGACGAAGCGGAACCTCGGGCAGCTCCTCGGCGTCACGTGGCTCGCGTGGCTCCTCGTCGAGCTCGGGCGCCGCAGCGGCTGAGCCCGTGAGCGTCGTCTTCCGGCACGACCACGACGTCGATCTCGAGCGGCTGGCGGCGCTCTTCCGGAGCGTGGGGTGGGGTGAGCGCGGCGGGGACGTCGCCTCCCTCGCGCGCGTCATCGCGGGGTCGCGCTGGGTCGTCAGCGCGTGGGACCGCGGCACGCTCGTGGGGTTCGCGCGTGCGATCAGCGACGGCGTGACCACGGCCTACGTGACGGACGTCGTCGTGGCCGAGACCTACCGGCGTCGCGGCGTCGCGACGGGCCTCATGCGTGAGCTGCTCGACGGGCGGGACACGATCCAGTTCGTCCTGCGTGCCGATCCCGAACTCCACCCGTTCTACCACCGCCTGGGCTTCGGAGAGCCCGATCGCGTGCTGCGACGGCCACGACGTCGCTGACGTCAGCGGTGGCGGCCGAGCCACGTCACGACGATCGCGATGGCGACGCCGACGAGGAGCAGGCCGATCGTCCGGCCGAGCGCCGCGCCGCGCGCGTCGAGCGCGTCCTCGGGCGAGACCTTCGCCGGCGGCCCCCACGTCACGAAGGTGCTGCCGTCCTCGAGCGTGACGGAGTAGACGGCGGCGCGCCGGACCTCGAGCTTGTGCGCGCGCACTCGGCCGAGCGACGTGGCCTGCACTTCGGAGAAGAGCGCGCGGATCTCGTCGCCGAGCTGGCTCGCGTGGCTCGTGTCGCGGTAGCCGATGCTGCCGTCGACGGCGCCGCTCCACGCGTCGTCGCGCAGGACCACCGTGCCGAGCCCGCGGGCGAGGGCGGCGTCGACGTCGAGCGCGGCCTCGTCCGAGATCCCGGGCGCGCGGACGATCCGTGTCGCGGTGCCCTCGGCGATGGAAGACCAGGCGAAGGGCGGTCCGATGAAGCCGCCGAGGCCCGTGCACGGCAGGCACGTGGAGTGTCCGGCGCCGGAGCACGCGCCGCACACGTGCCGGTGCTTGCCGTGTCCGCGGACCCCCGTCCCCTGGCAAGCCGTGCACGACACACGGCCCTCGCCGCGGCAGCGCTCGCAGTCGGACACCCGCTCGGGGAGATCCTCGAGCACGCGCTCGATGCGTGTGCCGAGCTTGCTCCCGAGCGGGATCTCGAGATCCGCGATCGCCCAGACGTCGATGGGCGCCTGCGCCGAGGGTGGCCGCCGGCCCGCAGGCATCCGCGCGCGCACGCCGATGCCGCGGTTCTCGGCGACCCGCGTGATGGCGATCCGATGCACCGGCGTGGCCACGATCGATCGGATGCCGAGCGCTCGCGGATCCCGTCGCGTCGCCGGGCTGTCTCCGTGCCACGCCCGCAGCAACGAGAGCACCTCGTCTCGATCGCTCAGCGGCGGCGGGGCAGCCAGCATCGCGCCCCAGCCTACGAGAAAAGCCAGAATCATGCCTAGCGGGGATTCCCGCTTGCCACCGACGAGGCGAAGCGGTACCTAGCGTTTCCCGAGCAGCAAGGAGTCGCGCGGCGTGAGGGATCAACTGAAGTCGCTCGTCAAGCTGGCCGAGATCGATTCGCTCGCGAAGGACATCGACGATCGCCTCAAGGGGATTCCACTCGAGCTCGAGGAACGACGTCTCGGCGTCAAGCGGCTCGAGGAGCTCGTCGCGCGCCAGAAGGCGGGGATCGCGGAGGCCGAGCGCCTCTTCACGCAGCAAGAGACCGACATCTCCGCGCGGAACGACCAGCTCGGCAAGTCTCGGAGCAAGAGCGCCAAGGCGCGCACCATGCGGGAGGCCGAGGCCGCCGAGCGCGAGCTCGAGACCGTCCGGCGGACGATCAAGGACGGCGAGGCCGAGCGCGACAGGCTCAAGGAGCGCATCGAGAAGACGCGCGCCGGACTGGGGGAGCCCGAGAAGGCCCTGGCCGAGCAGAAGGCCGAGCTCGAAGCGGCCGAGGCGGCATCGGAGGCGAAGCTGAGCGAGCTGCGGATCGAGCGCGAGAAGACGCTCGTCGGTCGCAGTGAGGTCGCGGCGAAGATCGACAAGGACAACCTGCGCCTCTACGACCGGCTGCGCACGAAGCTCGCGCGCCCGGTCGCCGAGGCCGCGAACGGGACGTGCACGGCCTGCCGCATCTCCATCGCACCGAATCGCTTCCAGCAGCTGACGAAGGCGACCGAGATCATGTCCTGCATGCACTGCCTGCGGATTCTGTACGTCAAGAGCGCCATCGAGGACTGACGAGCTGCCGCCGCCCAGGACCCCCCTGGCGCGCGCTCCGGCCGACTGAAGGCCGAACGCCCTCCGATCGTCTACCCTTCCGCCATGTTGCTTCGCGGGGTGGGTCGGGCTCTTCTCACGTTCTTGTTCTCGGTCGGGCTGACGCTCTCGGTCGCCCACGCACAGCGCGGCGGCCGTGGCTCGTCGCCCGAGGCGCTCGCGACTCAGTGCGGTCCGGACCACGCCGACGCGTGCGCGCGCGCGGGTCTCGCGTACGAGACGGGGCAGGGGGTCACCGCCGACCTCGCGCGTGCGACCGATCTCTATCGCCGTGGATGCTCGGCTCACCACGCCGAGTCGTGCCGGCACATCGGCGTCATGTACCTGACCGGGACGGGCGTCGCGCAGGATCAGGCCCAGGCGCGGGTGTTCCTGCTCACGGCGTGCGAGGCGCACGACGGCGAGGGGTGCTTCCACCTCGCGCGCCTCTACGAGCGAGAGTTCGCCGTCACCGAGGACTTCGTGACGGCGCGGCGCTGGCTCGAGCGGGGCTGCAACGATCGCTTCGTCGAGGCGTGCACGCACCTCGGCGAGATGCTCGCCCCGAGCGACGGCGACCAGGAGCGCGTCGACGCCGTGCACTACCTCAACCTCGGCTGCACGGGGCACGGCGCGGACTTCGACCCGCCCGCGTGCTGGATGCTCGGGGACATGCTCGCCGAGGGACGTGGCGCCGCGCAGGATCTCGCGCGTGCCGGTCGCATGTACCAGCGCGCGTGCGATCACGACGAGCTCGACGGCTGTGAGCGGCTCGGGGCGCTCCTGCGCGAGGGCGGCGCGGGGGTGCGCGCGGACGCGACGCGCGCGCGCCGCTACCTCACGCGCGCGTGCGAGGCGGGCGAGCACCCGAGCGCCTGCAACGACCTCGGCCTGCTCGACGAGGCGGCGGGCGACGCGGAGCGCGCCGCGGCGTACTACACGAACGCGTGTGAGCACGGAGAGCCGGTCGGGTGCTCGAACCTCGGCCACCTCCACGAGGTCGGCGCGGACGGCGTCCCTCAGGATCTCGTCGGCGCGCTCGCGCTCTACCAGCGCGGCTGCGAGGGTGGCGACGGCGGCGGATGCGTGAGCCTGGGCCTCATGCACGAGGAGGGGCGGGGTGTCGAGCAGAGCGTCGCGCACGCGGTCGAGTGGTTCGGGCGAGCTTGCTCGCACGCCGATCAGCTCGGCTGCGTGAACCTCGGGCGCATGGCCGAGGACGGACGCGGGCGCCCGCAGAGCTTCGCGGACGCCGTGCGCCTCTACCAGACGGCGTGCGAGCAGGAGGAGCTGCTCGGCTGCACGATGCTCGGACTGCTCTACGAGAGCGGCCACGGCGTGACCGCCGACCTCGCGCGCGCGCGCGCGCTGCACCAGCAGGCGTGCGATGGCGGTGACCAGCTGGGCTGCGCGAACCTCGCGGTGCTCTACGAGGAGGC
>JBGAQA010000203.1:0-4070 GCA_044220955.1 Sandaracinaceae bacterium
GGGCCCCCGCCGGGCGGTGGCTTCGGCGCTCCCCCCGGTGGGCCCCCGCCAGGCGGTGGCTTCGGCGCTCCCCCGGGTGGGCCCCCGCCGGGCGGCGGATTCGGCGCTCCCCCCGGTGGACCCCCGCCGGGCGGCGGATTCGGCGCTCCCCCGGGCGGTGGCGGTGGCTTCGGCGCTCCCCCGAGCGGTGGCGGCGGCTTCGGCGCTCCTCCTGGCGGGCCGCCGCCGGGCGGTGGATTCGGCGCTCCTCCTGGCGGGCCGCCGCCGGGTGGTTTCGGGGGCCCGCCGATGGGCGGGCCGCCGATGGGCGGGCCGCCGATGGGTGGCGCGCCGATGGGCGCGGCTCCCGCCGCGGGTGGCAGCAACACGATGCGCTACCTCGGCATCGGCTGCGGCGTCCTGTTCCTCATCAGCTGCCTCTGCTCTGCGGGCTGGTACGCGTGCAACATGATGGCGGCCGGCGCGATCACCGCGGCGGGCACTGCGGCCCCGGTCGACGGGACCGGCGGCGGAGGTGGTGGCGGCGGGGGTAGTGTCTGCCAGCGCGCGGTCGACTGCTGCAACGCGTACGCGGCGACTCCGTACGGAGCATCGGTCGCTTCCTCGTGCCCGAGCTACAACACGGCCGGTATGCCCGACGCGGCATGCCAGTCGGCGATCGACGGATTCCGGTCGGGCCTCACGGCGACGGGACAGACCGTCCCGCCGGCCTGCCAGTAGTCGTCACACTTCATAGACCGTCGGAGGGGCCCCGCGTCGGATACGATCGCGGGGCTCCTCCTTTTGTAGACCCGACTCTCTCCATGTGGTGCATCGAGTACGACCCCGCGACGCGCGTCCTCGCCATCCGCATCACGCGGCAGGTCACGCTCGCGAACGTCCGCGCCTTGATGCGCTCGCACGCGCAGGCGCTCGCGGCGACGGGCGGCGCCGCCTTCCGCGTGCTCGCCGATCTCCGCGGCCTGGCCCCGCTCGACAACGACTCCGCGCAGCTGCTCTCCGACATGAAGCGCGCGGGACAGGCGTTGCCCGGATTCAAGAGCCGCGTCGTGCTCTGTGACAGCGCCACCGTGGCGATGCAGCAGCGACGCACATCGCTGGAGGAGGACACCGCCACCGACGAGCTGATCACGTTCGACGAGGACGAGGCGCGCCGCGCTCTCGAGCTCGAGGGCGCGCGATGATGCGCTCGGTCGCGGTCTCGGTCGCGGTCGCGGTCTCGTTGGTTCTCGTCGGCTGCGGCGGCGGCGCGCCCGCTTCACCCGGCGCGACCACGAGCGTGACGCGCCCCGTGCGGATCGACTCGCCCGAGGAGCCGCCGAGCGGCCCGCGTCCGGTGCGTGTCGAGGCCACGCCACCCGGCGAGGCCCCCGAGTCCGAGGAGCTGGCGAGCCCGCCGCCGGTCGAGGCGCCCACGGCGCACTTGTGAACGCGCGGGTCGTGATCAGGTTGGCGACGAGGCTGTGAGCCGGTGAGCTACAAGGACTACTACGAGGTGCTCGGCGTGCAGCGCGGCGTGAGCGCCGACGATCTGCAAAAGGCGTTTCGCTCGCTCGCCCGGAAGTACCACCCCGATCGCAACAAGGACGCGAAGGCCGAGGACCGCTTCAAGGAGATCAACGAGGCCTACGAGGTTCTCAAGGACGAGAAGAAGCGTGGGCTCTACGATCAGTACGGCCCCGCCTGGAAGGCGATCTCCGAGGGACGGCAGCCACCGCCCGGCGCCGAGAACGTGCGCTTCGACTTCGGCGACCTCGGGGGCTTCGGCGGCAACGGGGGCAGCATCGACCCGAACGACCTCCAGTCGATCTTCGAGCAGATGTTCGCGGGCGGCGGGCAGATGGGCGGGATGCCTGGGATGGGCGGCTTCGGCGGCCGCGCTCAGCGACGGCAGCCGACGCGCGGGCGCGACCTCGAGTCGAGCATCGAGCTCGGCATCGAGGAGGCCTTCCGGGGTGGCTCGCGAGAGATCGGCCTGACGGACGCGCAGTCCGGCGAGACGACACGCATCACGTTCAAGATCCCGCCCGGCGTCCGGGACGGCCAGCGCATCCGCCTCGCCGGCAAGGGACACCCGGGGCCGCGCGCGAGCGGAGATCTCTACCTCACCGTGAAGCTCGCGCCCGACGCGCGCTTCCGCTTCGAGGGCGCGGACCTGCTGACGACGCTCGCCGTCAGCCCCTGGGAGGCGGCGCTCGGCACCGTCGCGCCGCTCGCCACGCTCGACGGCGAGGTGAAGCTCAAGGTGCCCGCGGGCACCTCGTCCGGGCGACGGATCCGGCTGCGCGGCAAGGGCTATCCGCGCGAGGACGGCGAGCGCGGGGACCTCTTCGCCACCGTGGAGATCCACGTGCCGGAGGCCCTCACCGAGCGCGAGAAGGAGCTCTTCGAGGA
This sequence comes from Sandaracinaceae bacterium, assembly GCA_044220955.1. Taxonomy (GTDB): domain Bacteria; phylum Myxococcota_A; class Polyangia; order Polyangiales; family Sandaracinaceae; genus JBBSAT01. The sequence continues at coordinate 2,395 of JBGAQA010000203.1, forward strand.
GCTCGCGAAGGCGTCCGAGTTCAAGCCACGGTGAGAATCGATCCCAGCAAGTAGATCGAACGCCCGGCCGACGCGTCGGACTGCCCAGCGCGCCGCTCCCAGCCAACCAGCGAGCGGCGCCGAGGGAGACGAGTATGCGGAAGGGCGTCGTTCGGACGCTCGCGCTCGGATGCGCGAGCTTGGCTTCGATCCTGATCGGGTGCGCCGGCACGGAGGTCCGCCCGCCCGGCCGCGACCCCGAGGTCATCGCGATGCAGGGCGCCGTGGGCAACCGATTCGTGCCCGCCGGGGAGATCAGCGAAGTGCTCGCCCGCCTGCACATCGACGCGTCGGCCGTGCGGGGCGCCCATCGCCCCCCCATCAACCTGGCCGTGGTCATCGACACCTCGGGCTCGATGGAGGGTCAGCCGATCGGTGACGCACGGAGCGCGACCCGCGCTCTCCTGTCCCAGCTGCAGGAGGGAGATCGCCTCGCGGTCATCGCGTTCTCGTCGTCGTCCGAGGTGCTGCTCCCGTCGACGGTCATCGACGGTCACTCCATGGACACCCTGGGCGAGTCGATCGACCGCATGGTCGCGCAGGGCACGACCGACCTGCGCGGCGGTCTGACGGCCGGCCTCGAGGAGGTCGTGCGCCACTGGGACCCCAACGGCGTCAACCGCGTCGTGCTCCTCTCGGACGGCGTGCCGAACGACGCGAGCGGCATCGAGGCGATGGCGCAGGCCGCGGGCGAGCGGCAGATCGCGATCACGGTGCTCGGCCTCGGCGTCGACTACGACGAGACGCTGCTCGGCGCGATCGCGCAGCGTAGCGGCGGTCGCTTCCATGCCGTCGAAGACTCGTCCGCGGTCGCCGAGGTCTTCCGCGACGAGGTGCTCCGGCTCGTGCGCACGGTGGCGCGTGGCGCGTACGTCGAGCTCTCGCCGGGCCCCGGCGTGACCATCGTGGGCGTGGTCGGGCCGGCGACGAGCGCGTACGGCACCGGCGTGCGCGTCGAGATCGGCGATCTCTCGGAGGGCGAGTCGCGCGACGTGATGGTGAGGATGCAGGCCGCCCCCAGGCGCGACGGTGCGACGGTGGAGCTGCTCGACGCGGTGCTGCACTTCAGCGACGCGGTGGACGGCGCAGGCCAGCTCGAGCGCCGCGTGTTCCTCGGCGCGCACGCGTCGGGCTCGGAAGAAGAGATCGCGACGGGCCGCGACGAGAGCGTCGAGCGCGACGCAGCGCGGATGCTGGCCGCCGAGGTGACGATCCGGGCGATCGCGATGGCGCGCACCGGTGAGGTCGACGAGGCGCGCGCGCTGCTGGCGCAGGCCGCCGCGCAGACGGAGCAGTACGCGACGCTCGAGGGCGACGCGCAGCTCGCGGAGCGGGCGTCGTCGATGCGCGTGCTCGACGGTTACCTGCCCTCGATGGCGAGCTCGGGCGGAGCCCCCAGCGCGCCGGCAGCCGCCGTGTACCAGATGCACGACGAGGCGATGAGCGTCCTGCAGGGCGACTGACGCGGAGCGCATCGGCGATCCCAGAGGCCCTTCCCGTCCGGGAGGGGCCTCTCCGCTTCTGCGGTCTGTCTCTCTCCCTCTCCCTCTCGCTCTCGCTCTCGCCCTCGCCCTCGCCCTCGCCCTCGCCCTCGCCCTCGCCCTCGCCCTCGCCCTCGCCCTCGCCCTCGCCCTCGC
>JBGAQA010000204.1:0-4057 GCA_044220955.1 Sandaracinaceae bacterium
GCCCGGACCGGCCCCGAGCATCCGGGCCGCTCCCCCGTGGGCGTGCGCGAGCTCGCGGACGAGTGCGAGACCGAGACCGGTCCCCGGCTGGTGGGCCGTCTCGGGGCGCTCCACGCGGTGGAAGCGCTCGAAGACGCGCTCGCGCTCGGACGCCTCGACGCCCGGCCCACGGTCGCGCACGCGCAGCTCGACGCCGGGGCGTCCGCCCTGGGCGGCGCGCTGGAGCGAGACGTCCAGTCGGCGATCGCTCGCGGCGGACGCGTACTTCAGCGCGTTGTCGATGGCGTTCGTCAGGATCTGCTCGATCGCGCTCGCGTCGAAGGCGAGCTCGACGGGCGCCTCCGGCAGGCGCAGGTCGAGCTCGAAGCCCCTGGCGCGGGCGTGGCTCCGCTGTGCCTCGACGACGGCGCGCACGTGGGTCCCCAGGTCGGCGCGGCTCGCGCGCAGCGGGCGCCGCCCCTCTTCGAGGCGCGAGGCCTCGAGCACGTTCTCGACGAGGCGCGCGAGCCTCACGCTCTCGGTGACGAGCTCGCCGTGCACCTTGGCCCGGCGCTCCTCGGAGACGAGCCCCTCGTCGAGCATCTCCGCGTGCATGCGGAGCGTGGTCAGCGGCGTGCGCAGCTCGTGGCTCACGGCCGAGACGAACGCGCTCTTCTGGCGGGCGAGCTCCGCGGCACGCCCCGTCGCGCGGGCGATGGCGAGGACCGCCACGCCAGCGAGCGCGAGCAGGATCGCGAGCAGGGCGACCTCGAGCGCGAGCGAGCGGTCGAGCAGGGCCTCGGCGCGCGCGAGCGGACCGAGCGGCGCGCAGAGCTCCACGCCGGGCAAGAGCTCGCTCGCGGGGGCGCGCGCGGCGCACTCGCCCGGGCCGGTGTCGCCCGTGACCACGCTGGGGGCATCCTCGGGGACGGCGCGCGCGATCGTCTCGGGGACCCACTCGCCCACGATGCGCGCGCGATCGAGGACCACTCCGTCGAGCACGCTCGCGCCCTCGTGCGAGACCACGCGGGTCAAGAGGAGCGCGCCTCCCAGCGAGCGCAGCGTCATGGGCGTGTAGTCGACCTCGATCTCGCCCTGCACGAGCGGCGGGAGCGCCGGCTCGGGGGCCGGCGCGGGCAGCGAGGGGGGGGCGGCCGAGCGGGCCACAACACGCTGCTCCTCTTGGAGCGTCTCGAGCGCGACGTCTCGGCGGGCGACGCGGGGCACGGCGCGTCCGCGGGACTGCACGCGCTCGTAGGCCTCGAGGTCCCCTGACTGCGCGTGGGTGATGTCGGTCGCGATCATGTTGCCGACCTGCGCGAGCGGGCTCGCCGTGGGCTCGACCGCGCTGGCGATCAGCGCCCCGGCGCTCCCGCTCCCGAGCTCGGCGAGCAACGTCCTCTGCGCCGTGTCGTCGAGCGCCGCGAGCACGCGGGCGGCGCGCTCCGTCGCCGGGCCGGGCTCGACCGAGTAGGGCGTGCGCAGCGTGCCGTCGGGAGCGAGCTCGAAGTGCCCGACGATGCGCGGATCGCCCGCCTCCGAGGCGAGCGGCGAGATCGCGACCGGATCCGTCAGCGCGAGCACGTCGGGCGGCGAGTAGTAGTGGCTGTAGACGTAGAAGGGCCGCTCGTCCTCGCGCGCGGCGAGCTCGCGAAGCCCCGCGTCGACCGCGCTGCGCGCGCGATCGAGGGCGGCCCTCAGCCGGGCGCGCTCGTGCTCGAGCCGGGCGTCGCGCTCGCGCAGCGAGCTCCAGAGCCAGCCGGCGGCGAGCAGGAGCACCGGCAGCGCGAGGGCCGCGAGCGACGCGAGCGCCCTGCGCGTCGCGCTCATCGCGGCTCGAGGCGGTAGCCGCGGCCGCGCACCGTGGCGATCGACGCCTCGCCCCCGGCAATCGCGCGCAGCTTCGCGCGCAGCTGCTGCACGTGGACGTCGATGGTGCGGGTGCGGATGGTTCCGTCCCGATAGCCCCACACGTCGACGAGCAGCTCCTCGCGGCTGGCCGTCCCCGGGGCGCGCTCGGCGAGGTAGGCGAGGAACATCGTCTCGCGCAGCGTCAGCCGCACGGTGACCGAGCCAGCGAGGATCTCGTGGCGGTCGACGTCGAGGGTGGCCGCGGAGCCGATCGGAACGCGCTTGGCGCCGGAGGTCGAGCGCGGCCGGCGCAAGAGGCCTCGGCTCCGCGCCACCAGCTCGCGGATCGCGAAGGGCTTGGTGACGTAGTCGTCCGCGCCCGACTCGAGGCCGACCACCACGTCCTCCTCCTGTCCCTTCGCCGTGAGCACGAGGACCGGCGTGTCGTCGCCGCGCGCTCGCAGCCGCCGCAGTACGTCGAGGCCGGACAGCGTCGGCAGCATGAGGTCGAGCACGACGAGGTCGAAGCGCTCTCGCGCGAGCCACGCGTCGGCCAGGCCTCCATCGGCGGCGCGCGCCGGGACGAATCCGCTGGCCGCGAAGAGGCTCTCGAGGCCATCGAGGATCGCGGGCTCGTCCTCGACCAGGAGCACGCGCGGAAGCGGGTCGAGAGAGGTCGTCGGCATCGGAGCTCGGAAGGGTGCCATCGTCACACGAGGAGCCCCGGAGGAGCGAGCGGCGGCGTCTCTTCGGGCCGGAGCGACACGCCGAAGCGCCGGCCGGGCCCGCCCCTCGCGCCTGCACGATGCATCCGCCTTATGTGCGCGACGTCCGCGAGCGCGCCTCGGTCGATCCGCGCACGTGCGCGCGCCACCTGCTCGGCTGGGAACGTCTCGCCGAGGAGCACGTCGAGCGCACGGCCCGCAGCGTAGTGTCGCGCCTCGTCCGTCAGCAGCACGTCGAGGGCCGTTCGCGTCGCGCGGTCGGTCGTGGCGTCGCGGTACGCCCGGATGCACGCGACCGACTCGCCCTCGCCGATCACCAGCTCGCGTACGACGATCTCGAGCGCGCGCTCCTCGGGCGTCCCTTCGTGCGGTGGCAGCCCGAGATCCTGGAGGTCGATCTCGAGTGAGTCGAGCGAGCCGAACCACCCGGCGACCTCCGCACAGAGGCGAGCGTGCCGGAGCTCGTCGCCCACGATGCGATGGACGGTCGCGAGGGCGGCGTAGGGCGCGCGGGCGGCGGCGAGGTGGCCGAGTAGCTCGGTGAACACGACGACCGAGCGATACTCGTCGACGATCCGCGTCGCCCAGCCGAAGCACGCCGCCTCGCGCTCGTCGTCGCTCGCGTCGTCGAGGCGCGGGCGGAGCGAGGCGAGCGAGCGCGGCGCCTGAGCCTCGAGCTCGCGGACGAAGCGCGCGAGGGCGAGCGGCCGCTCGCGCAGGTCGATCACCGGCGCGCTCCGGGCGTGGGCGCCGGAGGTGCCGGTGGAGCGCGACGGCGGACGCGCTCGCGCTCGGGCGTGCCCCAGTCCGGGCAGACGCGCGCGCGGCACACGGGTCGCGGGTCGCGGGAGCCCGGGCCCGCGTCGGGCTCGTCGGCGCGCGCGAGGGTCGGAGCGGAGAGGAGCGCGGAGAGCACGAGGACACGAGGGTCGAGCCGGATGCGCATGCTCCGTGGTGGCCCGCCCCGCGGCGAGGGGCACGTAAGACTTGGGTAAAGGACGCGAGTCAGGCGCCAGCGAGCGCGTGGAAGGCGGCGCGCAGTTCCTGCACCGCGGCGAGCAGCAGTGGCGCGACGAAGAGGAAGAACACCAGCAGCAGCACCAGGCCGAGTGGGCGCGAGACCCGATCCCAGAGCGCGCGTCGCTCGTAGGGCACCAGCCCGTCGACGATCCGGCTGCCGTCGAGCGGCGGGATCGGGAGGAGGTTGAAGATCGCGAGCGCCACGTTGAGGAGCAGGAACTGGCCGAGCAGCGGCAGGAGGACCGCGTCGAGTGCCCTGGCGTCGAGCAGCGTGTTCCCGCTGACCTGGAATCCCGAGACCTGGATGGAGCCCTGTGCCGATGCAAGCGACGCAGCGGCCGACCAGGCCCCGAGGACCACCGCCGCTCGAAAGACTCCGCACCGAGACTGCGCCTGCCAATCAACCATCGACTCTCCTGATTGCAGCGAATCGTCGCTCCACGCCCGACGCGAGCTGGAACCCGCGACCCGACCCTGTGCAC
>JBGAQA010000205.1:0-3810 GCA_044220955.1 Sandaracinaceae bacterium
GAGGTGGCCCTCGACCCGGCGTTCGAAGGGTTTCGTGATCTCGTGCGCGCGACGCTCGCCGACAAGGCGAAGGTGGACCGGCTCGACGAGGTGCTCGCCTGCTCGGCGCGGGCGATCGCGGCGCTTCGCGCGTGCGGCGACAGGCTCGGCGAGGGCATCGCGGTGGTCGGAGACCGCATCTTCGAGATCACCTGGCGCGAGGGCATCGCCTACGTGTGGAACCGGGCCGACTTCTCGCGCATCTCGGAGTTCCACTACGAGGGAGAGGGCTGGGGCCTCTGCCACGACGGCACCCACCTCGTCATGAGCGACGGGTCCGACCAGCTCTTCTTCCGCGACCCGACGACGTTCGAGGTGCAGCGCACGGTGCACGTGACTCGCGCGGGCCACGAGGTCGACCAGCTGAACGAGCTCGAGTGCGTCGGCGGCCTCGTCTACGCGAACATCTGGCAGACGGACCGGATCGCGCGGATCGATCCGGCCAGCGGCCGCGTCACCGGCTGGATCGACGCGAGCGGCCTCTTGACGACCGAGGAGCGCTACGACGCCGACGTGCTGAACGGCATCACCTGGCTGCCGGACACGCGCCGCTTCCTCATCACGGGCAAGCTCTGGCCGCGGAGCTTCGAGGTGGAATTCGTTCCCGACGAGCGCGCGGCCGGCCACTGAAGCGGGGCACGGATCGCTGTGCACCGATCGTACGGTGTACGAACGGTGCACAACGAGGCCGGGGCGTCAGGGACAGCTGGCCGCCGTCTCGAAGGCGCGCGGCGCGGTGTCGGTGGCGCACTCGACGGTGCAGGTCGAGCCGCCCGTGCAGCTCAGGCTGCAGGACGAGGTGCAGGCGAACGCGCAGGTCGAGCCCGACGCGCAGGTGGCGCTGCCGCTCTCCCCCATCGTGACGTCGCAGACGGCCCCGTTGGAGCAGGTGTAGGAGACGCTCGCCCCGGCCGTGATCTCGCAGATCGCCATGTCGCACGACGAGCTCGAGCTGTCGCCGACCGTGACGTCGCACGTCGCGCCCGCGTGGCAGGCCACGTTGCACGAGTTCATGCACGTGCCCTGGCACGACGAGCCGGCCGCGCAGTCGACCATCTGGCTGCCGCCGCTCGGAATCGTGCACGCGTAGCCCATGCCGCAGCTCACGACCGGCCCCGCGATCGTGCAGCCGGGCCCCGGGCACGGCGTCACGATGCGGCCACCGTCACCCGGCGCGGTGGTCCCGCCGCCGCAGCCCGCGGCGAGGAGCGAGGACAACGAGGCGAGAAGCAAGAACGACCGTCCGGGCATGAGCACCTCACGAATGGGCGTCGAGCCGACGCACGATGCGCCAGCGGGCCCAGCCGGCAGGAGAGCACGTCCCGGGCCAAGGGTCTGCTAGCATCGACGCCGACCGATGGCGCACCTGGAATTCGAGAAGCCGATCGTCGAGCTGGAGCAGCGGATCCGCGAGCTGAAGCTCTACGGCGTTCGGGAGAAGTCGTTCGAGGCCGAGCTCGCCAAGCTCGAGGAGAGGGCCGTCACCCTCTCTCGCGAGATCTACGCCGACCTCTCCGTGTGGCAGAAGGTGCAGCTCTCGCGACACCCGGATCGGCCCTACTTCCTGGACTACGCCGAGCGCCTCTTCGACGACGTGATCGAGCTGCACGGGGACCGCGCGTTCGGCGACGACGCGGCGATCGTGGCCGGCTTCGCGCGCCTCGACGGCCAGACGGTCGCGGTGATCGGCCACCAGAAGGGGCGCACGACGAAGGAGAAGGTGCGCCGCAACTTCGGCATGGCGCACCCCGAGGGCTACCGGAAGGCGATGCGCATCATGGAGCTCGCCGATCGCTTCAAGCGCCCCGTCCTCACGTTCATCGACACCGCCGGCGCGTACCCGGGCATGGGGGCCGAAGAGCGCGGGCAGAGCGAGGCGATCGGCCGCTCGCTGCTCGTGATGTCGCAGCTGGGGGTGCCCGTCATCGCGACGGTCATCGGCGAGGGCGGCTCCGGGGGCGCGCTGGCGCTCGGCGTCGCCAACCGGGTGCTCATGCTCGAGTTCGCGACCTACAGCGTGATCACACCGGAGGGCTGCGCCTCGATCCTGTGGCGCGACGGCGCGCGCGCGTCGGAGGCGGCCGGGCAGCTGAAGCTGCTCGCGAGCGACGCGATGCGCCTCGGCGTCGTCGACGCGATCGTGAGCGAGCCGACGGGCGGGGCGCACCGTGACGCGGACGATGCCGCCAAGCGCCTCGGCGAGACGCTGAGGAGCGAGCTCGCCGGGCTGCGAGGGGCGCACCCCGACACGCTCCGCGACGAGCGCTACGCGAAGTTCCGCTCGCTCGGCGTCGTGATCGAGTCGCACGGCAAGAACGGGAACGGCTCTTGAACCCGTACGCGATGCCGCCGACGCGGCCGATGGGCGCGGGACGCCCCGGAGGCTCGGACATGCCGAGCCCCTACCGCACGCGTCACATGATCGGGTGTGCGCTCTGGGGGCTCGGGATGCTGGGGGGGCTGACGCTGCTCGTCCTCGTCTTCGTCGGCCTGCCGCTGCTCGAGGAGCATCCGGAGGAGACCTTCCTGGCGATGGCGCTCGGCGGGGTGATCGCGTTCCCCGCGATGGTCGTCTACCTCACGTTCCCGCGCTTGCTGGATCGCTACGACCCCGAGCCCGCCTGGGCGCTGATGCTCGCGCTGCTCTGGGGCGCCATCGCCGCGTGCGGCGTCGCCGGCTTCGTGAACACCAGCGTCGACGTGGTGTTCGGCGGGATCTTCGGCCCGGAGTTCGGCGAGGCCGTCGGCGTCGTGATCTCCGCGCCTCTGTGCGAGGAGGGCATGAAGGGCCTGATGGTCGTCGGGATCTTCTTCTTCCTGCGCGATCAGTTCGACGGCGTGGTCGACGGCATCATCTACGCGACGTTCACGGCGATCGGGTTCGCGGCGACCGAGAACGTCATCTACTACGCCAACGCCATCCAGGGCGGAGGCGGGGTCGGCGACCTCGCCGTGACCGTGCTCCTGCGCGGCATCCTCGCGCCCTGGGGCCACCCGCTCTACACGTCGATGACCGGAATCGGCTTCGGCCTGGCGCGTGAGGCCGAGAACAAGTTCGTTCGCGTGATCGCGCCCTTCGCGGGCTACGCGGCCGCCGTGTTCCTCCACGCGCTCTGGAACGGCACGTCGCTCGTCGGCGGCGGGGAGGCGTTCCTCTGCATGCTGCCCCTCTGGCTGATGTTCGTCGTGGCGTTCATCGTCCTGGTGATGGTCCTCGTGTCGCGCCGCGGACGGATCATCCGCCAGCACCTCGTGGACGAGGTCGCGCTGAAGAACATCTCGCAGCAAGAGCTCGACCTCGTCTGCTCCGCGTTCGGCGGGCTCACGGCCTTCTTCAAGCGGGGCCGCAAGGGCAGCGAGTTCGTCCGCGCGGTCGCACGGCTCGGCCTCTCGAAGTGGCACACGGCGCGGGCGATGCGCGGCCAGAACAAGACGTTCAGCATGGACTTCATCGTGCCGCTGCGCGCGCGCATCAAGGACCTGCGGGCGCAGGGCGCCAGCCCGTTCTGAGCCAGAGTCGGGCTCGAGCTCGAGCTCGAACGGACCACGGCTCTCCCCTTCGGGGATTCGCGGCGACAACCGCTCCGCCACGTCGAGACAGGCGCCGACCTCCCGGGCCGATCCGAGCGCCGTGAGCCGCCGCTGCCGCCGGTTCCCGCCCTGAACGCCGTCGCTCTCGGCCAGGTTGAGCGGCACGCTGCTGACGGCCCTTCGGCGCTGGTCGAGCAAGTTCCGGTCGTGCCGGCCAACGCGTTCACCGATCACGCGCAC
>JBGAQA010000206.1:0-3626 GCA_044220955.1 Sandaracinaceae bacterium
AGCGACGAGTCGGAGCGAGGGGTGAGACGCATCCGGCTCCGCCGGTGCGGCGAGGGGCCCGCTCAGGGCCCCCGCAAGCTCAGTCCACCTCGACGTCGGGGCCGGGCCGCGCCTCGAGCACGCGCAGGACTCCCGTCGTCTCCTCGAGCGCCTTCTTCACGCGCGGCGCGTCGTCGGCCGACGAGATCGCCTTGACGTGCGGGCCGGCATCCATCGTCGCGAACACGGGCACTCCGTCGGCGCGCAGGCGGCGCACCGTCGCGAGCGCGGCCAGGCTCCCCGGCTGGAAGTAGATCGTCGGGGGGCTCGTCGAGAGCGCGAGCGCGTGCATCGACGCGAAGGAGTGCTCCGCGAGCGGGCCGAGCCGCGAGAGATCGCGCTCCGCGATCGCGCCGCGGATCGCGGCGGCCATGTCCGGCGCGGCGGCGACCCAGGCGTCGTAGTAGGGGCTCGTCTCCTTCGAGAGGCCCATGCCGTCGGTCGAGCCCACGTCCTTGCGCCCCTCCGTGATCACGGCGACCGTGAGCCGCAGATCCCAGTAGGTCGCCGGATGGAGCTGCGTCGCCGCGAGCCCGTCGTCACCCGGCACTCCCGCCGGGAGCTCGACGAACCCGCCGAAGATCGAGCGCGCCGCGGACGCGCTGCACCAGCGCGCCTGCGCGCTCTCCTTGGCCGGATCTCGCGGCAGGCCGTAGGCGCGGCGGGCCGCCGCCACGAGCGCCGCGAAGCCCGACGCGCTCGACGCGAGCCCCGACGCCGTCGGGAAGTGGTTGACGCTCTCGACGCGCGCCTTGTCCTCGGCGCCCGCCTCGCCACGGATACGCTCGAGCGCGCGCGCCGCGCGCTTCGTCTCGTGCTCGCTCGCCTCGACGCCGCCGAGGACGAGCACGTCGCGCGCCGCTCGCGCGTCGAGCGTCACGCGCGTCTCGGTGATCATCGGCTCGAGCGTCACGCTCACGCTGGGCACGGCCGGCAGGTTCAGGACGAGGTCGCTCTTGCCCCAGTACTTCGCGAGCGCGATGTTCGCCCGCGCACGTGCTCGACCCTGGCTCATGCCGGCTCCCACGGCGTGCCCGCCGTCACGATCCACGCCTCCTTCTTTCCGTGCTGCAGCAGCGCAGCGCGGATCGGCTCCGCGGCCTCGACCGAGGGCGCGAGCGCGATCATGCAGCCGCCGCCGCCGCCACCGGTCAGCTTCGCGCCGAGCGCGCCCGCCGCGCGCGCCGCCGCGCACATCTCCTCGATCGTGCCCGTCGACACCATCCAGGCCGCGAGGAGCGACTGGTTCATGTCCAAGAGCTGCCCGAGCCCGCGCAGGTCGCCGGCCTCGATGGCGCTCCGGGCGTTCGACACGAGCACCTCGATCGCCGCGAGCGTCTTGGCGAAGCGCGCGCCGTCGCGCTCCTTCTGGCGCGCCACCGACTCGACCATCGCGCGCGTGCTCGCGCCCTCGCCGCTGTGGCCGACGACCAGGGTGATGGGCGCGCGGGGCACGACCCGCTCGAGCGTCCGCTGCCCCTCTGCCGGGCTGCGACGATAGAGCGCGACGCCGCCGGCGATGGCCATCGCGGTGTCGATCCCCGACGGGTTCCCGTGGAAGACGCGCTCCCAGGCGAGCGCGATGCGCTGCGTGTCGTCGTCGTCGCGCGTCACGCCCTCGTGGGCGTCCATCGCGCGGATCACCGCGACGCCGAGGGCCGCCGACGAGCCGAGGCCCGCGCCTCCCGGGATCTCCATCGACGCCTCGACGTCGAGCGGCGTGCGCGCCCCGCCCCGAGCCTCGAGCGCTGCTGCGAACGCGCGCGCGAGGGGGACGTCGTCTCCCGGCCGCACGTCCACGGCCCAGGGCGCGACGCGCAGCCGGTTCCGCTCGCCCGCCGCCGCGGTCGCGGTCGCGCCGTTCGCGAGCGCGGCGGCGAGCGCGGGCACGCCGTGCACGACGGCGTGCTCTCCGAGGAGGATGACCTTTCCGTGACCGCGGCCTTGCCCCCGCATCGCGCGCGGCATACCACGCGGCTGGGTCCGTGACCGACGATCCGCGATCGAAGCCTCTGGCGACGGGTCGGCTGGGCCGGCTCGCCTCGATGGCACGGGCCGGTGTCGGGACCGCCCGCGCCCTCGTCTCCGGCTCGGGCGTCGGGATCGATCAGGCCGTGGAGCGCCTGGGCGAGCTGCGCGGGCTCGGGACGAAGGTCGGCCAGATGGCGGGCCTCGTGGAGGCGAACCTGCCCGAGGACGTGCGCGCGCGTGTCGGGCCCGCGCTGCGTGGGCTCCGCGCACAGGCCGCGCGCTCGCCGTACGAGGCGATCGCCGCGTTGGTCGAGGAGGAGCTCGGCGCCCGGCCCGAGGCGCTGTTCGCGCGCTTCGACCGCGATCCCTTCGCGAGCGCGTCGCTCGGGCAGGTGCACGACGCGACCCACCCCGACGGGAGGCACGTGGCCGTGAAGGTCCAGCACCCCGGCATCCACGAGGCGTTCACGAACGACCTCTCGAACGTGACGTCCCTCGGCAGGGTGGCGACGGCGTTCATCATGCCCAGCGAGAAGAGCCGCGACTTCATCGGCGGCGTGAAGGACGGCTTCCTCGCCGAGCTCGACTACGTGCGCGAGGCGAGCAACACCCTGCTCTTCGAGCGGCTCGTCGGCGACGATCCGGACCTCGAGCTGCCGCGGGTCGTCGCGGACCGCTCCAGCACCCGCGTGCTCACCACGACGTTCGTCGAGGGCGTGCCCGTCGAGACCGCGCGCGGCTGGGACGACGCGACGCGACGCCGACAGGCGGCCGCCGTCCGGCGCTTGGTCCTCGGAGCCCTGACCGATCACGGGGTGCTCTATGCCGACGCCCACGCCGGCAACTTCCTCTTCCGCCCGTCGGGCACGGTCGGCGTGCTCGACTTCGGAAGCGTGTTCGAGCTCGATGCGAAGCGGCGCGACGCGCTCCGCGACTTCCGTGCCGCCGTGGAGTCGGACGATCGGCGCGCGTTCGGCGATGCGGTCGCGCGCCTGCTCGACGTCGACAACCCGCGCGCGGCGGACGCGATCGCGGAGACGCAGTGGATCGCGATCGGCGGCCTCGTTCGAGGCGAGGCGGGCGACGACGCGCGCCTGCGCCGCATCACCGCACGCATGGCCGAGATGAAGAACGTCCTGATGCGCGAGCGCTTCAGCCTCCCTCACTTCCTTCCGTTCCTGATGCGCACGATGATGGCGCTGAACGCGCTCATGGCCGCGCTCGACGCGCCCGAGAGCGGCCCGCTCGGGCGCCTCACGCCGCACGAACCGTGAGCGGGCGCGGGCGCGCGAGGTGCTGGGTGCCTCGCGAGGACCGAAGCGACGAGGCGGAGGGGAGTGGGGCCCCACAGCCGGCTCTGCCGGTGTGGGGCGAGGGCCGCCCCCGCCCACGCGGAAGATCAGCTCCACCGGAAACTCAGTGCGCCGGCGAGCGCGGCGCGCAACTCCGCCACCGGCAGCGGCCGGAACAGCCGCAGCTTGACGAGCCCGACCGCCTCGCCCGCCGCGCGCAGCGCGTCGACCGCCTCGCGCGCGCTGCCGCACATGCTGCCCATGGTGACGACCACGCAGCGCGCGCCGTCGCAGCGATAGCGCTCGACCACGCCCCAGCTGCGC
>JBGAQA010000207.1:0-3316 GCA_044220955.1 Sandaracinaceae bacterium
GGACAGCACCCGGATTTTCTTCCGGGCCGGGGTGGAGCCGCCACCCTCAACTTTCAGCAGACCGCGGGACTACGCCTGGAGCCTACGAGCTCGGCGACGAGCTCGCATGAGCTCGCGTCGATGATGTGGAATGTGTAACGGAGCGCGAGGCGGCCGCCGCGTGGCCGCGGCGCGTCGACGCCAACTGCCGCGTGCAGCGTCGTCGTGTCGTTCGTGCCGGGTGATGCGCTCGGCGAGAAGAAAGGAGGTGTGGGCTCGCTCGATGCGACCCGGAGGAAGCCACCCGGACTCGTCACCGTCGCGGGCGCGCGGGAGACGAACCGGACCTCGACGTGCGTCGTCGCGCCGGGATGCCCATGCGCGATCACTTCGAGCGCGTGCGTCCCCGTCGTGACATCTCGGACCTGTGTCGTCTGCGGGCCAGAAGGGTGGGCGTGCACCATGAGCAGGGTGTCGCCATCGAGCAACACTCGGGTGTTGGTGTCTTCACCGCGAACTGCGACGCAGACGACGCCGTTGTCCGGCACGGAGAAGTTGAAGGTCTGATCGGTGGTTCCGTGATCGATCGCGACGAGCGTATCGGGGAGCACGACCGTGCCGGTGAGACAGGGATCCGGCTGCTCCGTTTCGATGACTGGAATGCCGCAATGGGGGAGCCCGGGATCGCCGACGACCACCGCCTCGCCTCGACCGGCTTCCGCATCCGGTGAGCACGCGACGGCGAGCGCGATCGAGAGTGCGACCGCTAGCTTGACGGTTCCTCGGCGACTCGCGTCGAGCACCAGGTACTGCATTGCTCCCCCGTCGTTGTGGAAGTCAGGATCGGTCTGCGCTGGCGAATGCGCAAGCAGCACGGAGCTCTGCCGCGCGCTAGTCCCCGCGAGCGGTGGCGGTGACGCGCGTCACCAGCGTGGTGCTGATAAATAGAATGATATCAGAGTCTTGGAAGCGGAGGAGAAGGGATTCGAACCCCTGGTGGAGTCACCCCCACGGCGGTTTTCAAAACCGCTGCCTTAGACCACTCGGCCACTCCTCCCGGAGAGCAGCGCGAACCCTAGCAAATCCGGAGGGAGGCGGAGACGGTGGGCGCGGTGGCGAACCCTTTCGCTCGCTCACGGCTCCAACCTTTGGGAAGGTGTGCCGATGACCGTCGCGATGGACAAGAAGAGCTTCGAGGACGCGCTCGATCGAGAGGGGATCGTGCTCGTCGACTTCTGGGCGAGCTGGTGCGCGCCGTGTCGCGCGTTCGCGCCGATCTTCGAGGCGGCGGCGGCGCGGCATCCCCACGTCACCTGGGGCAAGGTCGACACCGACCGGAACCAGGCGCTCGCGGGATCCGTCGGGATCCGCGCGATCCCCACGCTGATGGCGTTCCGCGACGGGCTGCTCGTGTTCGAGCGCTCGGGCGTGCTCGGCGCGCAGGCGCTCGACGAGCTGGTGGCCGAGATCGGCAAGCTCGACATGGACGAGGTGCGCGCGCAGATCGACGCGGAGCAGCCGGAGCAGGAGACGCCATGAGGGACCTGCCCTTCTGGATCGGCGTCACCGTCCTGGCGATCTTCGTGGTGCGCTTCGTGGTGGCCGCGCGCAATCGCATCGCAGGGCCCGCCGCGCGCGCCAAGGTCGCGGCCGGCGCGCTCCTGCTCGACGTGCGCAGCGAGACGGAGTTCAAGAGCGGCGCGATCCCGGGCGCCAAGAACATCCCCGTGCAGAGCCTCGCATCGCGGCTCGGTGAGCTCGAGCCCGCGCGACCGGTCGTCGTCTACTGCGCGTCGGGCATTCGCTCGGCCAGCGCGGCGTCCCTCCTGAAGCGCCGCGGGTTCAGCGAAGTACACGACCTGGGTCCGGCGGCGGCGTGGTGAGCGCCCACTACCGTCGCGGCTCGATGCGGGCGCGCAGGCGCACCCCGAGGTAGCTGCCCCCGAGCGCGGCGAGCGCCCACGCCCAGCCGGAGAGATCGCCGCTCGCGATGGCGCTGAAGTACGCGCCGATGTTGCAGCCGCCCGAGAGGCGCGCGCCGTAGCCCATCAGAGTGCCACCGAGCGTGGCCGCGAACCACGCGCGCGGCGTGGCGCGATCGAGCTGGAAGCGGCCGAGCACTCCCGCGGCGAGAAGAGCCCCCGTCGGGATCGCGAGATCCATGATGGAGGTGCGGTCGACGAAAGGGCTCACGTCGAAGGCCGCATCGCGGAAGAAGCGCCACTCTCCGGGGTGCGCGCCCGCCGCGGCCGCGAGCTGCGCGCCCCAGAGGGTGAAGCCCCAGGTCTCGCTCCACGGATGGCCGGAGACGAGGACGGTCGCGGCGTCGAGGGTGGCGAGCAGCGCGCCGCCGAGGAGCAGGCGGCGCGGGGGGAGGCCCGGCCCGAGCGCGCGGAAGGCCAGGCCCATCAGCGCGAGCTCGAGGGCCAGCGCCAGCGGCCAGGGCCCGAGGGAGAAGAGGGTGACGACCGGTAGCGCCGGCAGGCCCCACCAGAGCGTGATGTGCGAGGCGGCGAGCACCGAGCCGAGGACGAAGCCGGCGAGCGTGCCGACGTGCTTGCTGCCGCCGCCGCCGAGCTGGTAGAGGGTGCCGGACGCGCAGCCGCCCGCGAGCTGCATGCCGGTGCCGAAGAGCACGGCGCCGAGCAGGAACGCGACGCCGACCCCGTGCGCGAGGCCCTCCGTCGGCACGCCGAGCACCTCGCCGGCAGCGATCATCGGCACGATGAGCAGCATCGCGAGGGCGAATGTCGGCAGGTGCGCGCGGAGACCGGACAGGTCGCGATCGACGACCGCGCGGCGGAAGGCGCCGGCGAAGCCGAAGTCGGTCCCGAGCAGCGTGGCGCCCAGACCGAGACCGATCAGCACGTACGAGAGCGAGCGCAGCGAGCCGCCGCTCGACGCGACGACGGCGGTCGCGAGCGCCGCGAGCACGGCGAGCGCGAGCACGACGACGCCGACCTGCACGCGAGGCCGCTTCGTCGAACCGTCCACGAGACGCCTACCAGCTCGCGATGCCGCCGAGGTCGTGCACGTCGTAGCCCGCTGTCGCGAGCATCTCCGCCGCGCGCGCGCTGCGACCGCCCGACTGGCAGTAGACGACGACGGGGCGATCGCGCGGCACCTCGCTCATGCGCGAGGCGAGCTCGGCGACGGGCACGAGCACCGCGCCGGGGAGGTGACCTCCGGCGAACTCGCCCTCCGTGCGCACGTCGAGGAGCGTCGCGCCCTGCTCGACGAGGCGGTGGGCCTCGGCCGAGTCGACGTGGTGCGATTGGCTCGACGCGCTGCCGGAGCAGGCGGCGATGGCGAGACCGAGGGCCGTGGTCAGGAGCGC
>JBGAQA010000208.1:0-3218 GCA_044220955.1 Sandaracinaceae bacterium
GCGCCCAACCCGATGCGATCCCGGAGCTCGGATCCTCGCCCTCGCCCTCGCTCTCGCCCTCGCTCTCGCCCTCGCCTCTCGCCCTCAGACCAGCTTGTCGAGCGGCGTGTACTCCATGTTCACGCCCTCCGCGACGGCGCGGTACGTGATCGCGCCGTCCCACACGTTCACGCCGAGCGCGAGCGCGGCGTTGCTCTTCACGGCCTTCTCCACGCCCAGGTTCGCGATCAGCTCGGCGTAGCGCAGCGTGACGTTCGTCAGCGCGAACGTGCTCGTCTGCGACACGGCGCCCGGCATGTTCGGCACGCAGTAGTGGATGACGCCGTGCAGCTCGAAGGTCGGGTGATCGTGCGTGGTCGGCTTGCACGTCGCGATGCAGCCGCCCTGATCGACGGCCACGTCGACCACCACGCTGCCCGGCTGCATGCTCTTGATCATCTCCTCGTCGACGAGCTTCGGCGCACGCGCCCCTGCGACGAGCACCGCGCCGATCACCAGATCGGCCTCGCGCACCGCGCGCGCGATGTTCACCGGGTTCGAGTAGAGCGTCTCGACCGAGGCGCCGTAGATGTCCTCGAGGTAGCTCATCCGGTTGCCATCGACGTCGAGGATCGTCACCTGCGCGCCCATGCCGATCGCGATACGCGCCGAGTGCGAGCCGACGACGCCGCCGCCGAGGATGACGACGCGGCCGCGCCGCGTGCCGGGCACACCGCCGAGGAGCAGGCCCTTGCCGCCGCGCTCCTTCTCGAGCGACGTCGCGCCGACCTGCGTGGCCATCCGGCCCGCGACCTCGCTCATCGGACGGAGCAGCGGGAGCGATCCGTCGGCGAGCTGGACGGTCTCGTACGCGATGGCGCGCACCTTCTTGTTCATCAGCTCGCGCGTCAGCTCCGGGAGCGGCGCGAGGTGGAGGTACGTGTAGATGATCTGTCCAGCGCGGAAGAAGCCGTACTCCGCCGGGAGCGGCTCCTTCACCTTCATCACCATCTCGGCGCCCCACGCGTCGGCCGCCGTCGGCACGATCTTGGCGCCCGCCGCGGTGAAGTCCGCGTCGGAGATGCCCGCGCCGAGGCCCGCGCCCTTCTGGATCCGCACCTCGTGGCCCGCCTTCGTGAGCGCGAGGACGCCACCGGGGTTGATGCCGACTCGGTACTCGCGCGTCTTGATCTCCGTGGGAACGCCGATGATCACGTGGGCCTCCAGGGGTGAGAGGCGCGGTTTCTACCGCGCGGCAGGGGCGGATCCAGCGAAGATCGACCGACGCGACGCGTCAACGTGAGCGCTCACGCGCTCACGCCGAAGATCGCGCCGATGCCCATGGTCAGGCCCATCGCGAGCGCGCCTCCCACCAGCACGCGGACGACGGCGCGCGGCACCGGGGCCCCGCCGAGGCGCGCGCTCCAGCCGCCGAGCGCACCGAGCGCGACCAGCGCGGATCCGAGCGTGACGCCGATGCGGTACGGCGCCGGCGTGACCGAGATCGCGAGGAGCGGCAGCGCGGCGCCCGCCGCGAACGCGATGCAGGACACCAGCGCGGCCTGCGTCGGGCGAGCCAGCTCGTCGGGATCGATCCCCAGCTCCTCGCGCGCGTGCACCCGCAGTGGATCGCCCTTGTCCGTGAGCGCCTGAGCGACCTGCCGGGCGAGCGCCTCGTCGAGGCCCTTCGCGACGTAGATGCCGGTCAGCTCGCGCAGCTCGTGCTCGGGCTGCGTCGCGAGCTCACGCCGCTCGGTCGCGAGGTCGGCCTGCTCGACGTCGCGCTGGGAGCTGACGGAGACGTACTCGCCGGCGGCCATCGAGAGCGCTCCCCCGACGAGCCCCGCGAGCCCCGCGGTGATCGTCCCCGCGATCGACGTCTGTGCCGCGGCCACGCCGAGCACCAGGCTGGCCGTGGACACGACCCCGTCGTTGGCGCCGAGGACGGCCGCGCGGAGCCAGCCCCCCACGTGCGAGCGGTGTCTCTCGAGGTGCGCGTGCGTCATGCGGCTGGCCCTACCGCGTCCTACGTAGGCGCAGAGGGCCACGACGTCCACGCACATCGCGCCGCAGCGTGGCCGACGTGGTACACGCCCCGGCCGGGCGTGTGGCGGCCGAGGTCCACCCTTCCCGAAGAAGATGCCCATGGAGACGAAGACCGCGAAGAAGTCGCCGCCGGAGGCCCCGCCGCCGCCCGCCGCGCCCTGGCGCCCGAGCCCCTTCTTCATCGCCGCCGTCGGCGCCGTCACCGTGCTCGTGGTGGTGCCCTCGATGCGTGCCTGGTCGCACCGGCCCGTCGCCGGCACGGGCGAGCTCGCGCATCGCATGGAGAACGAGGGGCGCGTGCTGGTGGTCGGCGGCAGCGACCTCGTCAGGCTCGCCTCGCCCGGCGCCACGCTCGTGCCGGAGCAGGACGCCGCGGCGCTGACGCCCCTGCTCGACGGCCGCGACGAGCGCGCGTTCACCGACGCGCTGACCGACGCGGGCTTCGGCGCCGTCCTCGTCGACGGTCGTGGCGTCCGCGAGGAGATCGAGGACCCGGCGCGGGGTCCGACGGTCCGGGAGCGCCTGGTGCACTACGCGGGCTTCGAGACGCTCGCCTGCGAGTACCTGGCGGACGCCGCAGCGCTCTACGAGCCGCGCACCGGGCTGGTGATCGAGGCGCCGCTCGACGAGGCCCTCGCCCACGTCGCGCGCGCCGTCCTGAGCGGCGTGCGCTCGCCGCGCGTGTCGTCGTTCCCCGAGCCGCTCCGCCGCATCCGAAACGTCGAGGTGATGGTGATGCTCGAGGATCGGGGCCACCACGGTGCGGAACGACGGGCTGTCGGCCGCGGCGTCGGTGTCGACCCGCTCGGGCCCGGCCACCTCGGTGGCCACGTCGGTGGTGCCGGGGTCGACGGCGGTGAGCTCGAGCGTGAGCGCCACGTCGTCCTCGGTGCGCACCAGGCCGGCGATGGAGATCGGGCCGGCGTCGAAGCGGGAGAGCTTGGCGGTGGTGGTGGCGGTGGCGGTGGCGGGTTCGGCGGCCGCGGTGGCGCTGCGCAGCCAGGCGACTACCTCGTCATCGTGCGCGTCGGTGGGACCGTCTCCAAGCAGGTCCTGCGCGTGGAGCGCGCCGCCGGGATGTTCAGCGGCAACCCGTTCCAGTTGCAGGGGCAGGATGACGATGACCACGAGGAGGGTGGCGGCGGCCGGCGCAAGTAACCGTGCCGAAGCGCTACGACCAGTCGTACTTCGAT
>JBGAQA010000209.1:0-2970 GCA_044220955.1 Sandaracinaceae bacterium
CGGCCAGCTCCCGCCCGAGATCGTGCTCGAGTCGCTCGCGTCCGAGGAGCCCGCCGACCGCGCGAGCGCGTCGCCGGGCTCCACCACGCCGCCGAGCACGGTGGCGGAAGCGCCGAGCACGGACGCGCCGCCGCCGAGCGCGACGAGCACCGCCGCCGTGCGCCCGCCCCGCGTCGGCGCGCGGCCACCGCGCACGGTCGTCGGCCGCCGCGAGGACCCGCCGCCCGAGGACGATCTGCGAACGTCGCGCTGACGGGCCCGGGAGCGCGGCCCCGCGACCTCGCACACCCTCACCCCGGCGCGGTGAAGACGAACGGATACGTCACCTCGGCCGCGGCGCCGCTCGGCGGCACCGGGAACACCCAGCTCCCGAGCGCGTCGAGCACGCAGCTCGTCAGCGAGGGCACGCCGGGCTCGTCGAGCTCCGCCGTCGCGCCGCTCACGTGCCCGTCGGTCCCGATCGTGAACCGCACGCGGATCGTCCCCGCGGCGGCCGGGTGCGCGGCGCGCGCGGTCTCGTAGCAGTGCGTGATCGGCGTCGTGTGCTCGTGCACGGTCCGCCGGATCGACTCCTGCGGGTACGCGGCCACCTCCGCCGCGTGATCGACCGTCATGTCCGGGCCGGCCGAGGGCGGCTCGAAGCGCACCAGCACCGTGAGCGGCGACTCGCGGATCGCCGGCATGTCGGTGCGCGTGATCGCCGCCTCGATGCAGGTCCGCAGCGGCGCGCTCGGTGCGGCGTCGGCCTCGTGCGGGCCGCTCGAGATGGCGCTCAGCCCGCCCGAGGTGAAGCGCAGCGTCACCTGCGTCGTGCTCGCGTGCCCGCCGGTGTGCGGCGCGCAGCGCGAGAGCGCGCCCTCGATCTGGTGCGAGAGGCCGACGATCGCCTGCCGCGTCTGCCGGTCGGTCGTCTGGAACTCGACGCGCCAGCGCCCGTGCAGCTGCGCCGAGCCGATGGACGCGAGCACCAGGATGGTGAGCACGGCCAGCGCCGCGCGATGAAGAGCTTGCATCGGAACCCCCCGGTTCATTCCGGGAGCCTAGCGCGCACGCACGGTGCGCGCCTGGCTTCGCCATCCGAGAGCCGCTCAGCGGCGGCGGCGGCGAGCCGCGGCGCCGAGGAGCGCGAGCAGGCCGAGGGCCATCGCCCGATGATCGCTGCGCGGTCGCGGCACCGCGCAGCCGCAGCCCGCGCTCGCGGGCGGCGCGCCGCCGGCATCGACTCCGGGCGATCCGTCGACGCGGCTGCCGTCCGCCGCTGCGTCGAGGCGCGGCCCGCCGTCGCGCGTGGACGCGTCGGGCATCGTGCCGGCGTCGAGGCCGGCCATGCCGGCGTCGCCGCCCATCCCCGCGTCGTCGCCCGCGCCCGCATCGCCCGCGCCCGCGTCGCCCACGCCCGCGTCGCCGCAGCCGGGCATCCGCGCGTGCGAGCACGTGCCGTCGGTCTCGCACGCGTCGACCGTGCACGCATCCGTGTCGGCGCAGTCGAGCGGCGTGTGCGAGCACGTGCCGTCGGTCTCGCACGCGTCGACCGTGCAGAGGTCGGAGTCGTCGCAGCGCACCGTGGTCTCGACGCAGCGCTGCGTCGCCATGTTGCAGCCCGGCGTCGTGCACGCATCGCCGTTGGCTTCGCGGCACATCGCGTCGCTCGTGCAGCAGCTCGCGATCGCAGGCGCCACGCACGTCCCGGTCGGGCCGCCGCCCGAGCGATCGCACGCGTCCGCCGTGCACGCGTCCGCGTCGTGGCAGTCGCCGTCCCCCACGCAGCAGCCGGCGCGAGGCGTGCTCGTGCACGTGTGCGCCGTCGCGTCGCACGCGTCCGTCGTGCACGCGATCCCGTCGCTGCACTCCGCGTCGCTCGTGCAGCACCCCGTGACCGGCGTCGAGGCGCACCGGTTGCTCGCCGTGTCGCAGCGCAAGGTCACGCACGCGCTCCCGCCCGTGCAGTCGGCGTCCACCGTGCAGCAGCCCGCGATGGGGTCGTGCCCGCACGTGCCGCCCGGGCCGCTGCAGCGCTCGCGCGTGCAGACGTCGCCGTCGTCCGCGCAGTCGCCGTCGAGGTTGCAGCAGCCCGCGATCGCGCTCGACCGGCAGCCACCGGGCTCGCCGCACGCGTCCGCCGTGCACAGGTTCGCGTCGTCGCAGTCGAGCGTCGTGCCCGGCTGGCACGCGCCCGCGCGACAGACCTCGGCGCCATCGCACACGAGGCCGTCGCCGCAGCTCGCCCCGTCCGGGCGCGGGGCGTCGGGGGGGCAGATCGCCGAGCCGTCGCAGGTCTCGGCCACGTCGCACGGCCCGACCGCAGGGCGGCAGGGCGTCCCGACCGACATCCGAGTCGCTCGGGCACCCGGCGGCCGCGCCCGAGCAGTACTCGATGCTGTCGCAGACGCCCGCCGACGGGCGACACACGGCCGGGAAGCCCATGAACGAGTCCACCGGACACGCCGCGCTCGAGCCCGTGCAGCTCTCCGCGACGTCGCACACGCCCGCCGAGGGCCGGCACGTCGTCGTCGAGGGCGCGTAGAGCGACTGACAGATCGCCGTCGCGCCCGTCGTCCCCGTGCAGGTGTCCTGCACGTCGCACGCACCGCTCGGCGCGCCGCCGCAGGGCGTCCCCACCGGCTGCGCCGCGTCCGCCGGGCACGCCCCGCTCGAGCCGCCGCACGTCTCGCCCACGTCGCAGACGTTCGCCGACGGGCGGCAAGTCGTGCCGCTCGCGAGGAACACGTCCACGCAGCTGTCCGCGCTGCCGCTGCAGTGATCCGCCCCGTCGCAGAGGCCGCCGTTCGAGGTGCCCGTGCACGACGTCGCGCTCGACGCGAATACGTCCACCGGGCACGCCCCGCTCGAGCCGCCGCACGTCTCGCCCACGTCGCACGCCCCCGTCGACGGACGGCACGTCGTGCCGCTCGCGAGGAACACGTCCACGCAGCTGTCCGCGCTGCCGCTGCAGTGATCCGCCCCGTCGCA
>JBGAQA010000020.1:0-89283 GCA_044220955.1 Sandaracinaceae bacterium
TTGCACGCGTCCGTGGTGCTCGATGCGGCGGCTGCTCCGACCGCACGCGCAGGGCTCCTCGACGATGCGGCCGACGTCGCCCGGCTCGAGGCGCACGATGGGCATCGCGCGGCCGTGCAGGTTCGTGACGACGACGTTGCCGAGCTCGCCCGGCGCACAAGGCGCTCCGTCCGCGCGCACCGTCTCGACGCACGCGTAGCTCTCCGCCAGGTGCATGCGGTCCGGGTCGGCCGTGCACGAGGCGCCGTAGCGCGCGAACTCGCAACCCCCACAGCTCTGGGCCGTGCGCGCGCCGAACGTCTCGGAGAGGTAACCGCGCATGCGCGGCGTGCACAGCCCTCCGGAGAATTCGAGGATCCCCGTGATGACGGGCGGCGCCTGGCCAGTCCGCCGCATGAAGCGCGCGAGCAGCATCGCGTACAGCGAGTACACGGTGAGGACCACGGGCTCCGAGCTCCGGAGCTGCGCGAGGTAGCGTCCGTGGTCGACGGGCCCGATCGGTCCTCCTCCCGGCCAGAACGGCGGGAGCATGTCGCGCCGATGGAAGACCGGGTTCAGGATCCGACGCTCGAGCAGCAGGAACGCCGCCGCGCGCCGCGTCGCCGTGCTCGCGTCGGGAGAGAGAGGTACCAGAGAGGAGGTCTCGCCGCTCGGCAGGCAGGGCTGGCACTCGTTGGGGGTCAGGCGCGTCTGGCGGCTCATCGGCGGCACGTCCGCCAGACTCCTCGAGCGGAGGATCGACGCGTACTTCCAGGCGATGTCCGTGGCGTCCTGGACGAGCACGAGCGGCTTGCCCGTGGTGCCCGACGTGTTCGAGAAGCGGAGCCACGCGTTGCGGTACGAGCGAGCGAGCTGCCGATCCGGGAAGCCGCTGCGCAGGTCGCTCTTGCTGGTGATGGGCAGCCTCGCGAGCGCAGCCACGCTCGTCACGTCGCCAGGCGCGACCCCGGCCGCGTCGAGCAGGTCGCGATGGAGCGCCGTCTCGTCGTACGCGTGGGACAGCAGAGCGCGCACGAGCGCGAGCTGGTCCGATCGCTGCGCCGCGAGCGGGGCTCGCTCCGCGGCACACATCTGCTCGTGGTAGGTCCAGCTCTTGAGGGGCGTGAGCGCCGCCGCCGCCGGCATCACGAGTTCGGACAGGACGCGTTCGCGCATGCCCGACACGTAGCATCCCGCCCTCTGTCGAGTGAACCGCCCCGTGAGCGGGGTAGCGCGACGCAAGTTGACGTTCGTCTCGGCTCGTCGATAGTAGGGTGGTGAGCGCAGCTCGACCGGCGCCATGGATCGACGAGCGCACGAGCCTGGTCGCCGTGACCGGCCTGGCCGTGCTCTGGGCGCTCGCCATCCTCGCGTTTCCGAGCGTCATCGAGTGGATGCGCGTCGATGCGGACCAGAAGTTGACCTCGGAGGGTCCCTGCGAGTGGGCGGAGGACGCGCTGCTCGTGAGCTGCCTCGCCTTCTGGGCCGCCACCGGATGGTGGATGAAGCGCGATCCAGCGCGCCTGGCGGTGGCCCTGGCGATGACGCTCCAGGTCGCGATCGTCCTCGGTGAGGAGCTCGACTGGGGTCGCGAGCTGGGCCTGGCGGGCTTGGTCGGCGAGCGCAACCTCCGGCGCATCGGCTTCACCGAGCTCGGCGTCTCGGAGAGCACCTGCGCGGTCGTGCTGATGGGTGTGCTCGGGCTCTTCTTCGCGTGGCCGCTGGTGCCGGGCGCTCGTCCCGCGCGATGGCTCGAGCGAGTCGCGCCGCTGCGCGCGGCGCCCGGTGACGCGCTCGCCCTCTTCGCGCTCCCCCTCATCTGCCTCGTGATGGACCGGGTCGGCGCGCCGCCGTCCGTGGAGTTCGTGCAGATCTCGGGCTACCTCGTGCTCACGCTGGTCTCGCTCCGGATCGTGCTGGCCACCCGCCGCGCCAGCGACGGCTGACTTTCCCGCGGCGGATGCCGTCGAGCCCGGGACAGGCTCGAGGCCCCGGCAATCGCCGGCGAGATCAGGGCGTCTCGGCAGGCCCCGTCGGCTCCGCGTCCACCGCCGCCGCGAGCCGCGTCAGTGCCTGATCGAGATCGTGGCCGATGCGCCCGGCGAGGTTCATCAAGAGCCCGAGCCCGCCCTCGCCGAAGGACGAGCTCGAGTCGTACGACCACGTCACCTCCGTGCCTTCCTCGACGGGAGCGAGGACCACGGACAGCGTTGCCGTCTCGGTCGAGTGCGCCGGGAAGTCCACGCTCATGTCGACGCGTCGGTCCGGCTCCACGTCGACGATCGTGATGCGCGCGGTGGGCCCGTGGCACGACGCGCCCGGGCCGCTCGAGGGGCTCGAGCAGGTCCCGGTGAGGCCGCGCCACGGGCTCCACGCCTCCCAGCGCGCGAAGTCCGCGAGGTACGGGTAGAGGCGCTCGGGCGGCGCCGCGATGCGCGCCGAGCGCTCGACGTGCACGCGCGCCGGACGCGTCCACCACAGGAGCGCGGTGCCGCACGCCACCAGGACAAATCCCATCGCGAGGGTCGAGCGCTTCACGCGCGCGATGGTACGCGGTCCCCGTGACGTCGTCCGCTCGCTCGCCTCATGCCCGACGCGTGGCCCTCGCGATCCGCCACGTCGCCGCCGCGAGCACCAGGTACTCGCAGCTCTGGAGCAGCTCGAACGACGCGCGCTCGTGGAGCGCGAGCCGAAACCCGAGGAAGACCCCCATCGCGACGACCGCCGCGATGGCGTCGGAGCGCTCCGCGCGCACGGGCGCAGCGCCCTCCCACCACGCGCGATAGCGCGCGCTCGGGACCAGGGGCGAGAGCATGAAGACGACGAGGAACGCGACGAACGCGTCGGGGTCCATCCCGGGCGACAAGAGGCCCATCGAGCGCAGGGTCATCCTCAGGTTTCGCTGCGGAAGGACGGGTGGCAGACCGAACACCCGACCCCAGTCGAGCTCCTCGACCAGGATGAGCGCGAGCTGCGCGATCATCGCGCACGCGATGACGAGCGGACGGCGCCGGTCTCGCACGCGCCGGGCGATACCGATCCAAGAGAGCGCGCACGCGAGCACGAGGAGGTTCTCGAAGATCTCGATGCGCCCCTCGTCGGAGAGCGCCGGCTGGAGGTCGAAGAGCCACGCCGACGACGCCGGAAAGACGAAGGTCGAGATCATCCAGAGGACGAGGGCGATCGCGACCGCGATCATGCTGGGGG
The DNA here is from genome assembly GCA_044220955.1 of Sandaracinaceae bacterium. Taxonomy (GTDB): domain Bacteria; phylum Myxococcota_A; class Polyangia; order Polyangiales; family Sandaracinaceae; genus JBBSAT01. Next base: position 3,187 of record JBGAQA010000020.1, read on the forward strand.
CGCGCAGCAGCTTCGTCATCGCGGAGCGATCAGCTCGAGGAGCGCGGCCCGCACCTCGCGATCGCACTCTCCTTGTCGGTCCGGGTACGCCGCGTCGAATCGCGCGAAGCGCCGGGCCCACCCCGGGTCCTCGTAGAACGCCGCGATCTGTCCGGGCGTCGGCCGCGGCTCCGCGCTCAGGCTCGGGAGCAGGCGCGCCGCGACGAATCCGTAGTAGTCGTCGGGCACCTCGTCGAGCGCGCCGACGTACACCGAGGGGACGCCGAGCTTGAGGGCGGTGAGGTGCGCGCTCGAGTTGCCGGCCGCCACGAGCTCGCAGCGCGCGGCGTCGTCCTCGAGCGGACGCGTCGCGTCGGAGACCTCGACGCCTCGCAGGTCGACGCCGCGATCCCAGCGTGGGTCGCGCATCTGGTGGTTCGGGTGGAGACGGAGCAGGAGCCGGCGCGGGCCGAGCGCCTCCCGCAGCTCGGTGATCGCGCGCGCGAGCTTCGCCGGGTCGACGAGGATCGACAGGAACACGCCCACCGTCCCGATCTCGCCGCGCAGGGGCGCCGTTCGCATGGGTCGGGCGCTTCCCTGCGCGCCGCGGAAGACGACGCGTCCGCGAACGGGTCCGGCGCGCGCGTACACGTCGCGTACGGCAGCCCCGTCGACGATGGCGAGGTCGAACGCGAGGGGCGGAGGATCCTCGGCCACGTGCCCGTGCGTCACGAAGCACGTGCGGCGGCCCGCGCACTCGGCGGCGTGCGTGAGCGCGACCGCGTAAGGGTTCGTGTCGCTCGAGACCCACACGGCGCGCGCGCTCGACCGCTCGAGGGCGGGCAGGAGCCGCTGGAAATACCCCACGGTGCTCGCGACGCGCGCGGCCACGAGGAAGTCGCCCCTGCCGGCGTACTCCGAGAGGATGCGCCACGCGCGACGATCGACAGGACGCGGGGCGGCTCCCAGGGCCTCGAGGACCGGCCTCGGGCCGAAACCGAACGTGACCGGCGCGAGCCGGAGCGCCGGATCGAGCCGGGCGAGCGAGGACAGCGCGCGCTCCTCGTTCTCGTACTGCCATGCCGCCCAGATCGGCGCGTCGCTCCTCGGGAGCCGGGTCTCGACGAAGCTCGCGGCGGCGTAGGCGGCGACGTATGCCGCTGCCGCGCTCGAGGTGCCGAGCACGCGCCAGGTGGCGAGTGCGGCGCGGATCGCGGGCGTGCGCTCGGCCTTGCGTCGGAACAGAGCACGGCGCAGCGGCTGCGAGTCCTTGTGGGCGACGATGGCACAGGCCCGCGCGAGGGCGTCGTCGACCCGGGAGGCCATCGCGCTCACCGTACCAGATCAGCGCGGCAGGGCGTCCTCGTGACGCGCGAGCGCAGGAGCGTCGGGCCCGTGACGTCCGCTCCGCATCCACGACACGAAGCTCGCCAGGACCCGGGCCGCATCCCGGCTGCGCTCGCCCACGGCCTCTCCATCTTCGTGGTCGTCGAGACAGTGCCGGTCGATGTTCGTGCAGTCCTCGAGACGCGCGCGCACCCGACCCCCGGTGGCGATCGTCGCGTCCCACGTGACGCCGATCTCCCGGCGAGGATCGACGGTGCGCCCTGCCTCGAGGTTGGTCAGCTCCACGCGGGCGCCGCGTGACCACCGACGCCGCAGCTCCTCCCCGATGGTCAGCAGATCCGCGGCGAGCGCCGAGCGCGCACTCGCCGACCAGCGCTGGCTCGGCGCGAGCTCGAGGCGAATTGCCTCGTAGCCGAGCTCCACGGCGGAGAAGAGGTCGCGCGCGACCTCGGCCGCCCGACCGGGCGCGATCGCCAGCACGGCGGGGACCGCCGGTCGTGCGGCGTGTGCGCGCACGGCGCTCACGTCCTCGAGATACACCTCGACCACCGCTCCGTGCCGTCCCAGGCGGGTCACGAGCTCCGCATCCAGCGCGGGCTCGTCGGGGCGCATCAGGACGCGGAGCCTGCGCCCCCGCTCGGCGGCGCAGCGCGCCGCGTTCTCGAGCTCGGCCGAGAGCTCCGCCCGCGGCAGGGGCGCGTCGCGCACCCGCAGCGCCAGCTCGACGCGCTCGCTCGAGAGCAGGAGCTCCGTCGCCTGCCGCAGCGTGTCCGCGGAGGCGGGCTGCTCGGCGGCTCCCGCGCCGATCACGACGCACGGAGTATGGGCGTCCAGGAACGACCGGAACGCGCGGACCCACGCAGCGGCGGGTCCGAGGATGGCCTCCGCAGACGCGAGGACCTGCTGCTCCGCGTCGCGATCGAGCGGGCCCCCCGCTGCCGTGGAGCGCGCCTCGCGCAGTGCGTCGAACGCCAGACGCCGCGGCAGGTCGTCGAGGCGCCGCAGCACGCGCGCGTCGGCGCGTCGCGCCTCGGGATCCTCGGCGCGCCCCCGGTGTGCCTGGACGACCGCCGCGATGGCCTCGAGCGAGGCCGTGTAGCGGCGCGCGTCGGTGAAGAAGCCCGCGGCGACGACCGCCTCGACGCGCGGGTCCGCCGACACGTCGTGCTCCACGAACGTGTAGTCGATCTCCGGATGCGAAGGCACGCTCGCGTGCGCGCGGATCACCATCTTCGCCCCCTCGCCGCGCTGGATCATCCGCCGGTGGCTCGCGCTGGTCCCGTACGAGACGAGCCGCGGGACGATCGGGAAGCGGACGTGGAAGTGCTCGGGGTGTCGGATCTTGAGGCGGCAGACCTCCTCGACCGACGCGATCAGGTCGTCGACGTCGGTCTCGGCGTTGGAGGCGATGAAGTACGCGTCGAGGTGGATGCGCTTCCGGGCGAGCACGCGCACGACCTCGCGAACGTGCTCGAGCCGGTAGCCCTTGCCGAGGCGCCGGAGCTCGGCCTCCGCGAACGTCTCGACGCCGATCGCGAGGTAGGCGCTCCAGCGGCGCGAGCGGTGGTCCGACACGTAGTCGCGCGAGGGGATCGGCGCGCGCGCGTCCGCGAAGCACTCGGGGACGATGGCGTCGACGATCGCCGGGTCGGGCTCCGGCAGCAGCACTCCGTCCACGCGCCGGCACAGGTCCGCGACCGACACCTGGAACGACGAGAGGCGAAACTTCGTCCCAGGCAGCGCGCGCAGGAAGCTCGACGCGCGCTCCTTGTCGCACGCGAAGTCGTCGTCCGAGATGTGGAGGCGGTGAGCGCTCGTGGGCACGTCGTCGCCGAAGAGCGCGCGGAACCGGCCTTCGTAGCGCTCGAGGAGCGCGAGCACGCCCGCCGCGCTGCGGGCCTGGTAGCTCTGTCGCCCGAGGATCGAGCAGAACGTGCACTTGTGGATGCAGCCGCGCGCGGTCGAGATCTCGACGCCGTGCACCAGGTGGCGCGGCTCCAGAAGGTCGAGATCGAGGTCCACGGCGTCGAGATCCTCGACGCTGACGGTCTCGCTCGAGCACGCCGACACGAGCGTGCGCGCGGCGCGATCGATGGCGACGAGGCCTCGCATGGACAACAGGGCCTCGAGCTGTGCCTCGTCGAGCGCGCGGTCGATCGACGCGCCGGCCCCGAGGATCTGCGCCAGGCGCGGCACGAAGTACTCGCCGGCTCCCCTGCAGACGAACGAGACGTCCGGCAGGTGCGCGGCCGAGGCCTCCGGCGCGAGCGAGGCCATCACGCCGCCGACGGCGACGTGCGCGCGGCACCCGAGGCGGCGAAGCGTCGCGATCAGCTCGACCACGCCCTCCCAGTAGCCCTCGAGGAGCGTGATGCAGACGAGCTCGATCGGACCACGCTCGAGCGCGCGGTCGAGCGAGTCGAGCCCGACGTGACGGCGGGTGCGATCCGTGATGGACATCTTCACGTTCGCCAGCACGACCTCCGTGCCCGTGCCCGTCAGGGTGCTCGCCATGTGGAGCACCCCCTGCGAGAGCTCGCCGTCGTTGTGCGGCATGTCCGTGTTCATGAGCGACTCGAAGAACAGGACACGCCGCGCGGGTGGCCCCGCCGCGCGCAGCGCCTCGAGCGTGGGCTCCGCGCGCGGGGTCGGGCCGAGCACGCGGAGCGAGCGCCCCGCGTCGGCCAGCGCGCCGAGCGCGGCGTTCACCGGATGGCGGGTGGGCTGCGCCGCGATCCACGGACCGTCGAGCGTCAGCCGCCGACCCTCGCGGACGTGCTCGGTGCCCGCGGGGCCGAGGTGCACGTCCCAGGGCACGGGGCTCTCGGGCAGCGCGGCCGCGGTCCTGAGCAGCGTGGCGACCGGAAGCGCCGCGCCGCTCCGGTCGCGAACGATCGCGCGCGTCGGCGTGCCGTGCCCCCGCCGGGTGAGGAATCGGCCGTCGGGCGTGCGGATGGAGCCGGGCGCGGAGCCGTCTGGCTCCACGACCCAGAACCAGCTTCCGTCCGGCCGTCCCATCTCCGTCGAATCCTACGCCATGGCCGCGCGCCGAGCGCTCATCGGTGATCTTCGTCGGGAAGGACGTGGAGCCGGGTCCGCGCGTCGGGCGGCGCCGCGCGCGCCTCGGCGCGTCCCGCCGCATCGAAACCGTCGAGCGGAGCGAGCCACTCGTCCTCCGACGGCGCACGTTGCCTCGCGGCGTCCGGCAGGACGGAATACGGAGCCAGCCCCCGCGCGCCGAAGCGCTCCACGTACTCGCGCCGCAGGCCGACGCAGTGCCCGCGCGCGGCGCACGTCTTGCAGCCCTCCGGCTCGTGGCTCCGGCCCGACGCGTGCGCTGCGTCGCGCGCCTCGTTGGGGCGCCAGGCCACGACGTGCGGCACCTCGGTGACGACGCACGACGGGAACCCGCACGTGCCGGTGATCTCGAGCTGCACACCCGCGTCGTGGAGCAGGCGAGCGGCCGCCGTGAGGTGCGGGCGCGCCTCGTCGAGCGGCACCATGCGCTCGAGGAAGGCCGTGGCGTCGTAGTAGCGACCGGGCTGGCTGTAGTTCACCACCCGCACGGGGTTGCGCGGATGGCGCGTGACGAAGTGATCGCGGACGAAGCGCGCGTGCTGCTCGAGGCTCAGGACGTTGGCCCGCTCGACGACGCAGTTCAGCGCCACGACGAGGCCCTCCGAGAGCGCCGTGTGGATGCCCTCGACCGTTCGGCTCCACGTCCCGCGCGCGCGCGTCATCCGGTCGGAGACGTCCGCGTCGGCGGAGTGAAACGACACGAGCACGGTCGCGAGGCCGCTCTCGCGCAGCGCGCGGGCGAACGTGGGGTCGCGCAGACGGATCGCGTTCGTGTCGAGGTGCACGCGCATCCCGTGCGTGAGCGTGGCGCGCGCGACGAGCTCGGGGAGGCGGCGGAAGAGCGTCGGCTCCCCGCCGCAGATCGTGAGCCTCCGGGCTCCGGTCCGTGCGAGCTCGTCGAGCCAGGTGAACACCAGCTCGTCGGGCGGATCGGGCCAGTCGCGCCCCTCCCAGCAGAAGTGGCAGTCCTGGTTGCACCGGAACGAAGGGCGCAGGAACGCGCTGAGGCCGCTCGTCGAGTGCTCGAAGTGCCGGTAGTCCCGATCGTCGATCGCGCTGAGCGTCGCCCAGCGGTGGTGCACCGCGGCCAGCGCCGCGCCTCGCTCGACGCGCTCGGCCGCGCTCGCGCTCTCGAACCAGTCCGCGAGCCGCGCGAGCCAGCGCCGGCTGAGGGCGTGATGCGCAGGCGTCCGGCCCTCGACGTCGGGCTCGACGGTGAACGCGAGCGGGCCGGCCTGCCAGCGCGCGCCTGTCTCGACGCGCACCACGAGGCCCAGCACCGCGCCGGCCTCGCGCACGCGCAGGTGCGTGGGTCCAGGGGTCGCGATCGACACACGACGCTCGGGCTGGACCGCGGCGCCAGGAGCGTCGAGCCAGGCGCGGATAGCGTCGGCGAGCGCGGCGGCGGCCTCGTGGCGCAGCGGGCCGACGAACCCGGAGAGCTCGGTGGTCGCCATGCTCGACGATACCACGCAGGCGCCGGCAGCCCGCGCGGCGCGGGGGGACGGGACACCCTGCCGGAGAGTGGAGTAAGAGGCTCGCATGGGTGCTGCGCCGTCTCCGCCATCCCAGAGGGTCGGGCGCTCGGCGATCCTGCTCGTCGCGCTGGTCGCGGGGTGCGAGTGCGGCTCGCGCGGCCCGTCCGAGCCGGCGGGCCCGAGGGTCGCGTGGACCTACGCGCCCGCGAGCGTGGACTGGGACGTGCCCGCCGCGGTCGCCGCGTCGCCCGACGGCGTCGTGCTGCTCGCGTGGTCCTGGGCACCGGACGAGGCCGATCGCGGGAGCGCACCGCCGCGCATGCCGCGGACGGCGAGCCTGAGCCTGGTGAAGCTCGACCTCGCCGGCGATCCGGTCTGGACGCGCACGTTCGGCGGACATCCCGGAGATCTCGCGTTCGACCTGCTCGTCACGCCTGCGGGCGAGATCGTCGTCGTGGGCGAGACGCGCGGCCTCGCGCTCGACGGGCTCGCGCCCCTCGCCGCCAGCGGTCGCGACGGCTTCGTCGCGTGGTTCGACCGCGAGGGCCGCCCGCTCCGGGTGGTGCGAGTCGGCGGGAGCGGCGACGAGCGTCTCCTCGGGCTCGCGCGGCGAGACGACGGCTCGCTCCTCGTCGCCGGGGGCACGTCGTCCTCCGACCTCGTCCCGGGCCGCGCGGTCGCGGGATCGATGGACGGCCTGCTCGTCGCCCTGGCGCCAGACGGCGACGTGCTCTGGCAGCGGGCGTTCGGCGGCGAAGGAGTCGAGATCGCCACGGCCGCGGGCGACGGCTTCGTGGGCGGGATCGCGTCGTCGAGCGCGCTGGACCTCGACGGCGCGCGCGCGGACGGGCTCGGTCGCTTCGACACGTGGGTTGCGCGGCTCGACGCGAGCGGAGGCGCGCGCTGGCTGGAGAGCCTCGGCGGACCCGGGGACGACTACGCGTACGATCTCGTCGCGGACGCCGACGGAATCCTGCTCGGTGGAGTGACGCAACGGGACGACCTGCTCGCGCGGGGCCTCTGGCAGTCGTTCGTGGAGCGCGTCGCGCCGGATGGCGCGCGGACGCCCGTCTGGTCCGCGTGCTGCGTGCACTACGACTACGCGGTCGCGCTCGCGCCCGCGGGCGACCGGCTCGTGATCGCGTCGTCCTTCGACGGTCCCTCGTTCGACGTCGGCGGCGTCACGCTCCGGGTGACGGCGGCAGAGGACGACGTCACGGCGTACGCCGCGGAGATCGACGCAGGCGGACGCGCGCGCTGGGCGCTGGCGCTGGGGCACGAGTCGCCGACGCGACGCGACTTCAACGTGCACGCGGTCCGCGTGGGCGGCGGCGACGTCGTCGTCGCGATGCCCTCGTGGCGCGACGGCGGATACGACGTCCGCGTCGTGCGCCTCGTGCCCCCGTCTCGTTGAGGACGGTTCGCCGCGCAGAGGGACGCGGGTAGAGTGGGGGGATGGAGCGGGTCGGGCCCGACGAGCGCGTGGGGGGGGTGCCTCCGGAGGCCGTGCGCGCGCTGCTCGCGAGCGTCGATGCGTGCGCCGGCCACGCAACCCACGCCTCGGACCTCGTCGACGTGCCCCTCACTGCGGAGCGCGCGCGCTGGTTCAAGCTCGACGTGTCGTTCGCCCTCACGGCGGCCCGCCACGCGCGCTTCTCGGTCAACGACAAGGGCGAGCCGATCGCCTTCCGCGATCGCGCCGAGCGCCTGCTCCCGCGCCTCGGTCTACCGGCCGGAGCGATCCGTCGCTTCTTCGACGTCGCGGCGCCGGGGCGCGTCCAGACGACGCTCGCGGTGAAGTGGAGCGCCGCGAGAGAGGCGCCCGATCGCATCACGCTCTATCTCGAAGAGCTCGCGCGCGATCGACACCATGCTCAGATCCGGAGGGACGTCTTCGGTCTCGGCGGCCTCGCGGCGCCTGCCGTGCCCGACGGAGCCGTGCCCGTGGCCGTCTGCATCGACTACGCGCGCGGGGTGCCCGTGGCGTTCAAGTCCTACGACATGTTCGTGGACGGGCCGGGGGCGGCGAACCACGCCGTGCCGCCCGCGCTCGTCGATGCCCTCGCGGCGCTTCCCGCCCATCCGGTGAGCGGCACGCGACGCTACATGCTCGCGTCGCGCACGGCCCCCGACGGAACCGCGCTCGGGCACAAGCTGCTCTGGATCACCGAAGTGCACCGCCCCGAGCTGGGGCAGTGGGCGTGGGCCCACGTGGACGCGTGGAGAGCGAGCTGGGCGCAGCACGCTCACCCGGCCGTCGCGCGTGCGCTCGACGAGCTGCGGGCGCGATGGGCGTACGGCCCCGGCGCGTTCCTGAGCCCCGATCTCGTCTGCCTGAACGCGGACGCGTCGGGCGAGCGCGAGCTCATCGTCTACGTCTCGCTAAGGTGAGCAGCGGGATGCGCTACCGTCGCGTCGAGCGATGACACGGAGGCCAGCCGCGAAGCTCGAGTGGCTGGAGGGCATGCGCGGTCTGGCCGCGCTCTGGGTGGCGTGCCACCACGGCGTGCTGGCGGTTCGCCGCCCGCTCGACCTGCGCGACGCTCCCCACGCGCTCGCGAACGGCTCGCTGGGGGTCGACTTCTTCTTCGTCCTCTCCGGCTTCATCATCGCCTACTCGAGCGAGCACCTCGCGCGCGCGGGCGGGACGCTCCGCGACTACGCGTTGGCTCGTGCGGTCCGCGTGTACGTGCCCTATCTCCCGGTCGGCCTGCTCATGCTCGCGATCTACTGGGGGCTGCGGCTGTTCGCGTCTTCGAGCCCCCACACCAGCACGCTCTCGTCGATCACGCTGCTCCCGGCCGAGGACCCGCCGGCCCTCGTCGTCGCGTGGACGCTCGTCCACGAGGTCCTCTTCTACGCGGTCTTCTCGCTCTACTTCGTCCATCGTGGCGTGCTCTGGCTGACCCTCTGCGCCTGGGCGCTGGGGATCGCCTTCGTGGCGCTCGCTGGGGTGCCGCTCACGCACTTCGCGGAGTACCTCCTTTCGCCGGTGAACCTGGGCTTCCTCGCGGGCGTCCTGGCGTTCCAGGTGTCGAAGCGGTGGCGCCCGCCTCGCCTCGTGTCGCCGGTGCTCGGCGCCGCGGGCATCGTCGCGGTCGCGATCGAGGCCGGCCATGCAGGACCGGATCGCGTGATCGTGACGCTCGGCTTCGTGGCGCTGGTGATGGCCGTCGCGGTCGCGAGCTCCCCGCGCCGCGAGCCGCTGCCGCTGCTCGGGGCCCTCGGTGCCGCGTCGTACTCGGTGTACCTGGTCCACAAGCCCGTCGAGCTGCTCGTGGCTGGGCTGATCGCGCCGGCCTTCCGAGGCAACTGGGCGGGCTTCGTTCTGGTGGTGGTCGTGTCCGTCCTGGTGGGCCTGGCCTACTACCGGTTCTACGAGCGCCCCGCGCTCGTCCGCGCGCGTGCGTGGGTGAGCGGCGTCTCGGGCGCGTGAGGCTCCGAGCCGAGCGCCCGGACGCCGTCAGCGCATCAGGGCCAGGCGCGCAAGCCGAGGTCGGGCGCCGGGAGCGCGCCGTGGACGAGCTCGTCGGCCCATGCTGCGGCCGATGCCGTCTGCGCCCGGCGGCGCGCGCCCTCGGCGAGGCGTGCTCGCAGCGCGTCGTCCTCGTGCATCCGGCGGATCGCGTCGGCCATGCCCTCGGCGTCGTCCGGGTCGACGAGGATCGAGTCGACGCCGTCGCGCAGGTGATCGAGCACCATCGGCACGCGCGTCGCGATCAAAGGCCGACCGAACGCGAGGGCGAGCGCCATCACCGAGCCGCCGGCGCAGACGTTCCGGTCCCAGACGATCGGCAGCACCACGAATCGCGCGCGGGCGAGCTCGTCCATGAAGTCGTCGAACGCGACGAGGCCGAGCGGCTCGAGCCCCCCGATCCGCGCCACCTCGACCTCGCGGGCGTGCGCGACGCGGATCGGCGGGCACGCGGAGCCGAGCCGCCGGGCCGCGCCCTCGAGCACGCCCCAGGCGCGGGCGTGGTTTCCGCCCGCGAAGCCGGCGGGGCCCGTCTCGCGCGGCGCGATCGGACCGACGGGATAGGGCCGGAACGTCAGGCGGTCGAGCGGTACGCCGCTGCGTGAGTAGAGGTGCGGAAACGAGGGGTAGGCGCTCACGACCTCGAGCCGCTCGTCCGGCCAGCCGTCGCGCGACCGCGAAACGAGCCGCTCGCGTCCCTCCAGCATGTGGAAGTCACCGACGATCACGCGGGCGCTCGGCGAGAGCGCCTTCGCGTCGAGCACCTCGAAGGCCTGCGCATAGCCCCACGCCAGCACGACGTCGTCGTCGGAGCGAACCTCGTCGCCGCTCCGCACGTCGCAGCCGAGGGCCACGAGCCGCGCGGCCATCGGGGGAACGCCGAAGCGCGCGATCACCTCGTCGCGGGTTCGGCAGATCCGGACGCGGGCGCCGAGGGCGAGGCCACGCCAGCCGCGGCGCGGTCCGAGCTCGCGCGCTCCGCGAGGCGCGAGCCCGCTCGCGAGGCCGCCGCATCGCGTGCGCAACGCGCAGGGCTCGCACGCGGGCGAGTGCGACGCCGGCCCGAGCGCCTCCCCACGCCCCCCCATGCAGAACGGGAGGTCGCGCGCCGTCGCGCCCATGCACTCGAGCAGCCCCCCGAGCGCGCGCAGACCGCCGGCTCGCTCGATGGCTTGCGGCAGGGCGGGGCTCTCCCGAGCGAGCGTCCCCGCCTCGTAGCGCGGCACGCGGACGGCGCGGCGGGCGGTGTGCACGAGCATCGCATCGATGGCCACGGGCGCGCCGCCGGGCGCGGGTCCGTGCAGCCCGAAGCCCACGAAGTCGGCCCGCTCGAAGCGCGCCGTCGTGGCCACGACCCGCTCGCGCGTGTCGGCGTCGAGCGCGCCCGACTCGATCACGCGCACGTCGCTCGCGACGCGATCGAGCACGTCGAGGAGCGCCGCGAGCGTGCCCGCCACGTCGGCATCGACGTGCAGTCGGGCGCGCGACGGGAGCCCGCTCTCTCGGCAGGCGTGCAGCGAGGCCACGCGTGCGCGCCAGGTGCCTCTGCCTTCGCGCGCGTCGTGGCGCGCCTCGTCGCCGTGGAGATCCACCTCGATGCCCGCGACGCCGATCTCGCGCAGCCGGCTCGCCAGCGCGCGGGTCACGCGCTCGTCCCGTACCCGCACTCGGGGTGGGACGCCTCTGCGCGCGAGATCTCCGACGATCGCGGGCAGGTCCGGGTGCTGGAGCGCGTGCGTCAGCACGATCTCCCGGCCTCGCGCCGCGTCGAGTCGTGCCGCGACGTCGGCGCGCGAGCTCGGGCGAGGAGGCGGACCGGCATCGGCCAGCGCGATCTGCGCAGCCTCGCCCGCCCTCACACGGCGCCCGGCTCGAGGGCGGCCTCGATCGCCGCCGTGACCGCTGCGCTCGTCGGGTCCTGGGTCGGAGCGAAGCGCGCGAGGACGGCGCCATCCCGGCCGACCAGGAACTTCCCGAAGTTCCAGCTCACCTCGCCGGGTCCCTCCGGTCTCGTCGGCGCGGCGGTGAGGAAGGCGTAGAGCGGGTGCGCCGTGGGGCCGTTCACGTGGACCTTGGAGAACATCGGAAACGTCACGTCGTACTTCGTCGAGCAGAACGTCTTGATCTGCTCCTCGGTGCCCGGCTCCTGTGCGCCGAACTGGTTGCAGGGGAAGCCCAGCACGACGAGGCCGCGCCCCTCGTAGCGCCGGTGCAGCGCCTCGAGCTTGGCGTACTGGGGCGTGAGGCCGCAGCGGCTGGCGACGTTGACGATCAGGAGCGCCTTGCCCCGGTAGCCGGCGAACGAGCAGGTCGCCCCGTCGATCGTGTTGGCCTCGAAGTCGTGCACGGTGGTCATGACTGCGCGTACCGTCGGACCGAGGCCGCCCGACGTCAAGGTGCGTGGTAAGCAGATCCTCGATGATCACGGGTGAGGGTCGGCTCGGGTGGACCGACACGCTCGGCGGCAAGAGCGCGCTCTTCCCCGTCGCGGCCGGCCTGATGGCGATCGGCGCCCTCGGCGTCTCCGATCGCACCACGTCGTGGGCGCTGGCGATCGGGGCGCTGGTGCCGATCTGGCTCGCGTGGCGCATCGGGATCCCACGCGCGTTCGTGCGCGCGCTGCGGCACGGGCGCCCGTCCTACCGGGTCGAGCTGGACGACGTCGGCGTGCGGCAGTTCGACCCGAAGGGCACGTGCACGGCGGAGCTCGAATGGTTCGAGCTGGAGCGCTTCTGGCCCGCCGACCACGGGATCGTGCTGATGATGCGCGTCGCGAAGAACGGCGCGAACGCCGTCTTCGTTCCCAGGGCGTTCTTCCCGGCGGACAGCTGGCCCAGGGTCGTGGCGCTGGTGCGCGAGAAGCTGCCTTCCTCCGCGCGCGCGAACGACGAGATGCTCGCGGCGACGAAGGCCCAGCGCCAGCACAGCCTGCCGCGCACCCTCGGGCTCTGGCTGCTCCTCGTCCTCTTGCTCGGCGGCGTCTACTGGATCGTGCGAGACGCGCCGTGAGCGGCGAGGACGATCCGCTCACGGACGACGCGATCACCTCGCGCTTTCGCGTCTGGCAGCGCGTGCGCGGGCATCGATACTCGCTCGACGACGTCGTCGTGGCGTGGGAGGCCGCGCGCGCGCGGCCGGAGGCGCGGCGCGTGATCGACCTGGGCACGGGGATCGGATCGGTCGCGCTGATGCTCGCGCACGCGCTCCCCGAGTCGACGCTCTGCGCGGTCGAGGCGCAGGAGGTCTCGTTCGCCCTGCTCGCGCGCAACGTCGCGCGCAACGCCCTCGGCGATCGCATCGCGATCCACCTCGGCGATCTGCGGGAGGTCGACGCGTACGCGCACGGTGAGCGCTTCGAGCTCGTGACGGGCACGCCGCCCTACTTCCCGCGCGGGGCGGTCACGCTCCCGCCCGACTCGCAGCGCGCGCACGCGCGGGTCGAGCTGCGCGGCGGCGTCGAGGACTACTTGCGCGCTGCATCACGGCTCGTCACCGAGACCGGCTGCGTCGTCGTGTGCGCCGATGCGCGCCGGCCGGAGCGCGTGATCGAGGGCGCGAGAGAGGTCGGCCTCGCGCCCCGGACGCGCCGCGACGTCGTGCCGCGCGAGGGCAAGGGCCCGCTCGTCGGCGTCTGGACGCTCACTTCACAGGAGCGCGCGCCCGGCAGGTCCCGGACCGAAGCGCTCACGCCGGCGCAGGGTGTGCTCGAACGCTTGCCCGATCTCGTCGCCCGCGACGCCGCCGGCGCCCGGACGCCGATCCAGCACGAGCTGCGCGGCTTCTTCGGGCTCACGATCGGGCCCGAGGACGCGAGCCCCGGCGGCAGGACGGGCTCGAAGCTTTGACCGCGCACGCGCGCCGTGGGACAGGGCCGCCGTGACCGAAGGCCCCCGGATCCGTCGTGCGCTCACCAACGTCGGCGGCGCCGTGCGGACCCACGGCGATCCGAAGCTCGGTGCGATCTTCGCCTCCGCCCTCGAGCGTACCGCGCACGAGCCGCCGGACGTCGGCACGCACGGCTTCCACGCCTGGCCCGCGCGCATGCACTGGGCGCTGCCGGCGGCGATCTTCGAGGCGCTCGGCGTGGGAGGCTCCCGCGTGCTCGATCCCTTCGCCGGGGGCGGCACCGTCCTCGTGGAGGCGATGCGCGCGGGCGCGCTCGGCACGGGCATCGACCTGAACCCGCTCTCGGCGCTCGTCGTGGAGACGAAGTGCTCGCTCCGGCACGAGCGGGACATCGACGGGTTCCTCGAGACGGCGGCCAGCGTCGTCGAGGCGTCGCTGGAGCGCGTGCAGACGCGCACCATGGTCACGGCGCGGCTCTCGCGCGACGATGCGGCGCTCTATGCGCCGCACGTGCTCAAGGAGCTCGCGGGGCTGCTCGCCGAGATCGACTCGGTCGAGGGAGAGCGCGACCGGCGCGCGCTCGCCGCGATCTTCTCGTCGCTGGTGGTGAAGCTCTCGAAGAAGAAGGCGGACACCTCGGAGGAGATCGTCGACAAGCGGCTCCGCAAGGGCCTCGCGAGCGAGCTCTTCGCGCGCAAGGCCGAGGAGCTCTCGCGCCGCTGGCAGGAGCTGCGCGCGCACGCGCCGCGCGACGCCGAGGAGCCACGCCTGTTCACGGGCGACGTGCGGCGTGCGCCCGACCTGCTCGGGTCGAGCTACCGCGCCGATCTGGTGCTCACGTCGCCGCCCTACGGCGGCACGTACGACTACCACGCGCACCACGCGCTCCGGCTCGCGTGGCTCGAGCTCGACGACCGCGCCTTCGCGCGGGGCGAGCTGGGCGCGCGGCGCTCGCTGCGCGGCCCGGACGCGCAGCGCCGCTTCGACGCCGAGGTCGGCCAGATGCTCACGTCGATCCGTCGCGTCGTGAGGGACGACGGCCTCGTCGTGCTCGTGGTGGGCGACGCCGAGCTCGGCCGCCAGCGCATCTCGCCCATCGCGCAGCTCGACGCCCTCGCCGCGCGCGCGGGCCTCTCGCTGATCGCCGGCGCGTCCGAGGAGAAGCCGGACTTCCGCGGCGGCCCCCCGCGCGAAGAGCACGTCCTCGGGCTGGCCCCCCTGCGGGGTCACTCCAAGCCTTCCAACCGCGCGAGATCACGTCGATCTGGCGGGTAGTTGCGCGTCTTGCCGCCTGCCCTTACCGGGCGGCCTTGGCGAGGCGCTCCTCGACCATCCGGTCGGCCACGCGCGCGGTCGTCTCGCCGCTCTTCTTCGCGCGCTCGCCGATCTCGTAGATGGTGTCGAAGATCCTCGAGACGCGCTGCCGCACCTTCTCCGGCTCGTAGGGAGCGCGGGTGCGCGCGAGCTCGTGCTCGGCGGCGACGTTGTAGAGCCCGCCCGCGTTGATCGCGTAGTCGGGCGCGTAGAAGATGCCGCGCGCGAGCAGCATCTCGCCATGGCGCGTCTCGGCGAGCTGGTTGTTCGCGGCGCCCGCGACCGCCTTGACCCGGAGCTGGGGGATCGTCGCGTCGTCGAGCACCGCGCCGAGCGCGCAGGGCGCGAAGACGTCCGCTTCGACCGCGAAGATCTCCTCGCTGGTCACGACGTTCGCGCCGAGCTCCTGCTTCACGCGGTCCGTGCGCGCCTTGTCCACGTCCGTGACCGTGAGCCGTGCGCCCAGCTGGTGGAGCTCCTTGCAGAGGTAGTATCCGACGTGCCCCACGCCCTGCACGGCGACGTGGACGCCGTCGAGCGACTTGCGGCCCATCGAGAGCTGCACCGCCGCCTCGAGCCCGCGCCGCACGCCGAACGCGGTGAACGGCGACGGATCGCCCGACCCGCCGTTCTCCGCCCTCACGCCCGTCACGTGCGCGGTGACGGACCGGATCGTCTCCATGTCGGGCACGCCGGTGCCGCTGTCCTCCGCCGTGATGTAGCGGCCGCTCAGGCCGTCGACGAAGCGACCGAACGCGCGGAAGAGCGCCTCGCGATCGAACTTGCCCGCCGGCCTCAGGATCACGCTCTTGCCGCCGCCGTGGGGAATGTTCGAGATCGCCGCCTTGTACGTCATGCCGCGCGCGAGCCGCAGTGCGTCGATCAGCGCGAGCTCCTCGTGCGGGTACGGGATGAACCGGCAGCCTCCGAGGGAGGGTCCGAGGCGCGTGTCGTGGATCGCGACGATGGCGCGAAGGCCCGTCGCCGCGTCGCGCGCGAAGTGCGCCTCACCGAAATCGAGCGACGTCAGGTGCGAGAAGACGTTCACGACGCAGCCTCCCTTGGACCGTCGGCGCTTACTCGGCGCGCGGATCGGCCGCAACGACGCAACGCGTCGGGCGATCCCTCGGGCCTGCCATCCAGGCATCGCGATTTTCCGCGAACCTGTGTAGCGTCGCCGCCGTGGTGCGCTCCGGACTGTCGATCTTCGCGGCCCTGGTCCTGTGCGCAGTCGCACCCCACGCCGCCTGGGCGCAGAGCTCGGTCGCGGACGTCGTCCGCTGCCAGGACTTCGGCCTGGACGACGGGGACGTGAGCGCGCGCATCCACGACATCCGCGCGCGCATCGCGCACCACGAGCCGGACATGCGGCACTGGGTGACGGCGGTCGGCGTGCTGCACGGCGCGCTGATCGGCGCCGAGCTCGTGCTCACGTTCACCGCGAGCGGTGACGGCCCGCGCAACGAGGGCATCATCGGCACGCTCAGCTCGACCCTCGGGCTGGTCACGCTGCTCGCGTCGTTCCCGCCGCTCGTCGGGGCAGGCGGCACGCTCGACGGGATGCCCGAGGACACGCCGGAGCAGCGCGTCGCCAAGCTCGTGCGCGCCGAGCAGCTGCTGCGCGTGTCGGCCGAGGGCGTCGCGTTCGTGCGCGGGCCCGTCGCGTCGCTGCTCTCGGCCGGCTACGTCGGCGTCGTGGCGGGTGTGCTCCTGGCGTTGCCGCTGATCCCCTCGCTCCAGCTCTCGCCGCGCCCGACGGGCGCGTACGTCCTGGCCGCGGGTGGCGTCGTCCTCGGGCAGGGGCGCATCCTCGTGCATCCCGACGGCATCCTGCACGAGTGGCGACGCTACCGCGCGCTGCATCCGGACGCGGGGTGCGCCGCCCCCGTGGCGGCCCCGACGGCGTCCGTGCGCTGGGAGATCGGTCCCGCGGCCCTGCCGGCGGGGGGTGGCCTGGGCCTCTCGCTCACCTTCTGATGCGCGCTAGGCTGGGCTCGATGGTGCGCTCGTGTTCGTCCGCGTTGGTCCTGGTCCTGCTCGTCGTCCTGCCGGCCTGCGCCTCGCACACCCGCCCGGGCCCGCTCTACGCCGGCCGCGCCGACGCCGAGCCCTCGATGGAGTGCCTGCCCGACCCCGACGTGACGGACGACCAGTTCACCGGGCACATGCAGCGAGGGCGCGAGCTTGCCCAGGCGTCGTTCGAGGTCCCGGACCCGGTCCTGCCACCCGACCACTCCGCGGGCGCGCTCACCGACTGGGCCGAGGGTCCGCTCCGCGCGTGGATCCAGCAGAAGACGCACGCCGTCGACGCGGCCCGTGAAGAGCTCGATCTCGCCGCGGAGGAGAACCATCGCCAGCGCATCATCGGAGGCGCGCTCGTGGGCCTGATGCACGAGGACGTGGGGCGTGTGATCTCCTCCGTTCCAGCGCCCGACGATCTCGCGAGCGAGCCCGAGATCCTCGACGCGTTCCGGCTGGTCATCGACGGGCAAGCAGAGCCGTACTATCGGCTCGCGCGACAGGCGTACCGCGCGTGCGCCCTGAACGCGGTCTCGCCCGAGACGATGCAGCACTGGTCGTCGTTCTGCAGGCAGCGCATGGACGGCCTGCCGGACGACGGCTCGATCGAGGACGCGCCCGAGGGCACGACCGTCGAGGTCATGCGCGAGTGAGCGGGTCCAGTGGGTCGGCTCGCCGCTCCGGCCCCTCCCGTCCGCGGGCTCTGCCCGCTCCCGTCCGGGACCTCCGTGGCGAGCACTCTCGCCGAGGTCAGAACACGTAGCGGAGGTACGGCCCGCCGTAGATCCCGATCGCGGTCTCGCCGTCGGCGCCGTTCAGGTTCGGCGCGAGGCGCGCGCCCGCGAGCAGGCCGAGCGAGGTGTGCCGGCTGTGGAAGTGAGCGTCGACCCCGATCTCGCCCCCGTAGGCGATGCCCGTGGTCGCGGCGTTCTGGATGCCGTAGATGGCCGGCGCGGGCGTCGTCGCGACGAGGACACCGACCTGCCCGGAGAGCCAGAGCCCGAGCTCCGCGCTCGGATTCACCTGCAGCTTCACCTCGCCCATGCCGCCCATGAGCTCGAAGACCGAGCGCGCCGGTGGCGCCGGAGCGTCCGTCTGGTGGATGGACATCTCGAAGAGGGCGCCCACCCAGAGCCAGTCGAAGATCTCGTAGCTCACGCGGCCGCCGAGCAAGAGGCCCGGGTCCGAGATGCGCCCGATGCCCCCGAGGAATCCGCGCGCCCCGAGGAGCACCTCGATCGTCAGGCCGTGCGCGTAGAGATCCCGCGTGACGTGGATCGCCTCGGGCGGCAGCCGCTCGACGTCGAGGCGCGTGGCGTCGGGCTCCTCGGCGGACTCGGTCCGCGCCGCACCGTCCGGCGCGACGTCCTGCGCGAGCGCGGGTGCCGCGGTCAGGGCCGCGAGCGCGAGCACGAGGAACGGGATCCGCACGGCGCGAGCCTATCGTCGGGCTCGAAGCCGGGTCAACGCGGAACCGCCGCGAGGCGCAGCTCCGGAACGAGGATCTTGCGGCGCCGCTCGCTCGCCATGAGCTTCTGCTGGAACGGGTTGTCCTCGCGCCACACGTCGCCCGCGAGGACGCTCGTGAGGCCCTTGCGGAGGCTCGGATCCTGGTCGCGCGCGAAGAAGAGCCCGTGCAAGAGGCTCGTGTGGTACCAGCTGTTGATCAGCGTCGCGAACACGTTGTAGGCGTGAGCGAGGTGCGTCGCGTGCGCGTCCATCAGGTCCGGGCGCGCCTCGCTCCCTTCGCGCAGCGCCGGGACCAGGCGATCGACGAGGTCCGCCGCGCCCACCATCCCGAGCGAGACGCCGCTCGAGAAGACCGGGTCGAGGAAGCACGCTGCGTCGCCCGCACAGGACCAGCGCGCTCCGTGCTGCACGCGGTTGTGGAAGCTGAAGCTCGAGATCACACCCGGCTTGCGCGGCTGCGTCGCGCCACGCGTGACGCGCGAGAGCCAGGGCGAGCTCGCGATCATCTCGGGCAGCCACTCGGTCTTGATCCCCTTGCGGCGCGTGACGAGGCCCACGCTGATGCGTCGGTCGCCGAGCGGGATGCCCCAGCACCAGCCGTCGTCGACGAAGATGACCTTGATGTTCCCGCGCGCCGTCTCGCACAGCTCGCGATCGATCCCCGGGTCGAGGTCGACGAAGTGCGAGAAGGTCGCGGCGAGCCCGAAGTCCTCGATCATGGTGTTGGTGCGGTCTCGCCGCCCGAAGAGCGCGTCCTGGCCCGTCGCGTCGACGACGTAGCGCGCGCGGTAGCTGCCGGCGGCGGAGCGTACGAGCACGTGATCGTCGGCGATCGTCACCTCCGTGACGCGCTCGCCCTGGCGGACCTCGGCCCCGAGCGTGTGCGCGTGCTCGAGCAGCCAGTGATCGAAGCGGGCGCGCTCGACCTGATACGCGTGGTCGGGCGTGCCGGGCAGGGCGTCGTCGAAGAGGTAGGCGGTGTGGCCGCCCACGCGCTCGTCGAGGAACTCGGCCCCGGCTTTGTGCAGGTAGCCGGCCGCCTTCGGGTCGAGGCCGAGCCGCGCGAAGACCGCGAGGTCGCAGGGCAGCAGCGACTCGCCGATGTGGAAGCGCGGAAACGTCTCGCGCTCCAGGATCAGCGCCGAGACTCCCGCCTTCGCGAGCAGGCCTCCGACCGACGACCCCGCGGGGCCACCACCGACCACGACCACGTCGACGCTGCGTTCCACCCGCCAGATATGCAACACGCCGGGTCTTTGCGCATCGCCCGCCATGCGTTCACGATCGCCTTCCTCCGGAGGGGCCATGCATCGCTTCATCGTGTCGTTCGCTCTCGTGCTCGGGCTCGTCCTGGGCGCGCCCTCGCTCGGCGCCGCGCAAGAGACCGAGCTGCCTCGGCTCCGTGAGGCGGCGCGCACGCAGGCGCGCGACTACGCGGCGCAGCGCGCCCTCGGAATCGCCCTGCTGCGGGCGGGGCACTACCGCGAGGCGACCACCCAGCTGCAGCGCGCCTCCCGGCTCCAGGCGCGCTCGCTCGAGGCGCTCTACGACGTCGCCCGCGTGCCCTTCGCGCAGGGCGATCACCGCGCGAGCGAGGCAGCGTGCCGGGCGATGGGCCGCCTGCAGAAGGCGGCCGTGCTCACTCAGGTCTGCAACGCGCGCGCGGATCTGGTCTGGAACCGCAGCGCGCGCGCTTTCGAGCAGCTCGAGGCCGCGCTCGCGCAGGAGGGGACGAACTACGAGGCGCTCCTCGCCCTCGGCGACGCGCACCGGCTCCGCGCGGCCGTGCCCGAGGCCGAGAGCGCCTACCAGCGCGCGATCAGCGCGCGCTCGACCGAGCCCGACCCGCACCTGGGTCTCGGGCGGCTCTACGCGGCCGCCGGACGCCGCGACGACGCGCTCCGCGAGCTGCGCGCAGCGCTCGCGATCGACGCCGCCCACCCCGAGGTGCAGTTCGAGCTCGGGCGCTTGCTCACCGGCTCGGACGAGGGCCGCACGTTCCTGCAGGCGGCGGTCGCGGGCAGACCCGGCTGGCCCGAGGCCGACACGGCGCTCGGGGAGTCCATGCTCGCGTCGGGCTCGCTCGACGCGGCGGAGGCGGCGTTCCGCGCCGCGATCACCGCGCGCGCCGATCACGCCCCCGCCCACACGGGCCTCGGGCGCGTGCTGGTCGCGAGGGCCGACTTCGCGGGCGCGGAGCCCGAGCTGCGGCGCGCCATCGAGCTCGTTCCCAACGACCCGGCAGCGGCGCTCGCGCTCGGCGACGTGCTCGCGCACACGGAGAGGGAGGAGGAAGCGTTCGAGCAGTACGATCACGCCGCCGATCTCGACCCCCACGGCTCGCAGGCGCTGATGCGCGCCGCAGCGCTCGCGCACACGATGCACCGCGACAGCCTGGCGTCGGCGTTCCTCGACCGACTCCTCGAGGGCCAGCCTACGTCGGCCTCGGCCCTCTCGCTCTACGGCGACATCGCGCGGGCACGGCACGAGACGTCGGCGGCGCGCGACTACTACACACGCGCCCTCGCCGGTACGGGCGAGGTGGACCGATCCCACGTGGAACAGGCGCTTCGAGAGATTCATTAGTCGAGAGATCCCGGGCGAGATCGATCTACAATCGGAGCCCTGTCACGATGGACGACCGCACCAAGCAGATCCTCTCGCTCGGCCGTGAGCACTACGACAAGCGCGAGTTCGACAAGGCGGAGCACTACCTGCGGCAGGTCCTGGACCGCGGCGACAAGGGCTTCGCCGACGTCTACAACATGCTCGGCGTGATCCACCACGACCGCGGACGCTTCGACGAGGCGCAGGCGTCCTTCGAGGAAGCGCTCCAGATCAACCCGAATTACACGGAGGCGGCGCTCAACCTCGCGGTGACGTACAACGACCTCGGTCGATACGACGAGGCCAAGCGCATCTACGGCGCGGCCCTCTCGCGCGGAGACGCGACGCCCGGGCAGCTCGACCCCTTCGTGAAGGGCAAGATCGCGAACCTCCACGCGGAGGTGGCGCAGGCCTACGTCGATGCGGGGATGCCGGGCGACGCGATGCACGAGCTCCGCAAGGCCATCCTGCTCTGTCCGACGTTCGCCGATCTCCGGCTGAAGCTCAGCAACCTCTATCGGCAGACGGGCGATCTCGACGCGGCGAAGTTCGAGCTCGACGAGGCGATCGCGGCACGGCCGCGCTACCTTCCGGCCCACGTCGCGCTCGGCGTCACGCTGCTCAGCCAGGGCAACGCCAAGGCCGCGATCGCGGCCTGGGAGAAGGCCCTCGAGATCGACCCCGACCACAAGGCCGCCCAGATGTACCTGCGCATGGCCAAGGGTGCGTAGCGACGCAAAGGCGTCGAGCCGGACGAGGCACGTTCCCTCTCGCACTCGGTGGGAGAGGGCCGGGGTGAGGGCTCTGATCGCTCTGCTCGCGGTGACACCCACGGCGCTCGCCCACGCCCAGGACGAAGCCCGCCCGAACGTCGTCATCCTGCTCGCAGACGACCTCGGGGTCGGCGACCTCGGCTGCTACGGGCAGACGCGCATCCGCACGCCGCACATCGACGCGCTCGCGTCCGAAGGGGTTCGCATGCAGCGCGCGTACGCGGCCGGGCCGGTGTGCGCCCCGTCGCGCTGCGCGCTGCTCACGGGCTTGCACTCGGGACACTGCTCGGTCGATCACAACGACGAGCCGAACCTCCCGATCGGGCTCTCCGATCCGACGCTGGCCGAGATCCTCGCTCGCGCAGGCTATCGGACGGGGCTGGTCGGCAAGTGGGGGCTCGGCGGGGAGACCGACGAGGGTGCGCCCTTCGCGACCTTCTCGCTGCCGACGGAGATGGGATTCGAGCACGCGCTCGCGGTGCTCGACCAGGAGCGCGCGCAGGACCACTACCCCGAGCGCGTGTTCGAGGATGGGGCGTGGCGCGAGCTGCCCGGCAACGCCGGCGGGGCGCGCGGCACCTGGGACGACGACCTGTTCATCGAGGACGCCCTCTCGTTCGTCGACGCCGCGCGCGACGACGAGCGCCCGTTCTTGCTCTACTTCGCCAGCACGCTTCCACATCGCGAGCTCGATCCGCCGGTGATCTCGCGCGACGACGCGGGATGGCCCGACGCCGAGCGCGCGTACGCGACCATGGTCGAGCGCTTCGACGCCGACGTCGGGAGGATCGTCGAGCGCGTCGACGCCCTCTCCGGTCGCGACACGATCGTGATCGTCGCCAGCGACAACGGCCCCGTCGGGGTCGACGGGCACGACACGGCCTTCTTCGGCTCGACCGCCGGCCTGCGCGGCCAGAAGCGGGATCTCTACGAGGGCGGCCTGCGGGTGCCGCTCGTCGTGCGCTGGCGCGGGCACCTCGAGCCGCGTGCACCCGCGGTGCCCGTCGCCCTCTACGACATCTTCCCGACGATCGGCGACCTCGTCCGCGTGCCGGCGCCCGCCGGAATGGACGGCGTCGCGATCGGGCCGTGGCTGCGTGGCGAGCGCTGGGATGCGGTGCATCCACGGCTCTTCTTCTCGGCGCACGAGGCGAGCGGCGGCACCGAGTCGGTGACGCGCTTCGCCCTGCACGAGGGTGCCCTGGTCTTGATCGAACGCGCCGACGGTGTGCGCGAGCTCTACGACCTCGACGTCGATCCGGGTCAAGCGCACGACCTCGCGGGAGCGCGACCGGGCGACGTCGAGCGCCTGCACGAGGCGCGGCTCGCCGAGACCACGGGGCCGGTCGCGCGCGCGTTCCCGATCCTCGACGTGCGGGACGAGCAGGGCCACGCGATGAGCGGAGCCACGGCGGTCTCGTGCATGCAGGTGCTCGATCTGCGCGGCAGCGGCGACCCGCTCACGCTCGCGTCGGAGGCCCCGATCGAGCTCGCGATCACGGGCCACCTCGCCCGTGCCTCGGACGACGCGATCGAGCTCCCGTCGGGCGCGTACGTGACCGTCGCCGCGCACCCGGCGCTCTCGCTCGGCCAGGAGACCTTCACGGTGCGGGCGCGCGTGCGCCTGGACCACGTCGTGACCGGCGTGGCGACCACGCGGCAGGCACGCCGCTACCTCGCGTTGTCCAAGCCGGCGGGCACGCCGGACGCGTGGCTCGACTGGGGGCTGCTCGTGCAGGCGGGCGATCTGGCGCTCGCCGGCGACGCGGATGCGTCCGGCCACGAGCTCGCCTTCGTCTTCGCCAACCCCGACGTCGGCGGCCACGGTACGTGGACCATCGTCACCCGCACGCTCGCGATCACCGACGGCGCGTGGCACGACGTGACGTTCCAGTACGACGCCGCTCGGGGCAGCGCGCTCGTCCAGCTCGATGGCCAGCGCGAGACCATCCCCGTCGTCGATCGCGGCCACGTACGGAGCGACGGTCCGCTCGTCGTCGGCGCGCACCACGACCTCCACGGGGCCTTCGACGGTTTCCTCGACGGCGCCATCGGCCGGCTCGAGGTCGCGCGAGGCCTCGCGGCCGCCGCCGAGGGGTGTCCCGGGCTCGCGGCGGCACGCACGCTGCGGGTCGACCTCGGCACGATCCCCGTCGGCGCCGAGGTGCATCGGCGCTTCGAGATCCAGAACGCAGCGCTCGCCCCAGCGCTCGCGATGGACGTCGTCGTGGACGTCGAACCGGACGACGATCGGATCCTCCTCGAGCTGCCGCGGGCGCACGCGCTCACTCCCGAGGCCGCCCCGTTGCCGCTGCTCGTCCGCGTCCGCGCGGATCGACCCGGACCCATCGACGCCTTCGTGCGGATCTCGGGGACGACCACGCACACGGCGCTCGATCCCAACCCTCGCGGCAGGGCGCCCCGCCTGGAGATCGTGGGGGAGGTCGTCGCCGCGGACCCGGACGCGAGCGAGGTCCCCGTGTGGCTGCCCTTCGTCGCGGCCGCGCTCATCGCGCTCGGGATCCGGATGACGTTCGCCGCGCGCAAGACCGATCGCCCACGCTGAGCCTTCTCGGCTCGCCGCTGCGGATCAGCGCGCGCAGCGGAAGCCGACGTGCATCAGCGAGCTGTCCGGCGTCACGCCCTCGCGCGCGTCGATGCGGTAGCCGTGGCACACGTCGTGATCGCAGAGATACGAGCCGCCACGGATGACGCGCTGAGTCGCGTCGAACGCGCTGCTCGTCCACTGCCAGACGTTGCCGACCATGTCGACGAGGCCGATGGGCGTCGGCGGGAACGCGCCGACGGGCGACGCGTAGAGCCAGCCGTCCTCCATCGTGTTGGCGGTGGGGAACGGCCCCTGCCAGACGTTGGCGCGCCAGCGGCCGCCCTCGCGCAGGTCGTCGCCCCAGGGATACCTCGTGGCGTCACCCCGGCCGTTGCGCGCCGCGTGTTCCCACTCTCGTTCGGTCGGCAGGCGCGCGCCACGGGCGGCGCAGAAGGCGCTCGCGTCGTCCCACGAGATCTGTGTCGCGGGCTCGTCGTCCTCGGCGGGCTCGGCGTCCCTTCCGTGCGGGTGCTCGTACGTCGCTCCTTGCACGATGCGCCAGGTGCCCGTGCGCAGGTCGAGCACCGAGCCGCCGAGACGCTCCGCCGTCGTGGTCCGCCCGCTCGCGCGGAAGGCCGCGACCGTGACGGGCGTGCGATCGAGGAAGAACCTCGCGCCGGGGATCGCGATCATCCCCTGGGGCGCGGGCTCGGGCGGGGCCGGGGGCTCGGGCGCGGCCGCCTCGCCGCAGCCGAGCCCGAGCGCGACCACGATGAGTGCGAGACGCCTCACGCTTCCGACTGCAGCGTCCGGTGCTTGCCGCTGTCGTCCGGGCGCCGGATCTCGGGGTTGCTGCGGTCCCCCGCCGAGCCGACGTAGCCCGCGGCCTGGAGCTCGAACAGACGCGCATAGTGGCCGTGCGCGCCCATCAGGGACTCGTGCGTCCCCTGCTCGATCACCTTGCCGCGGTCCAGGACCACGATGCGATCGGCGACGCGCACCGAGCCGAAGCGGTGCGAGATCAAGAGCACCGCCTGGTGGCCGCGGATCTGCTCCACGTGCTCGACGATGCCGTGCTCGGCGTCGGGGTCGAGCGCCGCCGTGGGCTCGTCGAGCACGACGATCTGGTTGTCCTCGCGCATGAACGCGCGCGAGAGGGCGATCTTCTGCCACTGGCCACCGCTGAGCTCGGTTCCGCCGCGGAACCACTTGCCGAGCTGAGCGTGGTAGCCGTCCGGCAGCGCCGCGAGGAACTCGTGCGCCAGGCCCTTGCGCGCCGCGCGCTCCCAGCGCTCCTCGTCGCTCCAGTGGTCCACGTCGCCGGCGCCGATGTTCTCGCCGGCCTTCATCTTGAGGCGCGCGAAGTCCTGGAACACGAGCGCGAAGCGGCGCCGCAGCGCGTCCGGCTGCCACTGCCGGATGTCGAGCCCGTCGAGCTTGATGCGCCCCTTGGTCGGGTCGTAGAGGCGGGTGATCAGCTTGAGCAGGGTGGTCTTGCCCGATCCGTTCTGGCCCACGAGCGCGAGCATCTGCCCCGGCCGGACCGCGAAGCTCACGTCGTCGAGGGCGGGGCGCGGGGCGTCGAGGTACGTGAACGAGACGTGCTCGACCTCGAGGCCCGCCTCCGGGGTCGGCCCCTCCGTCGCCGTCCCGGCCTCGGTGGCCACCGGCATCGCGAGGAAGGACTGCAGATCGCGCAGGTAGAGCTGGTCGTCGAGCATGAGCCCGAGGCTCGCGAGGCCGGTCGTCACGCCGCCCTGCGCCTGGCGGAAGATCGCGATGTACATCGTCATCTCGCCGAGGCTCAGGTGCTCGTGCACCGTCTTGCGCACGATCCAGAAGTACGCTCCGTAGAACGCGGCCGTGCCGAGGAGGTTGAACACGAAACCCCAGAAGTTGCGGTTGATCGAGATCGTCCGCTCCTCCTCCTCGGAGCGCTTCGTGATGCCCCGCAGCCGGTCGAGCAGGCGCGCGCCGAGCGCGTAGAGCTTCACTTCCTTGGCGTAGTCTTCGCGCGTCAGGATCGCCTCGAGGTACGCCTGCTCCCGCTGCTCGGGGGAGCGCTTGCGCTGCTGGTCGAACACGCGCTGCGAGTAGCGGAGCTCGGCGATGAACACCGGCAGGCCCGCGATCACCACGATCAGCACCGCCCACACCGAGAGCTGCGCGAGCACCACGATGCACGACGCGAAGGTCACGAAGTTCCGCGCGACCGTGAACAGACCGTTCACGAGGTTGAGCGGGCGCACCGAGGCGTCCCGCCGCGCGCGCATCAGCCGGTCGTGGATGTCCGGATCCTCGAAGTGCTCGAGGCTCAGCGTCAGCGACTTCTCGACGATCAGCTCGGTCACGCCGTTCGCCAGGCGAACACGCAGGATGGACTGCGCCGCGGAGAGGCCGCGCTGCGCGGCGAGCAAGAGGACCACGAGCGCGCACTCGAGCCCGATGAGCTCGGAGATCTGCTGCTTGTGCCCGTCCCAGCCCTCGCCCGGCTCGGCGAGCGCGACGACGACGGCGTCGACGATGAGCCGGCCGACGTAGGCGACACCGGCGGGCAGCACGCCGGCGAGCAGCGTGCAGAACGCCATCGCGCCGATCGCCCATGGCGCGGCGTGGAACGCGAGCTCGAGGATCCAGAGGGTCTTCTTGGCGTAGCCGTCGGAGCTGGGCGGCTCGGGCGGAGCGGCCTTCGGAGTCGGGCGCGTCGGGCCGTCCTCCTTCTTCCGCTTCGTCGAGTCGCGTCCCTCCTTGGCCATGTGCCTCAGTCGTCGACCTCAAGATTGCCCATCTTCTCGGCCATGCGCTCGCTCAAACGCTTGCCCTTGTGCGGGAAGGGGGAGGGCGGAACGGGAACGCCGAGGAAGGGCGCGAGCTTCTCGTACCCCTCGCCTGCTGCGACGTTCAGCACGAGCAGGTCGCTCGGTCGGTCCGCGAAGTAGCGCCTCACGTTGGCTTCGTGCTGCTTGTAGGCGCGCGAGAACCGCTCGGCGTGGAACGCGTAGCCCGCGTAGACGGCGGCCCGCAAGAAGCGCCGGATCTCCATGTGGATCCGGTGCTCGTCGTCGGTGCCGCCCTCGTACGCGTCGCGCCCCGTCCAGTGGTTCTGGCACGACTTCAGCCACCCCGGCTCCTCGCGGACGGTCAGCACGAACTTGCTGCCGGGGTAGTTCTTGTCGAGATCCTCGAAGTAGGGCGAGACGGTGATGTCCGTCAGCCCGTCGAAGTGCTCGAGCTGCGGGAAGCGCGCATCGCCACGGATCAGCGTGTCCAGCGTCTGCTGATCGGTGGGGTAATGCAGGGTGTCGAACCCGAGCACGTGCAGCGCCGCGGTCAGCGAGCGCGTCCCCGTGCGCGAGAGTCCGAGTCCGAAGATCTTCGGCTTGTTCTTGGTGGGTCCCAGGTTGGTCGGGTCTGCGTTCACGGCGGCCATCACCTCTTCCATGTCGAGCTTCCCCGTCTGGGTGAGCCCGAGCTTCTCGATCTCGACGTGTGCGATGTAGGGCAGGTTGCGGATGTAGGCGTCGACGTCCTTGGGCTTGGCGTCCACCGAGACGAACCTCGCGGCGTGCTGCACGGCGCGGCGAGCGACGTCGGTGTCGGGTCCGGGCAGCCACTTGCCCATCGCGCCCTCGAGGCGCTTCTTGTGGTGCCCGTCGCGGCTCCGCAGCTCGCGCAGCGCGTACTTGCAGAAGATGTCGTCGTAGCGCTGGAAGTGGTCGTGCAGGATGTGGAAGGTCTTGAGGTACTTCTCCGCGCTGGCCTCGGCGAGCGCGAGGTTGCGCAGGCGGCTCTCGGGGCGCAGGACGAACGCGAGGTCGTCGTCGGGCGGCGGGATGCTCGCCATGCGCCGCACGATGTCCATCGAGGTGATGTGGACGCCGCAGTGGATCCGCCCGCGGAACCGGTCGCGCACGTAGCAGTCCACGTAGGGCTTGTCGTTGAAGTCGAGGAAGGGGCGCATGTCCTCGAGGATCAAGCAGTCGGCGTCCATGTGGACGACGTGCGAGCAGTCGTGCGGCAGCGTGAGCATGCGCCGCACCGCGTAGGCGAAGGGCTTGACGTTCTTGAGGACGAAGACCCGGTTCGGCCGCACGTTCTTGATCGCGAGCTCGAGCGCGAGGTCGCTCGTCCGCTCCTCGACCGTCCGGAACACCAGATCGATCTTCCGCCCGCCCGGGGGCGCCCAGCTCCCGTCCAGGGTCAGGATCTCGCCCTCTTCGACGCCGTGGCTCACGCGCGCACCTCGCTGACTTCGGTCCCGCCAGCCTCGGAGCCCGCGTCCGGCCACGCATGAGCGACGTTGGTCTCTCCGGCGACGCGCTCGAAGGCGGTGAGCGCCTCCGGCGAGAGCTCCTGCTTCCAGCGGACGTCCAGCACGAAACCGCGCGGGTGCTCTCGGTAGTAGCCCGCCTTGTCGCCGCCGATCGCGAGCTCACCGCCGGGCCGCGTGCGCGCACCTTCGAGCAGCGACTGCGTGCCGGCGTTACCGCCGATCGGGTGTTGCTCGGTGCTCCAGGGCTCGAGCATCTCCGGCACGAGCGTGAGGCCCAGCGCGGCCGCGGCCACGGCGAGCGTCTCGCGCGGCTGCGTCGCGAGCGCCTCGTAGCGCAGGCGCGTGACACCGCCCGGGAAGCGCGAAGCGAGGGCCTCGGTGGCGCGGATCTGCTCGACCCAGCGCTGCGCGTGCTCCGCGGCGCCCGTCTCCGGGCGCTTGCGGAGGCTCGACGCGATCACGGCGCGTCCATCGCGCCCGAGGAAGAAGAGGTGCAGCGCCACCCCCGCTCGCGCGAGCTTCGTGCTCTGCTGGTCGATCCACGAGATGCTCTTGGTGGAGTCGCAGATCACCGGCCGTCCCGTCCTCTCCGAGAGCGCCTCGTAGAGATCCGTGTCTCCGAGGCGCTGCTCGATCCCCGACCACACGCGGCAGCTCTCACCACACACCTTGCACGTACGCTTGCGGGCCTTCGTTCCTTCGTCCCCGAGGTGCGCGCTCTTGTTCGCCTCGCCCGCGTAGAAGACCCGGGGGTGTGCGCCGAGCGCGAGACCGAGCAGCGTCGAGCCGGAGTGCCCCGCACCTCCGACGAAGCACACGCTCGCGTTCGCGCGGGTCATCCGATGCGGCGCTCTTTGCGCTGATGGGAGACCCACCACTCGGCGTAGTTCTTCGTGCGGAGCGCGCGGTACCTGGCGCGCGCGGCGAGGTTCGTGGTCTTGCCCTTGCTGCGCGCGTAGCCGTTCGCCTCGAGCTCCGCGCCGGCGATGCCCTCCACGATCTCGAGCTGCGCGCCGGTGAGCTTCTCCTTCCACTCGTCCACGAAGCTCGTCGTGATCGCCTGGTAGGTCTCGGCGTGCGTGGTGTCCGTGGTGTGGCGGATCGCGTCGTTGGTGCGGTAGTTCGCGAGCATCTCCGGGGCGTAGGGGAGATCGAGGAAGCTGCAAAGCGCGCGGCTCAGCTTCTCGGGCTCTGCGACGAGCTCCTCGTAGCGAAGCACGAAGACGTCGTTCGGCAGCTTCTCCTTGAGCTCGCGGATGCGCTGCGCCTTCAGGGTCCAGGTCAGCGTCGCCGAGTAGACGTCGTGCTCGGGCTGGGTCTCGAGCATCGAGGCGACCGCGCCGCGTCCGTCGCGCAGCAGGTAGATGAGCCTGCATCCGGGGAAGATCTTCAGGATCAGATCCCCCTCCTTGCAGTAGCAGCCCTTCTTGTTGCCCACGTACTTCGCGCCCGGCTTCGTCTGGTCGCGGAAGAACGTCATGAGGTCGCGGGCGACCGCGTGCGGCGACTGGCCGACGTAGCGATCGAAGCCGTCCAAGAACTTCGCGTGGTCGACGCGCCACGCCTTGAACTTGCGGTCTTTCTGCATCGTGGCGCGGATGTCGCGGACGCTCTCCGCGTCGAGCGGGACCTTGCCCGGCATCGCGTAGAGCAGACGCCCGATCACCTTCGTCCCCGGGCTGATCGTGACGTCGGGATGGCTAGAGAGGATGAGCTGGGCCAGCGTCTTTCCCGAGCGCTGGTTCCCCGAGAGGAACACGTGAGGCATGCGGACTCCGGAGGATACACGCCCATCGACCGTGCTCGAAGCGCGACCGTCGAGCGGCGTGAGACTGTCGATCGGCGTGAGACCGACGTGGGATGGCGCTGCATCGAGCGCGGCCGCCACGTCCGGCGCGCCGCTCTCACCCTCGGTCTGGCTTACGCACGGCGCCCCCGAAGCTGCCCCCGGTGACGGGTGTCGCCCGTCTCCGCCGCCCGCGGCGGACGAGCCACGCCATCGCGAGCGCGAGCCCGCCGGGCACGCCGCAGGCCACGATGCGGGCGATCGTCTCGCGCAGCTGCCCCACGGAGAGCCGCGGAGGCAGGGGCTGGGGCGGTGGCAGTGGCGGCGCCGGGAGGGAGTCGTCGATCGCGGCGCGCGCGATCACGGGCACCTCCGGCGGCGCGGGCGCGAGGATCCCGAGGTGGTTGATCACCTCCTGCTCGCGCCCGCGCGTCAGCACCTCGCGGCCGTGCGGCGTCTCGCGCACGATCTGCCCTTCCCCGATCAGCTCGTCGACGGCGATCTCCCAGCGCCCACGGCTGGGGATGCTCACGATCCCGCCGAGCTCCTCGACGACCATCTCGCTCGAGGCACCGCCGTCGAGGTTCATCGCCTCGTAGGCGCCGAGCTCGGCCATCAAGCGACCCATCTCGTAGAGCGTCATGCCCCGGCTCTCGGGCTGGCGGCCGTCGACCACCGCGAGATAGAGGAGGCGCCCGTCGCGCGAGAGCCCGACGGCCGTGCGCGGGGCGCGGTCGTTGGCGGTCTCGAACGTGTCGAGCGTCTCGGTGACGAGCGCGCCTTCGTGCACGAGCCAGGGC
The DNA here is from genome assembly GCA_044220955.1 of Sandaracinaceae bacterium. Taxonomy (GTDB): domain Bacteria; phylum Myxococcota_A; class Polyangia; order Polyangiales; family Sandaracinaceae; genus JBBSAT01. Next base: position 33,980 of record JBGAQA010000020.1, read on the forward strand.
CGGCCGCTCACCGCCTCGGAGATCTGCTCCATCTCCTCCGGCGCGATCGGCTCGCCCGGCGCGACGAGGCGGACGTGACCCTCGCGGTCGACGACGAGCTCGCCGAGCTCGGGGTCGAGCTCGGCGTTGTTCGTCCAGACGGCCCCGCCTCCGGCCGCGAGGCCGCGCGCGCCCTGCATCATCGCCCAGAACCCGCCGTTGACCGCGACCTGCACGTGCTCGGCCGCGGCGAACGAAGAGACGGTGCGCCAGCGCTCGCGGTGGGGCGTCGCGATCACCCGCACGCCCGGCGCGTCGAGCTGGACGACCACGGCGTGGATGCGAGCGGGCGTCGTCGTGCGGCGGTCGAGGTAGCGGATGCCGGGGTTCGGATCCGACCACACGTCGATCGCCTCCCCGGTCTCGCGGGGCCGCTCCTGCGCGAGCGCCGGCGACGTCCTCCCCATCGAGACCCCGACCGAGACCCCGACCGAGACCAGGCACAGCCCGAGAGTCCAAGCGCGCAGCATGTCGAGCGGGTCCTCGAGCAAGCCCGGTCCCGCCCTGCGCCGCGTCCGATCCCACGTCGATCGGCCCGCGCGCGGGTCGGACCACCCACGCGGGCCGTGTTCGGGTCGCCACTTCCACGCCGGGCCGGGCACGGTCACGCTGGACCCCAGCGGGTCGAGGGCGATCGTGCCGTTTGGTCGCGCTCGCTGGGGACGCCGTTCCCCAGGGCCGAGCGAAGCTCCCCGGATCACGCGCGAATCGGACCCGATTGACCTCCGGGGTCCGGGGCACGCAACATGCTCAGGCAACCCCGGCGGGTTCCCTTTCGGAGGTGCCGATGACGACCGCGAGCATAGACAGCCCCGGCAGTGCGCGCCCCGGCAAGAGGCGCAGCCTCCTCTCGGACGACTCCGGCGCCACGATGGTGATGGGCGTCTTCATGGCCATGATGGTCGTGGGGATGATCTATTACGTCTGGGGCCTCGGCGGGACGATCATCCACCGCGAGCGCATGCAGGACGCCGCCGACGCGGCCGCCTTCGGCGCCAGCGTCTTCCAGGCGCGCGGCATGAACATCATCGCGATGCTCAACGTGCTGATGAGCGTCTTCGCCATCATCGGCACCGCGTGCCGCCTGCTCTACACGTTCATCGAGGCGACCGCGATCGCCGACGACGCCGCGTGCGTCGCGTGTCTGGCCTCGGTCGTGTGCATCCCGGCGTCGGCGGAGTTCTGCGAGCCGGCGGCCGTCCACGACATCCAGTGGGCCGAGTCGGGCTGGCTGAACGACGTGGCGGACCTCTGCGACACCGTCGCCCAGGGCATCCACGGCGTGCAGGTGGTGGTGCGCGTCGGCGCGATGGCCGGCGCCGAGGGCTACGTCCTCACCATGCTCCCCGCGCGGTATCGCCCGACGGTGACCGAGGGCGTGTTCATCCCCGGCTCGCTCCAGCTGTCCATCCAGAGCGAGGACGACGACAGCACCTGGGCGTGCCACCACGGCTGGACGGGGATGTTCGTACGCGGGCCGGCGCTGCTGCTGGTCGCGGTCGGCGAGCTCGTGCTCTTCGAGCCCATCAGCGTCGGCTGGATCGCAGGTGAGATCGCCGTCGGCATCCAGGAGTTCGCGACGAGCGACGGCTCGGAGCACTACTGCGCCGAGAACGGGGGCAGCGGCCTGACGTTCCAGCGCGTCCCGACCGACTCGTGGCTCGGCGAGACGAACTTCCAGAACTACTCCGTCGTGTACGGCACGCCGCCCTGGGGCTGGGCCCGCGACAGCGTGGCCGCCGCGAACTGGGGGCGGCTCGGCAACTCGGCCCCGCAGGTGTTCGGCCTCGACGTCTCGATGGTCGCCGAGCTGCACCGGCTGAGCTTCGCGCAGAGCGAGTACTACTACGAGCAGGCCGAGGGCGACTGCGGCGCGTCGATCCCCGACACGGCGGCGATGTGCGCGCACGAAGAGTGGCTCTGGCACACGCGATGGCGCGCGCGGATGCGCCGCTTCCACGTCGGCGGCGGTGTCGCCGGCATGCTCGGAACCGTCATCCAGGGGGTGGCCAGTGTCGTCGTGCATTGACGTCGAGCGCGCGCGAGCGCGCGGCAAGCGTGGCTTCGTGCGCCGGCTCCTCGCGGACACGCGCGGTACGGCGACCACCGAGACCGTCATCATGATCCCGATGTTCGCGATCGTGTGGGGCTGCATCTTCTACGTGTTCGTCTTCTTCCAGAGGACGATCGCGATGCGCTCCATGACGCGCGGTCACACCTGGGCGTACGCGTACGTCGGGTGCAGCGGGACCGGCCCGGGCACGACGCTCAACCGCGAGGGCGGGGGCATCATCCCGGGCGGCAGCTCGGGCGACAGCGGCGTCGACTCGATCGTCGCGGGTCTGTTCGGGCTCTCGACCGGCCACGGCAGCCGCAGCTCGTCGGTCACGCGGCCCCGCGTGCTCGGCGACGGCAGCATCGCCATCCGCGACGAGCTCTACGTCATGTGCAACGACGTCCCGGCCGGGATGGGCTCGTACCTCGCGGACTTCGCGGGGCGCCTGCTCGGGTTCAGCTGAGCATGGAAGAGGAGACCGCCATGTCGAACGAGGCACCGCTTCCGGGACCGATGACGCGCCGCGGGAAGGGCGTCAGCGTGCTGAAGCTGCGCTTCCCGCGCCTCGTCAAGACGCTCCGCGTGCTCGCCTTCGCGGCCACCATCCTGGTCCTGATGGGCGGCCTCTACGTCCACCGCGCGAGCAGTCAGCTCGGCGAGCAGCTCGTCGAGGTCGGCGACCTGCTCATGCAGTACGACCGCGCCGAGCACCAGGACGGCGTGCGGACGGTGCTCGTCAACGGACAGCAGATGCACTTCTCGTCGGGCGTGTCCCACGACGATCCGCACACCGTGCTCGAGCACTTCACGTCGATCTGCGACGCGCACGACGCCGGCCTCGTCGAGCAGTTCACGGCGCTCCCGCAGCGCTTCGGTCACCGCAGCGGCCGGTTCCTCGATCCGGTCTACCGGTTCGAGGGGCCCGAGGGCGGCGTCGTCGCCTGCCTCGACATGGGCGAGGAAGAGATGACCATGCGCGAGCTCGGCGAGCGCATCGACCGCTTCGACCACTCGCACGACGTCCACGACGTCGGCGACATCCGCTACGTCATGGCCCGGCCCTCCGAGGGCGGTGGCTCGCACTTCGTGACGTTCTGGACGGACGGCTCGTTCGACCTCGACGAGGTCGCGGCGCGCGACGGGCACGACGCCGGCGGCACCGATCTCGAGGGTGTGCCGCGTCCGCCGGGCGCCTACCGCACGATGAGCGCGAGCGAGCACGGAAACCCCGACTGCGCGGTGCAGTACATGGGCTCCTCGATGACCGAATGGGAGCTCGAGCACTTCTACGAGCAGCAGCTCGTGGCGCAAGGCTGGACGCTCGTCCCGGTCCCCGAGGAGAACCAGCCGACACAGCTCCGATTCGTCGAGGGCACGCGCGACGACGCGTCCGAGATCGTGTTCGTCGCGCTCGACACCGACGCGAGCGGTCGGGGCACGGCGACGATTGCGCTGTCGCGCTGAGCCCTCATCCACGCTAGCCTGGGCCACGATGCGCGCCCTGCTCCGACATGCCTGCGTGCTCGCGCTCGCGGTCGGCTCCGCGTCCTTCACGGCCGGCTGCGGCGGGGACGAGGAGCCCTCGGGCCCCCATCCGGGAGGCAGCTCCGCGTCGCACCCGACGGCCAGCGGGACCTCGACCGGGTTCACGCCAGGCCCGCCCTCCGGCGGTGGCAGCGGGGGCGGCTTCTCGGCGGGACCGTCCTTCGGTGGCGGCGGTGGCGGCGGTGGCGGTCACGGCCGCCTCGGGGGCATCGGGGGTGTCCTGCACGACCGCGAGGCGCGGCGCCGCGCGGCGATCGAGCGCGCGCACCGGCCGCCGGGCCCCGTTCGCCTCGGGAGCCTCGACGACACGGCCCAGCGCACGGCGGACTGGGCCTCGGCCTCGGCCTCGGCGCACCCGGTCACGTCGGTCGACGACGACCAGTGCGAGCGGCTCTGGGCACAGCACGTCGCGACGACCGAGGCGTATCACACGACGCGCCACGACGGCCTGCACTCGGCCATCAGCGACTCCGAGCAGCGGCGCTTCCTGCGCAACTGCCGCGCACAGTCCCCCGCGATGCAGCAGTGCCTGGATCGTGCGTACCTCGAGGCGCACCAGGACGAGTGCACCGAGGCGCGCGCGCAGGACCCGTCACGCCGCGCGGCGCACCGCGCCGCCGAGGCCTCGCGCGAGCCGATGCAGTTCTGATCGCCTCCGAGCGCCCGGCTCGCCGGGTGCTCCAACCCTGATCCGCCGACGTAGGGAGCTCGACGCATGTGGAACAAGACGTTGATGGTCTGGCTCGCCGCGCTCACCGGCACGATCGCCGGGTGCCACTGCGCGAAGGCCACGCACAACGAGGCGGGCGTCGGGGACATGGACACGGGCATCGGCGAGCCGTGCAGCGACACGATGCCCTGCCGTGCGGGTCTGTACTGCCTCGGGGGCATGTGCACGGCCGACTGCTCGCACACGATGCCCTGCGACAACGGCGCGGAGTGCACGACGGACGGCCGCTGCGTGAGCGGCGCCTGCACGTCCTCGCCTCCGCTGGCCGGCTGCGGTGACCTCTGCAGCGTGATGACCCCGTGCGATGCGGGTCTGTACTGCCTCGACGGCCTCTGCACCGCCGACTGCTCGAGCTCGGTCGCCTGCTCGAACGGACGGATGTGCTCGGCCGACGGCCACTGCGTCGGCGGCGGCGTGGACGCGGGCGTCTGCTCCAGCATCGGCGCGCCGACGGGGTGTGGCGACGCGTGCAGCGCGTCCTCGCCCTGTCCGAGCGGGCTCTACTGTCTCGGCGGCAGCTGCACGGCGGACTGCACGGCCTCGCTCCAGTGCAGCGGCGGCCGGACCTGCTCCACGGACGGTCACTGCGTCACCGGCGGCAGCGGCAGCGACGCCGGGATCTGCGGAACCGCCAGCGCGCCCGGCGGCTGTGGCTCGAGCTGCAGCGGCAGCACGCCGTGTCCGAGCGGGCTCTACTGCCTCGGCGGCATCTGCACCTTGGACTGCACGCCCTCCGTGCCGTGCGCGAACGGCGGGACGTGCTCGAGCGACGGGCACTGCGTCGGCGGTCCCGGTTGCACCGGGAGCAGCGCTCCGGCCGGGTGCGGCACGACGTGCAGCGGCAGCCAGCCCTGCCCGAGCGGGACCTACTGCTCGAGCGGCATCTGCACGGCGGACTGCAACGTCGCGGTCGCGTGTGTCGGCGGCGGCACCTGCTCGGCCGATGGCCACTGCACCGGCGGCGGCGGCGACGGCGGGACGCCCGTCACGTGCAACGTGCTGCTCCGCGAGCAGGACTGCGGCGGCGTGTGCGTCGCGACGCTCAGCGACCCCGCGAACTGCGGCTCGTGCGGTCACGCGTGCCCCGGCTCCGAGGTCTGCTCCACCGGCACGTGCGCCGTGATGTGCATGTCGACGCGCCTGACGAACTGCTCGCGCGCGTGCGTCGACACGATGACGGACCCCGACAACTGCGGCACGTGCGGCCACGCCTGCCCCAACAACCAGCAGTGCCTGAGCGGCGTGTGCGGGTGCGCCACGTCGCGCGGCCAGACGCTCTGCGACGAGCACTGCGTGAACGTCGACAGCGATCGGCTGCACTGCGGGACGTGCGGACACGAGTGCGTCACGACCTGCCCCTCGCGGGCCGCGACGTGCGAGTCCCAGGGCATCGGCTGCGGCCCCGCGGGCGACGGCTGCGGCAACCTGCTCGACTGCAACGGCTGCACGGCGCCCGACACCTGCGGCGGCGGCGGCGTCCTCGGGCAGTGCGGCCATCGCGACGGCGGCACGTGCGTCCCGACGAGCTGCGACGCGCTCGGGATCACGTGCGGCCCGATCGGCGACGGCTGCGGCGGCATGCTCTTCTGCGGTAGCTGCACGGCGCCCGACACCTGCGGCGGCGGCGGCGTGCTCGGTCGCTGCGGGCGACCGGTGTGCTCGCACGAGGCCTGCATGGACCAGTGCCCGGGCACGACGCTGTGCTTCACCGAGCAAGGGGGCGATCGCATCGACAGCATCTGCTTCGACACGGGCTCCGATTCCCGCAACTGTGGCGGCTGCGGCATCACCTGCGGGCTCGGGACCTGCGGCGGCGGCAGCTGTCACTGCCCGGCGGCCGCCGTCGACGCGAACGGCTCCGACGCCGGCCGGGCGATGTGCCCGCCCGAGGGCTGCATCAACTGCGGCCCGTCCATCGGCTGCGTCAACCAGGCCGTCGATCGGCAGCACTGCGGCAACTGCTCGACGGTGTGCAGCTCCACGCAGTCGTGCACGAACGGTCGATGCACCCCCTGAGCGAGAGAAGCTGACCTCGCGGGGCCCCTACTCGGGCGTCGCGAGGTTCCCGAACACCAAGCGGTAGCCGCCCGGCGTGCGCATCTCGGCCACGAGCCGGTGCGCCGCCGCGTCGTAGTGCGCCTCGAGCAGCTCCCAGCCCGAGCAGAGCGAGGCGCTGCCTGCGATGTGGCTCATGCCTTCTGCGCAGATGGTCGCCTGCTCCATCGCGAGCACCAGCTGCTGTCCCGCGCGGGCGGGGTCGCGCGGCTGATGGATCGACACGACCACGGGCGCGGACGATGCGTTGATCGCGCCGTCGAACGAGAGCACCGGCCCGATGCGCGTGAAGCGGCTCCCCGCCATCGCGCCGTGAACCTCCGCGGGCGCGAAGGGCGCGCGGCTCTCGGCGAAGGTCATCCGTCGCGCCGAGCCGATCGGCAGGTGTGGCGGGATGAAGAGGCGAGCCTTGCTGTGCAGCTCGAACGTCATCCCGTCCTGGCCGACGGCGGCGGTGACGTCGCGCGTCCCAGTGCGCGTCGGCGGTCCGGTCGGAGCGGGCGGCGTGGCCTCCGCCTCCGACGTCTCCGCCTCGTCGTCCTCCGCTTCGTCCTGGGCGTCGAGCGTCTGGACGAGCGTGGTCCCGAACGAGATCGTGATGGCGACCAGGAGGATCAGGCGGAGCGTGCGGGCGACCGGCATCCGGGGATCATGCAACGCCAGACGGCGTGTGAACAACGCACCCTTTGGGATCGTCCTCACGTCTGCTACTACACCCCCGCGAGGCGCGAGATCGCATGTTCGGCATTGGTTTCTGGGAGATGCTGATGATCGGCGGGCTGGTCCTCGTCGCGGTCGGTCCGGAGCGTCTTCCGAGCATGATCAAGTCGATCGCGCGTCTCTACCGGCAGGCGCGCCGCGCGGCGACGGACATCCGGCAGTCCACCGGCATCGACGACGTGCTGCGGGACGACGAGCTCAAGGAGCTCGCGGCGCTTCGGAACCAGAAGATCCAGCTCCTCGGCGGCCCGGCGAGCGCCAAGCCCACGGCCGCCAAGCCCGTCCCTGGCAAGCCCGGCACGCCCGACGGCGCGCTCGCCAAGCCGGTCGCGGGCGACGCCAACGCGGCCCCGGTCGAGGGCAAGCCCATGCCGATCGAGGGCAAGCCCATGCCGATCGAGGGCAAGCCCATGCCTGTCGAGGGCAAGCCCTTCGGCAAGCCGAGCGTGCCCGTCACGGGCGCCATGGACGCGCCCGTCGTGCTCCGCGGCCTCTCGCTCGAGGATCGTCGCCGCGAGCTGCCCATCGAGGGGGTCGACGTGCTCTGGGCTCGCGCGCACACGACCCACGCGTCCGTCCGGGACGGGGAGGCAGCGTGATGGCGGAGCCGGCTGCATCGGTGGACGAGTCGGTCACCTCGAAGAGCCGCCCGGGCACGCGCGCCGAGGAGAAGCAGGCCGCCTACGTCGCGGCGCAGAAGGCCGCCGCGGCCGGGAAGAAGCCCAAGAGCGGCGACGACCCCGAGGACGACGTCGAGATGTCGTTCATGGAGCACCTCGTCGAGCTCCGGAAGTACCTCGTCCGCTCGGTGTGGGGCTTCATCCCGGGGATCATCGTCGCGTGGCTCTACCGCGAGGAGATCCTCATCTTCCTCGCATACCCGTTCGTGCACGCGTACGAGGAGCTGCACCTCGGCCAGGCGCAGCTGCACTTCGCCAACCCCGCCGACCTGCTCGTGCAGTACATGCTCATCGCGCTCGTCTGCGGCGGCATCTTCGGCAGCCCGTGGGCCTTCGCCCAGCTCTGGCAGTTCATCTCGCCCGGCCTCTACCGGCGCGAGAAGATGATGGCGATCCCCTTCGTCTTCATGAGCACCCTCTTCTTCGTGGGCGGCGCGTTCTTCGGCTACTGGTTCGTCCTGCCGCCCGCGTTCACGGCGCTGCTCTCGTTCGCCGGTGACCTCACCGACGTCGGGCTCGGAGGAGCGGGCGCGCTGCGCCTCGAGCCGACGATCATGATCGATCAGTACATCGAGGTCTCGCTGCGCCTCCTGATCGCGCTCGGCGTCGTCTTCGAGGAGCCCATCCTCATCGGCTTCATCTCCTACATCGGCCTGGTGAACTGGAGGCAGCTGCTCGAGTTCAGCCGCTGGTGGGTCGTGATCGCGTCGGTGGTCGCCGCGATCCTCACCCCCACCCCCGACATCGCCACGATGATGCTCGTGATGGTGCCGCTCGTCGTGCTCTACTATCTGGGTATCCTGTTCGCGTACCTCTTCGGCCCGAAGGCGCCCACGGCCGCGGAGCTCGCTGCGCAGAAAGCCCGAGAAGAGTGATGAGCAAGGAAGTACGCAAGCCCATCCTCGTGGTCGACGACGACCGCGACCTCGCCACCATGATGAAGAAGTTCCTCGAGCACCACGGCTGGCGCGTCGTGGTGGTCACCGATCCTCGCTCGGCGATCACCCGCGTGATCGACGCGGGTCCGGCGCTCGTGCTCGTCGATCTGATGATGCCCTACCTCGATGGCGAGGATCTCGTGCGCCAGCTGCGCGGCGTCCTGCACCGCGAGACGCCTGCCGTCGTGCTCGTGAGCGCGTCGCACCAGCGCACCGAAGTGCAGAAGCGGCTGGGTCTGCCGGCGAGCCTGGCCAAGCCCTTCCCGATGGAGGATCTGCTCGACCTCTGCATTCGCTTCGCGAGCGAGCACCGCGAGACGCCGGGCTCGACGCCGCCGGCCGTGAGCTGAGCCTGCTCTGCCCTTCGGCGCCGACTTTGTGCGCTCAGCACCGGTCACTCCGCTCGGCCGCCGATTTTTTTACGTAACCCGCGCGGCGGACGACGATCTCCCGGCTACCCAGGAGATCGACCATGAACCGCAAGCTCTCGTCCCTCGGCCTCGCTCTGGCCCTCGCGGCAGCCCTCGTCGCCGCCACCGCACCGAGCCGCGTGTATGCCCACGACCAGAGCGGCGCGGGCATCGGCGCCAACGTCACGCTCGGCGGCATCAGCGGCCTCAACCTGAACTACTGGCTCGCGAGCAGCATGATGCTCGAGTTCATGCTGGCGACGAGCATGAACTTCCCGCGGCCGGACGGCACGGTGGTCGGCTTCAACCTCGGCGGCTCGATCGGCTTCTTCGGCACGCTCGCCGGCAACGACACCACGAACCTGATGCTGGGTGGCCGCTTCGCCGTGCTCGCGAACATCAACACCACCAACGCCGCCGACTTCCCGGACGACGCCGTGACGCTCGAGATCGACGTCCCGCTGCGCGTCGAGCACTGGTTCGATCCCAACTTCTCGTTCAACTGTCAGGTCGGCTTCGCGCTCGTGATCACGCCCGACGTCAACGGCGATCCGGGCGCGCACGTCCCGAACTCGGCCGCCGGTGGTATCGGCGGTACCGGTCTCTTCGGTGGGGCCGGCTTCACGTACTACTTCGACGGCGGTGACGTCGGCGGTGGCGGCGGCGGGGGCGGCGGCGGCGGTGGCGGCGGCGGTGGGGGCGGGACCGGGCCCTCGACGCCCCCGCCGAGCGGCGACGCCCCGGATCAGGAGTCTGGCGCGGGCTGGTAGACCCCGCGCTCGAGTACAGGGAGGGGTCGCGCGGCGTGAGCCTCGCGACCTTTCGCCTTTTTCCGGCACTCTCGCGCGGACACGTTTCTTCACTTCCCCTGGCGATGCGTCGCAACACGGGGCGTCCATGTTCCTGCTCGCAAGACGACGCGCCGGCGCGACGCCGGCCGCGAGGAAAGGACGCCAACATGCTGGGTTTCGTCATCGGGTTCCTGTGCCTGTTCGGGCTGATCAAGGTGATGCGCTACGGACGCGCGGGCGCGTGCGGCGGCGGCTACGGGATGCACGGCGGCTGGGGCCACCACGGCCATCACGGCGGCTGGGGCCGGCGCGGTGGGTGGCGCGAAGGCGGCGGCGACTTCTGGCTCCGTGGTCTCTACGAGAAGCTCGACGCGACGCCGGGTCAGGAGAAGGTGATCCGCGCCGCCGCCGACGAGATCAAGGCGGCGATGGCCGGCGCCCGCGGGGAGCTCGAGGCGAGCCGCCGCGACGTAGCCAAGGCGGTGCGCTCGGGCGCGGTGGACGAAGTGCAGCTCGGCGAGCTCTTCGCCCGGCACGACGAGAAGCTGCGCGAGGTCCGCAAGGCCTTCGTCGGCGCGCTGGCGAAGGTGAACGAGGCGCTCGACGAGGATCAGCGCAAGCGCCTCGCGGACATGCTCGAGGGCGGCCTCGGCCGCTTCGGCGGCTTCGGCGGCCCCTACCGCGAAGGCCACTGGGCCTGAACGAGAACCTGAAGCGACGAATTGAAGGAGACGACGACAATGCATCCGATCAAGCGTGGAGTTCTCGTGGTGCTTCTCTCGCTCGGGGCCATCGGTGGGTTCACCCACGGCTTCGCGCGCATGGCCCAGTGCCACCAAGGTGGCTGCGCGGCGTCGAGCCGCCGTGACGAGTTCGAAGAGCACATCGCCGACGTCTGCACGCGCTCCGCGCAGCGCGTCTACGACGAGCAGCAGGGCGACCGCCACCCGCAGGGCGGGTGGGGAGGCCCGCAGCAGCAGTGGGGTGGCCCGCCCCCCTCGTGGGGCCCGCCGCCGCAGTACTGGGGCGCCCCGCCGCCCGCAGCGGCGGTCGCGCCCCCCGCGCCCGCAGCTCCTTCCGAGTGACGCGATGACGACGGGGCAGGACGGCTGGCTCGATGCGTCGAGCGGCCGTCCTGCGCGCGTTCGTGTGTAGACTGCGAGGCCACGATGATCCGCGTCCTGCTCGTCGACGACGACCGCCGCCTCTTCGAGCTCCTCGAGGAGTACATGTCCCAGAACGGCGTCTCGCTGACGTACGCGCCGGACGGCAAGAGCGGCCTCGAGAAGCTCCGGCCCGCGGCGCAGGGCGGCTCGGGCGGCGCCTTCGATGCCGTGCTGCTCGACGTGATGATGCCGCAGGTGGACGGGCTCGAGGTGCTGCGTCGGATCCGCGCCGACAGCCGTGTGCCGGTGCTCATGTTGACCGCCCGAGGCGACGAGACCGATCGCGTCGTCGGCCTCGAGCTGGGCGCCGACGACTACGTGCCCAAGCCCTTCTCGCCGCGCGAGCTGCTCGCACGCCTGCGCGCGGTGCTGCGGCGCGCGTCGCCCGACGCGACGGGCGAGCGCCTGAGCGCCGCGGGCATCATGGCCGACGTCGGTACGCGCGAAGTGACGGTCGAGGGCAAGCCCGTCGAGCTCACGGGCCTCGAGTTCGACATCCTCGTCGCGCTCCTGCGCCGTGCCGGGCGTGTGATCCCGCGCAACGCTCTGCTCGCGGAGGCTGGCCGCGACGACGTGGTCGTCGGCGAGCGCACGGTCGACGTCCACATCTCGCGCCTCCGCAAGAAGATCGGGGACGACGGGCAGGACCGCATCAAGACGGTGCGCGGCGTCGGCTACGTGCTCTCGAAGGAGCCGGTCCCCGGAACGTAGATGGGCCTCGGTCACTACGTCCGCGCGCGCCTGCATCGCCGCATCTTCGTCTGGTTCGGCGCATCGATCGTCATGACGGGCGCGACCGTGTGGGTCGTGCTCTCCCTCTTCTCGCCGGAGGCGAACGAAGCGCGCGAGCACTGGGAGGACTTCCACAGCTTCGTCGGCGACCGCTTCGCCCACGTCTGGGAGGAGCCGGCGGAGCGTGACGAGCTCGCGGCCGCCATCGCCGAGGGCCTGCGCATGGGCGTCGTCCTGCGCGATGCGCACGGCGAGCGCATCGACGCCTTCGGGCCCGACTGCGATCGCGTCCAGTTCGACACCGACGTTCGCCTCGCCAGCGGGATCGTCGGACGCGTCGAGCTCTGCTCGCCGCGCCACGATCGGGTCCGCGGCATCGCCATGTTGATCGTCGTCCTCGTCGTCGCGTGCGGGACCCTCTGGGCCGCCGCGGGCCTCATCGCGCGCCGCATCGGGCGCCCGCTCTGGCAGGTCGCGCGTGTCGCGTCCGACATCGGCAACGGGCAGCTCGGCAGCCGTGTGCGCCTGCATCGCCACCACCGCAAGGACGAGATCGGCATGCTCGCCGAGGCGATCAACGACATGGCGGCGCGCATCGAGAAGCAGCTCAAGGACCAGCGCGAGCTGCTCGCGGCCGTCTCGCACGAACTGCGCACGCCTCTGGGCCACGCGCGCGTTCTGCTCGAGATGCTCCGCGAGCGTGGCGCGGGCGACGGACACGCGTCCGACGACAAGACGATCGACGAGATCGAGCGCGAGATCCTGGAGATCGACGACCTCGTCGGCGAGCTGCTCGCGAGCTCGCGGCTCTCGTTCGAGACGCTCAGCTACACCAAGCTCGAGGCCCTCGACGTGGCCGCGCGCGCGCTCGAGCGCGTCGGCCTGCCGCTCGACCTGCTCTCGAGCGACGACGAGACGATCGCCTTCGAGGGTGACGCGACGCTTCTCGGTCGTGCGCTGGCGAACCTCCTCGAGAACGCCAAGCGCCACGGTGGTGGCCTCACGCGCCTACGCATCGATGCCACGTCGGACGAGGTCAGCTTCGTCGCCGAGGACCGTGGCCCCGGCTTCACCGAGGCGGAGCGCGACAAGGTCTTCGATGCGTTCTACCGCGGCGACCACCGCGCGGGCGCGGCGCACGGCTCGCTCGGCCTCGGGCTCTCGCTCGTCCGCCGCATCGCGCTCGCGCACGGCGGGCGCGCGTGGGCGGAGAACGAGCCGGGCGGCGGTGCCCGCGTGGGCATTCGCATCGCCCGCACGAGGCGCGCCGACCCCGCGCGCAAGACGGCCGCCGAGAGCGTCTGAGCGCCGCGCCGCGCGCCGGCGATCCTACTTCGCCGGGGCGTGGACCAGCTTCTTCTTGGTGCCGTCGGCGAGCTCGACCTCGATCGACGTCGCCTCGGCCTGGACGACCTTCACGAGCCCGAACTTCTTGTGCTCGAGGCGTTGCCCGACGACGAAGCGTCCGCTCGCCGCGTAGGGCACGGGCGTCGTGTCCACGGCGAGCGGCGCCGCGGCCGCGGGGGCCGCGATCGGCGGGCAGAGCACCCGGCGCAAGGTCGAGACGATGAGCGCGCGCTGTGCGGGACCGCGCTCGTACTCGCCGACCAGCACGATGCGCGCGAGCAGCTCGCCCTCCGTCGACTCGAGCGCGTCGAACAGGTGCGTGCCGTCGAGCGCCCCCGCGGCCCGCGCCACGGCGCGCGCCGCCTCGGGTACGCGGTGGCCCCGGCCGAAGGTGTCGTTGCGCGCGGCGGTGCAGGCCTTCGCGCATGCCTTCGCGTGGGCGAGCGCCTCGTCGCTTGGCTGGGCCAGCCACGCTTCGGCAGCCTCGACCGCGCGACGGGCGCGCAGATCGCCCGATTGCTCGGCCTCCCAGTCGGGCACGACGATCTTCACGACCTCGATCACCGCTCGCATCAGCGGGTCGCGCTCGACGTCGCCGAGCACCTCTGCCCAGTGCAGTGACGCCAGGCCGGTCGTCGAGAGCCGGTAGGTGACCAGCCGATCGAGCTTGCTCTCGAGCAGCGCGCGTTCCACGTGCGACTACGCGCTCGACCGCGAGCGCTTGGGCGCGCCACGCGTCGCGGTCGCCTCGGGCTTGCGGGCTGCGCGCTGCTTGCGGGCCGGCGGTGGCGGAGGAGGCGGAGGCGCGTTGATCTCGAAGAAGCGGATGGCGCTCTCCATCGACGACACGATCGCGTCGCGCACGATCGATGCGAGCGCGTTGTCGCTCGTCTTGAGCGCGTCGTAGTAGCGCTGCCGCTCGGTCGAGTGGATGACCGCCGGTGGGTAGTCCCCCGTGAGCAGGATCAGGTTCATCACGAGGCGGGCGAGCTTCCCGCTGTGCTTCGGGAACGGGTAGATGTGAAGCAGCTGGAAGTGGGCCTTGGCCGCGAGCCGGGTGACGTGTGTCGTGCGCCACGTCTCGGTCGCGTTCACCCACTGCATGAATTGCCGGAGCTTGTACGAGATCTTGTCGGGCGTGGCGATCTCGTGGAAGTAGAGCCGGTGGATGGGCATGTCCTTCCGGTAGGCCGGAGGCTTCTTGCCCTCGACGTCCTCGGGCGCGAGGCGCTCGTAGAGCTCCTTGAGCGTGTCGAGGTCGATCTTGATCTTCTTGCGCGTCGCCATCTCGCGCACGAGGTCGATCGCGGCCTTGTTCTGGCGGATCTCGTCGAAGATCGGGACGAGCGCGGGATCGGAGGGCGCCTCGCCGCGAAGCGCCGCGGCCAGCTCGGGCGGCTGGTACACCACGCCCTCGAGCGCCCCGTCGTGGTGGATCCACGACAGATCCATGCGGTCGATGTACTCGCGCTTGGTCTGTTCGGAGGCGCCCTCCATGAGGGCCTTGAGGACCGAGAGCCGCTGGTCGAGCTGCTGCGCCTGCTGCTGCTGCTGCACTCGAGAACCTCCGGAAAAACCAAGCTCCACCGCGAGCACGCCCCCGGCGCGCCCACTCCGCGGTCTCCGCCGGCAGATACAACTCGGCGAGAGGCGCCGAGCATACCGTACGGTCCAGAGGTCGTCAACGAGGGTCAGGACGAATTGATCAGCCGGAGTGCCGGCGAAGCCGGGCCGACACCGTGGTGTCGCGTCCGCGGAGCGGACGCCTCCGGTCGATCAGCGGCTCAGCGCGTCGATCCAGCCATCGAGCGTGCCCTCGTCGGGCACGCCCGCGTGCACGTGCCGCACGACGCCCTCGCGATCGACGATCACGAGGGTCGGGAGCGCTTGCACGTCGAACGCCGACTGCGCGGCGTACGAGCGATCGACGAGTGTGGGGATCATCACCCGGAGCGCCCGGTGCGCGGCGACGACCCGCTCCGTGGGCTGCTCCGACTCCACGTTCACGGCGTACGAGAGCAGGCCCGCGCTCGCGTGCCGGGCCGCGACGCGACCGAGGATCGGGAGCGACTCCCGGCACGGTGGGCACCAGCTCGCCCAGAAGTCGAGCATCACGACGTGTCCACGCAGCGCCGAGAGCGAGACGCGATCGCCGGCACCTTCGCCCGCGACGATCTCGGCGGTGAAGTCCGGCGCCGCCGAGCCCACGAGCGGGCTGTCCTCCGCACCCCCGCCCATCCAGCGGGGCGCGCCGAACGCCATCACGGCGACGAACACGAGCGCGCCGATCCCGGCCGCCCGCATCATCGCCCTGCGTTCCTCGTCGTTCACGCTCCCTTGATGGGGCTCGCGAGGCGCAGCGGCAAGCGGATCCGGAAGACCGCGCCGCCCTCGGCCGCGCTCGCGCACGCGATCGAGCCGCCGTGCTCGAGCACGATCTTCTTCACGATCGCGAGGCCCAGACCCGTGCCCTCGCTCTTGGTCGTGAAGTACGGGTCGAACACGCGCTCACGGTCGCTCTCCGGCACGCCCGGGCCATCGTCGCGAACCTCGAGGATCGCGTCGTGGTCGTCCCCGCGCGTCTCGAGGATCACGTGTCCGCCTCCACCGTGCTCGGCGAGCGCCTGCACCGCGTTGCGCACGAGGTTGTCCACGCAGCGCCGGAGCATCTGAGCGTCGACCACCACCGGCAGGGGCTCGGCCGCGCGCACCTCGATCGACACGCCCGCGCCCGACTGTCCTTCGAGCACCATCGCCGCGGGGTCCATCGTCCGCGCCCACTCCGTGGTGAGCGCGCTCAGCTCGCCCGGCGTGACCTCCGGCACCGGCAAGCGCGCGAAGCCGCTGAACTCGGAGACGAGGCGGCGGAGCGTCTCGACCTCCTCCTCGACGATGGCCTTCGCGTCGTCGAGCGTCTTGGCGAACTTCGGATCTGCGCCGTCGTACTTCCGGTGCAGCTCCTGCACCGCGAGCTGGATGGGCGTCAGCGGGTTCTTGATCTCGTGGGCGAGGCGCCGCGCGACCTCCTGCCACGCGCCGATGCGTTGCAGGTACTCGATGCGATCGCGCGAGCTCCTGATGTCCCGGACCATCGCGTTGAAGGAGTCGACGAGCTCGGCGACCTCGTCGGCCTCGTCGGTGGGGATCTCGATGTTGAGGTCACCGCGGCCGACCTTGCGCGTCGCCTCCGCGAGCACGACCACGCGTCGCGTCACGCGCCGGGCCGCCACGATGCCGGCGGCGAGCGCCACGACGATCGCCGCGAGCAAGAGGCTGATGTACGCGAAGAGGTAGAAGCTCTGGACGTACTCGGCCTCCGCCTCGAGGTGTCGGTAGACCTCGATCGTCTCGCCCGCCTCGAGGTAGGCCTGGAACGGCTCGCGCGGCGTGCGCACGGTGACGGTGACCGTGTAGGGCGCTCCGTTCACCTCGATGGGCCGCTCCTCGTCGCGGCTCAGGTACTCCACGCCGTCCGCCGGCCGCTCCACCCGCGCGAGCTCGCCCGCCGGCCCCGAGACGGCGATTCCCGACACGTCGGTGATCTCCCGGAGGTCGGCGTCCAGGACGGCGCGGACGGCGGCAGCCGGTGGATCCGCGCGCAGGGCGTCGGCGAGCGCGGCGTCGTGCGCGACCATCGTCGCGGCGCGCTGCGCGGCGGCGCGCAGGCTCTCGAGGTGCTCGTGGTGTACCTCGAGCGAGCGCTCGAGGGTGCCCAGCACCCGCCGGTTGACGCCGATCTCGTACACCTCGTGGAGCGCCGCCCGCCCGAGCAGGAGCGCCGCGATCGCGGGCAGGAACGCCACGGCCGCCATCGCCGTGAGGACGCGCCGCTCGAAGCGCCCGAAGCGCAGGTTGTCGGGCTTGGGTCCGCCGGGCGCGGGGGCCGGCGCCTGCAGCGCCTTCGTGGTGTCCGCCTTCGTCGCGTCCGCGCGGGTCACGGGCACGTCAGCTCCTGCGAGCGGAAGCGCAGCGTGCGCTCGGCGTCGCCGATCTGACGCGTGACGAAGAGGCTGACGAACGAGCCGAAGAACGCGTCGTCGGGCGCCGCGCCACCCTCGGGTCGGGCCAGCCACCCGCGGATCCGCTGAACCATGTCGGGCGTCACGGGATTGAGCTCGACGACGACGCCGAACGTCACGTGCTCGCCGTGCCGCCGACGCCAGGCGGCCGCGTCGCCGACCACGACGTGATCGGCGACGAGACAGGTCTCGATCACCCCCTCGAGGGTCGAGATCGTCGCGGAGCGCTCGGCGAGCTCGGTCCGGACGTCGACCGAGTAGCGCGCGTCCCAGATGTCGTAGACGACGTGGCAGCTGCGGACTGTGACGGCGATCGGCGCGGCGGCGTCGGTCCCGTAGGCGTACGTCCTCATCACGATCGTCTGAAGGAGGCCGTGCGAGAGCCGCCGCCGCACCGCCTCGTCGGCGAAGTCGGCGGCCGAGAACGACACGTCGGGCGCGCCGTCGTGGAACGTCACCGACATCGTGCGCGTGCCGACCTGCGCGTGCGCGGGGAGCCCCAGCGCGAAGAGCGCGAAGAGGGTGGCGAGCAGGGCTCGCGTCGTGGTGCGCGCGCTCATTCGAAGGAGATGAACCCGAGGAGGGTGGAGAAGCCGACCGCGAACACGCCGATGGGCGTCTCGAAGCGCAGGCCGACGTCGAAGGTGAGATCCCACGGGAACGCGTCGATCCCGGTGTAGCCGGCGATGGGACGCGTGAAGAAGCTCGGCTGGGCGAGCACGTAGACGCCCGCGTTCGCGTACAGGAACCCGGAGCGAAGGACCGGATCGCCGCCGAAGATGCGCACCGCGTACTCGAAGTCGAGCCGCGCGCCGAGGTGGGCGAAGCGCAGCTCGCGGATGGCGTTGCGGAAGAGGTTCGGCGGCCCGCGGTGATCGAGGTTCATCTCGAGCATCCGGTTCGGGATCAGGTCGGAGAGGTCGGCCGCGTAGATCTGCGAGAAGAAGGGCACGTCGCCGAACGCCACGGCCCCGAAGAAGCCGACGCGCAGGCTGTGGTCCCACTCGGGCAGCGGCACCCACTGCCTGAAGACGAGCTCGCCCCGGAAGTAGTCGTAGCTCGAGCCGATGAGCTGCGACGAGAGATCGACCTGGCCGGTGACGAGCAGGCCGCGGCGAGTGATCGCGGGGTCGTCGCGGGTGTCGAGCGCGACCGAGAGCTCGAGGCGGGAGATCTCGCTCGTGCCGTCGTGGATCGCGAAGTCGATCGGCACGACCTCCGAGCCGAGCAGCTCGCTGGCCGCGGCGGGGCGGTTGAGCACGTGGACCGCCTCGAACTGCCAGCGCGCGAAGAAGCGCAGCTCCGGGCTCACGGGGATGGCGGTACCTACGGAGCCGCCGCCTCGGAAGTAGTCGACGATGGCGTTGCGAGCCGCCTCGCACATGCCCATCTCCTCGGGACGGCAGACGCCCACGGGCGAGAAGAGCACGTCTTCGTCGCCGAAGAACTCGCGCGCGCGGTTGAAGAATCCCTGGATCGAGAGGCCGGCGATCGAGCCCGCGAGCGTCGGGTCGGTCAGCGCGAGCCGGAAGCCCTGCTGCGCGCCCGACACGAGCAGCGAGCCGCGCAGCGCGAGGCCGGCGCCGAATAGGTTCGTCTCGGCGGCGGTGAGACCGAAGTACGGGTCGATCCGGCTCGCCGCTCCCGTGCGCACGTCCACGATGCCTTCGGAGACGCCGAGCGCGATGTGCTCGAGCAGGAACGTGTTGCGCTCGACGACCTCGACCGCGAGGACGGCGCGCCCGCGCTGCGTGCCGCGCTCGATCGAGAGCTCGACGGACGAGAAGAAGCCCGTCCCGAGCAGCTGATAGCGGCCCTGCTCGAGGCGCGGGTCGGCGGGGTCGAGCGTCTCCCCGACGTGGATCGGAATCAGGTTGCGGATGACGTCCGTCGCGGTGCGACGGTTGCCGTGAACGCGAATGGACTCGAGGGTGTAGAGGACCTGGACCTCGCCCTCGGCGTCGATGTCGGCGTCGGCCGCGCTGTCGACCTCGCTGTCGACCTCGCTGTCGACCTCGACCTCGCTATCGACCTCGCTATCGACGTCGCTGTCGACGTCGCTCTCGACCTCGCTGTCGACCTCGCTATCGACCTCGCTGTCGACGTCGCTCTCGACCGGCGGCGGCTGCGCGTGCGCGACAACAGCCACGCCGAGCACGCCGGCGAGGACGGCCCAGCGCACGGGTGAGCGGGAGCGCACGTTCAGCTCGCAGAGAGAAGGTGCGACAGCAGGTAGTACGCGGCAACTCCGGCAGCGATCACCGCGACCGTCCATCCGATGGGGCCCAGGCCGTCTCCGCCGGGTGGAGGAGCCGAGCGCACCGGTGGGGTGGGCGCCGCCTCCTCCTGCTCTCGCTCGACCGCGTCGTCGTCTCGTCGGTCGGGCTCCGGCGCGGACTTCTTCTCTGGCTTCTTCTCTGGCTTCTTCTCTGGCTCGTTCTCCGGCGCGAGCGGCTGCTCCGCGCTCGGCGGCTCGTGGCGCGTCTCGATGCTGGCGGCGTCGGGGGTGCTTCCGGTGCGTGCCTGCCGCGCCACGTGGTCGATCGCGGCGATGGCCGACTCGTCGTCGCCCGCGAGGTAGGCGATGCGCACGGTGTGCTCCCGCTGGCGGCGGGTCGGTGGCGTGATCTTCGGCATCGCGGCCGGCGGGCGGACGCTCGGGGTCGGCACGCGCGGCGGGCTCGTCCGCGTCTTGGGCCGCACACGCTCGCGCGTCTCGACGACGTCCGTCAGCGCCACCTCGAACACCTTCAGGAAGTGCTGGCCGGTGTTCTCGCGCGGGCGCACGAACTGCGTGGTGGGCTCGCGCTCCGAGGGGTCCTCGGCCACCGGAGCTCGCAGCGACGGCGGCACGAGCGCCTGCACGTCCTTGCCCACCCGGATGTCGAACGATCCCTCTTCCCACGAGAAGACGCCGCTGAGGTCTGCGTCCTCCTTTCCGTCGAGCTTGATCGCGAGCAGCTCGCCCGCGTCGTACACCAGCTCGGCCAGGTTCCCTGCGTGGGCGAGCCGCAGCGTCCCGGTCACGCCCGACTGCTCGCAGTAGTTCATCAGGTCCGCGGGGACGTGCACCTCGAGCGAGCCGTTCTTGTGCTCGTCGTCGCCTTGCGACACCGGCAGCGAAGGCAGGCGCTGGTGCACGACGTAGTGCCCGCCGCGCGCCTTGAGCATGACCTCGACGGGGTCGGACCCGTCCGTCATCGCTTCCTGGTCCAGCGCGATCTGGCCTGCGATGATCGCGACCTCGCCCGCACGACCCGCCGTGGTGAACCGAAGGCGTCCGGTGATCCGGCGCGCCTCGATCTCCCTCAGGACGTCGAGCATCCCCCCGTCGGGGATCTCTCCGCTCATGGCAGGCTCGGACACCAGACGCGATTTGCGCCCGGGCTCGCCTCCCCTGTCAAGACGAGATACGACCCGTCCATGCGCCTGGGCGTCGTTCTCCTGTGCCTGTCGCTCGCCGCATGCGGCGGCGCAACCGCGACCGCGTCGTCACCCCGACCGGCGGAGGGCACCGGCGGAGCCGAGCGCCCGGGGTGTGACCGGGTGGCGAGCGCGGCTCGGACGCTCGGAGGCTGCCGGGGGACACACGCCGCCGACCCAGGCTGGCCGGCGCGCGGCGCGTACGACGCCCTCGTCCCACGCCTGACGTCCCACCTCGCCTCGCTCGAGCCCGCGCGACCGGTCACGAGCGACGAGGTCGAGCCCCTGGCCGAGGCGAGCTGGGACCTGCTCGATCAGATCACGATCTCGCCCGGCACCGAGCCGGCGCGCGGTCGCGCGGAGACGGCCATCGAGCGCCTGCTCCGCGAGCGCGAGCCGGACGCGGCTCCCGGCGCCGCGATCGAGGTGCTCGGCGCCGTGACCCAGCTCGCCGCGGTGGCCGACCCGACGGGTGGCGCCGATCCCTGCGCCGCCGAAGCGCTCGCGCTGGCACAGGCTCGTGCCAGCGGGGATGTGTGCGAGGAATGACCCATGCGTGAAGGAATCCCCAGCATCACGGCCGCCGCGGTCTCGCTCTTCCGCGGCATCGCGAGCCTGCCCGGCTCGCCCGTCGACTTCGCCAACGACCCGGGGATGCGCGCGCTCGTGCCGGGGCCAGCCCGGGTGATGCTCGGCGCGCTGGGGGCCCTGGCGGGTCGTCGTCCCCGCGTCCACGACGTGCTCGCGGCCTCGACCTTCGGGCTCCTGCAGCACGTGGCGCTGCGCACCGCGGCGATCGACGCGGCGATCCGCGAGGAGCGTGCGGCGGGGATCCCGCAGCTGGTGATCCTCGGTGCGGGCCTCGACGCGCGTGCGTTCCGCATGCCCGAGCTCTCGCAGAGCGTCGTGTTCGAGGTCGACTTCCCCTCGACGCAGGCGCTGAAGCGGGCCCGGGCGCGGGATCTGGTGCCCGCCGCGAAGGAGCTGCGCTGGGCCCCGATCGACTTCGAGAAGGATGCCCTGAGCGACGTGCTCGAGCGCGCCGGGCACCGGACCGACCAGCGCACGGTGTGGATCTGGGAGGGCGTGACGATGTACCTGCCGGAGGCCGCGCTCGACGCGACCTTGGCCGTCGTGCGCGATCGCACCCGTCCCGGCGGGGCGCTGCTCGTCACGTACGCGACGCAAGAGCTGGCCTCGATCCTCGAAGGCCCGCTCGCGCCCCTCGAGCCCGTCGTGGACTTCGCGTTCGGGCTGCTCGGCGAGCCCCTGCGCGGCCGCATGTCGTCCGAGCGCGCGAGAGAGAAGCTGGACGCGTTCGGGCTCGAGGTCGTGAGCGACACGGGCCCCGACGCCTGGGCGCGCGCACACCTGCGCGGCCGACCCTCCCGCCTCACCGTGGGCGAGCGCCTCGCCCGGGCGCGGCGACGATGAAGCTCGCGGGCCTCTATGCGATCCTCGACCCTGCCGCCTGCCGGGGCCGCGAGCCTCTGGTCGTGGCCGAGGCGATCCTGCGTGGCGGGTGCGCAGCCCTGCAGCTGCGCGACAAGACCGCGGGCGACGGCGAGGTGCTGGCGCTCGCTCGCGCGCTGCGGGCGCGTGCGCGTGCGGCGGGCGTGCCCTTCGTCGTGGACGATCGGCTCGACGTCGCGATCGCCTGCGAGGCCGACGGCGTACACCTCGGGCAGGACGATCTGCCCATCGCGGTCGCGAGGGCCCAGGCGCCGTGGCTGCAGGTGGGGATCTCCACGCACGACGAGGCGCAGCGCGCGCGCGCCGAGCGGGAGGGCGCCGATCTCGTGGGCTTCGGCCCGGTCTTCCCGACGACCAGCAAGGAGCGCCCCGACGCGCTCGTGGGCCTCGCCGGCGTCGAGAGGGCCACGCGCGCATCTTCGATCCCGGTGGTGGCGATCGGCGGGATCGACCTGTCGCGCGCCCCGGCGCTGCGCGCGCATGGCGTCACGCTCGCGGCGGCGATCTCGGCGGTGTGCGCGGCCGACGACCCCGAGGCGAGCGCACGCGCGCTGCATCGCGCGCTCGGGGGCACGTGATCGTCGAGCTCGCGCTGCTCGCGGCGGCCGGGAGCGCGCTGCTCGGTGTCGCGAGCGCCGTCCGTGCGCGCCGCTCGCGCACCGCCGCGAGCACGAGCGAGCTCGGCAAGGCGCTCGCGGCCGCGCGCGCGCTGGATCGGGGCCTCGTCAGCGGCGACGTCCTGATGATCCCGGGCGAGGAGCTCGCGCTCGGCGGCGCGCTCCACCTCCACGAGGGAGGCCCGGTGCTGCGAGCGTTCGCGCTGGTCGGCGGCGAGCGCGATCGATGGCTCGTGCAGCTGGACGAGGCCGGGCGCGACCTCGTGCTCGCCCGCGAGACCGATCTCGTCGGGGACGGCCACGTCTCGTCCGAGCTCGCGGCGTTCGGGCGCGTGCTCACGCTGGAGCGGCGCGGCACGGCTCGCGTGTCGGCCACCGGCGAAGACGTACCGAGGGCCGACGGCGCGCTGGCCCCCTACGTCGTCCTCGGGGAGCGCGGCGGTCGCGCCGTGATCGTCCTGGACCTTCCGGGCCGCCGCGTCGCGCTCGCGGGGGAGCGGCTCGATCCGCGCGTCGTGGACCGCCTCGGCGGCGGCGCGCGCTGAGCGGGCCTTGCCCGCCGGGCGGGGGTGCGTAGCTGACGGGCAGATCATGTCCACGAAGGCCGAACAGAAGCGGTATGCCGACGAGCGCAAGCACCCGAGCAAGCGGGACGCGAAGCCTGCACGCACCAGCCGGAGCGGCGAGCCCGGCGAGCACCCGAACGCGCACGCGGCCAAGAAGGCGGCCTACGCGCTCGAGGCACGCTCCGCCGACGGTCGGGCGTCGCGCGAGTCGACGCGCAAGAGCGCGAACCACCAGCGCAACGATCAGGGCAAGCTCACCCGCGAGGCCATCGCGGGGCGCTCACCGGAGAGCGTGCACGAGCGCGCCGCCGCGAAGGCACTGAAGACGACCGCCGCCCGCGTCCCGAAGAAGGGCCGGCGCTGAGCATCGATCGCGAGCGCCGGCCTCTCGGGCGGGGTCGGGATCACTCCGTGACGGTGACGGTCTCGTCGGCGCGCACGCGATAGGTGGTGTGCATGTAGGCGTCGAGATCGAGCAGGAACTGCTCCATCTGAGCCCCGTTCGGCGTGCTCTCGGGCGCGTCCGTGTAGAACGTGCCGCGCAGGCACTCGGAAGGCAGGCAGCGCCCGTCGGGGAAGACGAAGATCATCTTCGGCACGCGGCGCGCCTCCGGGATCGACGGCATGATCATGTAGTTCCACATGATGTTGCCGATCGCCTGCAGATCCATCGGCGCCATGCCGTAGCCGTGCAGGAAGTACACGATCGGGTAGCGCACGCCGGCGTTCTCGGGGTCGTGGTAGCCGGGCGGCAGCACGATCGTGACCTGGCCGGTGCGGCCGGTGGTCGGCGCGGTGAAGTCCTGCGTGAGCGTGTTGATGTGCGGACACGCGGGGCCGAGCGCCGTGCACACGCGATCGTTGACGATCGCGCGGTCCACGTTGGGCCATCGCGCGCTCATCATGCCGACGGACGAGAAGAAGCGGTGCAGCAGCTGATTGGGCGTGCCGACGTGGCCACCGTCGCCTGCGATCAGCTCGTCCTCTGCCGCGTCGATCGAGCCGTAGCGCACCAGCGTGTAGCGCCCCGTCTCCTCCCAGGGGACCTCGTTGAACGCGAAGCTGGCCTCGCACGTCGAGCCGTTCCAGCTGCACAGCTCCTCCGCGTTGCACGTCGCCATCGACGCGAGCGCCGCGCACGTGCCCACGCGCCCGTCGAGGTGGAGCCCGGCGTGGTGGTTGTAGTAGCGCACCGGGATGTCGCGCGCCGCGAAGCCGCCCAGCGTGTGGTGCCCCTGCACGACCCAGTTGAAGAGGTCGCGGACGCCACCGTCGGCGAAGAAGTCGAGCTGGTCGAGCGTCGCGAGCGGATAGCCCGGGTGCACCACGTCGCCGTTGCCGCGGTAGCCGCGGGTCAGGCCGCGCGGGCTCGTCCCGATCATGCGGTCGGCGCCCATCGCCATGTCGAAGTGGCCGTTGCCCTCGCCGTGGTCGAACCCGCCCGCGCCGACCTGCGGCGTGCCGGCGATGCCGTCGAGCCCGACGTCGTCGTAGCTCTCCGAGCTGCCGCCGCCGCAGTCGTCGCGCTCCCAGTTCCCCTCGGTCCCGTTCGGGTTGTACTGGAAGTCGTAGTCGTCGCCGGCCGGGTCGCGGTTCGTCACGCCGTCGTAGCCGGCCTCTGCGCTCGAGGGCACGCCGTCGCATCCGGTGTCCTCGAAGGGCTCGTGGCCGTTGCGGATGACCGGCTCGCCGGGGTCGCGCACGCCGTTGCCGTTCACGTCGACCGCGAGCGCGACCTCCATCGGGACGCGCTGGGTCCCCGTGGGGTCCCAGTTGCCGGTGTCGCTCTGGCAGCGGGTCGAGCTCGCCGTGCAGTGTCCGAGCGTGTCCGGGTCGAAGTCGCGTCGCTCGGCGCCGTCGCAGAACGGGATGACGTCGTAGTGCCCGTCGGGGTTGTACTCGTCGTCGAAGAACCCCGTCGCGTTGTCGGCGTCGCCGCCCGCGGGCTCGCCGTGGATCGTGAGCGGCGCGAGGTTCGCGGCCATGCAGCGCGCGTCGTCGCTCATCATGCGCGTCGAGTCGGGGATGCCGGGCGGCGTGAGATCGGGGAAGGTCGGATCGTCGCTCGTGTCGGTGTTGGCGTTACCGAACATCGCCGTGAGATCCCGGAAGATCGAGATGTAGTCCTCGCGGTTGAAGTGCCCGCCCTGGCCGTCGTAGCCGTCCTCGTACCACCAGTTCTCGAAGTGCTGGGTGTGCTCGTAGAGCTCGCCCCGGTCCGGCGCGTGCGCGAGCGAGGCGCCGGCGGCGCACCCCGTGGGATCCGTGGCGCGCTCGGCCTCCGTGCAGAACCCGCCGATGTGGTAGCGGTGGATGTACTCGAGCAGGTAGATCCAGTCGGTCGGTCCGCCGAGCGGCGCGACGAAGTCGAACATCTCCGGGTGGCCCATGCCGATGCGCCCCGAGCCGCTGCCGCCCATCGAGAAGCCCATGATGCCGCGGTAGTGGAAGGTGCGGCTGACGGTGCGGGGCACGTCGCTGCGCACGACGGCCTGGTAGGTGCCCAGGCGCGGTGCCTGGAAGCGGAACATGCCTCCGCCGGCGCTCCCTTCGAAGACGGGCGTCGCGATACCGACGACGCGCGGCGCCGAGATGCCGGGCCCGGTGTACGACACCTCCACGTGCCCGCGGTGCGCGTCGGAGGGCAGGAGCGAGAGCGAGATCGGGATCGCGAAGTCGATCTCCCGGCGGAAGCGCGAGGCCGTCGCGCTCTGGAACGACACGGCCGGGCCGAGCGCGACGTAGCCGGACGGCAGCTGGTCGGCCGCGCACGCCACGCTCACGGCGAAAGGGTCGACGTGGTAGATGCCGTCGCGCGAGGCGCCGCTCACCATGCTCACGCCGGAGCCCGCGAGCGTCGTGCCGCTGGCGACGGCGACGGGCGCGCCGCCCGCCGTGACCATTCCGCTGGCGGTGCCGGCGCACGCGGGGAGCGTCGGCGAGGTCACGACGACCTCGATGTCCGCCGTGCACGGCGAGGCCCCCGGGCTCTCGGCGTGCAGCGTCACGGTGCCGACGGCGGTGCCGGTCACCCGCACCAGCACGCGCGAGCGACCCGCGGGGATCGTCACGCTCGATGGCACGTCGATGATGCCCGGCATGCTCGTGGTGAGGTTCACCGGGAAGTCGAAGGGCGCGTCCGCGCGGGAGTCGAGGTAGGTGTGGCGCGCGCTCGTCGGGACGACGCCGATCGTCGTGTGCGTGAACGAGAGCGAGTTGATGAGGTCGCGACAGCTCGAGGCTCCGGCATCCACGCCGGTGCCTGCGTCGCCGGCGGGGGGCGGCGGGTTGTTGCAGGACGGCAGGAGGAAGTGAGCGAGCGCGACGACGACCACACTGCGGATGCGCATATGCGTGCAGCATACGCGCCCCGGGCCGCGCGCTGGAAGGACGGCGGCGCGCGCTCGCGCAGGAGCGTGCGCGATCGCAGCCCCTTCTACATGCCAAGCGCCTTCTTGGCCTTGGCCTTCAGATCGTCGACCTTGAACGGCTTCGTCACGTAGATGCGCGCGCCCGCGTTCACGCCGTCGATCACGTCCTTGGGACCCTGCTTGGCCGTGAGCATGATGATGGGCACCCGCGACGTCCGGGCGTCCGCCTTGAGGCGCCGCGCGAGCTCGAGTCCGTCGACGTGGGGCATCATGACGTCGGTGATCACGAGCCGCGGGAGGGGATCCTTCGTGGCGATCTCGAGCGCCTCGCGGCCGTCCCGCGCCTCGCGCACGTCCCCGAGCTCCTGGAAGATGCGGACGAGCATCTTGCGCAGGGTGTCGTCGTCCTCGACCACGAGGATCGGGATGCGCGGCGCGGCGGGCTTCTCGGGCTCCGGAGGCTTCTCGGCGGGCTTCGGTGGCGTCGGCGGCGCCCCCGGTGCGCGGGCGTGCGGCACCACGGTGGGCGGGCGCAACTGCTCCATCAGCCGGAGGGCCGCCGCCATCTGGTTCGCGCTCGGTGCGCGCGGGCGGCCGCCCGGGCTGACCGGCGCCGTGGCCGGCGTGCGGGGCGGCGCTGGCGGGGGCGGCCCCGGGCCCCTCTTCGGCGTCGGCCTCGACGACGGACGCGCGATGCCGCGGATCTCGTAGAGCGAGCGGTCGTAGTCGAGCTTGCGCCCCGGATCGCGCAGAGCCTCGTAGGCCTCGGTGGCGCGGGCGAAGATCGCCTCCATCCGCTTGCGGTGCACACCCGAATCGCGCGCATGCCAGCGGTCGGGATGGAAGCGCTTGATGACCCGCAGGTACGCCGCCTTGATCTCGTCCGGGCTCGAGGCCTCGCTGATGCCCAGCAGCGCGTAGTGATCGAGCAGGGTCAGCTGCGGCGCGAGCCGATCGATGTCCGCCAGCAGATCGTCGGGGAGGGGGGGCTTGTCCGTCACGGCTGCGGTCTCGGCCCCGACAGCATACGCACCACGACGCTCGCGGCGACAAGCCCGAACGTGCCGGTGACGAAGCTCATCGAGCCGTCGATCCGCGCGCGGCGATCACAGGTCTGCTGGCCGTTGTCCTTGTTGGGGCAGACGCAGACGAATCCTTCCCCCCCGTCGTAGGTGAGCGGGGAGGGATCGATCGGAGGCTCGAAGCTCGAGACCGCGGTGATTCCGGTGGGCCTGTTCCGCTCGATGGTGAACCCGTGCTTCTTGCGGAGGATGTTCCGCACGTCCCGGGCGAAGGGGCAGACCTCCGTGTCGGCCAGGTCCGTGGCGCGGACGCGCGTCGGGTCGAGGCGCGCGGCGGCGCCCATGCACGAGACGACCGGGATCCCGCGCGCGACGCAGGTCGCGAGCAGGTGCGCCTTGGCCGTGAGGTTGTCGATCGCGTCCACGACGAAGTCGACCTGGCCGGAGAGCAGCGCCTCGCTCGTGTCGGCGGCGTAGAACTTCGGCACCGCCTCGATCGTGGCCGTGGGCGAGACCAGCCGCAGGCGCTCGGCCATCACCTCCGCCTTGCTCTTGCCGATGTTGCCCTTCAGCGCGTGCAGCTGGCGGTTGGAGTTGGTCACACAGACGTCGTCGAAGTCGACGAGCGAGAGCGATCCCACGCCCGAGCGCGCCAGCGACTCGGCCGCGAACGAGCCGACGCCGCCCATCCCGAAGATCACGACGCGGCTGGCCATGAGCGCGTGGAGCGCCGGCTCGCCGATCAGCCGCGCCGCGCGGTCGACGCGGCGGTGCGTCTTGTAGCCCGGCGGGAGCGCCGGGCGCGGCCCGGCCGTTGAATTCCGCTCGGCCGCTTCCGTGGCCGGGGCGGGCTCGTCACGCAACATCGGGAGCGGCATCGGAAGGAGGTATAGCAGTACCGAGGTCCGGTGCGATGTGCTACGAGTAGCACATGGACTCGGTGGGTGTCCGAGAGCTGCGTCAGCGTGCCAGTGAGCTCATTCGTCGCGTGGAAGCGGGCGAGACGCTCGAGGTGACCGATCGTGGTCGCCCGGTCGCGCTGCTCGCGCCGATCGCTCGCGGCTCGCTGCTGGCGCAGTGGAGAGCCACGGGCGAGACGACGGGCAAGAGCAAGGGTCTCGCGGGGCTGCCGCCACCGCTCGTGTTGCCACGTGGGCACGAGCTCCCGTCGCGCAGGCTGGCGCGGCTTCGCGAGCACGAGCGCTGACGTGTCGATGATCTACCTCGACTCCTCGGCGATCGTGAAGCTCGCGGTCGAGGAGCCGGAGTCTGCCGCGCTACGCAGGGCGCTTCGTGGACGAACGGAGCTCGTCTCGAGCGCGCTCGCGCGCACGGAGGTGGCGCGGACGTTGCTGGCGGACGGACAGGACGTGGTGAACCGAGGCGAGGCCGTCCTCGAACGAATCGAGCTCGCTCGCGTCAACGATCGCGTGCTTCGCCTCGCCGGACAGCTGACGCCTCATGGCCTGCGCTCGCTCGACGCGATCCATCTCGCGACGGCGAAGCTGCTCGAGCGCGTGAAGCTCGTCGTGACGTACGACGCTCGGATGGCCGAGGCGGCGCGCGCGATGAAGTGGAAGGTCAGCGCTCCGAGCTGACGTGACGCCGCGTCAGCCTTCCGCACTCGCATCAGTGCGTGGCGATCAGTGCGCGCCCTTCTTCGGGCGCAGCCGCTTGCCCGCCTCGACGTGCTCGTTCCACGTCGCCGGGGCGAAGCCGTTGTCCACGGGCGTCATCGTGATGCAGCCCGAGACGGGGCACACGATCTGGCAGAGGTTGCAGCCGACGCACTCGCTCTCGTCGACGAAGGGGACGTGCGAGCCCTCGGTCTTGCTGGGGTAGACGCACTGGTGCGCGCCGTCCTGACAAGCCACCACGCAGAGCTGGCAGCCGATGCACTTCTTCGCGTCGATCTTCGCGACCGTCTCGTAGTTGAGGTCGAGGTTGCCCCACTCGCTGAACGAGGGGACGGCCTTGCCGATCATGTCGTCGAGCTTCGCGAAGCCGTGGGTGCGCATGTACTCCTCGAGCCCGTCGATCATGTCCTCGACGACGCGGAAGCCGCGCAGCATCACCTCGGTGCAGACCTGCACGTTGCTGGCGCCGAGCAGCATGAACTCGACCGCGTCCCTCCAGTTGCTGACGCCGCCGATGGCCGAGATCGGCAGCGTGAAGTCCTCGCTCCGCGCCAGCGCACCGACCATGTGCATCGCGATGGGCTTCACCGCCGGCCCGCAGTAGCCGCCGTTGGTGCTCTTGCCGTTGACGACCGGCTTGAGCGTGAAGGCGTCGATGTCCACGCCGATGATGCTCTTGATGGTGTTGATGAGCGAGACGCCGTGCGCGCCGCCGCGCTGCGCGGCGAGGCCGTGCGGGAGGATGTCCGCGACGTTCGGCGTGAGCTTCACGAGCACCGGCACGCTCGAGTACTCGACCGCCCACGAGGTGATCTTCTCGTTGACGCTCGGCTCCTGGCCTACCGCCGAGCCCATGCCGCGCTCGCACATGCCGTGCGGGCAGCCGAAGTTGAGCTCGAGGCCGTCGGCGCCCGCGTCGATCGAGCGCTTGATGATGTCCTTCCACTCGTCCTTCGTCTCGACCATCAAGGAGACGACGACGGCGTGCTTCGGGTACTTCTTCTTGGTGTCGTAGATCTCCCGGAAGTTCACCTCGAGCGGGCGATCGGTGATCAGCTCGATGTTGTTGAAGCCGATGGTGCGCTGACCGTGGTAGTCCCAGGTGCCGAAGCGCGACGAGACGTTCTGGATGGGCGTGCCGAGCGTCTTCCACACCGCGCCGCCCCAGCCGGCGTCGAACGCGCGCTGGACCTGGCCGCCCGAGTTCGTCGGCGGCGCCGACGCGAGCCAGAAGGGGTTCGGCGAGCGGATGCCCGCACAGTTCGAGGAGAGATCCACCACGGCTACGCTCCCTTGCTCATGAGCTGACGATCGATCGCGCGCGCGGCGCGCTTGCCCTCGGCCGCCGCGTTGACGACCTCCTTGCCGCCGTTCGCGCAGTCGCCGCCGGACCACACCTTGGGGCGGCCGGTGAAGCCGTCGTCGTCCACGACGATGCGGCCCTTGTCGAGCCTCACGCCGGCGAGGTGCCCGACGAGGTCGCCGAGCTTCGCCTGCCCGATCGCGAGCAGGACGAGGTCTGCCTCGATCGCGTGCTCGCTGCCTGCGATCGTCTTCTTCGCTTCGTCGAGCCTCACGCACCTCAGGCGCTCGACCTTGCCCGCGCCCTCGAACGCCACGGGCTGCGTCTGCCACGCGTAGCGCGTGCCCTCGATCGCGGCCGCGTCGTTCTCGTGCTCGTAGCCGGACATGTGCGCGCGGGTGCCGCGGTACACCATGGTGACGCTCGGCACGCCGAGGCCGATGAGCTCACGCACCGCGTCGATCGCGGTGTTGCCGCCGCCGACGACCACGCCCCGCCGCACGCCGGAGAGGTCGACGTGGCCGAGCTTCATCTTCTCGATGAAGGCGACCGCCCCCTGAATCCCCGCGAGCTCCTCGCCCGGCACGCCGAGCCGCGAGTCCGCGCCGAGGCCGAGGCCGAGGAACACCGCGTCGTGGCTCGCCTCGAGCTGCTCGAAGGTGATGTCCTTGCCGATGGTGACCTTGCTCTTGATCTCGACGCCGCCGATCGCGAGCACCCACGCCGCCTCTTCCACGGCGCGATCCGCGCGCATCTTGTAGGGCGCGACGCCCGTCGTATCGAGGCCGCCGAGCACGCTGCCCTTCTCGTAGATCGTGCAGGCGTGCCCGAGGCGGCGCAGCTCGTGCGCGCAGGCGAGCGAGGCGGGGCCGCCGCCGACGAGCGCCACCTTCTTGCCGGTCGCCTTGCCGGCCTCGAAGAACCGCCACTTCGCCTCGAACGCGGCGTCCGTCGCGTAGCGCTGGAGCTTGCCGATCTGGACGGGCGGCACCTCGAGCTCGTTGTAGACGCAGTCGCCGACGCAGAGCACCTCGACCGGGCACACGCGCGCGCAGCTCATGCCGAGCACGTTCGACTCGAAGATGGTCTTCGCCGAGCCACGGACGTTCTCGGTGGCGATCTTCCGGATGAAGGTCGGGATGTCGATGTGCGTCGGGCACGCCTTCACGCAGGGCGGGTCCTGGCAGTAGAGGCAGCGGTTCGCTTCCAGCGCCGCCTGCGCCGGCGTGTACGGATCCTTGAAGTCCGTGAAGACCGTCTCGCTCCGCTTCGACTCGAGCTCGCTCATCGAACCCCTCCCGAAACGACCCTTGTAACCCGGAGCCGAGGCGGCGCGCCATCGGACTCGGCCGGGTCAGATGCGAGCGGAGAGGTCCACCATCGGGCCACGCGGGCGCGTGACCGGATACTCGCGTGGCAACCCTGTGAACGGGTTCTTTCGCACCTGGCGGCCGATGATCTCGACGGACAGGTCCGCCCGAGGGTCGTCGCTCTGCGTCCACTCGTGCAGCCAGTCCGCGAGGCGCGGTGACGTCTGCCAATAGTAGAGCCCCTCGGGTCGCCCGGGCCCTGCGACGAGCCACTCGCACGTGACGATGGCGCCGTCTGCCGTCGCGCAGTCGAGATACGACCACTTCCCTGCGCCCCAGTTGCTGAGACAGAGCAAGTCGCGCGGGCCGCGGTGCTGCGCCCGCGCCCGGTCGTCGAAGTAGAGGTCGAGGATGTTCTCGACACCGGTCCTTCGCAGGTCGTCGTCGAAGTGACCACGTGGCGGGACGCCGTAGAGCGGCCCGGGACCGAGTCCGCCGTTGCCGATCTCGAGCAACACGCGCTTGTAGAACCAAGGCAACGAGAACCGGAGCCGCTCCTCGGCGTGGTCGAGATCGGCACGTTCCGCCGGTGCGGCGACACGCTGTACGAGCGCGCTCGCACGCGAACGAATCGCATCGATGAGGCGATCAGGCTCCACTCCCAAATCATTTCACGGTCCGGGTATGACGGGAACGATCAGACGACGACGATCTCGATATCGCGGCCCAGCGCCTCGACGAGGGGCCCGAGGTCCTCGGGATCCGACGTGACGATCACGTCGTCGTCGTTCGCGAGGAGAACCACCGCGGCATCGATGACGTCGGAAGTGCGCGCATCGACGAGGAGTGCGCCAGCTCTCCGGCCCAGCGCGTCATCGAGCGCTCGCACGTGAACCCATGCGAGGGCACGCGCGAGGAGTGCTTGCCGCGGGCCGCCGCGTCGCCACACCTGTCCCACGACGCCGCCGTGCGTCGACGGAACGTCGCCTCTCCGCCTCGCCTGCTCGAACCGGCGCCACATCGAGGCGTCGCCTCGCTCGAGCGCGATGAGCGCGCCCGCGTCGAAGATCATCGTCACGCCGCGCGTCGCCGGCGCTTGGCCGGCGCGGGCCGCCGTGGGTACCGGATGGCGTTCCGGCGGTCGGCGCGCTCCTGCTCGGCGAGCTCCTCGTCCGTGATCTTGCCGAACTGCGCCTCGTAGGCAGCGACCGCCTCCGCCATCCCGGCGAGGCGGCGCTCCTTGTCGACACGCTCGGCCATCGCCGCGCTCACCCACGCGCTGAGCGACGGGGCCTCCCCGCGCGCGACCGCCGCGTTGCCGGCGCGAACGAGCGCGGGATCGACCGTCACCGTGAGCCTGTCCTTCGGCGTCCTCATACTGCCATCGTAGCGCAGTATGAGGATGGTACAACTCGGGCGCTCAGCCGCTGACCTTGCCCCAGGGAAGGCCCGAGCCCTCGCGCAGCTCGTACACGGCGACGGTGACCGCCTCGAGCCGGGCGCGCATGCACGCCTTGCACGCGAACGGGCCGGTCGCTTCGGGGGTCACCGAGACCACGACGTCCGTCTCCGCCGCGCAGAGATCGCACGTCGCCTTCGTCGACGGATCGATGCTCTTCTTCCCGTCGCGAACGTTCCCGCGCCCAGCGACGCGTACCTCGATGCTCGCCATCTTCGCCCCCTCCGTCGTCTACTTGTTCTGCGGGAAGCCGAGATCGACGCCGCGGAAGCGTGGGTCGGGCCAGCGGGCCGTGACGGCCTTGCCACGCGTGTAGAAGTGGACGCCTTCCTTGCCGTGCACGTGCGTGTCGCCGAAGAGCGACGCCTTCCACCCGCCGAAGGAGAAGTACGCCATCGGCACCGGCACGGGCACGTTCACGCCGACCATGCCGACCTGCACCTCGTGGACGAACTTGCGCGCCGCGCCGCCGTCGCGCGTGAAGAGCGCCACTCCGTTGGCGTAGGGGTTCTCGTGGATCAGCGCCATCGCCTCGTCGTAGGTCTTCACGCGCACCGTGCTGAGCACCGGGCCGAAGATCTCTTCCTTGTAGATCGTCATGTCCTTCGTGACCTTGTCGAAGAGGCACGGGCGGATGAAGAAGCCCTTCTCGCGACCCGGGATCTTCGGGTCGCGGCCGTCGCAGACGAGCGTCGCGCCCTCCTTCACGCCGGCGTCGACGAGAGCGCGGATGCGATCGAGCGCCTGCTTGGTCACGATCGGGCCCATCTCGCTCTTCGGGTCGCTGCCGTCGCCCGTGCGCAGCTTGGCGATGCGCTGCTCGATCATGGGGATGAGCTTGTCGGCCGAGTCGCCGACGCAGACCATCACCGAGATGGCCATGCAGCGCTCGCCGGCCGAGCCGTACGCGGCGCCGACGACAGCGTCCGCGGCGAGCTCCATGTCCGCGTCGGGCAGCACCACCATGTGGTTCTTCGCGCCGCCGAGCGCCTGCACGCGCTTGCCGTGCTGCGTGCCCTGCTCGTAGATGTATTTCGCGATGGGCGTCGATCCGACGAAGCTGATCGCGCCGATGTCGGGGTGCTGGAGCAGGCGGTCGACCGCTACCTTGTCGCCGTGCACCACGTTGAGCACGCCCGGGGGCAGGCCCGCGTCGAGGAAGAGCTGCGCGCAGAAGTTCGCCGCCGAGGGATCGCGCTCGCTCGGCTTGAGCACGAACGTGTTCCCGCACGCGATCGCGATGGGGTACATCCACATCGGCACCATGGCGGGGAAATTGAACGGCGTGATGCCAGCGACGACGCCGACGGGCTGGCGGATCGAGTACGCGTCGACGTCGGTCGACACGTTCTCGCTGAGCTCGCCCTTCAGGAGGTGCGGGATGCCGCACGCGAACTCGATCACCTCGAGACCGCGGTTCACCTCGCCGAGCGCATCGCTCGCCACCTTCCCGTGCTCTGCGGTGAGGAACGCGGCGATCTCGACCTTGTGTTTCTCCACCAGCTCGCGGAACGCGAAGAGCGCGCGCGAGCGCTTCGCGAGGGAGCTGTCGCGCCACGCGGGGAGCGCCGCCTTGGCCGACGCGACGGCGGCGTCGACGTCGGCGGGCGACGCGAGCGCGACCTTGCCGCTCACCTCGCCGGTCGCCGGGTTGAAGACGTCGGCCGAGCGCTCGACGGGGCGATCCCAGCTCTTGCCGTCGACGAAATGCGTGATGTTGCGCATGCTGTTCTCTCCGCAGGAAGTAGCGTGATCGGTACCACGCGCGCGCGGAAGCCGAAAGGCGCGGAAATATCGGCGCGCATCGCCGCGGTTGGAGCCCGACGATGAAGGTCGCAATCGCGGCGATGGACACGCGCGGCGGGATCCAGCCCTACGTCGCGCTCGGCGAGGGCCTCGCGCGCGCGGGTCACGACGTCCGGATGATCGCGCCCGAGGACGCGGCGTCGATGATCGACGAGGCGAAGATCCCGCACGCGAGGCTCGAGGGCAGCGTCGAGGCGTCGCTCCGCGGGAGCGAAGGAGCGCCCGAGCGCGGCGCGCTCGCGGTCATGCGCTTCGCGGCCCGCGAGCTGGAGGCGCGCGTGCGCGGGTGGACGAAGACGGCGCTCGAGGCGTGTGACGGAGTCGACCTGGTCGTCGGCGGCGTCGGCGGGATGGTGGTGGCGCTCTCGGCGGCGGAGAAGGCCGGCGTGCCCTTCGTCCCGGCGCACCTGCAGCCGCTCGGCGCGCCGACCGATGCCTATCCGGGCGTGCTCTTCCCGCGGACGCCGCGGTGGCTGGGTCGCTGGGCGATCCGTGCGAGCCATCGCCTGACCGAGCTCGGCGTCTGGATGCCCTTCGAGCGGGCGATGAGCACCGCGCGGCGCGAGGTGCTCGGCCTCGAGGGCGCGCCGCGGGCCGCGGAAGGACGGCCTGTCCTCTACGGGTTCAGCCGCCTCGTCGTCGACGTGCCGCCCGATCCGGCCGTCGATCGGCACGTGACGGGCTACTGGACTCTCGCGGCAGAGCGCT
Organism: Sandaracinaceae bacterium; assembly: GCA_044220955.1. Classification (GTDB taxonomy): domain Bacteria; phylum Myxococcota_A; class Polyangia; order Polyangiales; family Sandaracinaceae; genus JBBSAT01. The sequence continues at coordinate 69,903 of JBGAQA010000020.1, forward strand.
TCGAGCCACCGGCGCGACTCGCCGCGTTCCTCGCGCGAGGCGGCCCGATCGTGTGCGTCGGCTTCGGAAGCATGGCGAGCCGCGATCCGGCGGCGGCCGCCGCGTGCGTGCTCGAGGCCACGCGCGCCGCAGGCGTCCGCGCGATCCTGCTCTCGGGGTGGGGCGGTCTGCGCGCCTCGGAGAGCGACGACGTCTTCGTGACCGATGCGCTGCCGCACGACTGGCTCTTCCCGCGCATGACCGCCGTCGTGCACCACGGCGGCGCCGGCACGACGGGCGCGGGACTCCGCGCGGGCGTCCCGGCCGTGGTCGTCCCGTTCACGATGGACCAGCCATTCTGGGGCGCGCGGGTCGCCGCCCTCGGGGTGGGCCCCGAGCCGATCCCTCGCTCGAGGCTGCGCGCCGAGCGTCTCGCGCGGGCGCTCACCGAGGTGCAGGACCCCGGGATGAGAGCCCGCGCACGAGCCCTGGGCGAGGCGCTCCGGAGGGAGGAGGGCGTGCGCGAGGCGGTCCGGGTCCTCGAGCGCGCGGCGGCCGGCGAGATCCCAGCCAACGGCTTGCAAATGCAATAGTGATGCGATAATCGGCTCCCCCGTGCTCGGTCGGTTCGCCGTCGCGTCGCTCGCCTTGGTCCTCGGGCTCGGGCCTTCGCACGCGCGCGCGCAGGTCGAGCGGACGCCGCCGCGCGTCGTCGAGGGCGCCGAGCCCGTGCTGCCGGATGGCGCCGCGCCGGACGCCGTCGTCTTCCTCCACGTCGTCGTCGAGATCGACGGATCGGCCGGTGAGGCGCACGCCGACGGCGAGCACGATCCCGTGCTCGAGCAGGCGGCGATCGAGGCCGTTCGCGGCTGGCGCTTCGAGCCGGCGACGCGCGACGGCGCGCCGGTCCGGGCCCGCGCGCGCCTGGCGGTGCGCTTTCGCCCGCCCGACGTCGCGGCGCCGCCGCCCGCGGTCGCGAGCGAGGTCGAGAGCGAGGTCGGAGTCGCGGGCGACGACGAGGTCGAGGGATCGACGCTGGACGAGGCCGGCGACGGGGAGGGCGACGACGACGCGCCCGAGTACTCGGCGACCGGAACGGTCGATCCGATCGCCCACGCCGCAGCGCCGCGCACGGCGAGCGACTACGCGCTGCCCTCCGACCTGATCGGGGCCGCCCCGCACCGCGACGCGGGTGACCTCCTCGCGTCGGCGCCAGGCGTGTACGTGGCGCGTGGCGAGGGTGACGGCGTCGCGCACTCGATCTTCCTCCGCGGCTTCGACGCCGAGCACGGCCAGGATCTCGAGCTCACGATGGGCGGCGTCCCGCTCAACCAGCCTTCGCACCTGCACGGACAGGGCTACGCCGATCTCGGCTTCCTGATCCCGGAGGTCGTGCAGGCCATCCGCGTGACCGAGGGTGTCTACGACCCGCACCAGGGCGACTTCGCCACGGCCGGCACGATCGCGTTCGATCTCGGCGTCGAGCGTCGCGGGCTCGTCTCGCGGACGAGCTACGGGTCGTTCGACACCTTCCGACAGCTCTTGCTCTGGGCACCGACGGGCGAGCGGCCGGGCACGTTCGGTGCCGTGACGTACAGGCGAACCAGCGGGTTCGGCGTACACCGCGGCGGCGAGTCCGGCTCCACCCTCCTGCAGTACGAGACGGCCGTCTCCGGCGACGTGCGAGCGCGCGTCACCGCCGCGCTCCACGGTGCGCGCTACGGCCTCGCGGGGATCTTGCGGCAGGACGACGTCGACGCCGGGCGCGTCGACTTCTACGGCAGCTACCCCGACCCGAGCGCGGCGGCGCAGAGCTCGTTCGCGGTGCGCGCGCTGGTGGCCGGATCGCTCGACATCCTCGGCGCGCGCGGGTCGTTCGGCGAGATCGGCGCCTGGCTCGCGTACTCCGACTTCCGGCTCCAGGCGAACTACTCGGGGTACACGGAGATCTCGCGGATCGATCCGAGCTGGCGCGGTCGCGGCGATCTGATCGAGCAGCGCAACGCGGTCGTGTCGGTCGGCCTGCGGGGTCGGTGGCGGAGCGAGCGCTGGGAGCCCTTCGACTGGGCGAGCGCGTTCTTCGAGATCGGCGCGACCGGGCGCCTCGATCTCACGTCGCAGCAGCAGAACCTGCTCGACGCGGTGAACAACCAGACGTGGGACCGGCGCGTGGACGCCGACATCCGCGGCGGCGACGTCGGCGGGTACGTGGACGTCGACCTGCACCTGACCGAGTACGTGCGCGTGCGCGGCGGGGCCCGCGCCGACGTGCTGCTCTTCGACGTCGACGACCGGCTGGGGAACTTCTCGCCCGCCTTCCGCCCCGACACGTTCGTCGAGGGCTTCCGGCGCACCGCGCTCGGCACCGCCGCCGGCCCGCGCGTCACGCTCGAGATCACGCCAGTCCACGGGCTCGCGTTCTCTCTCTCGTACGGCGAGGGCTACCGCTCGCCCCAGGCGCGGACGCTCACCGACGGCGAGACCGCGCCCTTCGCGAAGGTGCGCTCGGGCGATCTCGGTATGCGCTTCTCGGCGGGCGAGCACCGCGAGCTCGAGCTGACCCTCGCCGGGTACGTCACCACGCTCTCGAGCGACGTCGCGTTCGACCCGCAGGAGGGTCGCCTCGAGCCGCTCGGGCCGAGCACTCGCCTCGGAGGCTCGCTCTACCTCGTCACCCGCCCGCTCTCGTGGCTGCTCGGCGCGCTCTCGCTGACCTACGTCCGCGCGACGCTCGACGGGCCGCCGAGCGCGACGGCGATGGACCCCGCGCCTCCGTACGTCTCGGGGCAGGCCCTTCCCTACGTCCCGCCGATCGTGTTCCGCGCCGACGCGTCGGCGAACGAGCAGGTGGCGACGCTCGCCGATCTCCCGTTCCGGATCCGTGGCGGGGCCGGCTTCTCGATGCTCGGGGCTCGCCCGCTGCCCTATGGTGACGTGTCACCGCCCTTCGCGCTGCTCGACGTGTCCGCCGGCGTGACCTGGGGCCCGGTCGATCTCTCGCTCGACGTCTTCAACCTGCTCGACCAGCGAGTTGCCGCCGTCGCGTACTCGTTCGCTTCGAACTGGAGCCCGACCGAGATCCCGTCGCGCGTCCCGGCGCGCTCCTTCGCGGCCGGCGCGCCCCTGACCGTCTTGGCCACGCTCGGCCTGAGGATCGACTGATGCGCGCGTCCTGGCTCGCTCCCGCGCTCGCGCTCGCGGCCATCCTCGGGGCTGGCTGCGTCGATGCGGGGCGCACGCGCGTCTCGCTGCCCGTCCACGGCGCGGGCACCGGCGTGCGCACCTTCGAGGCGGGCGCATACAGCGTGACGCTCGAGGAGGCGCGCATCGCCTGGGGCCCGGCGTACTTCTGCACCACGCCTTTCGCCGACGTCGACCTCTGCCCCACGGCGCTCGCGGAGGTGCGCAGCGCGGCGACGATCGACGTCCTCGACGACACGCCCCAGCTGATCGGCGAGCTCGAGGGCATCAGCGGCACCGTGCGCTCCACGATGTTCGACTATGGAATCACCTGGCTCCTGCCGGCGCCCGCGCCGGCGCCGGATCCCGGCGCCGTCGATGGGACGCACTCGGCGCGCTTCGTCGGGTCGGCCGCGCGCGGCAGCACGATCACGCGCTTCGTGCTCGACGTCGACATGCGTCCGATCGCGTCGGGCGTCAGCGCCGCGCACGGCGTGCCGACGACGCACGTGCTCTCGGCCCGCCCGGACGCGCTCGTCGTGCGCTTCGATCCGGCTCGGCTCTTCGCCGGCGCCGACTTCGGCGACGTCGAGGGGCTCGGTGGGGATCCGGTCGTGGTGCCGGAGTCGAGCACGGTCTACCAGGCAGTCGTCATCGGGCTCGCCTCGAGCGCGCTGCCCGCGCTGGAGTGGCAGGCTCCCTGATCGACGCGGAGAACACCGAGCATGAGCACGATGAAGGCGACCCTCGTGGCGGGCTCGGTGCTGGCGCTCCTCTCGTGTGGCGCGGGCGCGACGGGTGAGGTGCGGATCGGGCTGGAGGCCGAGGACACGATCACGCGCGGCCTCGCATCCGGTTCGGCCGAAGAGGACGTGATCGACGGATGGACCGTGACCTACACGCGCTTCGTCGTCACGCTCGGCGGCGTTCGTCTCGCGCGCTCGAACGCCGGCGAGGTGCGGACGAGCGACGCGCTCACCACCGTCGACCTGCGAGCGCTCCCCGCCTCCGGCTTCGAGCTCGCGTCGTTCGCCGGCGTCGCGGCCACGCGCTGGGACGTGTTCGGCTTCGAGACGCCGTCCACAAGCCTGGCCTCGACGCGCGACGCCAGCGTGTCCGCGGCGGACTTCGACCGGATGGTCGCGGGCGCCTGCACCTACTTGCTGGTGGGGACCCTCACCAGCGACCTGGGCCAGACGCTGGACTTCGACCTCTGCGTCCCTGCGGCGACGGAGTACGGCCCCTGCTCGACCCCCGACGGGATGTCCGGCGTCGCCGTCGCCGCGGCGGCCACGAGCGCTGCGCACGTGACCCTCCACGGCGATCACCTCTGGTTCAACGCGTTCCCGTCCGGCGCCGAGGCGATCGTCGAGCGCCGCGCGCAGTGGATGCTCGACTGCGACGCCGACGGCGACCGCCACGTCACCGAGGCCGAGCTGCAGGCGATGCCGGCCGCGTCGATCTTCACGACGCTGCGACACTACGACCTCGCGGGCGGTCCGACCGTGGACGGCCACGGCATCCTCACCGCATGGGACTGGGTTCGCGCGCAGATGTCGACCCTCGGGCACTTCCAGGGCGAGGGTGAGTGCGCGTGGTCGCCGTCGCCGAGCGGCATCTGACCGCCACCCCGGCCACGGCGATGCGCCGGGCACGCGTCCGCACCGCGCGACCGGACGTCTCGCTCAGGGGCTGACGACGAAGGGCGCGGTGGTCACGCTCATCGCGCCGCCGGTCGCGGGCACGTGCACGCGGAAGCGGTACGTGCCCGAGAGCACCACGGACGCGCCGGCGCGGCTGCGCACCGGGTAGTGGATCGTCCACGAGAACGTGCGCATCGGGGCGCGCTCGGTCTCGGTGTAGGTCGGCGTGGTCGCGAGGTCGGTCCACGCCTCGGTGGACGTCGTCGCGATCGCGTCGCCGTTCGGTCGCACCACGGGGCTGAACGTGCCTGTGCCGTCGTCGCGCTCGAGCGTGGCGACCGGCGTACCGAGCCAGGGGTCGCTGCCCTGGACGGTGAACGTCACGACCTCGGTCTGGCCGTACGTCGCGGCCACGTTCGAGGCGATCGTGCCCACGCCGAGCGCGACCTCGGGGACGTAGGGCGTGAACGTGTAGCCGCTGAACGGGGGCACCGCCGCGGGCTCGCGCCACGTCGGCGGCTCGTTCCACTCGCCGTGGAACGTGTCGAACACCTCGGCGAGACGTCCCGCGAGGTAGTCACCCTGCCGGGGCCCCCAGAGCGCGCCGCTCGCCTCGTAGCCGCCCTGCCAGAAGTCGGCCTCCCCGGTGCTGTAGCCCGAGTAGTCGTTCGCGTAGCCGATGAACATCGCGTCCGTCGCCCCGCTCGTCGTGCGTACGTGGTCGAGCACGCCGTTCGCGAGCGCCGTCGTCCACTCGCCGGGCGCCGCGACGAACCAGAGGTCGCCGACACGTCCCGCGCTCATCATGGTCTGGTGCGGCAGGCCGTCGCTCGCCATGACGCGGACGCAGCCGCGGATGAGGTTCATGTTGGGCATGATCGAGGTGCACTGGCCCATCGAGCCGAGGCCACAGAACACGCCGCCGTTCGGGTACGGGAAGAAGTTGTCCTCGTAGCCGATCCAGTCGCGATCGAGCCCCACGCGCGCCATGCGCGTGCGCACCTCGGCGTCGGCCGAGAACGTCAGCCCCGCGAGCGCCGGCACGATCGCGTCCGCGACCACGTCGCCGAGCTCCTGCATGCGCTCGAAGCCGTCGGGCTGGATGGCGCCGACGGCGCTCGGATCGATCGTCACGTCGCCGGGCGCCATGTCCGCGCCCCACGAGTTCAGGAAGAGCGTCGTCACGGGGTGATCGAAGCGCTCCTCGATTCGCTCTTCGACGACGTGGCCCATGTCGCCCGAGAGCGTGTGCTCCTCGATGCCGAGCACCGTACCGTGGTAGGCGTAGCTCGCGATCAGCGCGTCGAGACGGCCGGCCCGTCGCACGGCGATCAGCGGCAGATCGCCGAGCTCCTGCAGCTGCGGCAGCGGATCGTTCTCGCATCGACGATCGTTGTGCGCGTCGGACGTGTGCACGACGAGGGTCGCGAGCTCGGCGGGCGCGGCGTCGCCGATCGCCGCCTCGACGACGTCGGCGAGCGTGTCGACGATCGCGTCGTAGACCTCCGGCAGGAAATTGTCGCCGAGCTGGGTGAGCGCGCCCGTCGCCATCAAGAGACGACCGGGTCCCGAGTGCGTGTGGTTGCCGGCGAGCACGAGCGCGTCGTCGAGGCGGCGGCCGATGCGGTTCTCGAGCTCGTCGAGCACCGCCTCGCGCAGCTGCTGGAACACGCCGACCGTGTCGAGCCGCACCACGATCAGCTCGTGCGCCGGCCCGCGGGAGAGCGCGACCGCGCGGAACGTCAGCGAGCCGTGTTGCCGCGTCGTGCCGGGAAAGATCTCCGCGAAGGGCGAGGGGCTCGGGGCGGCGCCGATCGAGCCGAAGCCCATCGTTCCGATGCCGACCGGTACCGGGATGTTGGCCTCGGCGATGCCTGCGACGAGCGGGCCCGGTGCCGGGATCGTCTCGTGCGTGCGCGGAGGCAGCGTGTCGGGCCCGACGTCGGGCCCGCCGTCGTAGCTCGCTGCGTCCACCGGGGCCGCGTCGTCCATCGGCGCTGGCGAAGGGGTGCAGCCGAGGGCGAGCGCGGCCAGGCAGAACCAGACGTGAACTCGATGCATCGGGCGAGCGTATCCGACTCGGTTCCCCGGGAGAACGCGCGCGGACCGCGCCACCCGTCGGCGTTGACGCGGTCGGCTCGCTTCCCCCACGATCGCCGGAGCCTGCGCGCAGGCCTCGGCGGCGCACGACGCGCGCGCCCGCGTGACCGTGCGGAAAGTCGCCGACGCGGCCTCGCACGGCCTTTCGTGTTCGCATCGGCGGCGCCGCGCGCGTAGCGTGCGTGCGGAGGTCCGGTCGGTCCATGTCCATGCGATCGATTCTCTTGCTGATGACGGCGTCGGCGTGCACGTCGCCCCCCTCGATGCCGGACGCGACCACCGACGCGGGCCTGGACGCGGGCCCCGTCGACTGCGACGCCGATCCGCTCTTGCCCGGCTGCGTGCCGACCGAGCGCCCGAGCTTTGCCGGGCTGAGCGCGCCGGTCGAGATCGTGCGCGACGTCGACGGCGTGCCGCACGTGTACGGCGCGAACACGCGAGACGTGATGTACGGCGACGGGTACGCACAGGCCCTCGACCGCCTGTTCGAGATGGACCTCTCGCGGCGTCGCGCGCTCGGACGCCGCGCGGAGGTGCTGGGCATGGCGTTCGTCGACGGTGACCGCCTCACGCGCGTCGTGGACATCCCTCGGTGGGGTCGCACGAACGAGGCCGCGCTGTTCCGCGACGACCCCGAGCTCTGGGCGCTGCTGCAGGCGTGGGTCGAGGGCGTCAACGCGCGGATCGACGAGGTGCTCTCGGGGAGCGCGCCCATGCCCGCCGAGTTCACGACGCTGCGCTTCGAGCCCGAGCGCTGGACGCCGGCCGATGCGCTCGCCTTCGGCAAGCTCGTGCTCTTCGGCAACGCCAATCAGATCGAGTACACGATCCTCGCCCAGATCCTGCACCAGTACTTCCCCGACGTGGAGACGAACCTCGGGCTGCTGCTGCCGTTCCGTGACTCGTACGTGCTGCCGCCGGAGGAGCGACCCGCGGCGGGGGCGATGCCCTTCGCCTCGCACGCCGCGAGCCCCCTGGCGCTCCCGGCGGACGCGGACGAGCGCATCGCCCGCTGGCAGCGGACGATGTCGGCGTTTCGACCGGGCGCGAGCAACAACTGGGCGGTCGACGGCCCGCACACCGACTCCGGGCGGCCGCTGATCGCGGGCGATCCGCACCAGCCGCTGCAGTCACCCTCGCTCTTCTGGATGCACCACCTCGCCGCGGCCGACGGGTCGCTCGACGTGGTCGGCTGGAGCTTCGTCGGCGGTCCGACCGTGGCCCTCGGTCACAACCGCCACGTCGCCTGGACCGCGACCACGACCTACCCGGACATGATGGACGTGTGGGACGTCAGCGTGCGCGCGGGGATGGTGTCGGTCGGAGGGGTCGAGGTCGCCGTGCGGCCGCGCATGGAGCGCATCGAGGTCGCGGGCGGCGCACCGGTGGATCTGGTGGTGCAGGAGGTCCCGGGATACGGCGTCCTCTTGCCCGACGGGCTCGCTCCGCTCCCGATCGGGCGCCCGGGGCGGGAGCTGCTCTTCCGCTGGACCGGCTTCGGCGTCACGCACGAGCTCGAGGGCTTCATGGCGGTCGATCGCGCGCGCTCGCGCGCCGAGTTCGAGGCGGCCGTCGATCGGATCGAGCTGGCGGCCTTCAACTTCGTGAGCGCCGACCAGGAGGGCATCAGCTACCGAGCGCCGCCGCGGGTACCCGACCGCGGAACGCCCACCGACGCGCGCGCCCCCTATCTCGTCCTCGACGGCGACGACCCGAGCACGTACTGGGACGGGACCTTCCTCGGGAGCGCCTTGCTCCCCCGGAGCCACGGCGGCGCCCGCGGATGGCTCGGCTCGGCGAACAACGATCCCTACGGGTTCGTCTCCGACGGGCGCATCGAGGGGGATCCGTTCTACTACGGGGTCTTCTTCGACCCCGGCGTGCGCAGCGCCCGCATCGAGGGCGAGCTGGACCGCCTCGTGACGCGCGGGAGCGTGAGCCTCGCCGACATGGAGGCGCTCCAGGACGACACGTACACGCTCTACGCCGACGACTTCGTCCCGCTGCTCGACGACGCCTGGGCGTCGCGCGGCACGGACCCGCTGCTCGCGACGTTCCGGGACCGCGCCGACCTCGACGCGCTCGTCTCGCGGCTGCACGCGTGGGATCGGAGGATGGAGCGCACCTCGAGCGAGGCCGTCGTCTTCCACGCGTTCATGTTCTTCCTCGCCGAGCGGGTGCTCCGGGACGACCTCTCGGTGCTCTTCCAGCCGATCCTGGAGGCGGAGTCGGCGTACGTCCTCAAGTGGCTCTCGCTCGTCATGCGCGGAGCCGCGCCGCATCCCGAGGCCGCGCTCGGCGCGGACACGCGCGAGGTCGCGCTCGCAGAGGCGCTGGATCGGACCGCGCGCTGGCTGACAGAGCGCTTCCCGAGCGGCTCGTACGTCTGGGCCGACCTGCACGGCACGCTCTTCACCAGCCTCTACGGCGACCGCCTCGCCGCGCCCTGGGTCCCCACCGACGGCAGCTGCGGCACGCTCAACCGGGCCGACACGGTGTTCTTCGCCTCGACCGACACGCCGCACGAGCGCCTGGACGCGTCGGACGGGTCCATCTACCGCATGGTGGCCTCGTTCGGCGCCGATGGAACGCCGCAGGCCTTCTTCACGATGGGACAGGGCGTGAGCGGCGAGCCGACGAGCCCGCACTGGGACGATCTGCGTGACGACTGGATCGAGACGCGTCATCGCCCGCTGCGCTACCTCCGGGCGGACGTGGAGGCGGGCCCCGTCGAGCGCATCATGCTCACGCCGTGACCGAGGCGAAGGTGGCGACGGACCGGCCGCCCCCACGACCATCGGTCGGTCTCGACCGCTCGGGCGACGCGGCGCCCGACGCGCTCTCGCTCAGTCGAGGCACACCTCGCGCGGCCTGGGCTCGGCCACGGCCGCCGTGAGGTCGACGGTCCCGATGCCGAGCTGCGCGAAGTCGTTCGCGCCCCAGCAGTACACGCGTCCGGTGGAGGTGCGGGCGCACGTGTGGTCGTCGCCGACCGCGAGCTGAACGACGTCGCTCACGCCGCCCACGAGCGTCGGCTCGCCCACGGTGCCCGTGGACATCGCCCCGGCCTGACCGGCGACGTTCGCGCCCCAGCACCACACCGCTCCGGCGAGGAGCGCGCAGTTCACTCCGGTGCCGGCGGCGATCTGCTCGAAGTGGTCGCCGACCATGCCCGCCATGCCGAGCGTGCGGGTGCAGTTGCAGCCCGCCTCGGTGGTCGCGATGCGCCCCAGCTCGAGGGTGGAGTTGTCGCCGAGGCACGCCGCGACGCCGCCGCCGACCAGCGCGCACGCGTGGGCGAAGCCGAGCGCGATGGTGGTGGCCGCGTGGCCGAGGTCGAGCGTGACCGGCGCGCTCGACGTCGCCTCGAGGGCCACGGCAGGGCCGAAGATGCCGCGGAACGACTGGCCGAGGCAGTGGCCATCGCCCCCCGAGAGCGCGCAGAGCGCGTGGTACGAGGCCGTGATCGCGGTGTTGCCGCTGCCGAGCTCTGGGATGCTGCGGTCGGCCGGCATCACCGCGCCGAGCTGCCCCTCGGCGCCTCGCCCCCAGCCCTGCACCGAGCCGTCGGCGCGCAGCGCGTACGCGCTCTCCTCGGCCGCGACGAGGGCCACGATGGCGCGCGGTCCCGCCCCGCTCGCGAGGACCGCCCCCGCCCCGTCGAGCACGGGCGTCGCAGCGCCGCCGCGCCTCATCACGTCGGGGCCGCGCTGTCCGGAGTCGTGGGGTCCCCAGCACACCAGACGCTCCATCGCATCGAGCGCACACGTCTCGTGCGCGCCGGCGCCGAGCACGGAGCGCGTGGCGGACGCGACGAGAGGGACGCCCGCCTCGTCGAGCACCGGCGTGGGCCGGAGCGCGCAGTCGAGCCCGCTCACGCAGCGGGTGTGGTCGACCGGGAACTCGGCGCCGTCGCCGATCTGGCCGTGGTGGTTGGCGCCCCAGCAGAGCACGGCGCGGTCGTCGCGGACGAGGCAGGTGTGATCGTACCCTGCGGCGATGGCGAGCGCGGTGTGCACGCCGGTGCAGGGCGCACCACCGCCGTCTCCGGCGTCGCGTCGACCGACGTCGAGCTGGCCGGCGGCGTCGAGGCCCGCGTCGAGCCCACCGTCCGGCAGCTCGACGCGCACGCACCGCGCGCGCCCGTCGCCGGTCGGCTCGCACCGCGCGTCGGCCGGACACTCCGACACGCTGGCGCACGCGTTGACGCACGCGCGGTCCACGCACGCGAGCGCGCCGGGGCAGGGAGCGCTGGGCCCACAGCCGGGATCGTCGTCGAGCGCGCACGAGCCGGCGCCCGACGCTTCGAGCAGGCAGAGCGAGCCGACCGGGCAGTCGCGGTTCAGGACGCACTCGGGCCGGCAGCGCCCGAAGGCGCACGTCAGCGGCGCGGCGCATTCGCTCGGGCGAGAGCACGCGGCGCCCCGCGCCGCCGGCGTCTGGCACGAGGCCAGCACCCCCGAGGCCAGCACCGTCGTGGCGAGCAGGGCGACGACTTCGGGGCTCGGTGCGCGCACGCTGGAACAGCGTACACCGACGGGCCCGGCCAGCGGTCGTGTCCCTCCGCGGTGCGGGAAGGTCTATCCGTCCAGGATCTCCCTCACGCGCACCATCAGCGTCTCCGGCGAGAAGGGCTTCGCCACCACCGGCTCCCGCGAGGCGACGGGGCGATCGTCCGGCGCCGCGTCGTAGCCGGACATGAAGAGCACCTTGAGCCGCGGGAACCGACCGGTCAGGCGCGCCGCGAGCTCTCGCCCGCCGAGGTGCGGCATGACGAGATCCGTGAGCAGCAGGTCGATCTGCTCGCCGCGCTCCTCGCACACGACCAGGGCGTCGCCGCCGCTCGCCGCCGCCATGACCTTGTAGCCGCCGCTCTGCAGGATCCGCTCGACGAGGCCACGGACCGCCGCCTCGTCCTCGACGACGAGCACGGTCTCGTGCCCGGTCGGAAGCGATCGCCGGGTGGGCTTCACCTCGGCCGGACGCGCGTCCACGCGGGGCAGCAAGACCTCGAAGCTCGTCCCTCGCCCGAGCTCGCTCTCGACCGTGACGACACCGCCGCTCTGCTTCACGATGCCGTAGACGGTGGACAGACCCAGGCCCGTGCCTCTTCCCTCCTCCTTCGTCGTGAAGAACGGCTCGAAGATGCGAGCCTGGGTCTCGGGGGCCATCCCGATGCCGGTGTCCGCGAGCGCGAGCACCGCGTAGCGACCCGCCCGAAGCCCGCGGCGCTCGGCCTCGGTCCCCGTGAGGTCCACGGTGCTCGTCTGCACCGTGATGACCCCGCCGCGAGGCATCGCGTCGCGCGCGTTGACCGCGAGGTTCATGATGACCTGCTCCATCTGGCCAGGATCGGCCATCACGGTCACCGGCTTGTCGTCGAGATCGATCGCGACGTCGACGCCCTCGCCGAGCAGTCGTCCGAGCAGAGCCTCGACCCCGTGGATGGTCTTGTTGAGGTCGAGCACCTGGGGGGAGAGCACCTGGCGTCGGCTGAAGGCGAGCAGCTGGCGGGTGAGCGCGGCGGCCCGGGTGCCAGCGGCCTCGATCTCGCGCAGGTCGGCGCGCAAGGGGTCGCGCTCGCCGAGATCCTGCGCGGCCATGCTCGCGTAGCTGATGATCACCGAGAGGAGGTTGTTGAAGTCGTGCGCGACCCCGCCGGCCAGGCGCGCCACCGCCTCGAGCTTCTGCGCGACGAAGACCTGGGCCTCGAGGCTCGCCCGCGCCGCCTCGGCGCGTTTTCGTTCGGTGATGTCCTCCACGACCGACGTGAGGTAGTCGGGCTCGCCCGTGGCCGTGCGTACGAGCGCCATGGCGTGGCTCACCCACACGATCTCCCCGTCACCGCGGACCAGGCGCTTCTCGGCGGTGTAGGCCTCGAGGGATCCTTCGTGCATGCGCTCGCGGGCGATGCGCCCGCCGGCTCGGTCCTCCGCGTGCGTCACCGCCTCCACGGTGGACTCGAGGAGCTCGTCGCGCGACCGACCGAGGATCGCGCACAAGCGCTTGTTCACCCACGTCCACCGGCCGTCCAGGGTGGTGTGCCCGATGCCGACGGCCGCCTGCTCGAACGCGGCCCGCAGCCGCTCGTCGCTCGCGTAGAGCGCACGCTCGGCGCGCCGGCGCGCCGTCAGGTCCACCATCGTGGTGACGTGACACGGGACGCCCGACACCTCGAGCGGGCGCGACGAGAAGAGGATCTCGACCTCCCTGCCCGATCGGGCCCGGGCGCGCAGCAGCGCATCGCGAAGGCCCCCGGACTCGAGCTGCTGCAGGATGAGGGCATCGCGGTCGGGCGCGGAGAGCATCCCCAGCGAGAGGGAGGTCCGCCCGATGACCTCGTCCCTCGTCCACTCGAACATGGCGCAGAAGGCGTCGTTGACGTCGATGAACGTCCCGTCCTCGATCTTGGTGACGGTCATGCCCGCCGGGCTCACGCGAAAGGCGCCGCTGAACAGGGCCTCGGACGTGCGCAGCGCCTCCTCGGCGCGCTTGCGCTGGGTCGTGTCGACCACGGTCGTGACGAAGAAGAGGGGGAGGCCGGCCTCGTCTCTCCTGAGGACGCTGCTGACGTCGCCCCAGAGGATCGACCCGTCGCGCTTGACGTATCGCTTGTCGAAGCGGACGCGGTCGGTCTTCCCCTCGAGGAGCGCGGAGACGATCTCCTGCACGGCGGGGATGTCCTCGGCGGGTGTGAGCTGCTGCCAGGGTCGCCCCTCGAGCTCGTCCTTGCGGTACCCCAGCATCTCCGCGAAGGCGTCGTTGACGGAGATCTCGCCGGTAGGAGAGGTGATCGACATGCCGACGTTGGCGACGTCGAACACGCTGCGCGCCACCTCCTGGCTGCTGCGCAGCGCGTCCCCGTCGCGCGCGAGCTCCTCGGAGCCCCGAGAATCGTGTCCGGACATCCGTCAGCCCCCCTGCGGTCCGCGACGATGGACCGCTCCACCGCTCGCGGCGGTGCACGACCCGATCACCATAGCGGCGAACGGGCCCGCTGGGAATCGCCGAGCGCCGGGAGACCGCCCCCGCGAGCGCATCCGCCGCCCGCGCGAGGTGAGCGCGATCCTCAGCCGCCCCGCGCGGCGAGTATCCGAGCGAGCTCTTCGACGCCCGCCCTGCGCGGGTCCGCGACGAGGACGTGGTCGATGCGCCGCGAGGGAGCGCTCCCGTCTCGGTGCCACTGCTCGCCCGGGCTGCCCCTCTCGTCCCGTAGCTCGATGAGCTCGAGGAACGCCCTGCCGCGCGCGTCGGTCGCGACGACCCGGAGCGCCGTGCCCGTCACGTGCCTCCGCCTCGGCCGCCGCGTGACGTCGTACGTGCGCTGCACGGCGAACGGGCCGAGATACTCGAACGTCTTGCCGTGCCGGTGGATCTCCACGCGCAGCTTCTTCCCCTCGCCGAGGATGCGCAGGCGCGATGTCGAGGAGCGATCGACGAGGATCGCCAGCACGCCGAAGACGGCCGTGGTGAGCAAGAGCGGCGTGCGCTCGGGATCGGCATGGTGGGCAGCGGCGAAGAGCGCGGACAGGCACGCACCGCCGAACAGCACCCAGCGGACCAGATCCCCGCCCGGCGACTTCAGCGTTCCGTCGTACCGGACGTCGTCCACGACCCAGTCGTAGCACCCCGGACGGGCGGCACGTCCGGCCTCATTCGACGGACAGCGCCGATCGGCCGCCTCGCGGCCGTGGCGGCGCGCATCTGCCGTGCGCGCCGGGCGCAACCTCGATAGCCTCACGCCTCGCGATGGAGCCGAAGTCACCCCGGAAGGCGCGCGCTCGCGCGGGAGGTCCGCGGCCCGCGGACGCGCCCGCGCACGATCTTGAGGAGCCGGTCGTGGTGATGCAGGGCGTCTGGCGCTCGTTCGGGCCGCGCACGGTCCTCTCGGGCGTGACCACGACCGTGCGGCGCCGCGAGGTGCTCGGCGTGGTCGGGCCCAACGGCGGCGGCAAGAGCACGCTCCTGATGCTCATGGCAGGGCTCCTGCGCCCGACGGCGGGGCACGTGCGCGTGTGCGGCAGGGAGGCGCACACGCTCTCGCTCACTGGCGCGGGCCTCGTCGGGCTCGTGACCGCGCGTCCGGGCCTCTACCCGCTGCTGAGTGGGCGCGAGAACCTGCACCACTTCGGCGGGCTCTTCGGGCTCGCGCCGGCCCAGGTCGACGAGAAGGCCGAGCCGCTCGTGCGCGAGCTCGAGCTCACCCGCGGCTTCGACGAGCGGGTCGGAGCGTGGTCGACCGGGATGCAGCAGAAGCTCTCGCTGATCCGCGCGCTCCTTCTCTCGCCCGAGCTGCTCCTGCTCGACGAGCCCACGGCCAACCTCGATCCCGTCGTCTCGCGCACGCTGCACGCCGAGGTGCGGCGACGGGCCGACGCGGGCCTCTGCTGCGTGCTCGTGACCCACGACCTCGAGGCGGCAGAGGCGTTCTGCGACCGCGCGCTCCTCGTCGACGTCGAGGTGAGGCGCGAGCTCGCGTTCCCGGAGCGGCGCGGACCCGTGACGGGGCCCCTGCTCTCGGCCTGGCGCGAGGAGATCGGGGCGCGATGAGGGCCTGGGTACGCATCGCGCGGACCGAGGTGCTCGAGCACCGGCGCCAGCCCTCGATGCTCTTCATCCTCGCGGCGAACTACCTCGTGTGGATCGTCGCGTTCGGCGTGGTCTTCGCGCTCTTCGACCGCACGACGCGCGACCCGGACGCGATGGCCCTGCTCGACGAGCAGCTCGAGGCCGCCGGCATCGAGCCGGGCACGATGCTGCAGCTCGGCGTCTCCACGTTCGGCTCCCTGCTCTTCACGAACCTGCCGCTCTTCGTCGCGATCACCTCGGGCTACTCGGTGCTGCACGATCGCACGTGCGGCACGATGCCCTTCCTCATGCTGGCCCCGCTCTCGCGCCTCGAGCTGCTCTGGGGCAAGCTCTGCGGCGCGATGGCGTTCCCGCTCGTCTTCCACCTCGTGTTCGTGGGGGCGAGCACGCTCCTGCTCGGCCGGCTCGAGGCGCTCGCGCCCTTCGCGCCCGCGCTCGGCGCCTCGCCCGCGTGGTGGGTGGCGTTCCTCGTCGGCGCACCGGCGTCCGCGATGCTGGTCGGCGCGCTCGGCACCGTCATCTCCTCGCTCTCGAGCGACGTGCGCACCTCGATGCAGTACACGTCGTTCTTCATCGGCCTCTTGAGCCTCGGCATCGGCTTCGCGCTCGTCGACGGCATCTCGCAGGGGATCGGCCTGCAGCTCGTGTTCGCGGCGGGATGTCTCGTGCTCGCGGGGCTCACGCTGCTCGCCGGCGCGCGCATCATCAGCCGCGACGTCGTGCCCTCGTAGACCTCCGACGGGGATGCGCCGGGCACCCGACGCGCCGTCCTTCGGGTCGTCGACCCGCGACGCGCGAGGAGCCGCTAAGGCCCGACGAACCCGTTCAGCAGCGAGGTGCCGATGCTCACGGCCTCCGCGTGGTCCTCGTTGCGGGTCACGCGCGCGCCGGTGCCGGTGAACACGAGGTATGTGACGCCGGAGTCCACGCCGCCGGTCCTCGGGCTCGAGGGGATGCCGAGCGCCTCCGCCATCGCGAAAGACGCCTCTCCGATGATCGAGCTCGGGCCGGCGTCGCCGAAGATGCCGAACACCATGCGGCCGTTGTACATCACCAGCGCGACCTGGCCGGTGCGGATCCCGTAGTCGGTGTAGCGGAAGCGCGTGCTCGCGAGCGGGATGACCATGAAGGGAAGCGTGCTCGCGTCGAGCGGGTTGCCGAGCGAGTCCACGCCGCTCGTGTCCGGCAGGTAGTCCGGATCGGACATGCAGATCGCCCCCTGGCCGCCGTCGCAGTCGATGTCCATGTCGGCGGTCCACCAGATCACCGTGTCGGTCTGGCAGATCGGGATGTCCGACGTGCCGCCGACGTCCTTCGCGTAGTTGCCGCCGATGCGGGTGCATGCGCCGAGACGCGCGAGCACGTCGGCCACGGTCACGCTCCCTCCGGGCGCGTCGAGCATCATCCCCGCGTCGCTCGCGGCGACGCAGCACTGGATGTCGCTCGGCCCCGGACAGAGCCCGCGCACCGACGTGCCGGCGCAGAGCGACGTCGAGATGCAGGTGCCCGACACGCCACCGGACGTGCAGGGGCCCCACGTGGCGTCGGGGGCGACGAAGGCGTCCATCGGCGCGGTCCACGCGTCCATCGGATCGGCGGCGGCGTCGAGCCCGGGCGCGTCGAGGTCGCCAGCGTCCATCGGGGCCACGGCCGCGTCGTCGCCCGAGCCCGCGTCGATCTCGGCCGCGTCGTCGCGAGGTCTCGACTGGACGACACCGCTGCAGCCGGCGTTCGACATCAGCAAGAGCACGAGGAGCGGTCGTCGGTCCATCGGCCGAGCGTAGCGCAGACCGGTGGATCAGCGCGGGATCGTGACGAGCTCGACCTCGAGCGGGGCGCTCGGCGAGGCGCCGGTGGCCGCGTGCTGGCCGCCGATCACCACGACGTGGCACGCGTCGAGCGCGATCGCGCGGTGGTCGAGGCGCGCGACCGCGAGGTCGACCGGCAGGCGCGTCCACGCTCCGTCGGTGCCGCGCACCTCGATGCTCGGCGTGGCGGCAGGCCCGGGCTCGCTGTCGCTCCAGCCGCCGATCGCGACGAGCCGGCCGTCGCCGAGCGCCGTGAGCGTGTGCGCCATGCGCCGCACGTGCATCGGCGCGGCGGGCGTGAAGCGATCGCTCGCGGGGTCGTAGTCGTCCACGTCGGCGAGCGTTCCGTCCATCCCGTTCGCGCCGCCCGCGACGATCACGTGCCCGCTCGGCAGCGCGGCGAGCGCGACGGCCTTGCCCGGGTGCGCGCGCGCGCTCCCCGGCGTGAAGAGCTCGTCCGTCGCCGGCGCCCAGCGCACGCCGCTCGCGAGCTCGCCCATGCCGGAGTCGCCGCCGACGAGGAGCACCGACTCGCTCGAGGCGATCCACGCCGCGTCGTGGAAGCCGCGCGCGGGCAGGAGCGTCGACGTCAGGGTCCGGATCGTGTCGCTCGCCGGGTCGTAGAGCTCGAGCGAGTTCTGGAAGCGCAGGCCCCGCGCCTGCAGGCCGCCCGCGATCAGAACGCGTCCGTCGGGCAGCGCGGTGGCCGTGTGCGCCTCGCGCCCGAGCGCGAGCGCGACCTCGGAGGGGACGAACGTGCCGCTGCCATCGTCGTAGCGCTCGATCGCGACGACCGAGCCGGTGCGGTCGTCGAAGCCACCGATCACGAGCACGCCCTGCGCCACCACCGTCGTCGATGCGAAGTTGCGCCCGACGAGGAGCGAGCCCGTGGGCGTGACCGCCTGCGAGGCTGCGTCGTAGATCTCGGCGCTCGTCGTCATCCCGAGCGTGAAGTCGAAGCCTCCTGCGATCAGCACGCGTCCGCCCGTGAGCGCCGCCACCGCCGGTGCGTAGCGTCCCCGCGAGAGCATCGCGACCGTCTCGACCCGCGCAGCCGTGATGCCGTCGCACGGATCCACCCATGCGTCGGGCGCCGTCCACGCGTCCTGCCCCCCGTCGTTCGTCGCGTCGTGCGCGGCGCCGGGATCGCTGCACGCGCAGAGCGCGACGCCGAGCACGAGGTTGCGGACGAGGGCTCGCAATCGCAGGTAGCATCGCACGTCGTCATGCCGGGCTGTCGTCACGAGTTCCTCGCCGAGGCGGGCCACGAGCAGGCGTTCACGATCGACGCGTCGGCGATCGTGTTCGGGCGCGGCGCGATCGCCGAGCTGGGCGAGCACGCGCGGGCGCTCGGCGTGAAGCGGGTGGCCGTCTTCACCGACCCGCGCGTGGCGGTGCTGCCCTTCTTCGCGGCCGCGCGCCGTGCGCTCTCGGAGGCGGGCGTCGATCACGCCGTCTTCGACGCGGTGCACGTCGAGCCGACCGACGCGTCGTTCCTCGAGGCGGCGCGCTTCGCGAAGGAGGGCCGCTTCGATGGCTACGTGTCGATCGGCGGCGGCTCGGCGATCGACACGTGCAAGGCCGCCGCGCTCTACGCGACGTACCCGGACGAGTTCCTGGCGTACGTCAACGCGCCCATCGGCCTCGGCAAGCCCGTGCCCGGCGTGCTCCCGCCGCACGTGGCGTGTCCGACCACGAGCGGCACGGGCGCCGAGTGCACCGGCATCGCGGTGTTCGACCTGCTGAGCGCGAAGGCCAAGACCGGCATCGCGTCGCGGCGCCTCCGGCCGACGCTCGCCATCGTCGATCCGGACGCGACGCGCACGCTGCCCTCCGAGGTGGTGGCGGCGAGCGGCTTCGACATCCTCTCGCACGCGCTCGAGTCCTACACCGCCAGGCCCTACACGCGGCGCGCGGCGCCCGGGAGCTAGGGCCGCGGGTCGGAGGACTGCCCGGCGTCGGAGACCTCGAGACGCTCGACGCGGAGTGTCCCGACGTCGAGCTGCTCGATGCGCACCCGGCCGAGGTGGGCCCGGCCGATGGCGAGGCGGCGGATCGCCAGCGCGCCGATCGCGCCGGCCC
>JBGAQA010000210.1:0-2923 GCA_044220955.1 Sandaracinaceae bacterium
GCCTGCGGCTCGGCTGGAAGAGCGTGCTCCGCCCCGACGAGGGACCGCTGCCGGTGCGCGCGGTGCGCCGCATGCTCGGCGTCCGCGTGTGAGCGGGTGATCGGCGGGCGCCTACGAGCCGTGGCACGAGACGCGCCGCGATCGGGTGCCGCCCGTGCGGCGACGTCACACACGCATGTCGGGCGATGGGCGGGCGATGCGCCATGGAGCGACGGCCACGCAGACGGGACACTCGGCCCCCCAGCGCGGTGGCTGCAACCGCGGCCGTCAGGAGTGACTGCGAACGAAGCGCTGTCTTCATCGGCGATCGCACCGAGCACATCTGGAAGCTCACATCTGGAAGCTGCAGAGCGAGGTCTTCCCGCTCGCGGAGCCCTGCATCGAGTTGACTCCAGTCCCGAGTCTCGGCGAACCTTCGAACTGGTCGAGGCGGCAACTCACGCGGGGGAAGCGTCCATGTCCAAGAGCAGAGCAGAGCAGAGCACGCTGCTCGGGATCGTCGCGCTGGTAGCGTTGGGCTGCGCGCCGGACTCACTCGAGCGAGCAGGTCTCTTTCGCGCGTTCTCGTCCTCGGGCGTCGAGCGGTCGTTCGTCGTGCTCGATCGGCGTGAGGAGGATCGCGACGGAGCCTTCTTCCGCAGCGTGACGAACGACTTCGCGACGGTCAGCTACCGGATCGGTCCGCAGCACCGCGCGTACCTCTTCCAGCAAGACCTCGGGGGCGTGGGCGTCCTCTCGGGAAGCATGCTCGCCCTCCCGAGGATGCCGACCGGCGTGCTCGAGACGACGGTCGACATCACGCCGTTCGACACGAGCAAGTGGTCGTCGGCGCGTGTCTACGACATCGGTGAGTGCTCGGTTCTCTTGCCGTGGAACGCCCCGTCGCTCATCGGTCCGGGCCGGCTGACGACGCTTCTTCGCGACACCGTGCTCGGCGTGTTCACCGGCGATCCGCGCAACGTCGGCTGCGAGCAGCTGCAAGCCATCCAGATCCAGCCGGTGCTTCGGACGCATCGCGACGCCCGCGGACGCTACACGTCGACCGATGCCATCCAGTTCCTCGGTAGCTACCACTGCGCCTCGTTCCACGTGACCCCTCCCGGAGGGGTCGACATCACGTGCGGCGACGCGATGTTCTGGGTCGACTTCGAGGTCGGGATCGAACAGGCCCCGTTCGTCTCGTTCGATGTTGCTCCGATGTGCATCGACCCGGGGCTTCCGGGTGGCGGCGGCGTGCTCCAGTTCCCGTCGGACCCCGCGTTCGACTACCGCGGCGTCGTCTACCGTGGGCGTGTCGGTACGAGCTGCGCAGCGCTGGTAGAGTGGGGCGCAACGGGCATGCTGCAGTCGTTCCTGCCCGGCGCGCTCGGGGCCGCGATCGGGAACGCGGGGATCGTCGACCCGCGAACGCTCGGAATCGACGAGACCACGCTCGCGCACTGCACGTGCGACGCGGACTGCGCTGGCTTCACCGCGCACGGCGGAGGCACGCCGGCGTATGATCCAGCGGTCGTCCCGCGACCCGTCTGCCACTTCCCGACCGGGCCGAACGCACCTCCGCCCGCGCCCGGCGGCGGCGAGTGCTGGCCCCGCCTCGAGTTCGATCGCGTGCTCATCCGGCCCGAGGGCTTGGAGGCTGTGCTGGCGGAGGACACGAGCGACCCGCAGCTGGTGCTTCTTTCCACCGAGGTTCGAACGATCTTGTGCGCCGAGGGCCGCGACAGCGCGGGGAGCCTCACCGCGGCACATCCGCCCTTCCCGAGTAGCGACGAGCCCGCGAACGACTTCGAGCTGCCCTGGCCGTTCGCGGTCAGCCCGCCCGCGCGGTGAGCATGCGCCTCGTGTTGCTCGTGCCGCTCGCCGCGGCCGTGCTCCCTTCCGGCTGCTACCTCGCGCACGAGCGCGGCGGCGGTGCGGGCGACGCATCGATCGACGCCTGGCGAACCGACACGGGCCCCAGGCGGCCCGACGCGGATGCGAACCTGCCCGACGCCGACGCTGCAGCCTGCGAGCGCGTCGATGGGTTCCGCCGCTGCGACGACGCGTGCCCGCTCCCGTGCTCGGGCGAGGACGGCCGATGCAGCATCGGTGCGCAGGTCTGCCGGGGCTCGATACTCGAGCAAGGAGATGGCTGCTTCCACAGCGGCGCATTCACCCAGTACTGCACGGGCGCGTGGCTCTGCGCGACGAACACCCAGCGCCCGACGCTGGATGCGGGTCTCGAGACCGAGGCGTTCCACGGGGCCTGCATGCCCTCGAGCTTCTGCACGGACGCGCCGCGCGCGGGGATGGCAGTCGCCTGCGTGTACTCGGACGGCACGCCGTTCGTCACCGGACCGCCGCCCGGAGCCTGCCCGACCTCGAGCGGTGCAACCAACTGCGGCGGCGTCTGCGGCGACGCCCTCTGCGTGGGCATCTGCCTCGGCGTCTCGGACGACCGGCGATACGGCCTCTGTGTGGACACCCCCGTCGCCTGCTGGGAGGAGGATGCGACGATGGCACACAACCGCCTGCAGCTCGCGAACTGCGAGACGCGCACCGGCGCGTCGTGCGCGTGCCTGGTGCCCTCGCCCCAGCGGCTCGATCCGACAGGCGTGCACGAGCGCGGCTGGCCGGTGCCGACGGAGGCGTGTGAGGCGTACGCCTCCGAGAATCCTGGCCACGCGCGCTGCGTCGATGGTGATTGGAACCCCGTCTGAGCCCTGCGGTGCCGCGGTCGTTCGCGGTCAGCCCGCCCGCGAGGCGAGCAACGTCTCGCGGGGCCGCGGCGTGCGGCTCCCTGGCTGCGCCACGCGCACGAGCCAAGCGGCGCGAGGCGTCGCTCGCGCCCCGACCCGGGGCCGAGGCAGTCGGACGCGAACGTGCGCGCGCGACCCGACTACCTGCGCCGCGTGGTGTCCGAGCTGCTCTCCGAGAAGGCCTC
>JBGAQA010000211.1:0-2773 GCA_044220955.1 Sandaracinaceae bacterium
AACCAGGTCCGCCAGCTGCTGAAACTGAAGCGGGCTTCGTCGTCGCTCAGCTCGGCCATCCGAGCGTGCAGCCATTCGAGCCACTCGCGCCCGGCCTGGTCCTGCGCAAACGACGCCTCCGCGCCCAAGTGCTGCAGGCTCTTTTCCAGCCGACGCAGCCAGTCTGCAATGCTTGCCGCCTGCTGTGGCGCCAGGGCACGACGGGCGTCGAGTGCGCGGGCGGCCTCATCTGTCAGGGCGGCTCCACGACGCGGACCGGGACGTGTGCGTCGGTCGACGCCGTCTTCGTCGGCACGATGGGCGCCGCGTGCAACCCGCAGAACGGCCAGCTCTGCATGGACGGGCTCTCGTGCATCGTCGCGAGCGCGACGTCGCAGACGTGCGGGACCGGCGGGCTCTCGGTCGGCACAGCGTGCACGCTCGCGCTGCCGGACCAGTGCGCGCCTGGCTCGTACTGCGAGGGCCCCAGCCTCACCGCGCTGCCGCCGGTCTTCACGGGGACGTGCAGGGCGCTGCCGATCGACGGGATGCCCTGCGCGACCGTGGTCGCCGGCCAGAGCTGCGCGGACGGCGCGGTCTGCGGCGCGTCCGACCGAGCCTGTCACCAGGTCCACGCCAACGGCGGATCCTGCATCGACGACAGCGGCTGCTACAGCGGCCTCTGTCGCAGCGGCACGTGCGCCGTGCCCACGTACTGCCCGAGCTGATCAGCGCGAGGGCCCGGCTCCGCCCGGCGCCACGAGCGATCATCCGAGGGACGCGAGGCGCGCGTGCGTCGGGACGCGGGTGAGGTACGCGTCACGCCAGGCGGGGGCGCCGATGCGCGCGGCACGCTCGTGCAGGCGCGCGCGGGCGGCGCCGGCGGCCGCACGCGCCTCGTCCGCTCGCCCGGTGGCCGCGAGGCACTCGACCAGCGCGAGCGCGACGTGCGCGTCGGCCTCGGCGTCACTCTCCGGGACGGCGGCTCGCGCCTGTCGCGCCACGGCGAGAGCGGCGGCGGCATCGGCACCCCGCGCCATCGCCCTCGCGAGCGCAGCGCGGGCGATCGCGACGAAGGGCCCGGCCGCGAGCGCGACGGCGCGTGACGCCTCGCGCGCGGCCTCGTCGATCCGGCCCGCGTCGAGCGCGCACTCCGAGAGGTACACGCGCGCGCCCGCCTCCAGCATCGGGTCGCCTACCGACGACGCGAGCTCGATGGCCCGCCCGAGCGTCCGCGCCGCGTCGGCGGGCTTGCCGGCGA
Source organism: Sandaracinaceae bacterium (assembly GCA_044220955.1). GTDB lineage: Bacteria > Myxococcota_A > Polyangia > Polyangiales > Sandaracinaceae > JBBSAT01. The sequence continues at coordinate 1,241 of JBGAQA010000211.1, forward strand.
GCGCCTCGGCGTGCCCCAGGTTCTGCAGCGCGTAGCCCTCGACCAGGCGCAGGCCCATGCGGCGCGCGTCGTCGAGCGCGAGGGCGAGCTCGGCCTCGGCGAGCGCCGGCTCGCCGAGCGCGAGCCAGCCGTTGGCGAGGCGCACGCGCTGGTTGCACGCGTCGCGCGCGTCCCCGCCCGCCACGTAGAGGCGCACCGCCTCGCTCGTGCCCTCGACGAACGCGTCGAGCTCGCCGAGCTCGTAGGCCTTCGACGCGCGCAGCGTGACGATCCACGCGCTCGCGATCGGATCGGGGCGCGCGAGCGAGGCGGCGAGCGCCTCCGCCCGGGCCATGCGGCGGGCGAAGGCCGCGTCGTCCCGCGCGCCGAGGTCGTGCGCGGCGATCCGGCACAGGAGCGCGATCTGCGAGGGCACGGCCTCCTCGCGCACGGAGAGCCGCTCGAGGCGCCCTGCGAGCACGACGACGTCCTCGGCCCGGCCCAGGCGGAGCGCCGCCGACACGAGCGTGGAGGCGGCGGAGAAGAACGCGTCGCTTCCTTCTCGCGCGGCGGCGAGCGCCTGTCCGGCCCGCTCGAGCGCGCGCGCGTACTCGGCGCGCCAGCGGTGCGCCTCGGCGGCGGCGGCGAGCAGGCTCGCGCGTACGGCCGGGTCGGTCCCCAGCGCGAGCCCACGCTCGGCGTGGGCCAACGCGGCGGCGAGATCGCTCGCGCCGAGCGCGAGCTCCGCGGCCCCTGCCCACGCGCGCGCCGCGACGTCGGGCGCCCCGCCCAGCTCGAAGTGCCGGGCGAGCACGGCCGGCTCGACCTCGGCGTTCTCGGCGAGCCACTCGCCGGCGAGCCGGTGGCCGAGCGCGCGGTCGTCGTCCGTGAGCATCGCGTAGGCGGCGTCGCGCAGGAGCGGCTGGCGCCACGCGAGCCAGCGCGCGCCGCCGCGCGACGCCCGGTCCTCGCCCAGCATCTCGCGCGCCGCGAGCTCGAAGAGCGCCGCCTCGACGGGCCTCTGTCCGACGAGCGCGCGGACACCCGCCTCCGGGGCGCGCATCCCGAACACGCTCGCGGCGCGGGCGACGCGGCGTGTCTCGCTCGGCAGCACCTCCAGGCGCGCCTCGACCATCGCGAGCACGCTCGTCGGCAGCTCGGTGCTCCCCTCGCGCACGGCGCGCGCGAGCTCCTCGAGGTAGAGCGGGTTCCCGTCGCCGCGCGCGAGGATGCGCTCGACCGCGTCGGCGTCGCTCGCGTGGCCAGCCAGCTCGCGCTCGACCAGCGCGCGTGCGACGCGCGGCAGGAGGCGCCCGAGCGTGACGCGAGCGAGATCGCGATCGGCGAACGCCGCTTCGCCGAGGTCGGTGCGGCCTGCGAGGAGCACGAAGAGCGGCCGCCCCGGGAGCTGGCCCAGCGTCCGGTCGAGGAGCGCGAGCGGGTTGCCGCCGAGCAGCGTGACGCCAAGGCGGCGGCGATGGCGTTGCCGCAGACCGTAGGCACGCTATTCGATGCGTTTGAGCAGCAGGCGCTCTCGCGACGGAAGGACCGTGG
>JBGAQA010000212.1:0-2764 GCA_044220955.1 Sandaracinaceae bacterium
GCGCTACCAGGGCTCCCCCCGGCCGTGTCGTTCGGTGCGCCGACAATCGCGAACATCCCATCCGCGCTGAGCGCGACCGACGCGCCGAACGAGTCGGCGTTCGCTACGCCGCTCGGAACCAGGTACGGGCCGTCCGTCGCCCTCGGCGGCACGCCCGCATCGACCCGCGCGGCATCGACGCGCCCGGCATCCGATCGCCCGCCGCGCGTATCGAAGCAGAACAGTAGCGCTGCGCCGGGCTCGAGCGGGACGCAGGTACCATCCGACGGGCACTCGGACGCGTCCGTACACGCGCGCTCACACTGATCAGCGACGCAGACGAGCCCGTCCGGACAGTCACGGCCCACACCCGTTTCGCACCCGAGGTCGCGGGCCACGCCGCACACGCCGGAAGCGTCCCCGAGCCGGAGGCAGCTCGCGCCGATCGGGCAGTCGCGGTTCTCGACACATCCCGTGCGGCATCGACCGAAGCGGCACTCGAGACCGGCCCCGCACTCGCTCGTGCGTGCGCACGCGGCACCCGGCGGAGCCGGCGCGTCGCACGAGGCCAGCGCCAACCCGAGAAACGCCAGCGGCCTCCACCACGCTCGACCGATCAAGTCCATCGAGCCGCGAGCACCCGAGCCGCAACGCGCATCGAGCGAGGCTCGAGCCCGGGCGGCCCCGAGGGGCGCGGCGCCGCGGACACGCGATCGGCCGCGCCGACGCCGCCCGGGATGACAGAGGTGCGATCCACGAGGCGCATCGTAGACGAGCCCGGGCCGGAGAACGAGCGCGAGCCGCAGAGCTCTGCGCGCGTTGACCTCTCTGCCGAGCCCGGGAGGCGGCGGCACGTTCACGAGCATCGCCGCGCGCGGGGACCGCATCGCAGCAGGCCAAGGGCCGACGACGATCTCTCGACCGGCTGGGGGTGGCGGCGGCCCGCCGCCAGGGGCGCCGGCGCTGCGTGCGGCTCGAGCACCTCTGCAAGTACGGGGTGCGCCCGCCGCTGGCCGACCGAAGGCTGCGGAGACTCGACGACGGCAGCGTGGCGCTCGAGCTGAAGACCCCGTGGCGCGACGGCACCAGGTGGCTGACCTTCGACGCAGACACCTTCCTCGAGCGGCTCTGCTCGCTCGTGCCCAAGAAGCGAGAGCACACCGTGCTCTACCGCGGCGTGCTCTCCGGCCACAGCAAGCTCCGCGCGAAGGTGGTGCCAAGAGAGGGAGAAGGAGACGCACGAGAAGGCATCCCTCGTCCGAAGAACGCTTCGTGGTGCGCGGCGATGAAGCACGGCCTCGGCATCGGCGTGCTCGCCTGCCCCTGCGGCCACCGCATGGTGCTCGTGGCGGTGATCTTCGAGAAGAAGAGCCTCGCCCGCATGCTCGCCCATCACGGCCTACGCCCGACGGGGAGCTCCGTGGCCCCCGCGCGTGCCCCGCCGCAGGCCGAGCTCGACTTCGGAGCCTGACCACGGCGCCGCCTGCACGCGCCGAGGCGGACGTGCGCCCGAAACGCCCCCAGCGCGACCCCGGCCCACGCGCCGGCGCCCGCTCCAGCCGCCCGTGCGCGCCGTTAGCAGCCGAGGCGGATGCCGAGACGATCGCTCGTGTGCTCCAGGCCGACAGACCGGGAGGTTCGTGGCCGCGAGATGCCGTTCGGAATCGCTACGCTCTCCGACTGGAGCCTCACGCAGCCACCTGTGACCGGACAGCACGTGAGCCGCGCGTCGCCATCGCACGCGGCCCGCCCGGGGAACACATGCGGCCCGCACGAGCACGTGCTCGTAGCCGGCACGCACGTGGCGTCGGGACGGCCGCACGCCGGAACTCCGCGGTCCCCGACGAGCGCGCCGCACCGGCAGCGGCCGCCGGCGCAGCTCTCGCCAGTCACGCACCGGATCCCGCACCCGCCGCAGTTGAGCGCATCCGTGAAGAGGTCCGCGCAGTACGCGGGATCCGTCGCGCAGCAGTCGGCGACGCACGCGCGCTCGAGGCGCCCGCGCGCGAGGAGGTTGCCGCACGCGCAGCGGCCGGCGACGCAGGTCTCGTCGACTCCGCACGCGACCGGCAGTGGGTGCACGTTCAGCTACGACTTCAGCGACTGCTGCATCCCGACGCCCCGCTTCGTGGAGGTGCAGTGGGACTACCAGCGCTGCATGCACGGACGTTGGGTGTCGGTCGACTCGGGAGCGGACGCCTACTCGTGCAGCGCGTGCGCCGACCGCGTCTCGGAGTCGTGGTCCGACGACTGCGGCGGAGCGAGCGCGGCGTCAGCGGTCTGCCCGTGACCCACGCGACCCGCGGCCCAGAGGCACCCGCGCGAGCGCTTCGGCACGTACGCGCTCGAGGCGATCAGCCTGGCGGCCTCGGCATGTCTCAGGTCGCGGGTTGGAAGATCGCAGCGAGTGGTACGGGCCGACGTCAAGTTGCTCACCTCGTCGAGGCCGACGGTCTCGGCGAGGTGACGCAGCGCAAGGGGCGGCATCCGGAGCTCCGTGCGTGGGCCGCGCGGATTGCCCATGACGCCGCTGTGCTCGCGCGAGAGCGCGTGCCAGTTCACCACCGCGAGCTTGCCGTCGGGGCTCTTCAGCAGCGCCCGGACGGCACGCATGAACTCGAGCTTCTCCGGCACGCCGTGCAGCGTGCTCGCGAGCAGGACGAAGTCGAACGACCCCGCCACGAGCCGACCGAGATCGCAGATGTCGGCGAGGATGAGCTGGATGTTCGGAAGCGCGACGCTCGCGTTGGCGACGTCACGCTTCGCGAGCTCGAGCGCGTCTGCG
>JBGAQA010000213.1:0-2560 GCA_044220955.1 Sandaracinaceae bacterium
CGCAGGACGTCGACCTGACGCACTGGGGCTCGGGGGTGCTGCAGGTGACCGTGAAGTCGGTGACCGCGCCCGCGGGCAGCCAGGCGCGCCTGACGCTCGACGCGCTCGCGCGCAGCCGTGACGATCCCGGCGCCCGCTTCCGCGGGCCGACGCTCGCGTGCGCGACCATCTCGGACGTCGTCACCGGCCCCGCGCTCCTCGAAGGCGCGCTGAGCGCGAACGCGGGCGCGCGCGGGTGTCTCTTCCTCACGGCCTGGCAGCGCACGGCCGGAACGTTCCGGTTCACGATGGGCGTCGATCTCGTCGTGCGCGCGGGTGTCGTCGCGCCACCTGGATCGATCGACCTCACGCGCGGAGGCAGCTTCGCGCGGGCGTCGGAGGCCTCGTACCTGACGCGCGCGCCGAGCGACGGCTCCACCGCCTTCCTCGCCTGGGCCGCGAGCGGCGTGCGGCGCGCGAGCGAGAACCGCGGCGATGGGCTCGGCGCGGGCCTGCTCGTGGAGAAGGGGGCGACCAACTACGTGCTCCGCTCGCGGGCCCTCGACGACGCCGCGTGGACCGCGGGCTCCGCGACGATCACCGCCGATCAGAACGGCGGGCCAGACGGAGCGGGCCTCGCGGACCGGGTCCAGGACGCGTCCGGCTCGTTCGGGCCCTACCAGCTCGCGCCGGGTCCCTCGGGCGTGGTGAACGCGTCGCAGTGGGTGCGCGCGGTGTCGGGGACGAGCGTGAGCCAGATCAACCTGTTCGAGAACAGTGGATCGGCGAGCATCCGGGCGAGCTTCGTCGCTGCGACGGCCACGTATCGGCGCAACGCCACCGTTGCCGCGTCTGCCTCGGTGAGCTCCGGGATGATGCCGGCTGATGGCCGTGACCTCAGCGGGACATCCGGGGGCACGACCGCGCACGCGGAGGACCACTACATCGATCTCGTCCAGCTCGAGCCGGGCTACTACCCGACGAGCGCCATCCGCACGACGAGCGCCAGCGTCACGCGCCCCGCCGACACGCTCTCCTATTCGAGCGGCGACTACCCGGCGGCGTTCCTCACCGACGGCGTCGTGCTGGTGTTCGCGCCGGACGCGTCGAGCGCGGAGATCGTGAGCGCGGACGAGGACTGGCGGCTGGTGCAGGTCGGGGCGAGCGACTACCTGCGCATCCGCAAGAACACGAGCTGCGTGGTCGAGCTCGTCTGCGGCGGCAGCGTGATCGCGTCGCGCACGGTCACGTTCTCGCGCGGGCAGCCGCTCACGATCACCGCGAGGCCGAGCGCGGGCTCGCTCACCGTGTCGGGCGCGACCACGGGCGACGGCACGAGCACGGGCACCGGCGCCGCGTGGGCGTCGTCCGCGACGCTCTACGTCGGCGGCGACAGCGGCGGCGCGCACAACGCCACCGGCCGCTTCCTCGTGCCGCCCGGCTTCGGCCTGCTCACCCCCGGCATCAGCGCCGCACCCGAGTGATCCCCCATCTCCACGAAGACCGATCCCCCAACGAACGAAAGGAACCTGCCATGCCCGGAACCGACACCCTGATCGAGCGGATGACGCTGCACGACTACTCGTCCATCGCGACGAGCTCGACCTCTGGCCTGACGATCCTCGCCGAGATCGACGTGTCCGCGTGGCGCGAGGGCACGCTCGAGGTGCTCCTCAAGGCGGGCTCGGCGATCCCGGCGAGCGCGTCGATCAAGATCATCGTGGGCGCGATCGCCCGCTCGAGCGACGATCCCGGTCAGATCTTCGCGAACGGCACGGCGGTCGCGGAGATCGACATCGACAACAGCTACGACCAGAACGCGGATGCGAAGCTGATCCTCGACGCGTTCGGCGCGAACTTCGGCGGTTCGATCGCGGTGTACGTCACGGCGACGCGCGGCAACACGGGCGGCTCGCTCAAGGCGACCTTCGAGACGCACGTCTCACTCAAGAGCTGAGCAGAGGCCCCCGATGGACGCGGGGCGGCCGAGGCCGCACCATGAAGGAGGATTCGATGGCGATGGACCCCAGGTACATGCCGCGCGCGCCCGGACCGCAGGGGCCGCAGCCGAAGCCGCTGAACCTCGCCGCGATGCTCAACGGCGGTGTCCCGCAGCCGCACGTCCGCCGGCTCGACGTCGCCGCGATGCTGAACGGCGGCGTGCCCCAGCCACACGTGCAGCAGATCCAGCACCGCACCGTCATCCGAGGCCAGACCACGCCGCACGTGATCCGGCACGCGAGCACCCAGGCAAACCCCGAGCCCCTCACGTCGCGGAAGTCGCGCGCGACGCCGTGCTGCGACGATTGCGCCGCTGCGCCACCCGGGTCCAAGCCGTGCGACGGAAGGCCCGCCGCCGTCGGCCTCGCGTGCTCTCCGTCCACGCTCCGATCCCCCGGGCTCGGGCGGGTCGCCGCGCTCGACGTCCGTGGGCGGGCTCTCCACGCTCCCGCGCGGACGGAAGGAGGCGCTCCTGCCGGCGCTCGATACGCCGACCTCCCGCTCGGCTGCGAGATCGAATGGACGCCGCTGTCGTACTGCGCGCTCGAGTATGCGCGAGGCTGTGCGGCCGCGGGAGCCC
>JBGAQA010000214.1:0-2471 GCA_044220955.1 Sandaracinaceae bacterium
ATCGTGAGCTTGAGCTTGCTGTCGTCGAAGAAGGTCTGGAGGTTCTGGACCGAGCCCTTGCCGAACGTCCGCTCGCCGACGACCACCGCCCGCTCGTTGTACCGGAGGGCCCCGGCCAGGATCTCGGACGCGGAGGCCGACTGGGCGTCGACGAGGACCACCATCGGGTACTCGGGCTCGGCCGGAGGCGACGCCACGTCCGGGGGCTCCGTCTCGCGGCCGGTCCCGTCGACCGTGCTCACGATGTCGCCCGACTCGAGGAACGCGTCGGCCACGCGCACGGCCTGGTCGAGCAGGCCGCCCGGGTCGTCGCGCAGGTCGAGCACGAGCCCGCGCAGGCCTTGGCCGTGGAGCTGCGCGAGCGCCCTCTGCATGTCCTCGAACGTGTTGCCCTGGAAGCCGCTGATCGAGATGTAGCCGACGCCGTCGCCGAGCATGCGGGACTCGACCGACTCGACGTGGATGACGGCGCGCGTGAGCGTGAAGGGCCGCGGCTCGGTCCAGCCGCCGTCGCCGGCGCGCGTGATCCAGACCTGCACGTTCGAGCCTGGCGGGCCCCGGAGGCGATCGACCGCGTCCGAGAGCGGCAGGTTGACCGTCGACTCCTCGCCGATGCGCACGATGCGGTCCATGCGGTGAAGGCCCGCGCGGTCTGCGGGCGTGCCCGGCATCGGGCGGATGACGGTCAGCTGGCCGTCGCGGATCGAGATGACGATCCCGAGGCCGCCGAACTCGCCGCGCGTGCTCGTCCGCATCTCCTCGTAGGTGGCGACGTCGAGGTAGAGCGAGTGCGGGTCGAGCGTGCGGAGCATGCCGTTGACGGCGGCCTCCTCGATCGTGCGCAGCTCGACGTCCTCGTCGTGCAGGTTCTCCTGGATGAACCCGAAGATCTCGCGGAACCGGTAGGAGAGCGCCCAGGGGCTGGTGACGTCGTCGACGTGGAACTCGCGGCTGGCGGTGTCGACCTGGATGCGGAGCGTGGGCGCGCCGTCCTCGTAGTCGACGAGGATCGGCGCGACCTGCTGCTGGATGGCGTTGAGCCCGCCGAGGAGCATGCGCCGCGGCTCGATGCGCTCGGGCTCGACGTAGTGGTCGACGACCTGAAGCAGCACCCGGTTCATCAGGGCCAGCTGCGTCAGATCGTAGGGCGCCGTGCTCCGGGCCTCCTGGGCGCGGGCCGAGCTGTCGATGTCGAGATCGAGCCCGTTGCGCTGGGGCCAGAAGTACGTGAGGCCGAACGCGATCAGCACCGCGCCGACCCCGAGCGCCGCCTGTGCGACGCGAGACGACGCGGTCGGGCGCGGGCGCGCGGCGGGCGCCGGGGCCTCGGGGGCGCCGTCGGAGTCGGCGGGGACCGGGTCCGACACGGCAGGCTCGGGCTCCGGGCTGGACGACGAGTCCGGCGCGGCGGGGGAAGCGCCGGCCGTCTCCTCGCGTTCGGTCGGGGCATCGTCCGGGGCGGACTCGGGCGCGTCGTGCTTCTCGCTGTCGTTCTCGCTCATCAGGCTCTCTTCTACGACCGCCTCGCGAGGAAGCGACCTTTTCGTGCGAGGGGAGTATAGGTCAGGAACGGATTGCGTCGCGTGCGGTCCGCATCGATCGAGCATGCCGCCCGCGCCGACCCCGAAGCACGATCACCGGAGAGAGGCGCGGGAGGCGGCCCGGGCGATGCGCCCGAGCATGCGGCCGATGCTGAACGCGTTCGTGCTCAACCTGTTCCTCGCGGCGGCTCTGATCGGGTTCCCCGTCTACCGGGGCCGCGCACGCGCCGAGGCGATGGCGCGCGCGTACGCGCAGTACGCCGCGTGCGTCCATGCAGGGACCCTGCGCGCCGCGCCCGGTCTGGCTCTGCCCGAGCACCATCGCGAGAGGTTCGCGGCGCTGTACCTCCAGGCCGTGCCCGAGTGGCCCGCCTCGTGCCGCGACGATCTCGGGCGCATCGCGCCGGAGGAGGCCTTCCTGCTCATGCCGGGCGCCAAGACGGGCGAGGGCGAGGTGCGCGCGGCGGTGATCGGTGCGCGCGCGGCGCTCGATGCCGTGATCGAGGCGCGCGCCGCGGAGCGCAGGCCTCAGATCCCCGAGCGCCTGCTCCGCACGCTCGACCACCTCGCAGCGGCCGTGAGCGTGGCGATCGCCGAGACCGGCGCGTCGCTCGAGACCCAGCATCTGGCGTTCGACCTGGGCGAGGGCCCGAGCTTGGTCGCCCCGTCGCGCGTACCTCTCCAGACGGCCAGCGGCGGGCCCCTGATCGTGAGCGCGGGCGCCGATCATGCGATCCGCGCGGTCGCGGCGGACTCGCGCTCGATCGCGCTCGTCCGCGTGCACGACGGGACCGTCGAGATCGTGCAGGTGCGGCGGCCCCCGGCCGCGCGGGCGATCTTCGACGACGGCGAGCGCACGCTCCTCGGCTGGGTGACGGGCGAGTCCACCTGCGCGCACGACGAGGCGCACTGCGCGCGGCGGCTGACGGG
>JBGAQA010000215.1:0-2370 GCA_044220955.1 Sandaracinaceae bacterium
CCTTCTACCTCGGGGACCTGAAGGGCTTCCAAGAAGCGGCTCTGTGGTTGTGGGCCGCGCGGGTTTTGGTCGGGCGGGTAGAAGGCGGATTTGAGGGGGCGGGCGCGGGGGAGGGTGGGGGAGCGGGGGCGGGTGAGGGAGCGGGGGCGGGTGAGGGAGCGGGTGAGGGAGCGGGAGCGGTGAGGGGGGGCCGGCTTGCGCGGGCGAGAGTTGGACCGCTTCTGCGCGTGAGGGAGCCTGTTACCGAGTTCGGATGATAGGTGGGCCTTCTCGGGGCTTTCGATTGTCCCGCCGTGCTCGGAGCCGTCGAGGCCAAGCCGGTGCTCGCGCTCCTCGCCGTGCTCGGACTGCGCCCTGGCGGGCGCAGTCCTGCGCGCGGCTCCGGGCCGCTCCGCGCGGTGCTCGGTCGCTGCGCTCCCTCGCAGCCTCGACGGCTCCTCTGCGCGGCGGGGCATGGGTCGGTGTCTCCCGTGCACGGTGCGCGGGAGCTCACCCAAGGAGTCAGCCGTGCTTCGTATCTACGACTTGTGCTTGGAACTCGTGCGTGAGGTCATGCCGCTCGTCGGCGTCATCGCGCGCCATGACCCGGATCTCGCTCGGCAGTGCCGGCGTGCGCTCTCCAGTGCGCCGCTCAATCTCGCAGAAGGCTCTTACTCGCGGGGCGGCAATCGCATCGCGCGCTATCACGGCGCGCTTGGGTCCGTGCGGGAAACGCTCGCTTGCTTGGAAGTGGCTGAGGCTTGCGGGTATTTGGTGCGGATTGAGGACGGGCTGCGGGCACGCTTTGACCATGTCATCGGGACTTTGGTGAACTTGGTCGTCCGGCGCTGAGGTGAGCGGGACGGGGGCCGGTCCCGGAGGGGCCGGCCTCCGTTGGTTCAGCGAGCCATCACGCCTTCACCGGCACATTCCCATCCACACCGACCTGCACATTCGCATCCCCGCCACCCCCGCTCTTGCGCGCGCGCAGCATCAAGTCTTTGTTGAACAGCCCTACCAAGTTCGCGTCGCCGTCGAACGCGTTCTTGCCGACGCCGTTCAGCTTCTCGATGAGCTCGAGCAGGCGGCCCTTGGCCTCGTACACTTGCTGCGTTTCGAGCGGCAGCGAGGTCAGGGACACTTCCTGCTTGGCATCGGCTTTGTCGAGCTTGGCCTTGGCGTCGGCGAAGAGCTGCGACACGAGCTTCTGCTTGAAGAACTTCTTCAGCGGCTCGTCGAGCTTCGCGACCTTGCCCTTCACGTCGTTCAGGTAGGCAGAGATCTTCGGCACCGAGCGCGCCAACCGGTCGCCGGCGTGGAAGTCGGCCTCGGTCACGCCCGCGTTGGGGTTGTCGCGCAGCACGCCGCGGAGCACGTTGCGCAGCCGCCGCACGAGCGCCTTCGCCTCCGTGATGGCGTTGTGCTCCGCAACGGTATCGCCATGGCTGCCGCCGGCCGCGTCCGCTTTCTCCGCGGCCTTGCTGTTCACGGCGGCGAGTGCCGCCTCGAGCTTCTGGGTGTCGTCCGCGTCCCACCCGTGTTCGGCGAGCTCGACCGCATACTGCTTCGCCCGCTCAAGGCTCGCACCGCCCTGCTGCACCAACCCCGCGCGGTTCTCGCCCCGCCCCTTCTTCGCCAATCTCTCGTCGACGGCCATGCGTCACCTCCCTACATGCAACACCTACACTTACCGGAGAACGCGGGGCCTTGGAAGCACCGCGTTAGCTCCACGCAAGCTCCGGAAAGTACGAGGGGAATCGCGAAGGCCGGGGCCGTGGCGGCGCGCTTTCCGCGCGTGCCGGATGCACAGCTCTTCCATCGTGCGTGCAGTGCTCCCCCACCAGCCCGTCAGTGGGTGTCCACCGCCGTGCGGTGCTCCGCCACCATCGGGGCGGTGGACGTCCGACACCAGCGCAGCGGTCCTCCACCATCGCGGCGGTGGGTGTCCGCCACGCGTGCATCGCTCCGCCGCCATCGGGGCAGTGGTGCCCCGGCGCCAGTGCAGCGCTCCTCCATCCTAGGGACAGTGCCCAGAAATCGTAGCGGCAGTGCGACGCCAGTCGGCGCGCACGGCCGACCGGCGCTCCGGCAGTCCTCCGCCTTCATGGGCGCACCACGCGGCCACCGCGCAGTCGTGCACCACGCGGCCAATCACGCGCCGCCGTCGCCTGGTACCACGGCGGGCGGCTCCGAAATCACGCAGGAGAACGGTGAAGATTCACGAGCAGCTCACGAGCCGCGTCGTGGTGGGCCAGACACATCAAGATGTGGGAGCGGCCGCAACCCCGCCGGGACCTCAGATCCTCACCCGCCCCATCTCACACCCTCGCCCTCGCTCTCCCTCTCGCCCCCGCTCCCCCTCTCGCCCTCGCTCTCCCTCTCGCCCTCGCT
>JBGAQA010000216.1:0-2180 GCA_044220955.1 Sandaracinaceae bacterium
GGCTGTCTAGACTGAAGGAGGATGCCCCGTGGAGGAGATCATCGTGAAGGTGCCGGCGAAGCACAAGGCTCTCGCGGGGCGTAGTCGTCTGTAGCAAGCATGGGGACGCCTCGAGATCCCGACGAGAATCGGGGCGAAGGAGGTCGTCCCCATGGCCAAGAAGATATCGTACCGAGCGGTTCCGATCGAGAGGCTGACGAGCGCGTTGCTGGCGGCGATGTTGGTGGGTGCGAGCAAGCTCATCGTCGCGATCGATGTGGCGAAGCTGAAGATGATGGCGGGGTTCGGGAGCGAGGACGGGAGCGTGGTGCGCCTGGTCCGGTTCGAGAGCCCGATGCAGACGCGCGAGTTCGTGGAGCTCGTGGTCGCGACTGGGCAGGCGCTGGGTGTCCCTGTCGAGGCGCTGATGGAGCCGACCGGGACGTACGGCGAGGTGATGAAGACCGGCCACGTCGGCGCTGAGTACGTCGAGCACACGATGCGCTTCAAGCGGCGCCTCACGCCGGCAGCACCCCCGCTGCGTCTCGGCGATCCGGTGCTCGACGCGCTCGCGGTGCGCGAGCCCGACCTCGCCGTCTACGACGACATCTGCGCTGGCAGAACGAAAGACCCCGGCGAGCCGCTCGACGCCGATCACGAAGACGGAGGGACGACGACGTGAAGGACGAAGACAAGCTCGCCGCGATCCTCGCGCAGCTCCGGTGGCTCAAGCTCCCCGGCATGGCGCGCCAGCTCGAGGCCCTGCTCACGCGCGCCAAGAAGGCGAACATGACGCCACTCGACATCGTCGGCGCGCTCGCCGACGCCGAGAAGCAGAGCCGCATCGAGAGCGCCGTGAAGCGGCGCGTCCGCGGCGCGCGCTTCGCCGAGATCAGCACCATCGACGGCTTCGACTTCGACTTCGACCCCGTGCGCAAGAAGGCCAAGGCGCGCTACCTCGCGCTCGCCGACCTCGGCTTCCTCGACCGCGGCGTGTGCCCGATCTTCGTCGGCAGGCCGGGCACCGGAAAGACCTTCCTCGCGCGCGCTCTCGCGTACCGCGCGTGTCAGGCGACCAAGAGCGTGCTCTGCACCAGCGCCCCGAGGATGCTCAACGAGCTCCAGGGCGCCGAGCTGCACGGCAACGTCGAGCGCGTGCTCCGCAGGTACACCGGCCCCGCGCTGCTCGTCGTCGATGACTTCGCCGTCCTCGAGATGGACACCGCGCAGGCAAAGCTCGCCTTCCAGGTGATCTCCGATCGCTACGAGCGACGACGCTCGACGTGCATCACCACCAACAGGCCATTCAAGGACTGGCCGAAGGTCTTCCCCGACCCGCTCAACGCCCAGATCATCGCCGAGCGCCTCACCGAGATCGCCGAGGTCTTCCTCCTCGAGAAGAGCTATCGACATCCCCACGCCACGTAGCCCGAACCGGCGGACCTCAGCCCGGTGCCGGCAACGAGCCGGCGCGAGCGCCCGACGCGATCACGCGCCGACTGGTGCCGGCCGAGGTCCGCGACGAGCGCCACCGATGGGCGCATGGATCCCGGTGATCTCGGTGGAACCGGGCGCGAACTTCGCCGGTGGCGACACATCAGCGCGGCCCACGAGGCGTCGGGGCGGGTGCGCCGCTCGGGCTCGGGGCAGGGGACGATGGCCTGGCGGCCTCGCGCGTTCGCAGCGAGCACGCCGAAGTACACGAGGGTGTTCTTGCGGGGCCTCGGGAGAGTCCTCGACGGGCCCGCAGATCGCGCGCGCGCGGAACGCCGCAAGGGCGAGCGCCGGGTCGTCGCGGCCTGCGCGCTCGAGTACTGAAGCAAACGTGCCGGCCGCTGCCGGATCGGCATGCACCGCCTCGGCGATACGAGTCGGCCCGTGCGGCAGCTCGATCAGCTCGACCAGCTCCGCGTGGCCGGCGCCAGCTGCGCCGACGAGCTCCTGACTGAGCCAAATCGCGCTGAGTGGACAGCGGGTATTCGGCTCCATACGTCCAACTGATCTCGGGCGGCGGCAGCGCGTTCTGCCGTGACGCTCGATCACGTGGCGGGGCGTACCCAGGCCATGACGAAGATGCCCGCAGGCGCGATGACCAGCGCCATCACCGCCGCGCTCGCGCCGAAGTGGACCGCGATGGCGCCGAGGACGAGCGGGGCGAGCGCGTCGAGCGGGACGAGCGCGCTCGCGACGGCGTTGACGAG
>JBGAQA010000217.1:0-1901 GCA_044220955.1 Sandaracinaceae bacterium
GAGCGTCGCTGATGCCCACGGCCGTCGGGGTGCGCTCGGGGCTCGCCCCTCGCCTCGCGAAGCTGCGGAGCAGCTTCGTGACCAGCACCGCGTCGCAGACGCCGCTGACTCACAAAGAGGCCTGCGTGATCAAACGGTAGCGGCGGGGGTGGGTGCCCCGTTGTCGAGCGCGTGACGACACGTAGTTCGTGTCGTTGCCAGCGAGGCAACGGGGTACCCGCCCCCGCCGCGGCCCGCTCGGATCGAGCAGAGCGCGCTGGCTCAGGCTCGGGCGGCCGCGCGCCGGCTGGCGAGCTCCTCGCGGCTGCCCGGCAGGACGTGCACGTCCACGCCGGTGAGCTGGGCGAGCACGCTGCCGTCCTCGGACGCGATCACGACGTCGAACGACGCGCGGCTGTCCGTGTGGCCCTTCGCGGACACGACGCAGCGCACTCGCGAGGCCGCGGGCAGCGCGCCGTGGAGCGTGCAGCCACCGATCGCGGTCGGGAGCGACGCGCCGCCCACCACGTGCTTGGTCCAGAGGACCGCGAGCTGGAGCGCGCCGTCGAGGATCGCCGTGTCGGTGATCGCCGCCGGGTCCGTCCAGCCGAGCGTGCGGGCCGAGGCGAGCGTGCCCTCGATCCCGCGCTCGCTCTCGCCCTTCACGGCCTCGATCGCATGCAGCATCGGGCCGTGGAAGAGGACGAAGCCGTCGTAGACGACGTCGTCCACCGCGCGCAGCGCGCCGAGCGCGGGCGCGCCCTTCGGCGCGGGGCCGGCTGTCCTCGCGAGCTCGACCGTCGCGCGGTAGTGCGGGACGCCCCCCATCTTCGAGAAGCCTGGACTCGTCAGCGTCATCGTGATCGAGACGCGCTCGCCTTCCGTCCCGCCCTTGGCCTCGATGACGAAGCGATCGCCCGCGCCCTCGTAGCCCGCGAGCACGATGCCCTTGAGCACGGAGACGTCGCGCAGCGCGGAGACCACGAGGTCCGGCCGCAGCGCCCTGGCCGCGCGCGCGAAGATCTCGATCGCGCTCACCGCCGGGAGCACGGCGCCGCCCTTCACGAGGTGGCTCGCGACGAACGGGTGCGTGCTCTTGTCCACGTGGAGCGCGAGGCGATGGACCGTCTTCGGCGCGCCGCCGAGGAGCGCCTCGTGCCCTCCCCCCGGAAAATGCAGTGGCTCGCCGCCCATCACGAGCTCCACGTCCGCGCCCGAGCCGCTCGCGAGCTCGTCCACCAGCCAGCGCGCGCCCGCGTCGAGCGCGATGAGCGGGACGCCCAGCTCCTGGAAGCGCGCCTTGAGCTGCGGCGTGACCATGCCGCCCTCCCAGGGGCCCCAGCCGAACGACTTCACGACGCAGGGCTGGTCCGAGGCGCCACGGCGCGCCGCCTCGGCGCCGGCCACCTTGTTCAGGATCTCGTTGGCCATCGCGTAGTCGCACTGGCCCTGGTTGCCCGTGCGCGCGGCGACCGACGAGAACATCGCGATGATCTTGAGCGGATCGTTCGCCGTCGCGGCGAGGAGCGCGCGCAGGCCGGTGACCTTCGTGTCGAAGACCCTGTCGAAGGCTGCGTCGGTCTTCTCGGCGATGCGCTTGTCGGCGAGCACGCCGGCCGCGTGGACCAGGCCGCGGATCGGGCCGAGCGAGGCGCGCACCTCGGCCAGCGTGCGCGCCAGCGCGGCGGCGTCCTCGACCGCGACGCTGCGGTACGCGCGCAGCGGGCGCGACGGCCCGTCGGCGAAGGTGATGTCCGCGGGCTCGACGTAGCGCTTGCCCGCGCCGGCGTACCAGCCGCCGCCGTCGAGCGGGAAGGTCACGGCGCCGCTGCTGTTCTTCCAGTACCCGGCGGCGCGCCAGAACGGGGCGAAGATGCCGCCGCGGCCGAACTGCGCCTGCCGTCCGCGCTCGGTGATCCAGC
>JBGAQA010000218.1:0-1868 GCA_044220955.1 Sandaracinaceae bacterium
GTCGGCTCCGGGATCTCGGAGCGCACGGCCAAGAAGCTCGCCGGGATCGGGCTCGCCGGCGTCGAGGTCGCCGGCGTGGGGGGGGGGGGGGGGGGGGCCGGGGGGGGCCCCCCCCGCGGTAGGTCGGATCGACCTCGTTCAGCTCGTAGGCGGTCGGCGCGCGGAAGGCCTCGGCGTAGCTCGCGCGGACGGTCGTGCCGTCCACCGGCAGGACCATCACCGCGAGACGCGGCGAGACGCGGGCGCCGAAGAGGCTGTCGATGTCCAGGCGCGCGCCGCCGTTGATCGTGAGCCACTCGATCGGCTGCCAGACCTGCTGCGCGAAGACGGCGCCGAGCACGCTCACGGTGTGCGCGTACGGAATGCGCGTCGTCGCGGGCGCCGCGCCCGTGATCCGATCGTGGTACTCGGCGGAGCGCGACGTCGCGTCGCGGCCGCGCACGTCGTAGCCGACCGTCGTGACCAGCAGCCCGTCGAGGTTCCAGTCGACGGCGAGCTGTTGCTCGAGCCCCGCCCAGCGCCCGCGGCTGCGTCCCTCGTACGAGCACCCGTCGATCTGCCCGGGCACGCACCAGTAGGGCGATGTCCAGATCGAGCGCTCCGACCAGTCGCTGACGCCGGCGTACAGACGCGTCGTCAACGAGACGTGCGCGTCGAGCAGCGCCGAGTGACGCAGGTCGAGGCGCAGGAAGTTACGTTCCTCGCGCGCACGCGGGTCGCCGAAGACGCCGACGAGCGGCATGCCCCGCTCGTAGTGGCTCGCCTGGATCGCGAGGCGGAAGTCTCCGACGCGCAGGGCCGCGACGAGGCTCGGCGCCTGCATCGAGTGCTGCGCCGCGCCGCCGAAGGGCCCGCCGGACGGCGAGCCCTGCAGCGTCTCGCCCGGCAGCACGGGCACCTCGTACGAGTTGCTGATCTCCTCGAGCCACTCGGCGCGCACCGTCAGCTCGGCCTCCGAGCCGAGGAGCCGGAAGGAGCGCGCGAAGCCGGCGCCGAAGCGGTAGCGGAGCCCGACGCGGCTGCCCGGGCCGGCCCCCGTGGTGGGCTGTCCGTCGACGCCGGTGGGCGGTGCGAGCTGGAGCTCGGCGGTCGCGTGCAGGCCGGGGTCGTCGGCGGCGCGGCGCGTGAAGACGTGCACCACCGCGAGCATCGCGTTCGAGCCGTACATCACCGAGCCGGCGCCGAGGACGACCTCGATGTGGTCGATCGCCTCCATCGGCACGCCGAGCCCCTCGTTCACCTGCGAGGCGCCCGTGTCCTGCGCGTTCATCACCTGTCCGTCGAGCAGGACTAGGACGTGGCGGCCGACGTCTCGGAGCATCAGACCCTGGGCCCCGACGTCGCCACCGCCGAGATAGTCGCGGACGCGCATCGTCTGGACGCCGATGCCGAGAAAAGAGAGCGCCTCGTCGACCGTCCGGATGCCGAACGTGCGGATGTCCTCGGCGCTGATCGTGAACACGCTCGCGGGCGCCGCGCTCGCGCGCTCTGCGCCGCGCGACGCGGTGGTCACGACGGTCTCGCCGAGCAGCGAGCTGAGCCCCTCGAGATCGACGGCGTCGGCGCCGGCCCCGTCGCCCTCCCCGTCCGGTGCGACGGCGCCCGCGGTGTCGTCCTGCGCGAGCGCGCCCCCCGGGAGCCCGACGAGGACGAGCACGAGCGCGCCGATCCGAGGGATGACGCCGTTCATTCCACCACCCGCGCGAGCCGGAGGAACTGCGCGTTGAACTGGAGCTGGTGCGCGCGCGCGACGCCGAGGACGGCGTTCAGCTCGTCGACCGTGCCGTAGGCCTCGATGCGCGCATCGGTCTTGGCGACGCGGCTCATGTCGCCGAGGTGGGTCTCGCCCGCGTCGCCGAGCCGCGTGT
>JBGAQA010000219.1:0-1745 GCA_044220955.1 Sandaracinaceae bacterium
AAGGACCTGAACCCGCCGGGTCGCCTCCGTCCGCTCGCCGACACCGCCGAGAAGCTCATGGAGAAGATCGGGGCCGCCGCCGAGGCGCCGGACCCCTACGCCGTCGCCGGTCTCGGCGTCGCCCGCATCGAGCACCTCACCTGGAAGTCGATCCTCGACTTCTACACGTGCACCGAGTGCGGACGCTGCTCCGACAACTGCCCGGCGCACCGCACCGACAAGATCCTGAGCCCCAAGCACCTCACGCTCGATCTTCGCAACCACCTCTACTCGCGCGAGCTCGAGGTCATCGCCGCCGAGGCCGCCGCCAAGGACGCCCCGAAGGATGCACCGAAGGCCGAGGCGAAGGAAGGCGAAGAGGCCAAGGCGGACGAAGCGAAGCCGATCGCGATCGAGAAGCTCCAGCCGATCAACCTCTCGCCCGACGTCATCCACCCCGACGTCCTCTGGGCGTGCACGACGTGCCGCGCCTGCGAAGAGCAGTGCCCGGTGATGATCTCGTACGTCGACAAGATCGTCGACATGCGCCGCAACCTCGTCATGGTCCGCGGCGAGTTCCCGCACGAGCTGCAGCGCCCGTTCCAGGGCCTCGAGACCAACGGCAACCCGTGGAACCTCTCCCGCCTCGACCGCGCGGCGTGGAGCGAGGGCCTCGACGTCAAGACCCTCGCCGAGCACGGCGAAGCCCAGGTGCTCTACTGGGTCGGCTGCGCGGCGAGCTACGACGATCGGGCGAAGAAGATCGCGCGATCGACGGCGCGGCTGCTCAAGGCCGCGGGCGTGGACTTCGCGATCCTCGGGCAGGAGGAGACGTGCACGGGCGATCCGGCGCGGCGCGCGGGCAACGAGTACCTGTTCGCGATGCTCGCGGAGCAGAACGCGGCCACGCTGAACGGCTACAAGGATCAGGGCGGCGCGAAGAAGATCATCACGACCTGCCCGCACTGCTTCAACACGCTGAAGAACGAGTACCCGGACTTCGGGGCGAAGTTCGAGGTGGTGCACCACACGGACTACCTGCTCGGGCTCGTCGCGGAGAAGAAGCTCGTGCCGCGCAAGAAGGTGGAGGGCAAGATCGTCTTCCACGACTCCTGCTACCTGGGCCGCTACAACGGCATCTACGACCACCCTCGCGACATCCTCAAGTCGATCCCGGGCGTCGTCCTCGTCGAGGCCGCCGAGGGCGCGAGCAAGCAGAAGGGCCTGTGCTGCGGCGCGGGCGGCGCGCAGATGTGGATGGAGGAGCAGAACAAGGACCGCGTGAACGTCAAGCGCACGCTCCAGCTCCTCCAGTCCGAGGCGAAGACGATCGCGACGGGCTGCCCCTTCTGCCAGACGATGATCACCGACGGCCTGAAGGCGCACGGCAAGGAAGAGGAGATCCGCCAGCTCGACGTGGTGGAGCTGCTCGAAGAGAGCTGCGCGCTCGACAAGCCCTGGGGCGTGCGCGCCGCGATGCCGCAAGATCCGCCCCGCGCCGCGCCCGCGGCCCGCGAAGCCAATCCCTGAGCCGCTCCGCTGTCCGACGCCGGGCGACAGGTCGCGCGATCCTGGCGCCCGCTCCCCACCCGAGCCGACCGCGTGGCGATCGCGGGTGGGGTCGGCTAGATTTCGAAGCCCGGCGTGCGGCGACGCGCGCCGGTCCTTGAGGTGTCCGTGGCGTACGAAGCATCGAGGAGCCCCGGGTTCGTCCGACCGCGCGTCGCGGAGGAGGACGGTCCGAGCAGCGTGCAGTCCTCGCGGAC
>JBGAQA010000021.1:0-86782 GCA_044220955.1 Sandaracinaceae bacterium
CATGGCCCAGACTTTAGTCACACCGGCCAGGTCAAGCAACATATGGTAGCTTGCGAAGGTGCCGCGGCCCGGTCTGCTCCTCATCGACGACGAGCCGAACATCCTCACCAGCCTGCGCCGGGCGCTCGAGATCGAGGGCTTCGCGGGCCTCTTCGAGACTGCCGACCAGACGGAAGGGATGACGGCGTTCGTCGAGAAGCGGAAGGCCGACTTCAAGGCCGAATGACGGGGTCACTCCAGCACCCTCCAACCCATCGAGATCGCACCGTTCTGGCGGCCAAGTGCGCGATTTGCGGGTATCGCCCCGAATCAGGGCGCGCCGTGCGAATCGCGCACCTAGCCGCCAGAACGCTTTGATCTCGCTACGTTGCGACCCCCTGGAGTGACCCCGGCTCAGATGCCGCAACCCCAGCTCAGATGCCGCAGCGGGACTGGGCCTCGGCGCGCAGCTCCGCCTGGCGCGCTTCGAACGCCTCGGGGGCGAGCTCCATGCGGTGGGCGCTGCGGGTCGCAGGGGCGGAGCCGCGGGGCTGGTACCAGGCGAAGAGATCGCCGCGCAGATCCCAGAGCTCCTCGCCGTTCGCGAGGGCATCGCAGTTGCGCGCGTCGATGTCGTCGAGGATCCCCGGCACGGCGTCGACGATCCAGTGGTGGGTGTCGTGAAGGATGATCACGCCGCCCTCGCCACGCGGCATGCGGGCCTGCGCGTCGAGCGCGCCGTGGAAGGCCTCGACGACGCCCGCCGGCGTGCGGGCGCTGCCGTCGCCGGCCGTGATGTTCCAGAGCACCTCGGTGTAGCCGCGCGCGGCCAGCGTGGCGTCGACGGCGTCGTCGTGGCGGCCGTAGGGCGGACGGTAGAGGGTCGGCCGCGCGCCGAAGACGTCGAGGAAGATCGCCTCGGAGCGATCGAGGTCGAGGCCGAGCGCGCCGGGCGGGAGCGACGTGAGATCGTCGTGGTCGTACGAGTGCAGGCCGATCGCGTGGCCGCGACGGAGGATCTCGCGCGCCGTCGCGCGTCCGCGCGCGTGCTCGAGCTGGTGTGCGACGAGGAAGAACGTCGCGTGGACGTGTCGCGCGTCGAGGATGTCGAGAAGGCGCATGGTGTCGGGCCCGGGGCCGTCGTCGAACGTGAGCGCCAGCGCACGGTGCGCGGTGAGGCCCGTGATGATCCGGCCGTCGCCGGCGACACCGGGCGAGAGGTCGATGCTCGCGGCACCCTCCTCGATGGCGCGCGCCACGGCGGCCGGCGCGAGGGCGGTGAGGAGCACGAGGAGGGCGGCGAGCGCGGTGACGAAGCGGTGCATGGCGACCCACCCACGCAGCCCCGGGTCCACCCCGGTTCGCCCTGGATTTCCAGCCCCGAGCAGCCCGCACGTGGCCCCCCGGCCACGCCCGCGTGTCCACCGCCCGGACGGACGGCGCGCCGGCGAGGATCTTCCTTGCGCCGGGCCGGAAGTGCCTTCCCGAGGTGCGCTACTCGCGGAGGTGTGGCACGTGCACTCCGCGCGTCTTCGCGGCGTCGATCGCCAGCGCGTAGCCCGCGTCCGCATGCCGCAGGACGCCCATCCCGGGGTCGCTCACCAGCACCCGCTCGAGCTGGAGCGCCGCGCGCTCGGTCCCGTCCGCGACGATCACCATCCCTGCGTGCAGCGAGTAGCCGATGCCCACGCCGCCTCCGTGGTGGAAGCTGACCCAGCTGGCGCCGCCCGCGACGTTGATCATCGCGTTCAAGAGCGCCCAGTCGGCGATGGCGTCGCTTCCGTCCTTCATTCCTTCGGTCTCGCGGTTCGGCGAGGCGACCGAGCCGCAGTCGAGGTGGTCTCGCCCGATCACGATGGGCGCCTTCACGCGTCCGTCGCGGACGAGCTCGTTGAAGCGCAGACCGACGCGGTGCCGATCGCCGTAGCCGAGCCAGCAGATCCGCGCCGGCAGGCCCTGGAACGCGACGCGCTCGCGCGCCATGTCGAGCCAGCGGTGCAGGTGCGGATCGCCCGGGACGACCTCCCTCACGGCGTCGTCGGTGACCCTGATGTCCTCGGGATCGCCGCTGAGCGCGACCCAGCGGAAGGGCCCTTTTCCTTCGCAGAAGAGGGGGCGGACGTACGCTGGTACGAAGCCCGGGATGTCGAACGCGCGCTCGACGCCGACGTTCTTCGCGTGCTCGCGGATGTTGTTGCCGTAGTCGCACGCGAACGCGCCGCGCTCGACCATCGTGAGCATCGCCCGCACCTCGGCGGCCATGCCCTGCTTGGCGCGCGCCACGTACGCGGCGGGATCGCTCGCACGCAGCGCCGTCGCGTCGGCGAGCGAGAGCCCCGGCGGCACGTAGCCGACCAGCGGGTCGTGCGCCGCCGTCTGCTCGGTGACGAAGTCGGGCGTCACGCCGCGCCTCACGAGCTCGGGGTACACGTCGGCGGCGTTCGCGACGAGCGCGATCGAGATCGCCGACGCGGAGCGCTTGCTCTCGTCGATCCAGCCGAGCGCCTCGTCGAGCGAGCGCGTGAGGCGATCCACGTAGCGCGTCTCGACCCGCCGCCGCGCGCGCGCCTCGTCCACCTCGACGGCGAGGCAGGACGCGCCGGCCATCGTCGCCGCGAGCGGCTGCGCGCCGCCCATGCCTCCGAGGCCTGCGGTGAGGATCCAGCGACGCGCCCAGCTGCCGCCGAAGTGAGTGGCGCCGGCTGCGACGAACGTCTCGTACGTGCCCTGGAGGATCCCCTGCGTGCCGATGTAGATCCACGATCCCGCCGTCATCTGTCCGTACATCGTCAAGCCCAGCGCCTCGAGCCGGCGGAACTCGTCGAACGTCGCCCACTTCGGCACCAGGTTCGAGTTCGCGATCAGCACGCGCGGGGAGGTCGGGTGCGTGCGGAACTTCCCGACCGCCTTGCCCGACTGGATCAGGAGCGTCTCGTCGTTCTCGAGCTGCTCGAGCTCGCGCACGATGACGTCGAAGCACTCCCAGCTCCGCGCCGCCTTTCCCGTGCCGCCGTACACGACCAGATCGTCGGGCCGCTCGGCGACGGCGGGGTCGAGGTTGTTCATGAGCATGCGCAGGGCGGCTTCCTGCACCCAGCCCTTGCAGCGGAGCGTGCTTCCGCGCGGCGCGTGGACTTCCCGAGGCCCGTGGTTCTTCGTCACGCGCGGAAGGTAATGGATCTACATTCCCTCCGCGATGGGCGAGCAGACGTCCGAGGCCGAGAAGATCCTCGAGCTCGCGGGAGGCGACCGGCTGAAGGCGTTCGAGCTCGTCGAGAAGCAGCTCTCGGTCCTCGTGCTCCGGACGCAGGTGATGCTGAGCCTGAGCGGTATCGTGATCACCGTCACCGGCTTCTCGGGGCGCAACATCGCCGAGACCAGCCTGCTCGCGCGGGCGAGCGTCGTCAGCGGCCTCTTCGTGGTGCTCGCCGCCGCCGCGGTGGCGGTGACGGGGGTGCTCCGCCTGCGCTGGCTGACGCAGGAGCTCGGTGGCGAGACGCTCGTGATGCTGGCGCGGCTGCTCGCCATCCGTGATCGGAAGTCGCGCTTCCTCTCGCTCGCGCTCGGCCTCTTCGTGACCGGCTTCGCGCTCTACTGCTTCGCGGTCGCCCAGCTCTTGATCGCGGCCGGCTGAGCTCACTCGCTCATCGCGGGCGTGCAGTCGACCGTCACCGAGCGGACCGAGCCGATCGGCGTGAGCGGCGCCGAGCGCGAGCCGAACACGACGAGCAGGCGGTCGCCCAGGCAGACGGCGTCGGCCCACTCGAAGGTCGCGCCGTGCTCGTAGATCTGCTGCTCGGGCCCGAGCCCGGCGAGGTCGACGCCGTGGCGGCGCACGCTGACGAGGCGTTCCGTGCGCGAGTGCGTCCGAGGCGCGACGACCATCACGCTGCCCTGACAGCCGACAGCGACGCCTCCACCCTCGGCGTTCGCGGGGGCGCCCGACTGCATCGAGAGCTCGCGCGTGTCCGGCGTCACGCGGCCCAGCTGCAGGGCGGGGCGGGACCCCGCCGGGCGCCGATCGCGCAGCGTGAGGATCGCGCCCGCCGGATCGGAGACGAGCACGGGCAGGGCGAGCTCGTAGGCGAGCGTGGAGACCCCCCGCGGTCCGCGGTTGCCGACCTGGAGCTGCACGCGTCCCTCGGGGCCGCCGCGCTCGTCGATCCAGAGCTCGCCCCAGACGACCAGTCGCGTGTCGCCCTCGTACGCGATCGCCGGCGCGGTCGAGCGGAAGCCGCCCCGGGAGAGGCGGAGCGGCTCGCGAGCGTCGCCCAGCGTGGCCATCCACGAGGCGCTGCTGCTCCCGGTCGCGTCCTGCCAGCCGAGGACGATCTCCTCCGGGCCTCGGGCGAGCGAGACGCCGTGCCCCTCGCCGACGCCCTCGCGCCGCTCGATCACGCGCGCCGCCGCGCCCTCGCGCGCGTACACGACCACGGCGCCGCGATCTCCACGCTCGATCTCTCCGTCGATCGAGCACGCGACGAGCACGCGCGCGCCGTCGGCGAGCACGTCCACGCCTCCCGTGCACGCCGGCCCGAGCCGCGTGTGCCCGCCGCTCGGGTGCCCGTCGTGATCGAGGGCGAGCCCGAAGAGCCCGCTGCGCTCGGACCACGCGACGTAGGCGCCGCCGTCGTCGGTGCGGTCCACGGCGATTCCGTCCAGCATCGGCCCGTCGAGGTCGACGAGGTGCGTCTCGGTCCCGAACGGGCACGCGCCTGCGAGGATGTGCACGTCGCCGCTGTTGCCGCAGCCGGCCAGCGCGATGGACAGGGCGAGCGCGGCGCGCACCCCCGATGCGACAACGGTGAGGGCGCGTCGTTCCATCGTCAGGCGAGCACGCCGCGCGCGCGCAGCAGCGCCTCGATCGCCGGCGCGCGGCGGGCGAGCTCCTCGGGGTCCTTCACGGGCTGGAATCGGCCGTCGTCGCCGTGGCGCGCGACCTCGACGAAGGCGCTGGGCAAGAGCGCCGTGAGCTCGCCGACGAGCCGCTCGAACTGCACGACCTTCTTGCCCTCGACCGTCTTCTCCACGACGAACCACGTCAGCTCGAAGTCGCGATCGATCGCGCGCGCGTCGAGCACGAAGGTGTTCGTGTTGAACACCGGGATGGTGTCCTGGTCGAACCCCGGCGGAAACCGGAACGACTCGACGATCTGCGCCACACCGTCCACGCGCGCCGGCGCACCGCCCTTGTCCCCGGATTCCTTGCGGACGACCTCGGCGCTCACCGCCGCGCCGCGCTCGAGGTGCATCCCGAGGATGGCGGGGTCGAGCGTCGCGCCGAGGTTGTCGACGTTGCTCATGAAGAGGATCTCGCCGCCTGCGTCGCGGAAGCGCCGCATCGCGCCGCTCGCGCGGAGCGCGAAGGTGAGGTCACCGTGCCCCGGCGCGTACGGCGAGGCCGATCCGTCGGCCTCGACGAACGGCGCCCCGTCGCGCGTGACGCGCAGCGAGATGCCCTGCGCGAAGGTCTCGATCGGAACGCGCTCGCTCGTGAGCGCCGCGGCCAGCTCGCGGACGCGAGCGTCGGTCGCGAAGCTCGTCATGAGGTAGCAGGGCAGCCGGCCCGCTGTGCGCGCGGCCACGTGCGCGAGATCGGCGATCTTCAGATCGAGGAAGCTCCGCCCGCGCACCGCGGGCACGGCGGCCTTCACGACGCCGCCGAAGCGCGTGGCCATCCCTCCGGCGAGGATCACGGCGCCGACCTTGCCCGCCGCGAGCGCTCGCTCCCCGATCGAAGACAGGCGCTGGCGCTCGGCGCTCCCGACGGCGGGCAGGGCCGACACGTCGCCGGGGGCCGGGGGCTCGACGCGGCCGCGCAGCGCGTTCGAGCTGCCGCGCGCGAGGCCCGCCACGAGACCGGCGAGCACGTCCTCTCGGAAGCCGAAGCGATCGAGCAGCGCGCGCGTGTCCGGGTCGACGGTGTCCAAGAAGGCCATGGACCGGCATTCTGCCCTGGCGAGGCGCACGATTGGCAGGCATCGTGCTCTACTGGAACCGTCGCGGGAGGGACCCGATGAAGATCACGCGCTTTCCCTGGGTTTCGTTGCTGACGGCAGGGCTCGCGCTCGGGACGAGCGGCTGCTTCGCCACGCGCGTGGCCCGAATCGACACGGTGACGAGCTACGCCCTGGTCCGAGCCGAGCCCGAGTCCGCCGCCCCTCCGGCGGAGCTGGCGGCGGGGGAGGGGACCCTCGTCGTCGAGGCGCTCGTCGTCCCGCCGGCACCGTCCGCGCCCGTGCTCCCGGTGCGCCTGCCCAGCTCCGTCGCCGAGGCGAGCCTGGCCGCGTCGCCGCCCGCGCCCGCGTGGGATGGGCCGATGCCGAGCTACGTCGCGCAGTTCGCCGGGCCCGGCTGGATGCGCCGGCCGATCTTCGGCGGCAGCGCGCAGCGCACGTACGGGCGCTGGATGCCCTTCCGGGGGCGCGCTCCGTTCACCGCGCCGCGCGCGTCGG
Source organism: Sandaracinaceae bacterium (assembly GCA_044220955.1). GTDB lineage: Bacteria > Myxococcota_A > Polyangia > Polyangiales > Sandaracinaceae > JBBSAT01. The sequence goes on from JBGAQA010000021.1 coordinate 6,435, forward strand.
GCGCCGGGCCGAGCACCCCGCACTTCTCGTCGCCCCCATCGTTCTCGGGCAGCCTGTCCTCGCACTTCGCGGGCGGCTACCCGGGCGCGCGCCGCTGAGCCGCAACGGCCGCGCGCCGGCGCCGATAGCGTGGCGTGAGATCAGCGCCCGCCTCGCCGCTCGCTGCGCTCGGCCTGGTGATCGCGCTGATCGGTCTCGCGGGCCTCGCGGGCGGCACGCCCCGGCCGCCGCCGCCGCCGCCGACCCTCGCCGGCGCGCCGACCCTCGTCGGGCCGGTGGACGTGAACGCCGCGACCGCGGAGGAGCTGGCGAGCCTGCCGCGCATCGGTCCCACGCTCGCCGCCCGCATCGTCGAGGATCGCCGCGCGCGAGGGCCCTTCCGGACGGTCGACGACCTCGATCGTGTCCCCGGGCTCGGCCCCGCGACGATCGCGCTCATCCGCCCCCACGCGGTCGCGATCAGTACGGAATGAGGTACTGCAGGCGTGCCCCCGCCTCGATCCACACCGGCGCGATGTCGAGGGACGTCAGCAGCACCGTAGGGCGCACGGCGACGCCGAGCGTGACCTCGCGCGAGAGCAGGACGTCGAGGCCGACGACGCCGCCCACGCCGAAGTCGCCGGTCACGCTCGGGCCGTTCAGCGTCACCAGGCCGGAGACGCCGAGCCCGAGGAAGGGCACCACCTCGAGGATGTCGACGAGGTACACGACCTCGACGCCGCCCGCCCAGCGGTGCATCGGCTCCGGGTGATAGGCGTAGGCCACCCGGCCGCGCAGCTCCCACGTGTCGCCGAGGCCGACCGAGACGCCGCCCTCGGCGTAGGCGCCGTGAGGGGGCAGGGTGCCCGTCGGCGTGACGGCATAGCCGAGCTCCAGCGTGAGGCCGAGCTGCTGCTCGTAGGCGCGCGCCAGGGCAGGCTGCGCCAAGAGCGCCCCCAGCGCGAGCCCCAGGACCAGCGTCGCACGCCGCACGAGGCCGCTATGCCACATCGGAGCGCCGCGCGTTGACGGAAAGAGGTGCACGGGTATAGTCCGCCCCTTCTTTTCGGCGCCTTTTCGGTTCCAGAGCCTGGAGATGCAAGTGAGCGACGAGGACCAGCGCGACGACGACGAGCGGGACGAGAGCGCAGACGAGAGCGCAGGCGAGGGCGGGGACGAGGGCGGGGCCCGGGACGATGCCTCGGAGCCGGTCGCTTCGAGCCCGTCGGCGTCGGACGAGGACGGCGCGGAGGGCGAGGACGACGGCGACGCCGTGTCGAGCACCAGCACGACGTCGGCCACGCAAGCCCCGACCGGCGGCAAGCCGCAGCGCCTCTCCGCGGGCGCGCGCCTCGCGGCGGCCAAGGCGGCCAAGGCCGCGACCAAGGCTGCCAAGAAGCAGGCGCGCCGCGACGAGGCGGGCGCCTCGCAGTCCGCCGCGGAGCGCGAGGCGGAAGATCGCGCGCGCACCCAGAGCGCCGAGGACGTCCTCAAGGAGTCGCCGCTGGGTCGCGCTGCGACGCGCGCCGGCGAGTGGACGCAGGCGAACCGGCAGCTCGCGATGGGCGTGGCGGGGCTCGCGGCGGCAGCGCTCATCGGGTGGATCGGGTGGACCTGGTACACCACGTCGCAGGCCACCGCGGCTGGGACGCTGCTGTCGGAGGCGCTGCGCATCTCGAGCGCCGAGATCGTCGCGGCGGACGAGGAGCCCGCGGACGAGCCCCCGGCCGACGCGAGCGACGACGACGAGGGCGACGAGGCGCCGCACTTCGCGACGATCGAGGAGCGCAACGTGGCGGCGCTCGAGGCGTACCGGCGCGTGACGAGCCAGTACGGCGGGTCCGTGGCGGCCAACTGGGCGCGCCTCGGGGAAGGGCGCACGCTCCTCGGGCAGGGCGAGTACGGCGACGCGCGCACGGCCTACCAGGCCGCGTTCGACGCGAGCGGCGACGAGTCGGTCATCGCCTGGCAGGCCCTCGAGGGGATCGGCGCGACGTACGAGGCGGAGCAGGACTGGGAGCACGCCACGGCCACCTACGAGCGGCTCGCGTCGCTCGCGGACCACGCGTACGAGAGCGTCGCGAACTACCACCTCGCACGCATGCGCGCCGCGTCGGGCGACGAGGCTGCGGCGCTCAGCTCGTTCCGCGAGCTCGTCGACACGCTGCGCGAAGAGGGCGACGAGGGCGAGCCGCCGTTCCCCTACGTGCTCTCGCAGGCCGATCAGCGCCTGCGCGAGCTCGATCCTTCGGCGCAGGGCGCCGGGCCGAGCATCCACGGCGGTGACGGCGGCGAGGGCGGCGAGGGCGGCGGCATCGACAGCCTCACGCCCGAGCAGATCCAGGAGCTGATCCAGCGCCTCCAGACCAAGGGTGGCGGCAGCGGCGGCGCGCCTCTGCCGGAGTGACGGCGTGAGGCTCACGCTCGCCTCGCTCGTGTGCGCCGCGGTGATCGCGGGGTGCACGGGCATCCCGCCCGGTCTGCTCGGCTACGAGGCCTTCATGGACCGCGGGCCGGGCACGCGTCCGGGCGGGCGCTTGCTCGTGCGCTGGAGCCGGAGCCTGCAGCCGGCGGTCGAGGGCATCGACGGACGCTTCCTCCCGATCGAGCGCGCGATGGCGGCGCTCGACGCCGAGCACGACCGCATCTACGTGGGCTCGGCGCGGGGCTACTTCTGGGCGTTCACGGGGACCGGCTCGCCGGTCTACATGTACCAGGCGGGCGGCGCGATCGGCTGCCAGCCCTACCTCGACGCCGAGCACGACGAGATCTACTTCGCGAGCGACGACGGCGTCGTGCACGCGCTCGTGGCGTCCACCGGCGCGGTGCGCTGGCGCGCCGAGATCGACGGCGCGGTCGGGCGTCGCCCCATCGCGACCGACGACGCGCTCTTCATCGCGACCGACGCCGACGTCGTCGTGGCCTTCACGCGCGACACGGGCGAGGCGCTCTGGCGCTACCGCCGCGATCCTCCGTCCGGGTTCTACATCGCCGAGCACGCCGGCCTCACGCTCGAGGGGCGGCGCCTGATCACGGGCTTCACGGATGGCGCGGTCGTCTCGCTCGACTCGCACGACGGCCACGTCCAGTGGACGCGCGACACGCTCGCGGATCTGCCGGCGACCGTGAGCACCGACGTGATGCGCTTCACCGACGTGGACACGACGCCGGTGGTCGACAACGGCACGATCTACGTCGCCTCGTTCGCGGGCGGCCTCTACGCGCTCGACGTGAACAGCGGCTCGGTCCGCTGGATCCGCACGGAGCTGACGGGCATCACGGGCCTCGCCAAGGCGCCCGACGACATGCTGATCGCGTCGAGCGGCGACCTCGGCGTGGTGGGGATCGATCGCGGTACGGGCGACACGCTCTGGCGCCACCGCATCACGCGCGGCGCGCCGACGGCCCCGCGCGTCGTGGACGACCTGGTGATCATCGGCGAGACCGAGGGCGGCCTCGTGTCGCTGCTCGCGTCCAACGGCCACGAGGTCGGCCGCATCGAGAACGGCCATGGGTTCGCCGCGCCGGTCGACGTCGACCAGGGGCTCGGCGCCGCGATCTCGAACGCGGGTGGGCTCTTCGTCTTCAGCGTGCACTGAGGGAGGGCTCCGGCCCGCGCGTGCGTAACCTCGGCCGGCGGGATGGGCTACAGCGAGCGGCCCTGGGCACGCGTGGCGATCGACGCGACGCGCGAGATCATCGCGTTCGGCACGGGCGGTAAGGGGAATTTCGCCTCGTACTGGGGCCTGGACGCGAGCGGCGCGGCGGCGCTGCTCGTCACGGACTTCGGCGCGCTCTTCGACCCCGACGAGGCCGCGGGGGAGGACGACTGAACGCGCCGTGTCCGCTAAGATACCCGTGTGAGCACCGCGAAGAAGCTCGCCACGCGCGAGGACCTGTTCGCGCGTGGCGACGAGCGGATGGAGATCGTCGCGGGCGCGCTCGTGGAGAAGCTGGCGCCGAGCTACGACCATTCGGACACGCAGCTCGGTGCGGGCACGTTTCTTCGCTCGCGATTTCACCGTGGAGGCGGCGGCGATGGCAGCGCGCCGGGGGGCTGGTGGATCGTGACCGAGTGCGAGATCGAGCTCGCCCCGAGCGAGATCTACCGGCCCGACCTGGTGGGCTGGCGACGCGATCGCGTCCCGCATCGGCCGCAGGGGCGATGCATCACGATCCGCCCCGACTGGGTGGCGGAGGTTCTGTCGCCGTCGAACGCGAGCACCGACGTGGTCCTGAAGTTCCGCGTGTACCAGCGCGCGCAGGTGCCGCACTACTGGACGATCGATCCGGCCGAACGAATCCTCACCGTGTATCGCAACACGGGCCACGCGTTCGAGGTCGCGCTCACGGCGGGCCCTGGTGAGACCGTGCGCGCCGAGCCGTTCGACGCCGTCCCCCTGCCTGTCGGCATCCTGTTCGGCGACGACGCGTGATCGCGCGCATCGCATTCGTGATCGTGGCCTCGTCGGGCATGGCACCGGGCTGCGCGCCGGCGCACCGCCTCAGAACATGCCGTCGGGCGGGTCTGCGCTCATCTCGAGCGCGGGGTCGTAGTCGGGCGTGAAGCGCACGCGCACCACGTCGACACGCTGCCGGTCCCAGTCGAGGTGCGGGCACGGGTGATCGAGCGGGACCGTCACGGTGACGGTGGGCGGGGTGCCCGCGAAGTCGGACGCGTACACGCGCGCGCTGCCGCGACAGACCGCCTGCGGGTCGTCGCTCGGGGCGTCGATCACGTTGCTGACCGCGATCGCCTCGAGCTCGAGTCGGCCGTTCGCGCGCGTCGCGGCGTGGTGCGCGTCGTCGAGGCGAAGCGTGGCTGCGACGGCACCGCTCACCATCACCAGCTGCGCGGACGCGATCGAGCGCGGCGGCTGCGGCGTGTCGCACGCGCACGCGAGGACGGCGCTCGCAAGCCAGAGTCCGGAGCGGTCCACGCGCCGAGGCTACACCCGGTACGATCTGCTGGGTGACTTCGCAGAAGATGGATTATGTCAAGTCGAGGGTCGGGGCGAGCTACTTGCGGTCCGTGCCCAGGAACAGGCGCTTTGCGAGCTCGGACGCGTCCACCTGACCGGCTCCGACGAGCGCCTCGACGACCGCTCGCCCGAGCCGCGCGAGCTCGAGGAGCGAGTGGATCCGCTCGCGCCGGACGGCGTCCGCCTCGGGGGTCTCGCGCAGCGCCTGCTCGAACGCGGCGATCGCCTCGACGATCTCGACCAGCTCGCGCTCGCGGAACACGCGCGACACCATCTTCCAGACGTTGTTCTCGGCGACGAAGTGCTCCTGGCGGCTGCCCGCGACGAACACGCGCCGGACGACGCCCCAGCGCTGCAGCTCGGTGAGCGTCATCGACACCGAGCCGGCCGACACCGCGAGCTGCGTGCGCAGCGTCCGCGCCGAGACCGGCTCGGGCGCCAGGTAGAGCAGCGCCCAGACGCGCCCCATGTTCCGCTTGAAGCCCCAGAACTCGATCAGGCGCCCGAGGGCATCACTGACGATCCGGTCGGCTGGCGTCAGCTCATCCATCGCGACCGATACTCAGGCACCGAATCGACGCCAGCCCCGGGCTCCGCCGGTCCCTCGAGGGGCCCGCTCAGGGCCCATGAGGAATCAGTCGCGGGCGCGCTCGACGTAGAAGCCATCGAAGCCCTCGCCGTAGTCGCCCTCGCCCGCCGCGAAGACGACGAGCCGGACGTTGCGGAGCTGGATCGCATAGAGGCCGACCGGCAGCACCATCGTCTCCCCGGTGTCCTCGGGCGCGACCTCGACCGTTTGCTCCTCGGTGCCCTCGGTCGCGTCGACGCCGGCCGCCGCGGCGAGGAGCTCCTCGAGGCTGGCGTCGCCGCCCTCGGCGGCCGCCCCCTCCGACGGAGGAGCCGAGCCGTCGGCGCTCGCCTCGGCGGGCGGTGCCCCCGACTCCTGGTCGGGGATCTCGGTGTCGGCCTCTTCGGGCGTCTCGCTCGCCGCGCTCTCGCTCGCCGTGATGGCCTCGATGGGCTCCGGCACGACGTCGATCGTGTGCGCGCCGGGCGCCGCGGCGCCGATGACGGGCAGGAGGCGCTCGAGCGCCCAGTTCATGGCCTGCTGGCGCTGCTCGGGATCCTCGTCCGTCACCAGGGTTCGGTTCTCGAGCTCGTACCAGCGCGAGAACCCCATGTTCGGCAGCAGCACCTCGACGCGCTCGACGCGGCCCCCGTCGAGGCGGATGCGCAGGAACATCTGCATCTCGCGCTCGATGCGCGTCGCGCCCGGGACGGGGATCGCATAGTGCGCGTGGTAGTGCTTCAGGCAGTGCGTCGGCGTGCACATCGGCGCCGGCGCCTGGCCGAACGCGGTCGAGAACTCCGGGTTCGCGCGGGCGACCTGGGCGATCGTCTGTCCGTAGTTGTGGATGCTGAGGAGCGTGCGAGCCCAGAACGTCGTGGCCTGCGTCACCCACTGCCGGCGCTGCTCCGCCTGGGCGGCAGCATCGACGCGCTGCACTTCTTCGACGTGCTGGACCTCGACCTCGCGGTGCTCCTCGACGTGCGTGACGGCGGCGAGGCGCGCGTGCGCCTGCTCCGCGTAGGTGCCGTCCGGGTACGCCGAGAGGTAGTGCTCGAGGCCCGCCTGCGTCGAGTTGCCGGAGAGCCAGACGCCCTGCTCGCGCGCCTCGCGCTCGCGCGCGATGTCGGCGGCCCACATCCCGTTCGGGTAGTGCTCGGCGTACGCGGCCATCGCGATGAGCCGCTCGTCGTCGTTCTGGGCGAGGCGCGTCGAGCGGTAGAGCGCGTACTCCTCGTGGGTCGCCACGATGGAGCAACCGGCCGTGACGAGGATCCCCAGCGCGAGAAGGTAGCGTCGCATGGACGAGTGTGACGCGCGGGACGGCCGCTCGGCTTGGGTGCCCATCAGATGCCCTCCAGGGAGGCGGCGCCGCAGAGCGTGGTGCTCTGGCACTCGACGAGCATGTCGGTCGGCGTGCTGATCCGGTTCGCGTCGGAGACCGCGGAGATGCACGCGTTGGCGAGCGCCTGCGAGGGGCTACACCCCGGCGGGAAGTTGAAGCCGGCGCACATGCTGTCGATGCGGCTCGAGCAGACGTTGTACTGGGTCATGTCGATCCGCCCGAACGCGAGATCCCGCGCGCACGCGTAGGCCTCCTTGTTCGTGCAGAACTGCACGCGGTCGACCGGACCTGGGCCGCCGTCGGTGCTGCAGTTGCCCACGTAGCCGGGGGCCGGGCCTCCGATCGCGAGCCCGAGGACGGCGAGCGCGGCGGCCCTCAGGAAGAATCGTCGCGCGCTCACGGCAGCACCTCGTAGTCGATCGCGACACCGATCTCGAAGCTCAAGAGCGGGTGGTTGTCCTGGGCGAAGTACTGCGAAAAGTCGATCTCGCCGTAGATGCCCAGGCCGGCCAGGGGGCGCACGAGCATCCCGACGCCTGCCTCCCACCCCCAGCTGAACTGCTCGCCGAGCGCCAGGGCGATGCCGAGGCGGCCCGTGGCGTTGAACCACTCGCCGAGGTCGCCGTCGGGGACGAGGCGAATCATGTAGGCCGGGGCGATGGAGTACTGCGTGAAGCCGTCGACGCCGAAGCCCGGTGTGGCGATGCCGTCCCCCGTCATGGGCGTGGCGACCCCGAGCACCACCCCGTGCTGGGCCAGCCCGTCGCTCTCGAAGAAGTAGCCGCCCCGGAGCTGCAAGTACGCGGGCGCGAGGCGATCCTGGTTCAGGTCCACGTACTGGACGATCCGGACGCTCCCGCCGACGCCGAGGCCCACGTAGGCGCGCCCGTAGTGGTGCGCGGCAGGCCCGGAGGCCGTCTCGTCGTGGTGCTCCTCGCCCCAGGCGTAGCCGCCACGGGAGTGGCCGGCCTCCTCGTCGTCCTGCGCGAGCGACGTGGCAGAGAAGAACAGTGCGGGTGTGGCGAGCGCACACGCGGCGAAGAGGCGAAGAACGTCCCGGGGCACGGCGGCCGACGGTAGAAGAGGCGCGACGGGCGGTCAAGCGTGCACGCCGTGATATACACGCCAGCGTGACTCGGTTCCTCGCGGGCTTCGCGCTCGCGTCACTGGTGTGGGGAGGTCTCGGGGCCTACCTCGTCGTCGAGCAAGGCTACGGGCCGCCGCCCGAGGAGCCGGAAGCCGACATCGAGGTCGCGACGCTCGACACCCCGACGGACGAGCCAGAGAGCCCCGGCCGTGCGCGGCGGCCGCGTCGAAGGCGTGAGGGTGCAGGCACGATTCGCGGCGGCGGTCCCAGCGCCGACGAGGGCTCGAGCGGTGTAGCGGGTCCCTTCGGCGACGCGGTCACGGGCGACGACCTCGGCGAAGGCGAGCTGCGCGTCATCGACGGCGCCGGCAGCGGCGGGGAGGAGCAGCTCACCGGCGCCGAGATCGACCACGCGTTCGACGGCGTCATGCCTCGGGTCCGCCGGTGCTTCATCCTCGCGGCGACCGATCGGGAGCTGACGGGCACCCTCACCTTCGGCTTGCGGATCGGCGGCAACGGCCACGTGAGCGCGGTGAACCTCTCGGGCCCGGCCGTCCTGACGACCGGCGAGTGCGGGGACTGCCTCCGCACGACGGCCCGGAGCATCCAGTTCCCCACGTTCGACGGCCCCGAGATGGTCGTCCGGTACCCGATCACCCTCGAGTGAGACCGCGGCGGCCGAGCCGCTCGCGTCCAACCTGAACGCTCGGGCAGGGATGGGGCTTGTCCCGGGCGAACCTTTCGCGTAACCCGTTGTCTAGAGGTCCGTGGCCAGCGCTCAACCCCACGCATCCGGCGGCACCCTCGGGCGGGACGAGGTCGATCCGGAGCTCCTCGCGCTCCCCGCTCCCCCGCCCGGGCGCCGCATCGCGACGATGGCGCTCATGGCGCTGGTCGTCGTGGTCGCCCTCGCCCTGGTCGCCTCGCTGCGGAGCGATCTCGCGTTCTTCTTCGCGCGCGGCAGCACCGAGGAGCTCGGCGACGTGACCAGCGTCACGGCGTCGTCGCTCACGCCGAACACGCTCGTGACCGTCGAGGGGACGCCGCTCAGCGCGGGCGCCGTTCGCTACCGGCGGGTGCTCACGGGAGACTCGTACGTCGTGTTTCCGCTGGCCGGCCAGCGGACGGTGTTCGTTCACCTGAGCGAGGACGCGGCGCGGACGCCGCGGACGACGTACAGCGGACGCCTCGTGCGCTTCGCGGATCTCGGCGGACGGCTCTCGTCGGTGCGCGAGTACCTCGCGACCAACATGGAGATGCCCGTGACGCCCGAGTCGTACGTCCTGCTCGTGGACGAGACGCCGGGCTCGTGTTGGTGGGCGGTCGGCCTGGCGATCCTCGCCGCGCTCTTCGTGCTCGTGGACGTGATGCTGATCGTGCGCTGGTTCCGACCCGTCGGCCCATCCCCTGGCGATCCCGCGCCCAGCTGAGGCGGGCCCGTGTAGGATGGGGCCACCGTGAGGCGACCCCTTCCGTCGCTCGATCAGATCGCGCGCGCGCTGCTCGTGCAAGGAGCTCGTGACGCCGCCGTGGATCTGATGGAGGCGGTCGTAGCGCGCGGCGGTGAGGAACGGCCGCGCTGCGAGGCGCTCCTGCAGGCCGTCCGCGCACGTCCCCACGATCGGGTGAGCGGCCCGCCGATCGCGCTCGACGCCGGGCTCGTCGAGGCGCTCGCGGCGCAGGGCCGGCTGATCGAGGCATGGGCGGTGACGCGGGGCGCGCGCGTCGGGCACGGCGTCGCCGGAGTCGAGATCGCGCAGGCGCTCTCGCTCGTCATGGATCCCGCTGGGCTCGTCGAGCCCTGGCTCGGCCGCTGGACGCAGATCGTGGCTTCCGGGAGCGCCGCGGACATCGCGGCGATCGAGCGCGAGGTGATCGCCGGTCGTCCGGTGCCGCCCGAGCTGCTCGAGCGGATGCGGGTCGCGTGGCGGCTGCTGAAGGGGTTCTGGTCCTCTGCCGCGAACGACGGGTCTCGGGGCGGGCTCGAGCCCGAGCTACGCGCGGCGCTCGTCGCCCGCGTGGGCGCCCGAGACCTGCCCGGCGCCCTCGAGCTGCTGCGCGCCGCCGCTGGCTCCTCCGACGCGGCGCTGCCCGTGGCGATGGCGCTCGCGCGCCTGCTCTCCGCCGCGGAGCGCGCGATGTCGGAGGAGCCGCCCGGCGCGTCGAACACGGTCCCGCTGCAGGGGGCGGGCCTGGCGCTCCTGCAGCTCCGCATGGGCAACTTCGAGGACGCCGAGCGCTTCCTTCGCAAGATCGTCGTCGAGTCTCCCTCCGACCACGTCGCGCGTGACCGGCTCGCCGACGTCCTCGCGCTCCGGCGCGCGCTCGAGGGTGCCGCGTCCGAGGACCCCCAGCCGCTCGAGCTCGCCAAGACGCCGGCGCCGGACTGGCTCAACAAGAAGGGGCAGCGCGTGAGCGTCGAAGGATGGGCCGCTGCACAGAAGGCGCAGCCGCGCCCGCAGGCACCGAGCTGGGGCGAGGACGACGAGCCGCCGACGTCGGTGATCCGTCCGGACGAGGAGGCCGAGCTCCACGTGAAGGCGGGCCACCCCGAGCGCGCCATCCCGATCTACGAGCTGCTCGTGCGGAAGTACCCCGACAAGCCCCGCTTCCAGACGCGCCTGGTCGAGCTGCGCGCGATGCTCGCGGCCGCCGCGCGGGCACCGGGATCGGCCTCGGCCGCCGTCATGCCTGCCGACGGCGGGGTGTTCGTGCTCGACGGACCGACGACGGTCGAGCGCCGCCGCACGGCCGTCCCGACCGGTGGCGGTCCGCCGAGCGCGGCGTCGAGCGCCGGCGTGACGGACGTCGGCGCGACCGTCGTCGCCGCCGTCGTCGTCCCGGTACGACCGATCGTTCGCATTCGCTGACGGACTCACCTGCATGGCCGACCCTCCCGACAAGAGACCTCCGAAGCCGCGACCCGACGCCGGGGCCCGCGCCGACTCCACGATGGAGGTGGCGCTCGACGAGGTCGTCGAGGAGCCGCGGACCGCGCCGACGAAGGCGCCGCGCGCCGACGGGAGCCTCGACGCGATGCTCACCGATCTCGAGCGGGACGTGGTGAGCAAGCCTCGGCGTGAGCCGACCGTCCCCCCTCCGCCGCCTGCAGAGCGGCGCTCGGTCCCGCCGCCGCCGGCGCCCGCCGCCGTTCGCGCGCAGACGCCTTCCGTCCGCCCACCGCGACCGGGCGTCGTCCCGGCTCCGACCGCACCTCGCGCCGCGCCCCCGCCCCGGGCGCCGGCTCCGCCGCCCCGCGATCGACCTCGCCCGCCGGGGCCGGGTGGCTCGAGCCCGGCGGTCCCGGCTGCGTCGGGATCCCCGCCGGCGGCGGCCGCGCCGCCGGTCGCGCCGACGCCCCCCGCATCCGTCCGCGCGAGCGAGGCCGGCGTCGATTCGTGGGAGCGGGAGCTGCTCGAGCTGACCGATCCGCTCCGGCGCGCGCGCCTGCACTTCGAGATCGCGCGGCAACACGAGCTCGGCAGCGCCGACTTCCGCAAGGCGAGCCAGCACTACCTCGAGGCGCTCGCCAAGATGCCCGAGCACGTCCCGACGCTACAGGGTGCGCGCCGCGCCCTTCTCGCGCTGAAGTCGTACAAGGAGGCGCTGCCGCTCTTCGACGCGGAGTCGCGCATCACGCGCGATCCCAGGCGGCGGGCTGCGCTCCACGTCGCGAAGGGGCGCGTGCTCGAGGATCTCCTCGGTCAGAAGGCGGAGGCGCGGGCGCAGTACGCCATCGCGCTCGATCTCGATCGCGGCGACCGGGCCGCGCTGCGCGCGCTCGAGCAGTCGGACCTCGAGGCGGCCTCGTGGGTGGAGCTCGCGCGGACCTACGAGAAGGCGGCGAACGCCGCGTCCGGCGACCCGCGTCACCGGGCCGCGCTCGTCACGGCGCGCGCGCGCGTGGTCGAGGTCCGGCACAAGGACGTCGAGGCGGCGATCGAGCTCTACCAGACGGCGCTGCGCCTCGACCCGGACGCTGCGTTCGCGCTCGAGGCGCTCGAGCGTCTCCTGCACGGCCAGCGACGGTGGCGCGACCTGGCGGCCCTGCTCGAGCGCAAGGTGGCACGCGCGACCGACGCCTTCACGCGCGCGATGGCCCTGCACCGCATCGCGCACCTCTCGGCGGAGAGGCTGGGCAACCGCGACGAAGCCATCGCTGCGCTCGAGCGCGCGGTCGTCGAAGCGCCGACCGAGCCCGTCGTGCTCGAAGATCTCGCGCGGCTCTACGACGCGGCGGACCGGGCGGAGCCGCTCGTGCGAGTGCTCGAGGCCCTCGCGGCCCTTCCCTCGGCGTCGCGCTTCGATCGCGTGTCCTTGCTCCACCGCATCGGGACGCTGCGCGAGGACAAGCTCGACGACCAGGCCGGCGCCGTCGTCGCGTACGAGCGAGTGCTCGCGCTCGATCCGCTGCACTTGCCGACGCTGCAGGCCCTGACGCGGATCTACGACGCGCTGAGCGACCACGCGTCCCTCGTCCGGATCCTCGCGGCGGAGTCCGAGGCGAGCCCCGAGCCGCGCCGCCGGGCTGCTGCGCACGCTCGCATCGCCGAGCTGCTGGAGACCGCGCAGCGGGACCCGGAGCAAGCGATCGAGCACCACGCCCGCGCGCTCACGCTGGTGCCGGGCTACGCCCCCTCCTTCAAGGCGCTGACCCGCCTCTACGCCACGGCGCACAAGTGGCGCGAGCTCGCGCTCCTCTACGCCAGGGCAGCGGACGGCGCGAGCGGCGAGGCGGCGATCACCTACCTGATGAAGCTCGGCGCGGTCTACGAGGACGCGCTCGACGAGCCTGCGCAGGCGCTCGCCGCCTACCAGCGCATCGTCGCGATCGACGGCAAGCACCTCGGCGCGATTCACGCGATGCAGCGCGCCGCCGAGCGGGCGAGGCGGCCCGCGGAGCTGGTCGACGCGCTCGAGCGCGAGGCGGCGCTCATCCGCGATCCGAAGGCGACGCTCGGCATCGTGCACCGCGCCGGCGAGGTGCTCGACGAGCTGGCAGGGGACCGGGACGGCGCGATCGCGCGCTTCCGTCGCGCGCTCTCGGTCGATCCGACGTACGCGCCCGCGCTCACCAGCCTCGGCCGCCTGCTCGCGCGCGCCGGTCGCTGGGAGGAGCTGCTCGATCTCTACAAGCGCGAGCTCGAGCTCGCGAAGGAGGCGGAGACCGTCGTCGGGCTGCGCCTGAAGATGGCCGAGCTCTGCGAGGAACGCATCGGCCGCGACGACGAGGCGCTCGTGCACTACCGCGCCGCCGTCGAGGCCGACCCCCGCAACGTGCGGGCGCTGCGCATGCTGGCCCGCAAGCTCCGAGACCGCGGCGCGTGGGACGAGCTCGTGCGCACGCTCGAGCGCGAGCTGGCGGCGCACGATACCCCGAAGGGCGCCAAGCCCGAGGCGAGCGGGGCGAGCCCGATCGCGCGCGCGCGCGCCGCCCACCGCGCGGCGGAGGTGCGAGAAGAGCGCCTCAACGAGGGCGGCAAGGCCCTGGCGCTCTACGAGGCAGCCCGCGATGCGGACCCGGGGTACCGGCCGGCGGCGGACGCGGTCGCGCGCCTGCGGGCCGCGGACGGTTCGTACAAGAAGCTGCTCGACGAGCTCGATCGGGAGGCGCACGCCTCCACGGACGACGCCGTCGCGCTGGCCGCGTTCCTGCGCGCCGCCGAGGTCGCGATCGAGCACCTGAACGACCCCAAGCGGGCGCTCGGATTCGTGGAGGAGGCGCTCTCGCGCGATCCGGGCAACCTCGCCGCCCTGCTCCTGGCGGAGCCGCTGATGCGCCGGACGCAGGCGTTCGAGCCGCTCGCGGGGGTGCTGGCGTCGCTCGCGCGGGTCCACGTCGAGCCCGAGTCGCGCGTCGCGGCCCTGCGCGATCTCGCGCGCGTGCAGGAGACGAAGCTCGGGGCCAAGGCGGCGGACCTGCGCGCGACGTACGAGGCGATCCTCTCGCTCTCACCGGCCGATCCGCTCGCGCTCGCCAGCCTCGAGCGGATCGCCCTCGAGACCGGGGACCGCGCGCTGCTCGCGACGATCGACGGACGCATCGCCGACGGCTCGGGCGATCCCGCGATCGCGGCGGCGCATCGCGCGCGGCTGGCCGAGGCCCTCCTCGAGTCGCGCGATCCGCGTGCCGTCGATGCTTTCGCCGCGGCCGTCGCCGCCGATCCCGAGAGCCTGGCCGCCGTACGTGGTCTGGGCCGCGCCGCCGAGGCGGGGGGCGATGCGAAGACCGTCGCCGACGCCCTCCGCCGCGAAGCGCGCCTGGTCGAGAGCCCGCGCAGGGCGGCGGCGCTCCTCGTGCGCGCGGGCACGATCACGAGCGACACGCTCGTCGATGCGGCGGCCGCGTACCCCGACTTCGAGCGCGCGCTCGAGCTCGACCCCGACAACGCCGAGGCGCCCGGCCGCGTCCTCGACATCTTGCTCACGCAGAACGAGGCAGGACGCGCGGCCGATCGGCTCGGACGCGCCGCGCTCGCGGCGAAGGCGCCCGAGCGGGTCTCGGCGCTCTCGCTCGAGGTCGCGCGGCTCCAGTCGGAGGTGCTCGGCGACACCGCAGGCGGCATCGCGACGCTCGTGCGCGCGCTCAAGTCCTCGCCGACCGACCTCGCGCTGCTCCGGTCCGCAGCGCGGCTCTACGGAGCGGCCGGCCAGTGGTCGGAGGCGGCGGAGAAGCTCCGCGCCATCATCGCGCTGGGCCCGAGCAAGGAGGTCCTGCGTGACGTCCACCTCGACCTCGGCGCGATCGAGGTCGATCGTCTGGCCGACGTGCCGCGCGCCCGCGCGAGCGTGAACGCCGTGCTCGCGACGGAGGCCGAGTGCCCCCCCGCGCTCGCGATCCTCGCGCGGATCGAGCGCAAGGCCGGCCAGCTCGATCGCGCGGCCGACGCGCTCAGGCGACTCGCGGCGGCCTCGCGCGGCCGTGCCGAGCAGGCGGCGGCGTTCGTGGAGCTCTCGCGGCTCGAGCGAGATCGCAAGGACGAGGTCCGGGCGCTCGACGCCCTGGCGGAGGCGGTGGCCATCGAGGGCCCCTACGGTCCCTCGGGCCAGGTGTTCCGCAGCGCGATCGCGAAGGGCGACTCGAACGGGTGGTCGCGCTACGGGCAGGCCCTCTACGATCACCTGCGCCGGAGCAAGAGCGATCCCAAGCACCCCGCCCCTGCGACCGTGTACATGGACCTCGCGGACGTGCTCTCCGACACGCTCGGGCGCCACGAGGCAGCGCTCGAGGTGCTGCGCGAAGCGATGCGCGCGCACGCGGACAACCCCGATCTCGCACGGCGCTTCGCCCGGCAGACGCTGCGCGCGGGGCGACCCATCGAGGGCGTGGAGACGCTGCGGCGGCTGGTGGACCTGCAGCCGGCGAACGCAGACCTGGCGCGCGAGCTCGCGGCGCTGCTGGGCGCGATCGCACCCGATACCCGCGCGATCGGCGTGGGGCCCCTGCTCTTGCTCGGCGCGGCGAGCAGCGAGGAGGAGCAGCGCGTGCGTGGCCGGCCGCCGCCGCTGCCGCGCGTTCTCCAGGGCAGCTTCGGCAGCGAGACGCTCGCCCTGCTCTATCGCCTCGACTTCAGCTCGCCGACCTTCGCGATGCTCGGCGCGCTGCCGGAGGCGATCGTCAAGCTCTACCCCGCCGATCTCGACGGCCTCGGCGTGGGCCGGGGAGATCGCCTCGCGCCGCGATCGGGGCACCCGGTGCGGGTCCTGGCCGATCGGCTCGCGGCCATCCTCTCGGTCGGTGAGGTCGAGCTCTACACGCACCGCGTGCGCGGACGCGGGATCGCGATCGAGCTGTCCGATCCGGTGTCGGTCCTCGTGCCTTCGATGCTGGGCGAGCTGCCCGAGGCCGCGCAGATCTTCCTGCTCGGTCGTGCCCTCGCGAACGCCACGCTCGGCCTCTCGGTCTTCGACAAGCTCACGCCACGAGAGCTCGAGGTGATGCTCGCCGCGGCAGCGCGCGTGGTCTCGCCGCAGTTCGGACAGGGGCTCACCAGCGAGGACGTCCTCGATGATCAGAGCCGGCGCATCCAGCGCGCCCTCTCGCGCAAGGCGCGGCGCATCCTCGAGGAGGTCGCGCCCCGCTACGTCGCCATGCCCGGCTCGGATCTGCCGAACCTCGCGCGCGCCGTCTCGCTGGGCGCGGCGCGAACGGCGGCCCTGCTCGCCGACGATCTGCCGGCGAGCGTCGAGGCGCTGCGGCGCACGGAGCGGGACTACGGCTCGTCGTCCGTCGTCGAGCTCGCTGCGGGCGCACCGCTCGTCGCCGACCTGATCCGCTTCTGGACCTCCGACGTCGCGCTCGACATCCGCCGGCGCGCCGGTCTGCTGCCCTAGCCAGCCCCTCTTCGCCCGAGGTATCGATGAAGTCTCGCATCCGCACGCTGATCGACGAAGCCACCATCCAGAAGCGCGTGAAGGAGCTCGGCGCACGGATCACCCAGGCGCACCAGGGCCGGGAGCTCGTGATGGTCCCGGTGCTGAAGGGCAGCCTCGTGTTTGGCGCGGATCTCATCCGCCAGATCGATCTGCCGCTCTCCATCGACTTCCTCGGGTGCCGGAGCTACGGCGACGGGACGGAGACCAGCGGCGTGGTGCAGATCACCTACGACCTGACCAAGCCCATCGAGGGCAAGGACGTGATCATCGTCGAGGACATCGTCGACACCGGGCTCACGATGTCCTACCTGCTGAAGAACCTCGCGACGCGGAGGCCTCGCTCGCTCGAGCTCTGCTCGCTCCTGCACAAGCCAGCGCGAACGCGCGTCGAGGTGCCCATCGATCACCTCGGCTTCACGATCGAGGACGTCTTCGTGGTCGGCTACGGCCTGGACTACGGAGAGAAGCACCGAAACCTGCCGTACCTGGGCGTCCTCGAGCAGTAGGAGACCGATGTCGAAACGGCTGCAAGTGATCGAGGCGATCATCGCCAAGGGCTCGCGCGATCCCTTCCACTTCTACGCGCGCGCGATGGAGCTGCGCTCCGCCGGCCGCAAGGACGAGGCGCTCGCGGCGCTCGAGCAGGTCACGAGCGAGCACCCGGCGTACGTCCCGACGTACCTCATGGCGGCGCAGCTCGCGCAGGAGCTGGGGCGCGGCGACGACGCGCGGCGGCTCGCCGATCTGGGGATCGCGACGGCTCGATCGGCGGGTGACGACCATGCCCTCTCGGAGCTCTCCACCCTGCGAGGCACGCTGTGAAGGCGTCTCTCGCTCCGTGGCTCGCGCTCTCCCTCGCGGCGTGCAGCACGGCGGGACCTCCTGCCGCCGACGACGCGGGCAGCGACGCCGGTGGCCAGGACGCCTTCGTGCCGAGCGACGGGGGGCGCGACGCCTACCACGTCATGCGCGACGGCGGCCCGACCGACCCGATCACCTTCCCGGCGATGGGGTCACTCTCGGCTCCCTCGGGCGCCGGGTCGTTCCGCTTCGGCGCGGCCACGGCGGCGACGCAGATCGAGGACTCGAACACCCACACCGACTGGTGGGTGTGGGCGGGCCCGGCGGCGATGGGCGGGCTCGGCCACGGCACGCCCGTCGGCGACGCGGTCCAGGGCTACACGCACGCGGTCGACGACGTCGCGCTGCTCACCGGTGTCCACGCCGACTCCTATCGCTTCAGCATGGAGTGGTCGCGGCTCGAGCCCTCGCGCGACGTGAACGACCCGGCGGCTCTGGCCCACTACGACGCCGTCGTGGACGCGCTGGTGGCGGCGTCGATCCGACCGCACGTGACGCTCCTGCACTTCTCGAACCCGCTCTGGGTCGACGACCCGCGGATCGACCCCGAGACGTGCGACGCGTCGAGCCCCGACGCGGCACAGCTCTGTGGCTGGAGCTCGGCCCACGCCGACGCGATCGTCGAGGAGCTCCGCGAGCACGCCTGTTACCTCGGGGCGCACTTCGGTGATCGCGTCGACGAGTGGGGCACGATCAACGAGCCGGTGAACTACCTCTTCGCGGCGTACGGGATCGGCTACTTCCCGCCCGGCCGGAACTACTTCCTCGGTGGGCATACGGACCGCTTCCTCGACGTCGTGCGCAGCTTCGTGGACGCGCACGTCGCCATGTACGAGGCGCTGCACCGCTGCGACACGATGGACGCGGACGGAGACGGCGTCGCGGCCTCGGTCGGTATCCCGCTCTCGGTCGCCGACTGGGTGCCTGCGCGCGGCAACGCGCCCAGCGCCGACCCCGAGGACGTCGCCGCCGCCGACTCGATGACCTACGTCTACCACTACCTGCTGGTCGACTCGCTGCGCGACGGCACGTTCGACACGGACCTCGACGGTACGACCGACGAGACGCACCCCGAGTGGATGACGGCCGCGGGCGAGCCGTCCATCGACTGGCTCGGCCTGCAGTACTACTTCCGCGCGGGCGTGACAGGTCGCGGCGGCGGCCTGCTCCCGCTCGTGCACGCGACGCCCTGCACCAACGGCATCAACGCCGGTGCGTGCCTGCCCGCGGGCGACGCGACGTGGATCGTCCCGGCGATGGGCTACGAGTGGTACGCCGAGGGCCTGCACGACGTGATCATGGCGTTCCACGGCCGCTACCAGACGGGCACCGGCTTCGCGAACGGCTCGCTGCCCTTCGTGATCACGGAGTCCGGCATCGCCACGCTCAACGGCGCGCGCCGCGCCGAGAACGTCGTCCGCACGCTCGAGCAGATCCAGCGCGCCATCGACGACGGCGCGGACGTGCGCGGCTACTACCACTGGTCGCTGATGGACAACTTCGAGTGGGCCGAGGGCTACGACCCGCACTTCGGCCTCTACGTCGTGGACCGTGGGGCGACGGGCTACCCGCGCACGATCACCGAGGGCGGCACCGTCTTCGGCGCCGTCGCCGCGGCGCGCACCATCACGCAAGCGCAGCGCATGCAGTACGGCGGCGTCGGGCCGATGACGCCCGAGCCGTGAGCGAGCGCCGGATCTCGAGCCCGGAGCCGGCTACTCGCCCCCGAGGCCGAAGCCGTCGTGGAGCGCGCGGACGGCGAGCTCGCCGTACTTGCTCGCGATGAGGCAGGAGACCTTGATCTCGCTGGTGCTCACGGCGTCGATGGTGATGCCCTCGTCGGCGAGCAGGCGGAACATCTTCGCGGCGACGCCGGCGTGCGAGCGCATGCCGAGGCCGACGATCGAGACCTTCACCACGTCCTGGCGTGCGGTCACGTCGGCGGCGCCCGAGACCTGCAGCCTGGCGATGGTCTGTGCGCGCTCGAGCTCGCCCTTCGGCACGGTGAACGTGAGATCCGTGGCGCCGTCGACGGATGGGTTCTGGATGATCATGTCGACCGACACGCGCGCCTCGGCGAGCGCCGAGAAGAGCGCCGCGACGCCGCGCGTGCTCTGGGGCATGCGGCGCACGGTCACCTGCGCCTCGTTCTTGTCGCTCGTCACGCCCGCGACGACCACGCTCTCGAGGGATTCGTCTTCGCCCACGACCCACGTCCCTTCCACGTCCGAGAAGCTCGAGCGCACGTGCACCGGCACGGCGTACTTCATCGCGAGCTCCACGGACCGAATCTGGAGCACCTTCGCGCCGAGCGACGCGAGCTCGAGCATCTCTTCGTAGCTGATGCGCGAGACCTTGCGCGCGTTCTTCACGATGTTCGGATCGGCGGTGTAGACGCCGTCGACGTCCGTGTAGATCTCGCAGACGACGCCCTGGCCGAGCGCCGCGGCGATGGCGACGGCGCTCGTATCGGAGCCGCCGCGACCGAGCGTGGTGACGTTGCCCTCGTCGTCGACGCCCTGGAAGCCCGCGACGATCGCGACCTTGCCTTCCTTGATGGTGTCGAGCAGGCGGTCGGCGTCGATGCCGCGGATCCGCGCCTTGGTGAACGCGCTGTCGGTGCGCAGGTGCACCTGGTGCGCGAGGAAGGAGCGCGCCGGGACGTCGAGCGCGTTGAGCGCGATCGCGAGCAGCGCGACCGAGACCTGCTCGCCCGTGGCGACGAGCGCGTCGAGCTCCCGCGGGTCGGGCGTCTTGGTCAGCTCGGCGCCCAGCGCGAGCAGCCGGTTCGTCTCCCCCGCCATCGCGCTCGCGACCACGACGACGTCGTGGCCCTCCGCGCGCGTGCGCGCGACGCGCCTGGCCACGCTGCGGATGCGCTCGATCGAGCCGACGCTGGTCCCGCCGAACTTCTGGACGATGAGGGTCACGGCGCGCGGGATGGTACGGGAGCGCCGCGCTGCGTCAATGGCGCGCCGCATCGGCTACACTGCCGGCCGTGCGGCTCGTCCTGCTCGCCCTCGGTCTCACCGCTTGCTTCGGCCCCAACGGGCCCGGGTGTCCGGCGACGGACTGCGCGTGCAACGCCACCGGCTGCGCGTGCCCGAGCGGCCGCACGTGCGGCTGGAGCGCCGTGAACGGGTGCAGCGCCGCGTCGGCAGGATGCCACCTCGGGTGCACGAGCGCCGCGTGCAACGCGAGCTGCGGGTCGACCTGCGAGGCGACCTGCACCGACGGGTCGAGCTGCGACGTGATCGCCACGAGCGGAGCCAACATGGTCTGCCGCGGCTCGAGCTGTCTGCTCAGCGTCGGTAGCGGCGGCACCGTGAGCTGCAGCGGGAGCGCGACCTGCAACGTCACCTGCACCGGCTCGCCCTGCAGCGTCACGTGCGACGACACCTCGAGCTGCACGCTCCGGTGTGGCGCGGCGGCGCCGACCACGGTGCGCGGCGCCGACACCTGCAGCTGAGCGCGCGCGTCGTGCGCGCGTCTACTCGATCGAGACGTCCTCGCTCGGAGGCGCCTCGCCGCTCTCGGGAGGGACCTCGGCCGCGCCGTCGTCGTCGCTCGCCGGCGGCTCGGCGGGCCGCGAGACGTGGACGCGTGGCGGCAGCCCGAAGTCCTCGCGCAGCTTGCGGCCGAGCCTCGTGAGCACGTGCTGCTCGACGTAGGTCGGCATCGACGGGATGTGCACGGTCACGCGCACGCGCTCGGTGCCGTGCTCGTCCGTCGTGCGCACG
Source organism: Sandaracinaceae bacterium (assembly GCA_044220955.1). GTDB lineage: Bacteria > Myxococcota_A > Polyangia > Polyangiales > Sandaracinaceae > JBBSAT01. Next base: position 27,373 of record JBGAQA010000021.1, read on the forward strand.
AGCTCCACGCTGCCGCCGTACGTGTGGCCGGCCGTGCCGGGGTAGTCGAACATCACGAAGCCGATCGCGTCGTCGCGGTCGGTGATCTGGCAGCCGAGGTCCACGCGCAAGAGGCGGATGGTCGTCTGCCACAGCTGCTCGTAGCGGTAGGTGTACTCGGTGCTCGCGCGGGCGGCCGCCTGCGTGGCCGGGAGCGAGACGAGCACGAGAACCAGAGCCGCGAGCCAGGTGCGCATGCCCGGACCGTCCGCCCGCCCCGCCGGCCGGCGCAAGTTTTCGGTCGGCAATTCTGCGGCCCGCGCGCCTCTCCGGGCCTCCCGCCTCGGTCGCCTCAGGCCATCTCGGCCGCGGCCTGGACGTCGGCCCGCACGAGATCCGCGAAGGAGAGCCTCATGATGTAGAGGGGCACGACCCCTGCGACGCAGAGCAGCAGGGCCTGCGTGGAGTAGAGCAGGAACACGTAGACGGAGCCGGCGCCGCCCACGATCTCCTCGGCGAGGTACAGCCGCAGCCCGGTCAGCACGGCGAGCTGGAAGTTGCCGAACATCCCGGGCCCGGCCGGCAAGAGCACGCCGATCGCGAGGATGCCCATCAGCGCCGCTGCGTGGCCGAACGTCAGGTCGAGCCCGCACGCGCGCGCCAGGACCCACATGCCCGTGGCGTTCAGGCCCCAGTACACGAGCGACTCGCTCAGGAACCCGAAGGCGAGCCGCGGGCGCGCGATCGACCGGATGCCGTCGGCGATGCCCATCACCTTCTCGCTCAGGCGCTCGGCGAGCGACTTCGAGACGATGCCGAACGTCCAGCGCACGAGCTTCTTCGCGATCTCGCGCTGCCAGAGGAAGAGGACGAGGCCGCAGAAGGCCGCGCCGAAGGCGGTGACGGCGAGCCAGCCGTAGTAGGGCAGGCTCCGCGCGATCGGGTCGTCGGTCTCGAGCTGCGGCAGGAACGCGAGGCCCCACACCACGCAGAGGCTCGTCAACAGGCCGTCGAACACCCGCTCGAGCGCCACGGTCCCGAAGCCGACCGAGAGCGGGATGCCGAGGCGCATCTTCGAGACGGCGGGACGCGCGAGCTCGCCGATCCGCAGCGGGAGCACGAAGATCGCGAAGAACCCGACCCAGTTGATCAGCACGCCCTGCCAGAACGGCACGTCGGCCTTCACCGGCGCGACGAGGAAGCGCCACCGGGTCGCCCGGACGAAGTGCATCGAGAGCAGCACGAGGGCGTAGACGCCGAGCCACCGCGGATCCACGGCGCGCAGCTCCGCCATCGTGGGGATGAGCGGCACGCCGCCCCGCGCGATGAGCCAAGCGAAGATCCCGCCGAGCACGAGCGAGAGCAGCAGGCGCGGAAGTAGCTTCCGGAAGGTGCTCTCTTCGGGGGTGTTGCCGGGACCGGTCGCCATGCTGCTCGGAAGCTCGGGAAAAAAGCGCCCCAGCGATAGCAGCGGGGGGACGTCAGCGCACGCGCCCCGCCCCGGACGCGTGGCGCGCGCCGGGCGGAACGACGTGACGGGCGACGAGGTCGACGACGCGGGGATCGAAGAGCGCCTCGTTGTGCCCGAGGTCGTCGTAGCGGTGGACCTCGGCCGCCTCGATGGCGCCGGCGCTGTCGGGCGGCGAGATCATGCGATCCCGACCCGCGATGACCGCGACGTGGGCGACCTGCGCCGCACGGCCCCGCCCTTCCCGCAGCCGCTCGAGCGTCGCGCTGCCGGGGCGCAGCGCGGCCCCCAGCGAGCCGGGCGCGAAGCGGGCGTGCTCGGTTCCGGCGTGCGGGCTGGCGATGGTGATCAGCCGGTCCACCGGGCCGCCGACGTCGACGGCCCCGCCCAGCTCCTGCAAGTACCAGCGCGCCAGCAGCCCGCCGAGCGAGTGCCCGACGAGCGTGAGCGGCCGACCGTGCGCGGCGAGCTTCGCGAGCGCCGCGACGCGCGCTGCGACCTGCTCGAACGACTCGAGCGGCCCGTAGGTGAGCCCGACCGTCTCGACGGCGGCCCTCGACTCGACGTGGGCGCGCATCGGGTCGAACACCGGACCGCCGGCCATGAAGCCGTGGACGAACACGACGGCGCGCTCGGCGCCGGCAGGGGCCGTCGTGCGCTTCGGGAAGGCCATGAGCTTGCCCTGGCGGACGACGGCGACGGCCTCGCGGCCCAGCTCGGACGTTCGACGAAGGAGTCGCTGAACCATCGCGGACGATCCTAGCGCTACCCGAACCGGGGCGCCCAGCGCTCGGCTTGATACCAGCGCAGGACCTGCCGCCAGCCCTCCTGGAAGCGCGGGAAGCGCGGCGTCCAGCCGAGCGCGCGGAGCTTCGTCGCGTCGACGAGCAGATCGTCGTAGAGCAGCGTGAGCGCCTCGCGGTCGACCCGCGCTCGCAGCGCGGGCTTGAGCCCGTGGCGAAGCACCACGAGTCGCCAGGCCGACAGGATCGCCGTGTCGAGCCCTCGGAATGCACCCGGCGACTGGAAGAACTGCCCCAGGCGGTCGAGCACCGGCCGCGGCAGCTCGCCTGCGGGGACGGTCGGCAGCCCGTACGCGCGGAACGTCTCGGTCACGCGGTCGCCGAGGGTGAGCGGATCTTCATCGGACACGTTGAGGATCGCGTCGTGCGCCTCGGGCTTCTTGAGCACGAAGACGAGCGCGCGCGCGACGTCCTCGGCGTGGACGAACGTCTGCACCGGCCCGCCCGCGGTGCGCGGCAGCACGGGGCTCACGAGCTTGATCGCCGGCCCCGGCACGAGCAGCGCCGCCGCGAAGTGCCGTCCGCGACGACCGTAGAGGGGCGCTGCGCGCAGGATGGTCCACGGCGGGCCTTTTCCGCGCCGCTCCTCGAGCAGGACCTCGGCGTCCCGCTTGCTCCGAGAGTGCGGTCCGCGAGGCAGGATGCGGGCATCCTCGGCGAGCGGTCCCTTCTGCCCCACGCCGTACACCATCGCGCTCGACACGTGCACGAAGCGCTTGCCCCCGGCGCGCGCGTGGGCGTCGTAGAGCGTCCCGACCGCCTCCGTGTTCACGGCCGCGATCGTCTCGTAGGGCGTGCCGACGTCGAGCATCGCCGCGGTGTGGATCACGTGGTCTGCGCCCTTGACGACGCGCTCGACGAAGCTCTTGTCGCGCAGATCGCCCGCGCGGATTTCGCCGCGCACCGGGGCCTGCACGCCCTTGGCCGTGATGTCGCTCGCGACGACGCGGAAGCCCGCCGCCTCGGCGAGCCCGACGACGTAGTTGCCGACGGTCCCGGCGGCGCCGGTGACGAGGACGGTCTCCATCGATCCCTGGGGCACGTCGCTCATGTACCACCGAGGACGGTCGCGTGGGTACTTGACGACAGGACCGCCGCTCAGCCGACCGGAGCGCTGGCCCCCGCCCCGCCTCGGGAGGCCCGCGCGAGGAAGTTCCTCATCATCGCGTGCCCGTGCTCGGTGAGGAACGACTCCGGATGGAACTGCACGCCTTCGACGTCGAGCGTCCGGTGCCGGAGCCCCATCAGCTCGCCCGTGCTCGCCCACGCGGTCGGCGAAAGCTCGGCTGGCAGCGTGGCGGGATCGATCACGAGCGAGTGGTAGCGCGCAGCGACGAAGGGCGAGGGCACGCCGGCGAACACGCCTTCCCCGTCGTGGCGGATCTCGGAGGTGCGCCCGTGCATGAGACGGGGCGCCCGCACGATCCTGGCGCCGTAGAGCGCGCCGATGGCCTGGTGACCGAGGCACACGCCGAGGACCGGCACGCGCCCCGCCAGCGCGCGGATGGCATCGAGCGTGATCCCGGCGTCGTCCGGCCGGCCCGGCCCGGGCGAGACCAGCAAGGCATCGGGGGACGCTCGGGCGATCCCGTCGAGGTCGATCGCGTCGCTGCGCCTCACCAGCACGTCCGCGCCGAGCTCGAGGAGGTACTGGACGAGGTTGAACGTGAACGAGTCGTGGTTGTCGACGACCAGGACGCGCGGCGCGCTCACGGCGGGACGATCCCGTGGTGGTCCTCGTGGTCTTGCGGCAGCTCGGGCTCGTCGGGCCCGCGCGGCGTCGGCGGAGCGGGCGGCGGAGGCTCGAGGGGGTCTTCGCGCGCGTCGATCGGGTCGGCGCCGTGCGGGTCGGGCTCGTCGGGGGGGGTCACGGTGTCGTCGCCCTCCCCGCTCGCAGGCGGCGCCAGGGGCGGCAGTCCCTCGAGCGCACCGCCGCGGTCCCCCGGCGCGCCGGACGTGTCGAGCGGCCGGATGACGGCGAGCTCGGCCATGAACTCGGCGAGGTCGTGCTCCGCCTCCCCTGCTTCGTGCAGGGCATCGAGGAGCGCCTCGTCGTCGTGACCGATCCCTCGCGCGAGCGCGTCGCGCCAGTGTCCGAGCGCGGTGAGGCGCGCCCGCAAGAGCCGGATGGCGCGCGTCTTCAGCGTCTGTCCCCGCGAGGTCGCCAGGGGCAGTGCCTGGAGGGTCTCGATGTGCCGCCGGACGGCGGGAATCGCCGCGTCGTCGAGCAGATCGGCCGCGAGCACGGGCCGCTGCCGCGCGACCGCGTCGTCGACCTCGTCCAGCACCAGCTGCGCGGGATCTTCGGTCAGGGCGGCCTGCAGCAGGGCCACGTCCTGCCGCTCGTCCCGCGGCGCGGGCGTCTCGCTGGGCTCGCACTCGCACGCGCCGAGGCCGCACGCCACGACCAGCGTCATGGCCATCGACGCGAGCGGGAAGGCGCGCCGCTCGAGGGTCCTCGCGTCGGCTCGCGCGCTCATCCGCGGGGCCTCCCCGGGTAGCCGCGGCCGTCGAAGAAGCGCGCCACGCGGTGGTTGATCACGTCGGGGTACTCGACCGCGAGGTAGTGCGTGCCGCCAGGGACCACCAGCAGCTCCGCCCCCCTCACCGCGTCGACGAGGCTCTGGGCCGTCGAGCGTGGCGTCATGAGGTCGTTCGCGCCCGCGATCATCAGCAGAGGGACGTCGATCGCCCTCAGGACGTCGTGCGCGTCGTGCGCGCCGAGCTGCTCGAGGGTGCGCGCGTAGATCTCCATGTCGAGGCCGACGAACGAGCCGGCGATCTCGCGGAACAGCCCCTCGTCGAGCGTCTGGCCGGCGATGCCGAGCGCCTTGGCGAGCCGCGGCATGTGCTCCCATCGCACCACCCGCGCCGTCACCCGCGAGATGGCGTCGGGAGCGCGCTGCGCGGCGCGCAGGATCGAGGGCGCCAGCCGTCCGACCCGCGGGGAGTCGCCCAGCGTCCGGAACGGCGAGCCCGCGACGCCGTTGATCAGCACCAGGGCGGCGATGCGATCGGGGGCGCGACGGAAGAGCTCGAGCGCCACCTGGACGCCCATCGACCACCCGAGCACGGCCGTCCGTTCGATCTTCTCCTCGTCCAAGATCGCGAGCGCATCGCGTGCCTGGGCGGGCACGTCGAGCGCGTTGCGATCGGGCGGGGCTTTGCTCGCGTAGAGCCCCCGGTAGTCCCAGGAGAGGAATCGGTACCGATCCTGGAAGAACCCGATCTGGTGCGTCCAGGCGCGCCAGCTGCCTCCGAGGCCGTTGGCGAGCAGGATCGGCGCACCCTCGCCGACGAGGTGATAGGCGAGATCGGTCCCATCGAACGACGTGATGCGCCGCTCCTCGACCTGGATCTCCGGCGCGCCCTGCTCCGCCATGCGGGCGCGACTGTAGCGAAGGTGAGGCCCCGCGGCACGGAGGCTTGACCATCCCTTTCGCGCGCGCGAGGACGCTCGGATGCGGCACGCCTGGCTCGTCTTGGTCCTCGTCGGGTGCGCCAGCCGCGCGGCGTGTCCTGCCGGGGAGCTCGCCGCGCCGGCGCGCGCGCCTGCGTTCTTGCTCCTTCGCTCGGATCGCACGTCGAGCGCCCTGGCGCTGCTCGATGCCGATGGTGCGCCGATCGTCACCGACTGGCTCGACTCGGGGACGCGCGTCTCGACGCTGGTGACCAGCCTGGCGGGCGATCCGGCGCTGCCCTCGTCCCCGCTCGGCACCGGAGCGATCGCGTGGATCGATCGCTCCCCCGTGGACGTCCTCAGCGTCTGGGTCGGGGACGAAGTCGCACAGGTCGACCTGCGAGCGGAGGCCCCGGGGGCGCGGACCGGGTTCAGCGCGAACCCCTACGATGCGCTCGCGCTGACCGACGGCCGCGTGCTCGTCTCGCGCTTCGGCGTCAACCCGGACGGCAGCGCCGGCCCGCTGCAGCGGGGCAACGACGTGGTCGTGGTGGAACACGGCGCGGTGACCCGGAGCATCGGGCTCGGCGCCGATGGCCTGATCGATCCGTGCACGGGGGAGTGCACGGCGTACGCGCACCCGGGTCCTCTCGTCCCCCTCGGACCCCGGACGGTGCTCGTCGTGCTCGATCGATTCGACCGGCGCTTCGAGCGCGCGGGCGACGGGGGCGTGCTCGGGATCGATCGCGAGACCCTCATTCCCTCGGCCGCCGTCTCCCTCGCCCCGCTCCAGAACTGCCGCGCGGCATCGGTCGACCCGGACGACCCGGCGCGCGCGTACGTGCTCTGCGCGGGATCGTTCATGCTCCCACCCGAGGGGAGACGTCCGAGCGCCGGCATCGCGGAGATCACGGTCGATGCAGCGGGCTCGATCACCGTCGCTGCGCGCTGGCAGGCGCCGGACGGCGTCCCGGTCGTCGGCACCGGGCTGATCGCGCTCGGCGGCGGTCGCGTCCTCGCGGTCGCGAACGAGGGCACGGTCGCGAGCGCGGACCCCCCGGACCACCTCCTCGAAGTCGACGTGGTCGCCGGGACGGTGCGCGACGTGTACGCGTCGCGCGGCGGCTTCGTCCTCGGTGACGGCGCGCTCGCCGGTGACGTCGCCCTGATCCCGGACGCCGAGCGCGGGGGCGTCATGCGCGTCGAGGTGAGCGGACCGGCCGTCGCGCGCGAGCTGATCGTCATCGACGACTGCGCGGGCCTGCCCCCGCGTCAGCTGCGCCCGCTTCGGTTCTGATCCCGTCGCCCCTCTTGCTCCGCGGTCGGAGTCGTCAGCGGAGCGCGGCTGCGGCGCGGGTCATGGCGGCGACGACCGCGGTCGAGGCCTCCTGGATGCCGGCCGGCGCGTGCGCCGCGAAGCGGTCGGGATGCAGCTCGCGGGCGAGGCGCCGGAGCGCGCCGCGTGCCTCGGACGGGCGCGCATGGCCGGGCAGATCCAGCAGGCGCGCCGCCGACGCGTCGCGCCGGAGCTCGGTCGTCTTGCGGGCGAGCAGCGTCATGGCCCCGGCCTCCGAGGGCAGGCTCGCCGCTTCGACGAAGGCGAGCGCGAACGCGAAGCGGAGGGCGCGCTCGGTCCCGGCGACGCGGTGCATCGCGGCCAGGTCCGTCGGAGCATCGAGCGCGGCGACCAGGGCAGCCTCGTCCGGGTGGAGCGCAGCTTTGGCGCACAGCGAGCGGCCGAGCGCGCTGAGCGACCAGGGATGCGCCGAGAGCCGCTCGCGCGCGCGCTCGATCGGGAGGTCCCGGACGGCACGCCGCAGCGCCTCGAGCACGAGGTCCGCCGTGCACGCGGGGTCGACCCCCGGCGCCACGCGCGGACATCCCGTCCGCAGGCCCACGGACACGCCGCGCCAGGCCATCATCGCGACGAGGCGCGCCCGCATCTGCTCGCGATGAGCCCCGAGCACCGCGCCCTTCGAGGCGAGCTCACGGTCGATCCCGAGGAGCTCGCACAAGAGGGGCGCCGCCCCGGGGGCCTCGACGTGCGCGATGCGTCCCGCGATCATCGAGATCGATCCCGAGCGGGACGCGCTGGTCACCGAGATCGTCCCCGTGGCGGAGCCGCGCGCGAGGAGATCGAGGGTCCGGACGATCAGCGGCGCTGCGTCGGAGGGCATGCATCGCTTGTCGCCGAGGCGACCGACGCGGGCAAACTATCGGCGACCCGGGGATCCAGGGGGCAGGTGCCGACGGCCTCCCCGCGCACGGCGTGGTAACAACGGCCTCTCGCCGTGACCACTCCCTTCTATCTCACCACGCCCATCTACTACGTGAACGGCAAGCCCCACGTCGGGCACGCATACTCGACCATCGCCGCCGACGTGCTGGTCCGGCACGCCAAGGTGCGCGGGCGACGCACCCGCTTCCTCACCGGCACCGACGAGCACGGCCAGAAGATCGAGCGCACGGCGCAGAAGGAGGGCCTCTCGGCGCAGGCCTTCGTCGACCGGCTCATCCCGTCTTTCACCGGCGCCTGGGAGGCGCTCGGGATCGCCAACGACGACTTCATCCGCACCACCGAGCCGCGCCACGCGAAGGTGGTCAGCGAGCTCTGGCGTCGCTGCGAGGCGAACGGCGACATCTACCTCGGCGAGTACGAGGGCTGGTACGCCCAGGCGGACGAGGCCTACTACACCGAGAAGGAGCTCGTGGACGGCAAGGCGCCGACCGGCGCGAGCGTCGAGCGCGTGAAGGAGCCGAGCTACTTCTTCCGCCTCTCGAGGTACGCGCAGCCACTGCTCGACTACTACGAGGCCCACCCGGACTTCGTTCGACCGGAGGGCAAGTTCAACGAGGTGAAGGCCTTCGTGAAGAGCGAGGAGGGCCTGCGCGATCTCTCCCTCTCGCGAACGACTTTCCGCTGGGGCCTGCCCGTGCCCGGGGCGCCCGACCACGTCGTCTACGTGTGGTTCGACGCGCTGACGAACTACGTCTCGGCGCTCTGCGACGACGGGCAGATCGAGGGCGCAGCCCTCTACGAGGCGTTCTGGAAGCACGGCGAGGCCCTGCACCTCATCGGCAAGGAGATCACTCGGTTCCACTGCGTGTACTGGCCGGCGTTCCTGATGAGCGCGGGCCTGCCCCTGCCGCGCGGCGTGTTCGCCCACGGCTGGATGACCGTGAACGGCGAGAAGATGAGCAAGTCGGCCGGGAACTTCCTGCCGCCCGAGCCGCTGGCGGAGGCGCTCGGCAAGGACGCGCTGCGCTACTACCTGATGCGCGACGTGGCGCTCGGCGCGGACAGCGACTTCAGCCACGCCAACATGCTCGCGCGCTACCACGGCGATCTCGGCAACGGCCTCGGCAACCTCCTGAACCGCATGGTCACGAGCATCGTCGAGAAGAACCTCGACGGACGCGTCCCGGCGCTCGATCCCGGGAGGCACGGCGACCTCGAGCGCCGCGTGATCGAGACGGCGGAGCGCGCCGCGAAGCACTCGAGCGAGCACCTCGCGGCGATCGCGCCGCATCGCGCGCTCGAGAGCATCTGGGAGCTCGTCCTGGCGGCCAACAAGTACATCGACGACACGGCGCCCTGGGCGCTGGCGAAGAGCGGTGACCGAGCACGCCTCGAGGTCGTGGCGTACACGGTGCTCGAGTCGCTCCGCTGGCTGAGCGTGATGCTCTGGCCCTTCATGCCGGAGAAGTGCGACGGGATCCGGGGGCAGCTCGGCTTGCCGCCGCTGATGCCGACCGAGGGGCTCGACCGATGGCCGAGCGCGTGGGGCGGGCTCGCGGGCGGCACGCGCTGCAGGCCTGGCGCACCGCTGTTCCCGCGCCTCGACGAGGATCAGACGCGGGCCTACTACGAGCGGCTGGGCGTGCCGCCGCCGAACGCAGGCGTGAAGAAGCCCGAGCCCAAGAGGGCGGAGGCGAAGAAGACGGAGAAGCAGGTGAGCGACGCGAAGCCGGCGGAGGCGCCGAAGGCGGAGATCCCGGGTGTGATCACGATCGAGCAGCTCGACAAGATCGAGATGCGGCTCGCCCTGGTGAGGACCGCGGAGCGGGTGCCGAAGAGCGACAAGCTGCTCGAGCTCTCGGTCGACCTCGGCGAGCTCGGAGCCCGCACGATCCTCGCGGGGATCGGCGAGCACTACGCCCCGGAGGCGCTGATCGGACGGCGGATCGCGGTCGTCGCCAACCTCGCGCCCCGCACGTTCGCCAAGTTCGGCAAGACCTCCCACGGGATGGTCCTGGCCGTGAGCGACGCGAGCGGGCTCTCGGTTCTCTCCCCCGACAAAGAGATCTCCCAAGGCGCGCGCCTGAAGTAGTAGTCTCCCGCCAGTCGGTGCGTGTTGACACGCGCCGTGACGTGACAATACGGTTCACGCACCGTTGTCGTCTCGAAGACCGGAGGGACTCGCACATGGCGAAGGCGAAGAAGAAGAGCGCGAAGAAGGCGGCCCCGAAGAAGAAGGCTGCGCCCAAGAAGGCGGCCCCGAAGAAGAAGGCTGCGCCCAAGAAGGCGGCCCCGAAGAAGGCCGCGCCCAAGAAGGCCGCTGCGCCGAAGAAGGCCGCTGCGCCGAAGAAGCCCGCTGCACCGAAGAAGCCCGCTGCACCGAAGAAGCCCGCTGCACCGAAGAAGCCCGCTGCACCGGCCGCGCCGCCGCCGCCGCCGACAGAGGCAGCGACGCCGACGACGGACCTGCTCTCGCCCTGACGCGGTCGAGCGTCGGTGGGTGCGCCGACCGGCTCGCTCAGCGAGCCGGTGGCGGCGTGTCTTCGATCGCCCGGAGCATCTCGTCCAGATCGTGTTCGGGCGCTCCGTCGGAGCCGCGCCGGCCGAAGATGTCGGGGACGACCCGCTGGAGATCGTCGGGCGTCGTGCCGACCGGTCCGTGAAGGACGTCCTCGCGGGGCAGCGGGAGCTCCACCAGCCCGCGGCACAGGCCGCACTGCGCGTAGCTCTGATCGCAAGTGACCTGCTCCAGGCACTGCGCGCAGTCCGCCTCGCGCGCCGTGGAGCCTCGCCCTTCGAACGCGACCTGGGCGGCCTGCGCGACGCACGCGGCCTGGGCGGGCCCACCACACTCGGCCGCCTTCGCGCACGCCGCGACCATCGCGCGGCCCGCGTACAAAGAGGGTGCCGCCACGAGCGAGAGCGGCACGAGCGCGATCATCGCCGCGGCGAGCGCGGGCCCGACACGCGCCACGATCGGCGCGGGCCGCCCGTGCTGGAGCGAGCCGATCCACAGCACCGACGAGATCGCGTCCACGATCGGCACGCCGAGCACGCCGTACCAGAACGGCGGCCACGCGAGGGCCAGGCCGACGCATGCGGCCTGGAGGGCCAGGAACGCGAGCCCCACCCGAGTACGCCGCGCGTAGAAGCTGCCCCCGCCGACCGGGAGCCAGAGCGCCGCGAACACGGCGACGCGCCGGTTGCGGTCGGTGCGCGGGCGGTCCTCGGGTCGCTCGTCGATCGGCGGCGAAGCGGTGCGCAGCCCGTCGTAGATCTCGCGGGCCCGCTCGAGATCCTTCTTGGGGACACGAACGATGATGTCCACGTAGCCCCCGGCGATGCCGAGCATCGACCGGTGGGTGAGGCCCGGCGTCGACACCGCGATTCCTTCGGTCTCGAGCAGATCGCGCAGCGCGCCCGCCTCCACCGCGTCGGACATCCGGGCCAGGATCTGCGTCTCGTCGTCTCGGGGATCGTCCGTCATCCGGGTCTCAGGTGCGAGAACGATCGCACGAAGTTGTCGCCGAGCACGCCTCGGATGCGCTGCTCGGTCCAGCGCCGCTCGAGCATGTACTCGACCAAGCGGTAGAACCCCACGCCGCCGTCGCGCAGATCCGCAGGCGGCACGATGAATCCGTCGTAGTCGCTGCCGAGCGCAGCGCACTGCTCGCCGCCCGCGTCGATGGCGGCCTCGACGTGATCGAGCACGGCCCGTCCGTCCCGCGTGCGGGCGCCGAGAAACGCGCCGTGGAAGATGATCGCGACGACGCCGCCCGTATCGGCGACGGCGCGGACCTGCCGGGCGTCGATGTTCCGCCACATGTCGTGGACCTGCGCGATCCCGGTGTGCGTGACGATGAGCGGCCTGTCGCGGTCGTGCACCTCGACGGCGTCCCAGAACGTGCGCGGGCTCGCGTGGGCGAGGTCGACGAAGATGCGCTCCGCGTCCAGCCAGCGAACGAAGTCCCGGCCGCGAGCGGTCAGTCCCGTGTCCGCGCGTCCGCGTGCCGGGCTCGAGGTCGCGCCGAAGACCGAGCTCGAGAGGTGCACGACGGTGATCCGGGTGATGAGCCCGCCCGGGTTCTCGAACGCGCGGCTCTCGAGCGCGTTGCCGCCTTGCACCGCCAAGAGCGCTGCGTGCTTGCCGGCCCTCCGCGCGGCCGCGTACTCGGCGTGGGTTCGAACGACCGCCACGTCGGGACTCGCCTCGAGCGTGGCGCGCAGCGCGGCGACGTTCTGCGCGAACACCTCGGTCCGACGCGCCGCGCGCCGAGCGATGTTCGTCGAGATCGACCACATCGCCCCCGTCAGCCCACCTCCGAGGGCGCGAGGGAGATCGAGGTGTCCGAAGAGGTGCCCGAGGAACGGGAAGCGGTAGGAGTGACGGCGGTGCAGATCGTAGTGATAGAGGCGCGCCGGGATGAACGACTCGACGTGCAGATCGACGATCTCCGAGCTCCACGCGAGCTCGATCGCCTCGCGGGAGACGCCGACCTCGCGGGCGACCTCGGACGCCGGGCGCCCGAGCGACCTCTCGGCCAGCGAGGCGGCGCGTCCAGACGTCAACGCGAGACGCCGAACTGCACCCGGTGGCCCGACAGCTCGTCGAGGTCGGCGACGAAGCGATCGCCCACGTGCCGCGCCGGGTACATCTGCCAGCGCGTCTGTGTCGCGCTGACGAAGTGCTCGCGCTGCGAGCCCTCTTCCTCCACGGCGAGCGCGAGATCGCTCTCCGGGTAACCTTCCGGGATCCGCGTGAAGGGCACGCTGTAGTGGATCGAGCGGGTGAGGGTCGGGGTGAGGGCGGGGGAGATCTCGACGAGCGGCCCGAGCGGCGTCTGGTACTCGGCGGTGTCGAAGACGTGCGCCCCCTCCGCCACGCGCATCGTGAGCTCCACCTCGTCGCTCATCGCGTTCGCGTCGATCTCGAGGCGCGCGCCGTTGGCCAGCTCCAGCGTGCCGCCCATCCGCCCGACGCGGGCCGACACGCTGCTGTCCCCGCGGGCGTGCGCCGCGCTCGGAGGAGGAGGTGGCGGCGGTGGCGTATCCGTCTCGGCGGTCGTGGTGTGCGCCTGGGACGTCCCGCCTCCACATGCTGCGAGCGCGAGCACCAGGACGGTGACTGCTCGGATCTGCATCGGTCTACCCTCCCGAGCGGGAGCTTACCATTCGCGCCGACGATCGCTCGTATGTCGTTGACCATGACGCATGCGGTTTGGCAGGCTCGGCCCGTGGTCGACGCACGCTCCGTCCTGGCAGGGGCCCTCGCGCTGGGGCTCGTCGTCGCCCCGTGCGGCTGCGGGACCGTCGAGCTGGGCGAGAACATCGTCCAGCCGAACACGCAGCTCAGCGAGGACTACTTCTATTGCTTCATCCAGCCGGACGTCATCCAGGGCGCGAGCTGCGCGACCGGGACCGCCGGCGACACGGGCGGCTGCCACCAGACGCAGTCCTCCCTGCGGCTGATCGACACGGCGGCGGCCACGCGTCCATCGTGCACCGGCAGCTCCGACATGGCGTCGAGCGTGCGCCTGGCCCCGGGCGCCGTGGTGCCGCCCGAGTACATCGACAACTTCCAGCGGGTGCAGTTCACGCTCGGGCCCGACGCCGAGTCGAGCCCCTTCTATCGCCGGCCGACGATGATGGACTCGCATCCCCGCGTCGCCGTGGACGGCCCGCAGACACAGCTGATCCTGAACTGGTTCGGGAGCGCGCTTTGACGCGCGCCGCGCTGGTCCTGGCCCTGCTCTCGTGCGCCCTGCCCGCGCGCGCGCAGGACACCGCCAGCGCCCCCGACCCCAGCGCGTCCAGCGACTCCGCGACGACGGGCGGCGCCGCGGACGACGAGGCGCCGCGCGGCGTGTACGCGCGCGTCGTCGTCGACCGCGCGGAGCTGCACAGCGGTCCAGGCACCTCGTTCCGGCACGTGTACACGGCGAGCCGCGGCGACGTGTTCCTCATCGTCGAGCGCGGCGCGCGGGGCTACTGGTTCCGCGTCGAGCTGCCCGACGGAACCTTCGCGTGGGTGCAAGGGGACGCGGTGTACACGCACGAGCTGTCCGACGAGGAGGCGCACGCGGGCCAGTTCGCGCCGGAGGTCTTCGCGCCGCCCCCGCTGCCGCAGGCGGTGGGCGAGATCGCGTTCAACTTCGGGGCGCTCGGTCTGGTCAACGGCTTCATGTCGATCCGTCCGGCGTTCTACCTGGCGCCCGAGTTCGGGATCGAGATCACCGCGGCGGCCGCCGTCGGCGACCGCGGTCGGTTGCTCATCGGCACCGCCGGCGGGATCGTCAACGTGTTCCCGCGCTCGGTGGTGATCCCTTTCTTCGCGCTCGGCGGGGGCGTCGCCTACGGCGATCCGAACGCGGACGCGTTCCTGGTTCGCTCGGGCGCGACCGGTGCCCTCTACGGCGGGGGCGGCCTGCGCTTCGCGTTCCGCTATCGGATCACCATCCGCCTCGAAGCGCGTCTCTGGGCGTTCTTCGATCAGAACCGCTACGTCGCGCAGGAGGAGTACTCGGGTGGCCTCACCGTCTTCTTCTGAGCGCCTCGCGCGTACGCTGGCAGGCGCGCTCGCCGTCTGCTTGGCGCTCGGCGCCGCCGGGTGCGTGACCGTGCGCCCCGAGCAGCGCGAGTTCCTCGCCGATCCGGCCATGACGTTCGGCTCGGGCGGGCAGGCGGAGGCCGACCTCGATCACGTGCTCGAGAACCGCGAAGGCTCGGCGGGCGCCGCGACGGTCAACGGAGGCGGCTGCGGGTGCAACTGACGACTCGAGGGCCCGGCGCGAGCGCGCGTCGAGTGGGCGGACGGAGGGGCGGCCCGGGCGGGGCCGAGCCCCCGAGGGGCTGGCTCGTGCTCCTCGCCTGCGCGGCGCTGCTCGCCGTGACCGGCGAGGTGCGCGCGGACGTCGGTGGTCAGCTGAACGCCGGCGCGACGCTCTTCCACGAGGGCTTCGGCGGCCCGCTCGAGATGAACGTCGTCACGCCGAGCGTCAACGGCCGGATCGAGCCGATCGACGAGCTCGCGTTGCGGGTCGGCTGGCAGGCGGACGTGGTGAGCGGAGCCTCGGTCGCGGTCGTCGACGCGCCCTCCCCGCAGCCCGACGTGGTCAGCACCGCGACGAGGCTCAGCGACTTCCGCAACACCTTCTCGGGCGGCGCCGAGATCCGGAGCGACTTCGGCTCGATCCGCGCCGGCTACTCGTACGGCTTCGAGAACGACTACCGCAGCCACGGCCTGCAGATCGGTGCGCGCGCGGAGGCGTTCGAGCGAACGATGCTCTTCGATCTGAGCTACGCGCGCGGGTGGGACTCGATCTGCGACGCGAACCAGGGCCGCGCGCAGGATCCGGTGGAGCGGCGGCGCCTCTCGTCGTCGACGGGGTGCTTCACCACGGAGATGAACTTCGCGGCCCACGACGTCTCGATCCAGACCTTCCAGGGCAGCTGGACCCAGCTCTGGGCCCCGGTGTTCTCGACCCAGCTCACGATCTCGGCCCAGCTCGTCGACGGGTTCCAGAGCAACCCCTACCGCGGCGTCTGGCTCGGCCGCGCGGCCGCGCAAGAACATCACCCGAACCATCGCGCCCGCTACGCGGCCGCCCTCGGCGCGCGCCTCTGGCTCCAGCCGCTCTCCGGAGCCCTTCAGGCCACCGCCCGCGTCTACCGCGATACGTGGGACATCGACTCGATCTCGGCCGAGCTGGCCTACGAGCAGGTGATCGAGGGGATGCTGCGCATCCGCGTCCACGGCCGCTACTACACGCAGACGCGCGCGGCGTTCTACTCCGACGACTACGCGCTGCGCCCGCGGGGACAGTACTTCACGGGAGACCGCGAGCTCTCGGCGATGTCCTCCGTGCTGGTCGGCGGCTCGATCGCGTACTCGGCGACGAACCTGGGCGAGCCGCTGAGCGAGTTCGACGTCGCGCTGCGCGCGGACTGGGTGCACGGCGAGTACCCGGACTTCCACTACGGTCTCGCGGCGGTGCCCAACCGCGACTCCGTCGTCGTCTCCCTCGCCGTCGAGCTGCATTTCTGACCGGGGTGCCGCCCGGCCGGTTGGCGACCAGGGGGTGGCGCGGGTATACGGCTTCTCGCTCATGCCGACCCGACGCTCCCACCGCCTGTTCGCGCTCGTGCTGGTCGCAGCCGCCTGCGGGATCGCGCTGAACGCGTGCAACCGCCGCGGTGCGACGCTCGACCCGCGCCCCGGCGACCCGGCAGGCCTGGGACCCACCGTGCAGAGCGCGACCCCGCCCGAGGCGGAGCAGACGGCGCCCACGAAGCGGCCACCGACCGGCACGACCTGTGGCGGACGCGACGACTGCCCGAGCGATCAGGTCTGCGTCGACGGCACGTGCCGCTACCGGGAGACGAGCGTCGCCGGCGAGATCCTCGCGTCCAGCGCCGATGCCCTGGTCGAGGCCGGTGACTGGGCCGGCGCCATCCGCAGCTACGACGACGCCATCCAGGCGTACAACGAGGCCCACGCCCCCGTGCCCGCCGAGCTGCTCTGCGAGTCGGCCTCGATCCTGCTCAGCACCTCGACCGACGCCGAAGGACGCGAGCGCGGCGCGCGGCGCGCCGATCAGTGCTTCCGAAGCTCTCTGCCTGGCTATCCCGCGCGAGAGGACGTGCGACGGGCGGTGGCGCGCCTCCGCTTCGAGGGCCTGGACGTCGCGCTCTTCGACCGGAGCGAGCCGGCGGAGCGCTTCTTCACGGGCGACGTGACACGCCCCACCATCGACGCCCTCGCGATCGACGTCGAGGTCCCCGAGTCGGACGACGCCAGCCTCACGCCGCTCCGCACGGCGCTCGCCACCGACGCCGCTCACCGCGCGATCGCCGAGTGCTTCGTGCAGGACTGGGAGGTCCGGCACGAGCGCGAGGCGCGCGCCTCGCTGGTCGTGCGGTTCGCCACGCACCTGCGCGACATGGGGACCTACGACGTCTACGAGCCGGAGCTGACCATCGAGCCGACGACGGTCTCGCAGGACGGGTTCGAGCCCTGCGTCGCCGGTGCGCTCCAGTCGAGCATCACCTTCCCGCGCGGCGCGCGGACCGTCGCGTGGCAGACCACGGTCGACGTGGCCGCGCGCATCCAGTGATCGCCGGCTGAGGACACGCGCGTGGACCTGCTCACGGCCATCACGCTCGGCGTGGTGCAGGGGCTCACCGAGTTCCTGCCCATCTCGAGCGACGGGCACCTCGCGATCGCGGCGATGCTGCTGCCGGGCTCGCAGGGCTCGCTGGAGATGGTGGTGCTCTTGCACCTGGGCACCCTGCTCGCGACCCTGATCGTGATGCGTGGGGAGGTGAGCCCGCTCCTGCAGACGCTCGTCAGGCCGGCGCGCTGGCGCTCCGAGCACGGACGTACCCTGCGCAGCCTCGCGATCGCCACCGGGATCACGGGCCTCGTCGGCCTGGCGCTGCACGACGTCGTCGAGCCCCTCGCCCGCTCCGCGGCGGTCGTCGGCGTCTGCCTCTGCGTCTCGGCGATCGCCGTGGCCTCGACGCGCTGGACGGGCCCGCGGGCGAGCGCGACCTCGCTCGACCTCTCCCTCGGCCACTGTGTGCTGATCGGTCTGGCGCAGGGCGCCGCCGTCTTGCCGGGGCTCTCGCGCAGCGGCACGACGATCGCCGTGGCGATGGCGCTCGGCCTCGCCGGACCCGCGGCGTTCCGGCTCTCGTTCCTGCTCTCGCTACCGGCGATCGCGGGGGCGGCCGTCTACGAGCTGCGCGACCCGGCCGACTGGTCTGCCCTCGGGATCCCCGCGATCGCGGGGGCGCTGGTGGCGTTCGTCGTGGGACTGGCCGCGCTGGCCGGGCTGAGGCACATCGTCGCCCGTGGCCGCTTCTGGGCGTTCGCCGTCTACCTCGTTCCGCTGGGCACCCTCATGATCGCGCTGGACCTGCTCCGATGACCGACTCGATCCTTCCGCACGCGTGGGCCGTCGTCATGGCGGGTGGCGCCGGCACGCGCTTCTGGCCGCTCTCGCGCAAGGCGCGGCCCAAGCAGCTCTTGCCGCTCGCGACCGAGCGCTCGTTGGTCGCGGACACCGTCGAGCGAATCGCGGCGCTGATCCCGGGCGAGCGCGTGATCGTCGTGACCGCCGCGCACCTCGTCGAGGCCACGCGCGCGGAGCTGCCGGGCGTGCCGCCCGAGAACTTCCTGGCCGAGCCCGTCCCGCGCAACACGGCGCCCTGCGTCGGGTGGGCGGCGGCGACGGTGCGCGCGCGCGATCCGAACGCGATCCTCGCGGTGCTCGCCGCCGATCACTTCGTGGCGGACGTCCCCGAGTACCAGAGGATCGTGCGCGCGGCGCTGACGATCGCTCGTGACGGATCGCTGGTGACGCTGGGGATGCGCCCGAGCCGCGCCGAGACGGGCTACGGCTACCTCCGCGTCGGCAAGAAGCTCGACGACGGCAGTCATCGCGTGGACGCGTTCGTGGAGAAGCCCGACCTCAAGACGGCGCGCCGCTTCGTGAAGAGCCCGAAGTACCTCTGGAACTCCGGCCAGTTCTTCTTCACCGCGAGCGCCGTGCTCGACGAGATCGCGACGCATCTGCCGGCGCTCGCGAGCGGTCTCGCCGAGCTGGCCGACCCGGGCGCGGATCTGCCCGCGATCTTCGCGCAGCTTCCGTCGATCTCGATCGACCACGGCGTCATGGAGAACGCGGCTGGCGTCCGCGTGATCCCGGCGGACTTCGGCTGGTCCGACGTGGGCAGCTGGACGACGGCGTGGGAGCTCGGCGAGAAGGACACCGATCGTAACGCGACGAGCGGCGCCGACGCGGTGCTCGAGGACGCGAGCGGCAACTACGTCCGCGCCCCCGCAGGGAAGATCGTCGCCCTGATCGGGGTGAAGGATCTCGTGGTCGTCGACACGGGCGACGCGCTCCTCGTCGTCCCGCGCGATCGCGCACAGGACGTCCGGCTCGCCGTGAACGCGCTCGCGCAGCGCCAGCCACCGAAGGGAATCTGATGCGCATCGACAATCCGCACGTGTTCCGTGAGTACGACATCCGCGGCGTCGCCGACCGGGACCTCTCCGACGCGCTCGCCCACGCGCTCGGCCGCGCGCTCGGGACGACGTGGGCCCGGGCCGGCGCGCGGCGCGTGGCCGCCGGTCGCGACTGCCGCCTGAGCGGGGACCGCCTGCACGCGGCGCTCGTGCGCGGCATCGTGGAGTGCGGCCTCGAGGTCCTCGACATCGGGATGGGCCCCACCCCGCTGCTCTACTTCACGGTGTTCCACCGCGACCTCGACGGCGGCGTGCACGTCACCGGCTCGCACAACCCGCCGGCGGAGAACGGCTTCAAGATGATGGCCGGCAAGGGCACGCTCGCCGGCGACGAGATCGCGGCGCTGCGCCGCATGATCGAGGACGAGGACTTCGATCTCGCGGGCGGGGGGCGGATCGTTCCCTACGATCCCAGCGGCGCCTACGTCGGCTTCGCGCGGGGCAACGTGCGGCTCGGGCGAAGAGATCTGCGCGTCGCCATCGACGCCGGGAGCGGCGCGGGCGGGCCGCTGGCGCTCGCGGCGATGCGGGCGATCGGCCTGGACCCGGTGGCGCTCTTGATCGAGCCGGACGGGCGGTTTCCGGTCCATCACCCCGACCCCTCGCAGCCCGAGAACCTGGAGCTGCTGGTCCAGACGGTCCGGGAGCACCGGCTCGACCTGGGAATCGCGTACGACGGCGACGCCGATCGGATCGGCGTCGTCGACGCGCGCGGCGAGGTGCTCTACGGCGACAAGCTGCTCACGCTCTTCGCGCGCGACGTCCTGGCGCGCCGGCCGGGCGCGGCGATCCTGGGCGAGGTGAAGTGCTCGCAGACGCTCTACGACGACATCGCCCAGCACGGAGGACGCCCGATCCTGTGGAAGACGGGCCACTCGCTGATCAAGCGCAAGATGAAGGAGGAGCACGCGCTGCTCGCCGGAGAGATGAGCGGCCACGTGTTCTTCGCGGACCGCTTCTACGGCTTCGACGACGCCATCTACGCCTCGCTCCGCCTCTGCGAGATCCTCGCTGCGGGTCAGACGCCGCTGCACGAGCTGCTCGCCGACCTGCCGACGACGTTCAGCACGCCGGAGCTGCGCGTGGACGCGAGCGACGCGACGAAGTTCGACGTCGTGGCGCTCGTGCGCGAGCACTACCGTCGCACGCACGAGGTGGTCGACGTCGACGGCGCGCGGGTGCGCTTCCCCGGCGGCTGGGGCCTCGTGCGCGCGTCCAACACGCAGCCGGTCCTCGTGCTGCGCTTCGAGGCGGACACTGCGGAGCGGCTCGCGCAGATCCGTGGCGACGTGGAGGCCACCGTCGCCCGGGCGACGAGCGCCCTCCGATGAAGTAAGGAGCGAGATGTCCCTGCGCACCCTCGGGCTCGACGACCGCCTACAAGCCTACCTGCTCGATCACACGCTCCGGGAGCACGAGGCCCTGCGCGAGCTACGCGAGGAGACGGCGCGCATGCCGGAGGCGCGCATGCAGATCTCGCCGGAGCAGGGGCAGTTCATGCAGCTCCTCGTCGAGATCGTCGGAGCGCGGCGGATCCTCGAGGTCGGGACCTTCACCGGCTACAGCTCGACCGCGATGGCGCTGGCGATGCCCGCCGACGGGCGGATCGTCTGCTGCGACGTGAGCGAGAAGTTCACCTCGATCGCCCGCCGCGCGTGGACGCGCGCCGGCGTCAGCGCGAAGATCGACCTGCGCATCGCGCCGGCCCTGGAGACGATGGACGCCCTCTCGGCGGGCGGGGCCGCCGGCAGCTTCGACATGGCGTTCATCGACGCCGACAAGGAGAGCTACGAGGCATACTACGAGCGATCGCTCACGCTGCTCCGCGTGGGAGGCCTCGTGATGGTCGACAACGTCCTCTGGAGCGGCCGCGTGGCCGACCCCGGGGTCGACGATGCCGACACGCGCGCCATCCGCGCGCTGAACGGGAAGATCCGCACGGACCCCCGCGTAACCCAGGCGATGTTGCCCATCGCCGATGGGCTGACCCTTGCCCGCAAGCGAGGGTGAGGTCACCATCGCGCAGGAATCGAGGGGTTCTCGGACATGACGAACAAGACGATTGGCTTCGGGGTCGCGCTCGCCGTCTTCGCGGCGATGCTGTCTTTCGCGCCGGCCGTGTCGGCGCAGGTGATCATCCAGGGTGAGGTGACGGTCTCGCCGTCCCAGCCACAGCCCTACGCGCAGCCCCAGCCCTACGGCTACACCCAGCCGCAGTCCGCGTACGTCCAGACCGGGGCTTCACCGCAGCCCACCCGCTACATCCACCACTCCGACCCCATCACGGGTCTGGTGGTGGGCGGCGTCATCAGCCTCGTCGGCGGATGGGTGTTCACGCTCGTCAGCGAGGGTGTCCTCGCCGGCGGCTACACGAGCGGCTGCAGCGGCTACGGGTGCCCGGACGGGATCTGGTACGGCCTGACCTGGATCCCCGTGATCGGCCCCTGGCTCGGGCTGGGCGTCGGCTACGGCGGCGACTACGAGTGGGTGAACTACGTCGGCGGCATCTTGCAGGACGTGGGCCTCCTCCTCATGATCCTCGGCCTCGTGATCACCGACGAGTGGGACGAGCCGATCCTGGCCTTCGGAGACGCGCCCGACGCGCCGGCGCTCTACCTCACCGGGAACGGCGCGCAGCTGACGTTCTGAGGCGGGGGGGCGGCTCGAACGGACGGGCAGTCGAACGGACGGGCGCAGCGGGTGAATACCCCTGCGCCCGCTCCTCGTTTCGGCCCATGATCGGCGCCGATGGCGAAGCCGAAGCCCCGACCTCCGCCCTTCCTCGCGTCGGTCCGACACTCGCTGCAGACGTTCCGCCTGGTCTGGGAGACCAGCCGCCCGCTGACCGCCGCCATCGTCGGGCTCTCCGTGGTCACGGGCCTCTTGCCGGCGGCGATCGCCTGGGCCGGCCGGCTGATCGTCGACGTCGTCGAGAAGGCGAGCGTGGCCGCCGCGGCGCGCGAGGGCGTGCTGCGCTGGGTCATCCTGGAGCTCGGCCTGGTGCTGGGGCTCCACCTGGCGCAGCGCGCGTACCGCACGTGCTCAGGCCTGCTCGGCCAGCTCGTCGCCGAGCGAGTGAACGAGCGCATCCTCGAGAAGGCGCTGACGCTCGATCTCGCCGACTACGAGAACCCCACCGTGTACGACGAGCTCACGCGGGCCCGGCGCGAGGCGTCGTACCGGCCGCTCGGCCACGTCGAGCACCTCATCGGGCTCGCCGAGAACGCCCTCGCGATGCTCGGGCTGGGCGCGGTGCTCGCCGTCCTGTCGTGGTGGGCCGTGCTCGGCCTGGTGCTCGCGGCCGTGCCGGCCTTCGTCGCCGAGCTGCGCTTCGATCAGGACGCCTTCAAGCTCTTCAGCTGGAAGAGCGAGGAGTCGCGACGGCAGAACTACTACGAGCTCGTCATCACGAGCGCGCAGCACGCGAAGGAGACGAAGCTCTTCGGCCTCGGGTCGTTCTTCCTCGAGAAGTACCGGGCGATCTTCTGGCGCCTCTGGAAGGAGGACCGGGACCTCGCCCTGCGCCGCGCGATCTGGGGGCTCGCGCTCGGGGAGATCGGGACGCTGGCGTTCTATGCGATGTACGGGCTCGTCGCGCTCCGCGCCGCCCGCCACGAGATCTCGCTCGGCGAGATGACGATGGCGCTCGCGGCGTTTCGCCAGGGCGAGCGCGCGCTCGGTCAGCTGCTCCGGCACGTCTCCGAGGTCATGGACGACCGCCTCTACCTCTCGACGCTGCTGGCGTTCCTGCACCGCGTGCCGCTCCACACGAACGGGCACGCGGGCGCCACCGCCGGGCCCGTGCCTGGCGACGGTGTGCGCTTCGAGGGCGTCGCGTTCGGGTATCCGGGCGCGGACGAGCCCGTCCTGCAGGGGATCGATCTGCACCTGCCGCCGCGCCACAAGCTCGCGCTCGTCGGCGAGAACGGGGCCGGCAAGACGACCCTCATCAAGCTGATGACACGCCTCTACCGCCCCACGCGCGGGAGAGTGCTCCTCGACGGGCTCGACCTCGCCGAGTGGGACGAGGATGCGCTGCGCCGGCGCATCGGGGTCATCTTCCAGGACTTCGTCCAGTACCAGCTGACCGTCGGCGACAACGTCGGCGTAGGCGACGCCAGCGCGATCTCGGACGAGGAGCGTCTCAAGGACGCGGTCGACAAGGGCGGCGCGGGCGAGGTGATCGACGCTCTTCCCAAGGGATTCGCCACGCAGCTGGGCAAGTGGTTCGACGACGGACGCGAGCTCTCGCTCGGACAGTGGCAGAAGATCGCGCTGGCCCGGGCGTTCATGCGCACGAGCGCCGACATCCTCGTCCTCGACGAGCCGACCGCGTCGATGGACGCCGAGGCGGAGGCGAAGGTGTTCGCGCGCTTCCGACAGCTCACGGCGGACAGGACGGCCGTGCTCATCTCGCACCGGTTCTCCACCGTCCGCATGGCCGACCGCATCGCGGTGCTCCACGGCGGCAAGATCGTCGAGCTCGGCACCCACGAGGAGCTGCTGGCCGCGAACGGCCGCTACGCGCGGCTGTTCACGCTGCAGGCCCAGGGCTATCGCTGAGGGCGGCGCTCGGCCTACTTCCGGACCGGGACCCCCTTGGGGTCGAGCGACCAGCCCGGCGGCAGCGCCTTGGCGATCTTGTCCGGCGACGAGACGGGCCAACCGCGCTGCGCGAACGCCTCGAGCATGCGCGCCTTGACGCGCACGCTGTCCTCGCGGCTGAGCGCGTCCTCGAGCGCCGCGCGGTGCACCGCGGCGTCCTCTTGGTGCACGATGGCCGCCACGGCGTGGAAGCGCGCGGTCTCGTTCACGTCGCCGAGGAAGCGCTCGACGGCGGGGCCGATCCGCGGGTCCCGACGCTCCCCCAGCGTCTGGAGCACCTGCAGCTTGCGCTGCGGGTCGCGCTCGTACTCGACGTCCATCGACGCCAGCAGGCCGAGGAGCACCTCGACCATCTCGTCGTCACCCGCGAGGCGCTCGAGGATCTTGAGCGGCCAGCTCAGCGACTCCGCTTTGCGGGCGTAGTCCCGCGTCGGTGGGATCGCCGCCGGCCCCACGGCGCAGATGAGGCGGAAGGTCTCGTCCTTCTCGTCGTTGTCGGTGATGCTCGGATCGACGTAGAACTTGAAGCGCGGCAGGAGCGCCTTGACCGCATCAGCGCTCTTCAGGGCACCGAGCGCCTGGATCGACTCCCAGCGATCGGGCGCCTGGGCACGCTTGTCGGCCGCGCGCGCGGCGTGCTTCTGGATGGTCGCCTCGGGCGAGCTCTTGAAGAAGTCGAACAGACCCATCGCGCTCGGCTTCTAGCGCAAGAAGCGTCGAACAACGAGGCCCGATCTCTCGCCGCTACTTGATCGGGACCGGCTTCAGGTTGACCTGTGTGCCGGCGACCTCGACCTGGAATCGCACCATCCTCGCGCCGTGCTTGGCCATCAGGGCCTTCTCGTTGGCCTTCAGGCGCTGGGCGAACTTGTCCTGCGGGATGTTCGAGACGTTCTCGCCGGCCGCCTGCTTCGCCGCGACGTACTCGTTGTAGACGCGCGCGTAGTAGGCGTCCTCGGGCTCGGCCGCGAGCCGCGCCGCGAGCGCCGGATCGACGTCGCCGCCCCCGGCACCGCCGGCACCCTCGCCCCCGCTCGCGGGAGAATCACCCGCCACGCTCTCGAGCTCGGAGCCGCCGAACGAGCGCCCCGCCGCAGGGGGGCGCGACGTGCGGCCGCTCTCGTCCACCTCGGGCGTGCCGGTGAAGACGTTGAGCAGCTGGTTGATGCGGTACGCGAGCCCGCCGAAGTCCGAGCTCTCGATCTGGATGCGGAGATCCGTACGGCCGTTGATGATGGCCAGCATGCTCTCCTCCATCTGCTCGATGGGCTTGAGCAGGCTCGTCCCGAGGATGAACCCGTAGATGATCGCGATGAGCAGGCCGACGAGCATGAAGCCGAGGATGACGTTGGCAGCGCTGGCCTTGCCCTGTTGCGCGCTGCGATCGGCCAGGACGACCGTGGCGACGTGACCCGAGGGGAGCCCCAGCGGGCCGACGACGCCCACGTACTCCGTCGATCCGAGCGTGGCGAGCCACACGTCGCTCGGCGTCTCCGCGTCGCGCGCGGCCGTGGTGGCGGCGGCGCCGGGGCCGAACAGATATGCGCGCAGCGCCTCCGCCTGCGTCGAGTCGTCGAGCGACGACGAGTACACCGCGTCGTTCGAGACGAACGCGACGTCGCGGCCAAGCACCTCGGCCTCGGCGCTGGCGAAGCCGTTCGAGAGGTCATAGCCGACCAGGAGCGTTCCGACGATCCGCTCCGCGCTCCGGATCGGCGTGACCGCGATCAAGAGGACCTTGTTCTCGTCCTGCTTGACCCAGACGTCTGCGCCGGCCTCGCCTCGGAGGGCCGCCTGCACCGCAGGCAGCTCGTGGGCGAGATCCTGGGCGTACATCCGGTTGCGGTCGGCGTTGCGCGCGACGACGTGCCCCTGGTCGTCCGTGATGGCGACGAGCTCGGGCGGTCCGCCGTGGCCGCGCGCCGGGTCGCCGAACCAGCGCGCGACGCGCTCGGCTTGCTCGAAGCCCCGGTCCCGCCGCCGCGGCTCGTCGAGCGCGTTGAACACCTCGCTCACCGGCGCCTGCCCGGCTTGCTCCCCGAGCTCGCCCACGAGATCGCGCGCCGTGAGGCGGATCGAGCGCGAGAGCAAGATCTGATCGTTCGCGATGCGCGAGTCGACCTCGGCCACGAACGCGGCCTCGACGCTCGACTTCACCATGAAATAGGAGCCGAGCCCGACGAGCAGGACTGCGATGGCGCCGCCGGCGATGATCTTCGTACGCATGGATCTCTACCCCGCGTCTGGCTGGATATCATCGTGAAGAGAACGGGGTCAACCGCGGGCTTGCCCGCCGGGGCGCGCGCGGTACACGTTCTAGCGATGGCGGACCCGCGCATCGCCGTCGTCGATGACCCGAGCTTCGAGCGGCATCGATCGGCCCGCCGGCATCCGGAGTGCCCCGAGCGGCTCGACGCGGCGCGCGCGGGCCTTCGCAGCGTGCTCGCGGAGGAGCGCGTGGTGCGCCTCGCCGCGCGCGAGATCGACGCCGCCGAGCTCACGGGAGTGCACCGCGCCGGCCACCTCGACGCGCTCGATCTCGCGATCGGGCAAGATCGCTTCGTCGACCTCGACGCCGACACCTTCGCTGGACCCGGGACCCGCGAGGCGATGCGGCGGGCCGCCGGTGGGGCCGCCGAGCTCGGGGCCGCGATCGCGAGCGCCGACGGCCCTCGCCGCGGCTTCGCGCTGCTGCGCCCGCCCGGACACCACGCCGAGCACGACCGGGCCATGGGCTTCTGCCTGGTGAACAACGTGGCGGTCGCGGCCAGGGCTGCTCAGCGGGCGGGCGCGAGGCGGGTGGCGATCGTCGACTGGGACGTGCACCACGGCAACGGCACGCAGGACATCTTCGAGCACGACCGCGACGTGCTCTTCGTCAGCTTGCACCAGTGGCCCCTCTATCCGGGCACGGGCGCTCCCGGCGAGGTCGGCCAGGGTGAGGGGCTCGGGGGCACCGCGAACCTCGCGCTGCCGCCCGGGTCGGGCCCGGCGGAGTACGCGCACGCGATGCGCCGGGTCGTGTTGCCGCTCGTGGTCGCGTTCGCGCCCGACGTCGTCCTCGTCAGCGCCGGCTACGACGCCCACGCACGCGACCCGCTGGCGTCGATGCGCCTCGACGACGCGAGCTACCAGGCGATGGCGTCGTCGATCGTGGGGGCCGCCCGACGGCTGGGTCACGGGCGCGTCGGGTTCGTCCTAGAGGGCGGCTACGATCTCGCCGCCCTCGAGAGCAGCGTCGCTGCCACCGCTCGGGCGGCGCTCGGCGAGCACCTCGACCTCTCGGACGAGCGGCCCACCGGCGCGGCGATCACGGCCGTCGAGCACACGGCGCGCGCGCTCGCGCCGCACTGGCCCGGCCTCTTCGACACGCGCTGAGTCAGGGCGCGCCCTCTTCGGGTCCCTCGAGCGCCTCGGTGCCGACGGCGTTGCCCTCGACGAAGAACAGGACCAGGCCGAGCACACCGAAGCCGATCGCCGCGCCCAGCGCGGCGTCGCTCCAGCCGGAGATGCCACGCGCGGCCTCGAGGCCGTTGGCGTCGTAGGGATTGAGCGCCCGCGACTGCTGGTCGGCCGCGTAGATCCCGACGCCGATGGCGGCGCCGAGGGCGGCGACGCCGAGGCCCCACGCGACCCAGGTGAAGATGCGATCTCCGTGGGTCGCGCGGTACCGGTGCGCGGGCACCAGCTCGATGCGCGCGCTGGTCGTCGTGCCGGTCGTGATCGTCAGGTCGGCGAGGAACGGCACGTACCCGTCCAGGTCGGCCCGGATCCGGTGGGTGCCCGGCTCGAGCGCGATGTCGTCCTCGAGCGGCGTGCGACCGATCTCGCGATCGTCGATGCGCACGACCGCGCCCTCGCGCTCGGAGCGCAGGCGCAGCGTCCCCGTGGTCGGCACGACCTGCGAAGCGAGACGGACCGACTCGAGTCGCTCCTCGAGGTTGGCGATCTGCTGCTCGACGGTCGCCCGATCGGGGGGATCGACGCGCGCGGTGAGGTAGCGGCGGTAGTGCTCGATCGCCTGCTCGTAGTCCGTGGCCTCGCCGCGCGAGCGCGCCAGTTCCTCGTAGGAGCGGGCGATGTTGTACCAGATGTCCGCGCTCGGAACGAGCGACGCTGCGACCTGGAACGAGTGGATGGCCTCGGAGTATCGCTCGGCCTGGAAGTGGGCGATGCCGGCCATGAACTCCTCGCGCGCGCGCGCGGCGGTGTCGGCGTCCTGGTGCCCGACCGTCTCGTCCGGGGTCGCGGAAGCGTCGGGTGGAGGCACACCCGCGTCGTCCTGCGCCGACGCATGGCCAGCGATCGAGAGCCCCGCGGCGAGGATCACGAGGCAACCGAAGCGTTCGAGGCGGCGTCCCAGCGCCCGGAGCATAGGGGAGCACGATACCACGGGGCTCCGGCAGACGGCTGTTTTTGCGGGAGGTTGCCGCGCTGGGATCCTGGCGAGGGGCCAGATACACTCGATGGAAATGGGGCCTCTTCGCGACGTCGCCGGTCTCCCTTGGAGCGCGTGCGCTCCGTGAGAGCGCCGCGTCCGCCGGTGCTGGTCGGTGATCCCGAGGTCGCGCTCGACCTGACGCGCGCGGCCAGCGCGATCCACCTCGCGCACGAGCCGCGGGTCGTGGCCGATCCCGCGCTCGAAGCGAGCACGCTGCTGGGCAGCGGCGCGAAGATCGTCGGCCTCGTCACGGAGGCCCCGCTCGCCCCCCGGACGCTGCTCGAGCTCGCCCGCCACGCGGCCGCCGCACGCGCGCGCGTCGTCCTGGCCTGTCTGGGACGGCGCGACGAAGCGCGCGAGGACGTCGATCTCGCGAGCGACCTCGGGATCGTCGCGACGACCGACCTGCGCCCGTTCGCGGGCTCCGTGGCGCTCGTGGCGGCGAAGGCCGAGGCGCCTTGGAACGCCTCGCTCCGCGCGCTGCGCCCGGCCGAGCGCGCGCGCCTCGAGCACCTGCGTCGCTCCGAGCGCGCGAGCGGACGTCTGGTCCGCGTCGACGACGGGATCGTCGCCTGGGAGAGCGGGGAGCGCACCGTCGCGATCGGCGAGCCCGCGGACGCTGCGGCGGCCCTGGCGGCGCTCGCGTCCGCGGCGACGGGCGTGGCGCCCGGCCACGCGCGCGTCGAGGCCGTCGACCGCACGCGCGTGAGCGAGGTGCTCTTCGGCCCGCCACGCGCTCTCTCGGATCCGGCCAGCAAGGCCGCGCTGGCGCCCTACGGGCTGCCGCTGCCGCTCGAGGAGCTCTGCTCGAGCCCCTCGCGCGCGGCGGCCGAGGCGGCGCGCATCGGGTTCCCCGTGAAGATCTCGCTCGCGTCGCCCGACCTGCGCTCGTGGGACCACCCGGACCTCTCGGTCGACGGCGTCGACAGCGCCGCGCGCGTGCGCGACGTATTCCGGCAGATCATGGGCGTGGCCACCGAGCGCCGGCCCGACGCGCGCCTGCTCGGCGTCCACGTGACAGCCACGACGACGGCCGTCGCCCTCCTCGGCGTCGTCGCGGAGCCCCTCGGCCAGGGAGCCTCGCGCGCTCGCATCTCGTTCGCCGATGCGCACGGGATCGCCTCGAACGACTCCACGTCCACGATCCTGCCGCTCCACGCCGATCGCCTCGAGGAGGTGCTCGCGCGCCTCCGTGGCAGCTCGCTCGTGCTCGGCGCGCCTGCCGCGCAGCGCAAGGCGGCCCTGGACGCCATCGCCGACGTGCTCTTGCGGCTCGCGGCGCTGCTCGACGTGCACAAGGACGAGATCGCCTCGATCGAGCTACGTCCCCTCGCGCTGCTGCTCGGTGGCAACGTCGAGGTGCGGGAGGCGTGCGTCACCGTCGGCGACGTCTTCGTGCGCCGGATGGACGCGCCGTCCGCCCGAAGCGTCGCCTGATCCCGTGCGATCCCGGGCGCGCCCGCGCCCGCCGCGGCCTCAACGCGCGAGGTGGCACGCCACGCGCGCCGAGCCGACGTCGCGCAGCTCGGGCCGCTCGGTGTCGCAGAGGCCCTTCTGGGCGATCGGGCAGCGTGGATGGAACGCGCACCCGCTCGGCGGCCGCGTCGGGCTCGGCGGCTCGCCCGCGAGCACCAGGCGGGTCCGCTTCGTCTTCGGATCGGGCACGGGGATCGCCGAGAGCAACGCCCGGGTGTACGGGTGCTTCGGTGCCTCGTAGAGCGCCTCGCTCGGAGCCAGCTCCACGATCCGGCCCAGGTACATCACGGCCACGCGCCGGCTCATGAAGCGGACCACGCTCAGGTCGTGCGCGACGAAGAGATAGGAGAGGCCCATCGCGTCCTGCAGGTCTCGGAGCAGGTTCACGACCTGGGCCTGGATCGACACGTCGAGGGCGGCGACCGGCTCGTCGCAGACGATGAGCTCGGGGCCGACCGAGAGCGCGCGGGCGATGACGATGCGCTGCCGCTGCCCCCCGGAGAACTCGTGCGGATACCGCGACGCTTGCTCCTTGCGCAGGCCCACCTTGTCGAGGAGCGCGTCGACCTGGGCCGCCTCCTCGTCGCTCGTCCGGGCGATCCCGTGGATGCGCAGGGGCTCGCCGAGCGCCTCGCGGACGGTCATGCGTGGGTTGAGCGCGCTCATCGGATCCTGGAAGACGATCTGCATTCGCCGCCGGAACGGGCGAAGCTCCGCGTCGCGCAGCGTGGTCAGATCCTGGCCGTCGAACGTCACGCGGCCCTCGGTCGGGTCGAGGAGGCGGATGGCCACGCGTCCGAGCGTGCTCTTGCCGCAGCCGCTCTCGCCCACCAGGCCGAGCGTCTCGCCGCGGCCGACCTCGAGGTCCACTCCGTCCACCGCCCGCACGGACGCGAGCGCCCGTCCGAGGAACGAGCGTCGCGTCACGAAGGTCTTGCCGACCCCGGCGAGCGAGAGCAGCGGCCCTGGCGCGCTCACGCGGCCTCTCGCGCGCGGATGCACGCGACCGAGCGGCCCTCGAAGGTCTCGAGCGCGGGCTCCTCGTCGGCGCAGCGCTCGATCGCGCGCTCGCAGCGATCGCGGAACCGGCACCCACGCGGCAGCTCGCGCAGATCCGGGACGAGGCCGGGGATCGTCGGGAGGCGCAGCTTCGTCGCGTTGCTCCCGAATCCGGGGACGCTCTGGAGCAGGCCGCGCGTGTACGGATGCAGAGGGCGCTCGAAGAGCGCGTCCTTCTCGGCGCGCTCGACGATGCGTCCTGCGTACATGACGACCACGTCGTCCGCCACGTCCGCCACGACCCCGAGATCGTGCGTGATCAACACGACGCTCGTGCCGAGCTCGCGGCGCAGGTCGTCGATCAGCGCGAGGATCTGCGCCTGGATGGTCACGTCGAGCGCGGTGGTCGGCTCGTCGGCGAGCAGCACGCTCGGCTCGCACGCGATCGCCGACGCGATCATCACGCGCTGCCGCATGCCGCCCGAGAGCTCGTGCGGATACGCGTCGACGCGCTCGGCCGGCGCGGGGATGCCGACCTTGCCGAGCAACGCGATCGCCTTCTCGCGCGCCACCGCGCGCGAGAGCCCGAAGTGGTGCCGGAGCCCCTCGGCGATCTGCTCGCCGACCCGCATCAGCGGATCGAGCGCGGTCATCGGCTCCTGGAAGATCATGGCGATGCGACGCCCCCGGATCTTCTGCAGGGCGCGCTCGTCCGCCCGCGCGATGTCCTGCCCGTCGAGCGCGACGCGCCCCCGGACGATCCGCCCCTGCGGCTCGGGCAGCAGGCCCAGGATCGCGAGCGCGGTGACGCTCTTGCCGGAGCCGCTCTCGCCGACGATGCCGAGGGTGCGGCCCTTCTGCACCACGAAGCTGACGCCGTCGACCGCGCGCAGTTCGCCCTCGTCGGTGTCGAACGCGACGACGAGATCCTCGACCTCGAGCACGGGCTCGGCCATCGGCGCGGACTCTATCACCGCGCCCCCGGCCGTCCGCGCTTCACATCCCGCACTCGACCGGCTCCACCGAGAGGCCGTCGCGCGGCGCCTGGCGGAACGCGTCGTCCGGGATCTCGGGGTTCAGGTCGATCGAGGTGAAGCGCACGAGCGTGTCGACACCCCGCGCGGGCAGCTCGAAGTGGACGCTGAAGGGCATCGCGACCCCGCGGCGTGGGGTCTCCGTGTCGAGCGGGTCCTCGATCACACGATGGTCGTCGTAGCGGACGCGCCACGCGAGCGAGCCATCCGGCTCGTGGACCTCGCTCGCGCGCAGGCGCAGGCGCTGCTGCTCGGGAGGCGCCGCGACGTCGGCCTCGCGCACGTCGAACGAGAGAACCTGCACCCGGCCGTCCGCCGCGCGGCGCGTCACGACGTAGTGGCCACCCTCGCAGACGACGCTCTCGCCCTCGGTCTCGAGCAGGGGCGTCTCGCCGAACAGGAAGCGCGCCACCTCCGATCCTTCGAGCGGCAGACCGAGGAGGCGCTCGATGTTCTCGGCGCAGCTCGGCCCGACGAAGTAGCGGTTCTCGCGCAGGTCGGTGAGCGCGAACTCGACGCCGTCGCTCGTCAGCACGGCCGCGGGACCGAACTGCGTCATCGCGTCGAAGCGCACGCGATCGGGGCGCGCGACGAGCATGAGCACCGTGCCGCGGATGCGGCCGGACGCGTCGCGCCTGTCCACGCGCGCCTCGGCCCGGAGGGCGCGCGCGGGCGTACGCATCGAGACGAACGAGCGGAGGAGCGGCGCGGCGGTCGGAAACGTCTCGCGCGGGCAGCTCGCGCCGCTGCAGGCGCTCGAGAGCCCTCCGAGCGAGACGAGGAGCGCCAGCGCGACGACGCGATCAGGGCGCATGGGGCGCCGTCGGGCTCGTCGTCGTCCCCGTCGAGGTCGGCGCATGCACCTCGCCGCGCATCACGCGACGGTTGAGATCGGCGAGCCGGTGCCGGACGTCGACGGCGAACGCGCCGTGCGGCCAGCGCCGCATGTAGGTCCGCAGGGCCGCGCGCGCCTCGTCGATCTCGCCGAGGGTCTCGGCGCAGTCGGCGAACAGGAGGAGCGCGTCGTCCTGTAGCTCGCGGTCGACGGTCTGCTCCGCGACCTCGGCCGCCAGATCCTTGGCGCGCGCGTCCTGGCCCAGGTGGCGCAGCGCGCGCGCGAGCTCGAGCTTGACCGCGGGCGTGTGCGGGCCGTCCTCGCTGAGCCGCAGCGACTCCTGGAAGGCCTCGGCGGCCTCGGCGTAGCGGGCGGTGCGGACGAGATCCATGCCGTTCTGGTAGGCCTCGACGCTGAGATCCTCGGTGAACTGGTCGACGGTGTCGCGGAAGAAGGCGGCCTCCGCCGACGAGAGCTGCTCGCGACGCACCTCGGGGTAGTGCTCGACCACCTCCTGCCGGCGGTGCTCGCGGATCATGCGGTAGAAGGACGACGCCTCGTTCTCCGCGTGGGCGCGCGCTTCGGCGCGGGCCGTCTCCTCGCGCAGGTCGCGCTGCAGGGCCTGGACCTGCTGCTCGAGCTCGGTCGTCTCGCCCCGCGCGTCGTTCACGCGCTGCTCGGTGCCCCACCAGAGGCCGAGGAACGAGATGGCGGCGAAGAGCGTGTACGCGACGGCGCTGTTGAGGTTGAAGCGGCGCTCGTAGCCTGCCTGGCGCTTGGCGATCGACTTGATGTCGGCCGCGAGCGAGTTGGTCAGGTTGCCCGTCTTGATGACGAGCCCCCGGGACTCGATGATCTCGCGCTTGATCTCGCGGATCTCCTCGTCGGCATCGGCCATGAATCGGGACAGCTAGCCGCGATCCGGGGCGCTCGCAAGCGTGGCCCGGCCGGCGCCGCGTCTTGACGCCGCGAAGCCCGACGAATTAGAACCGTCGCGGAGGTTCCCGATGCGCAAGCTCCTCGCTGGTCTGTGTCTCGCCCTGGCGCTGCAGCTCACCGGTGCTGGCTGCGGTGGTGGCCACAGCTACGACATCCGCGGAACGCAGCGCGACCCCGGCGCCGACGCGCACGTGCAGATCGAGAACATCGAGGGTGGCAACCACCTCATCACGATCACGGTCCGCAACCTCACGCCGCCGGACCGCCTGGGCACGGGCAACACCGCGTTCGTCGTCTGGGTGCGCCAGGACGGCGGGCAGACCTCGCTGGCGAGCCGCCTCGAGTACCAGCAGGACCAGCGGACGGGCCGTGCGACGGCGACGACGCCGGCGGGCCACTTCACGCTCCTCATCACCGCGGAGCGCACGGCTCAGGTCACGCAGCCGAGCGACTTCGTCGTCTTCCAGCAGAACGTGGCGCTCTGACCCCTGTTCGGCGCTCACGGAGAGATGGCGGCGAGCGCGGGCATCGGCTAGATAGCCGCCCTCCCCGCGGGGCCATCGCGGGGCAGCAGGCAGGCCATGTACGACACGTCCGATATCCGGAAGAATCTGAAGTTCTTGCTCGAGGGCGTCCCGGTCCTCGTGGTGGACTTCCAGTTCGTCAAGCCCGGCAAGGGGCAGGCGTTCACGCGGACCAAGCTCCGCAACATGCTCACCGGCACGATGCTCGAGCGCACGTTCAAGACGGGCGAGAAGTTCGAGAAGGCGGACATGGAGGAGCGCCAGCAGCAGTTCCTCTACCCCGAGGGCGACAAGTTCGTGTTCATGGACACGAAGTCCTACGAGCAGCTCTACCTGTCGAAGGAGCAGCTGGGTGAGGCGGCGATGTTCATCCAGGATGGGATGATGGTCGACGTGCTCTTCTGGAACGAGCGCCCGATCGGCGTCACGCCCCCGACCTTCGTCGAGCTCAGGATCGTGGAGACGGAGCCGGGGTTCAAGGGCGACACCAGCACCAACACGCTCAAGCCCGCCAAGCTCGAGACGGGCGCCACGGTCGGCGTGCCGCTCTTCGTCAACGAAGGCGACACGATCAAGATCGACACGCGCACCTACGAGTACGTCGAGCGCGTCAAGAAGTGAGGACGATCGGCGAGGCGCTCGGCGCCCCGGCCGGTACGTCGCTCGAGGTCGGAGGACGCATCACGCTGCGCGAGGGGCGGCGCGCGCGCATCGAGGACGCGCTCGACGCGATCGATGCGCAGGGCGAGGGCTGGCCCGAGGAGGGCTCGCTCGTCGTCGTCGGCGGCACCCGGACGGAGCAAGGCATCGCGGTGGGTCGGCTCGAGGTGGTCGGCCGACCGACGGCGCCCTTCCCTCGCGCGGGCGGCGAGGTGCGCGCCCTGACGGATGGCGGGCGGCGGCGGGCGCGGGCGCTCGTCGCTCGCCACACGGTGCTCGACGCAATCCGTACCTTCTTCCGTGACCGCGGCTTCGTCGAGGTGGAGACCCCCTGCGCGGTCCCCTCCCCCGGGCTCGACGTCCACCTCGCGGCGCTCGGCGTCACCGGGCTGCGCGCGGAGCGCTGGCTCGCGACGAGCCCGGAGTACCAGATGAAGCGGCTGCTCGTGGGCGGCATGCCGCGCATCTTCCAGCTGGGGCGCGCCTTCCGCGCCGACGAGTCGGGCGCGCGGCACCAGCCCGAGTTCACCCTGCTCGAGTGGTACCGCGGGTTCTCGCACGCCGAGGCGGTGATGCGCGACACCGAGGAGCTCGTGCTCGCCCTCGCGCTCGAGCTGAACGGCACGAGCGAGGTCACCACGGAGCGCGGGCCGCTCGACGTGCAGACGCCCTGGGAGCGGCTCCCGGTCGCCCACGCGTTCGCGCGCTACGCGGGCGCCGACCTGGCGGAGGTGCTGCCCGACGAGGAGCGTTTCTTCCGCATCCTGGTCGAGCAGGTCGAGCCCGAGCTCGGCCGCGGACGGCCGGTGTTCCTCACCGAGTGGCCGCCGACGATGGCGTCCCTCGCCCGCCTCGTGCCGGGATCGTCACCGCCGGTCGCCGATCGATTCGAGGCGTTCGTCGACACGCTCGAGCTGTGCAACGGCTTCGGCGAGCTCACCGATCCGGTCGAGCAGCGACGGCGCCTGGAGCACGACCGGCTCGAGCGGGCGCGGCTCGGGCTGCCCGTGTACCCGCTCGACGAGCGCTTCGTCTCGGCGCTGGAGGAAGGGATGCCGCCGAGCGGCGGCAACGCGCTGGGCGTCGACCGCCTGCTGATGCTGCTCACCGGGGCGCGCGACCTGCGCGACGTGATCGCGTTCCCGGACGACCGGCTCTGAAGCGCCGTTCGGCGTACCTTCCCCGGGTGAGGCTCCGCCCGATCCCCCGCGCGCTCGGGGCCGCCGTGTGCGTGCTCGCCGCCGGCTGCGCCGGCGGGATCGTGCTGCACCTGCGCGTGCCTCGCCCCGCGGAGATCCCCGCGCGCGCCTACCCCGTCGTCTACGTCGCGGCGAGCGACGACGGGGCCTCGGCCGATGCGGCGGCGGCGATCGCCCGGCACCTCGAGAGCGGGGCGACGCGCGTGGTCTCGGTCCCCGCGTCCTCGCTCCTCGCGAGCGCGCGGGCCGAGCCCGCGGCGACCCTGGCGCTCCTGATCACCGCGAGCGTCGGCGAGCGCGAGGACACGGGCATGTCCGTTCCCACCGCGCGCTGCGCGCCGGGCGCGCCTTGCTTCGGCTACCCCGAGCGGCTGCCCCTGGACGTGGCGTTCCAGGTCGCGCGCGTCGCGGTCCGCGCGTTCGATCCACGGTCCGGCAGCGAGCTCGGTCACGCGAGCGTCGAGGAAGAAGAGCGCGAGCCGACCCCGCTGGCGGCGCAGCTCACGGCCCTCTCGCGGGCGCGCGACGCCGCGCTGGGGCTCTTCGACGTCCGCGACGAGCCGCTCGAGATCGAGCTCGACGACCCCCGGGACGAGCGAGGCCGCGCCGCGCTCGAGGAGGCGCGCGCGGGCCGAGTCCGCGCCGCCAGGCGGGCGATCGAGGCCCGGCTCGCCGATGCCATCCCGGAGGAGCGCGCGCGCGCGGCGCTCACGTTCGACCTCGGCCAGCTCGTCCGCGTCGACGTCGATGCGCACGCCGCAGACCCCGTCGCCGAGGAGACGGCACGGCTCGACGCCGCCGAGGCCCACATCGTCGCGGCGCTCCGGATGGTGCCGGACGCCCGCTACGAGCGGGCGCTGCAACAGCTCCGCGCGGAGCGCACCGCTCGCGAGGACGTCCGTGCCCAGCAGGCCGCCGCGGACGCGAACTTCGGCGCCACGCCCTGACGAGGCGGACGCGTCAGATGCTCACGTAGAGGAACGCGAGGCACATCTCGTCCTGCGTCCCCTCGCCCCAGGTCACCGGCGTGTCGCGGCTCGAGGTGTTCCACGTGCACGTGATGCGCATCCGCGTCGTGTCCGTGATCGGGATCGGCCGCTGGTACTCGTAGCCGAGCTGCCAGTTGAAGTCCCAGCGCGGGATGTGGACGAGGCAGTCGCTCGAGCCATCGGCGTTCAGCACGTCGACCTGGATGTCGGTGCCGAGCGTGTGCATGTGCGGTCCGATGGAGTAGACGTGCGCGGACGCGACCCCGAAGTCGCCGAGCCAGGCCTGCCCGAACTCCATGTCGTAGGAGTGCGTGGCCGCCGACATGCGCGGCGGAGCGACGAGGCCGAGGTCGGCGATCGGCAGGAAGAACCCCGGGATCGCGCTGTCCGCGATCTCGACGTCCACCGTCGAGTGGTCCGTGTCCCCGGGCCGCGCACCGAGCAGGTTGTAGTGGACCTGCACGACGAGCGGTCGGGTGCCGTCGATCTCGAGCCCGGTACCCGCCGGGGCTCGCACGGCCCCGCCGCCGGGCGCCCAGAGCACGACCGGGAGCGCGTTGTCGGTGCCTGCGCCGCCGAAGCAGGTGTAGCCCGGGCCTGGCTCGGCGGCGTCGGCGGCCATCACCGTGTCGACGGCGTTCTGGTCCGTGGGCTCGTACACGATCACGTGGTGGACGATGCGAGCGTTGCCCGGGTGCACCTCGGCTCCGGTCACGAAGCCGCCGCGCGGCGGCTGGACGAGGAAGCAGTGGTAGTCGTCGGCGCCCAGGGCGGAATTGGGCACGTAGTCCATGCCGATGTCGATCGTGCGCACGTCCGCTCCGCTGAGGTGCGGGACCTGTCGCGGCGTCGGCGCCGGAGTGCCGGGATCCCCCTCGGGCGCGCCCTGGGCGTTCCAGTCCGCGAGCGTGCGCAGCTCCGCGTCGCTCAGCCAGTCGTTCGTGTCGAACTGCTGGCACGCGCCGGAGTTGTCGGCCAGGAAGGGCGGCATCCGCCGCGATGCCGTGTACGTCGCGATGAGCGGCGCGGCCGGCATCGCCGCCTCGTAGGTGTCGAGCGCGATGGGCGCGATGCCTCCGGCGACGTGACAGCCGACACAGTGCTCCGCGAGGATCGGACGCACCTGGCCGTAGTACGTGACCGGCATCGAGGTCGCCGAGTCGGAGCCGGACGGCCCGGAGTCCGCCACGCCGCCTCCCGAGCTCGAGCACGCCGTCAGACACAGGACAACGAGCACGAGAGCCACACGCTTCATCGACAGCCTCCGGCGAGCGGTGCGGGAGCGTAGTGCGATGCGCGCCCGGGCGCGAGGGAGATGCGCTCGCCGGGTGGAAATGCGAGCCCGTGAAAGGCCCGGGCGCTGCGGCGCGTTATAAGCTGCGGATGAGCGCGGCCGCATCGTTCGGAAAGACCACCCTCGTGCTCCTCGGGCTCTGGGCCGTGCTCGCCGCGGTCGGCCTCGCGTCCGGCGTGATTCCGCTGCCTGCACGCGGTGGATCGGCGGGTGACGCCGCCCCCGGCGCGAGCGCCGACGCGGGCGGACCGACCCTCCCGGACGGCGGCGCGGGCGAGGACGCGGGAGGCGAGCCCCTCCCCGACGCCGGCGTCACGATCGCGGTCGAGGCGGCTCCGCCCGTCCACACCGGGCCCGCCTTGCCGAGATCGCGCGTCTGTGCGGAGCCCGCGCTCGCGCCCTCGCTCGCCGTCGCGGACGTCCTCGGCGACGCGCAGCCCGAGCTCGTCGTCGGCTGCGGCGCCAGCTGGGAGGTGATCGGTCGCGGGCCCGGCGGTGCCTGGATGCGGGTGGCTCACGTCGCGACGCCCGCGATCGCCTCCGATCGCTCGCCGCTGGCATCCGGCGCCGCCGCGATCGACGTCGACGCCGACGGCGACCTCGACACCTTGCTGCCGCTCGCGCGAGTCGGCGCGGGCGGGTCGACCGCCGGCGGCGGCCTCTACGTGCTCACGCGCGGCGCGTCGGGCGCGCTCGAGGCACCTCGTTCCCTCGCGCCCATCGCCGCGGTGAGCATCGCCGCCATCACGCTCGCCGCCGGCGCGGGCGTCGTGGTGCTCGATCGCGCCAACCCCTTCGCCCGCGAGCCCAGCGAGGCCTGGGTCTTCGCGCTCGGCGCCTCGCCGTCCCGGGTCGCGTCGCCGCGCGGGGGCGTCGGCGCGACCGGCCTCGGCGTCGTCGACCTCGATCGCGACGGCCGCCAGGATCTCCTGATCGCGTCGAGCGACGACTCGCGCCTCGACATCCTGTACGGCGACGAGGCCGGCCACTTCGCGCGGACGCGGACGCTCTCGTCCCCGAGCGCGACCGAGGTCGCCGTGGGCGATCTCGACGGGGACGGCGCGCCGGACGCGCTCGTCGTCGGCGCGACCGTGTCCCGCCTCCTCTCGCGCACCGAGGGCGAGCCCGCGCTCGCGGCGATCGAGGGCGCGCCCGCGCTGCGGGATGCCCAGATCCTCGACGTCGATCACGACGGCCGCGCCGACGTGGTCGGCTGGTCGCACCCGAGGCTCGTCGTGCTGGCCGGTCTCGGCGACGGCGCGTACGAGACGCGAACGCTCTTCGAGCTGGCCGGGGGTGAGGTCGGCCCGAGGCGTCAGGTCGTCGCCGATCTCGACGGCGACGGCGCGGCCGAGGTCGTCCTGCTCGCATCGGGCGAAGACGGCGGCACGCGCATGCTCGATCTCGTCGTGGTCCCGTCGTCCGAGCGTGGGCTCGTCCGGACCGAGCTCGCGCGGCCGATGCCGGACGCGCCGCTCTGGCTCGACCTCACGCTGCCCGACCCCAACGCGCCCTGATCGACTACCGGGCTCGGGGCGCGAAGCGATCGCGCGCGGCGACCCAGCGTACGAGGTCGAACGTCGAGCAGATTCCACGCAAGGTGCCCGTGTCGCTCACCACGAGAACGTGATGAACGCGCTCGCGGGCCATCACCGCCGCCGTCGCCGCGATCGACGTTCGCTCGAGCACCGCATGCACCACGGGCGTCATCACGTCGCGCGCGGTGAGCCCGCTCGTGTCGAGCAGCCGCCCGTCCTCCCCGTCCAGGTCGGGATCGGCGAGCTGCACGTCGGCGCGCGGCTCGTCGCGCTCGCGGAGCAGATCGCTCTTGGACAGGATCCCGATCGGTCGCGACGCGGCATCGACGACCGGGACCGCGCCGATGCCCCGCTCGAGGAGCAGCCACTGGATGTTCTCGAGCGAGGCGTCGGCGAGCACCGTCACGACCTGGCGCGTCATGATGCTGCTGATCGCCGCGCCCGGACCGGGCGAGCCTTCGAGTGCGTCCGCGGGCTCGACCGCGCAGCGCACGCCGACCCGCCCATCGAGCTCGAGGCCTTCGCAGAGCTCGCACTGGGCGCAGTCCTGCAAGGAAACGGGGTCGATGCGCTGAGGGCAGGCCACGACCAGCTCCCGCTCCTCGTCCTCGCCACGCGTGACCCGTCGTGAGTGGGTGGGCAGCGTCATCGGAACCTCCGCTGGTCGCCTAAGCGCCCGGCCGCGTCCGGGCGTGCGAAGCGTCACCCGAGGCGCACTCCTGCCCACCCATCCTCGCACGCGGCGGCATCGCGAGATCCGCAACCACGATCGCCTGCGGCCTCGGCTCCGCCTGTGCGTCGTGCTTGACCCCCGATCCCCCGCGAACCTACACTCGAAATCGCGTAGTTTCTGCGGGCCAGCGCGGTGCTGGGCCTGTCGGCGACGTACGCGCTCGGGGTTCGTACCTACCGTGAGCGTCGATCGCACCAAAGTCCTCGAGGCGGCCCAGAAGCACCTCGCCAAAGGCGCGTTCGACAAGGCCATCGCCGAGTTCCAGAAGCTCGTCAAGGCCGACCCGAAGGACGTCCGGACCTGGCTGAAGATCGGCGACCTGCAGGACAAGGTCGGTCAGAAGAAGGACGCGATCGAGACGTACGGGCGCGTCGCCGAGCAGTACGCCCAGCAGGGCTTCTTCCTGAAGGCGGTCGCGGTCTTCAAGCAGATCCTCAAGCTCGACCCGGCTCGCCTCGACGTGCAGCTCAAGCTCGCCGAGATGTACGAGCAGCTCCAGCTCGTCTCGGACGCGCTGCAGACGTACGAGATGGTCGCCGGTACGTACGCGCGCGCGGGCGACATGGAGCGTGCGCTCACGACGCTCGGGCGGATGGTCGCGCTCGACGAGAACAACATCCCGACGCGGATCAAGTACGCCGAGGCGCTCTCGCGCGCGGGCAAGACCGCGGAGGCGGCGACCGCGTTCGAGGCCGGCGCGCGCCTGCTGAAGCAGAGCGGCCGCATCGACGACTACCTCAAGGTGGCCGAGCGCCTGCTCTACCACCGCCCCGAGGACGTCGCGCTCTCGCGCGAGCTGGCGCAGATGTACCTCGACCGCAACGACGGCAAGCGCGCGCTGGCGAAGCTGCAGGTCTGCTTCAAGGCCGACCCGAAGGACGTCCAGACGCTCGACATGCTCGCGAGCGCGTTCGAGCAGCTCGGCCAGCTCCCCAAGACCATCAGCGTCTACCGCGAGGTCGCGCGCATCCACGCCGAGGCGCATCGGCCCGAGGAGCGCGCGCTCACGCTGAAGCGGATCCTGACGCTCGACCCCGGAGATGCCGAGGCGCGTCAGGCGCTCGCTGCGTACGCAGCGCCCGCGCCTGCACCCCCGCGGCGGGACCTCGCGCCGCCGCCTGGCGCGGTGATCGAGCCGAGCCGGCCGGGGCATCGCGCGCCGCCCCCGCAGGAGATCGAGCCCGAGGAGGAGGACGCCGAGGAGATCCTGGAGAGCGAGGAGCTCTCCGACGAGGAGGCCGACGCGATCGAGGCCGCCGAGGCGGCCGAAGCGGCCGAGGCCGAGGAGATGCTCGCGGCCGGCAGCGACGACGACGACGACGTCATCATCGTCGACGACGAGGTCGCGGCGCCCTCCGCCCCGGCGCCCGCGCCCACGCCCGCGCACGTCGAGGCCGAGCCCGCTCCGCGGCCGAGCCTGCC
This sequence comes from Sandaracinaceae bacterium, assembly GCA_044220955.1. Classification (GTDB taxonomy): domain Bacteria; phylum Myxococcota_A; class Polyangia; order Polyangiales; family Sandaracinaceae; genus JBBSAT01. Next base: position 68,982 of record JBGAQA010000021.1, read on the forward strand.
CCCCGAGGTCGCGCGCGAGGCCCAGATCGCGAAGCTCCTGACCGAGTGCGAGGTCTTCCTGCGCTACGGGCTGAAGCAGAAGGTCGTCGAGCAACTGCGCCGCGTGCTCACGATCGATCCACAGCACGTCGAGGCGCGCGAGCGGCTGAAGGACGTCCTCGTCGAGCGCGGCGAGACGACGGCCGCGGCCGCGGAGCTCGTCACGCTCGCCGACCAGTTCGCGAGCGACAAGCCGCCCGTCGCGGTGCTCTACCTGCGACAGGCCCTCGAGATCGACCCCGGCAACGGGGACGCGGTCGCGCGCCTCGCGCGCCTCGCCCCCGACCCCGCCAAGCGCTCGATCGCGCCCAAGCTCGTGCCGCCGCCGGGCGCGCTGCGTCCTCCGAGCTCCATCGCGTCGTCTCCGGCCCCGGCGAACGAGGACGAGGTCTTCTTCGTCGACGACGAGCCCCAGGCGGCCGACGGGCGCGAGGCCGGAGGGAGCGCCGTCCAGCGTGCGGCGACGACCGAGGACGGGCCCTTCGAGGGCGAGGAGCAGACGGTCTACGGCGCGCCCGACGGACTCGACGCTGCGCGTCTCGAGGACGACCGCGACGTGCTGCGCACGGAGACCGGCGAGGACGACGAAGAGCCCGAGGCGGAGCCGGCGGGCACCCTCGTCGCGCGCTCGCCGCTCGAGGCGCCCCGCGCCGACCCGCTCGCGCCGATCAGCCCCGAGGAGTTCGAGAGCGCCCCGCTGCGTCCGAGCGCGCCCGGTCCGGTGCCCGGCGGCCTCGAGCGCGTCTCGCGCAGCTCGATCGCGCCCGGTGAGGTCGAGGAGCTGCTCGACGAGGCCGAGTTCTTCCTCGCACAGGGGCTCTTCGAGGAGGCGCGGAGCCTGCTCGCGGACGCGCTGAGCGCGCACCCCCGCCACCCCGTCATCCGCGACAAGCTCGCCGAGGTCACGGAGGCCGCCAACCAGGCCGCAGCGTCGGCGGCTCAGTCGGCGCCGCCGGCCTCCGATCAGGCGTTCGAGCTCGCGGAGAAGCTCGCCGACGACTTCGGGCCGTCCGGCCAGGCGCAGCCCGCGGGCAGCGACGTGCTCGACGTGGAGCAGGTCTTCGCGCAGTTCAAGAAAGGGGTCGAGCAGCAGGTCGGCCTCGAGGACACCGACACGCACTTCGACCTCGGCATCGCCTACAAGGAGATGGGGCTCTTGCACGACGCCATCGCCGAGTTCGGCCTCTGCCTGGCCAACCCGCAGCGCGTCTGCATCGCCGAGACGATGATCGGCCTGTGCCACCTCGAGAAGGGCGAGATCGCCGAGGGCATCATCCACTACAAGAAGGGCCTCTACGCCCCGAACAAGACCGATCGCGAGGAGCTGGGCCTCTACTACGAGCTCGGTCGCGCGTACGAGCTGCTCGGCGATCCGAAGGAGGCGCTCTACTACTACGAGAAGGTCAAGAAGCGCGACGCCACGTTCCGCAACGTGGACGAGCGCATCGACGCCCTCGCGCGCCCCGCGCCTGCGCAGAGCGTGGTCGCAGCGAACCCGGCGGACGACATCGACGCCGTGTTCGACGATCTGATGGGCAAGGAGTAGCCGCGGCCACCGCGCGCTCGGACGTGGACCCTCGAGCGTCCCGCCCCTCAGGGCGTCCCGCCGCACCCGAGCGCGAGCGAGGGCTCGCCCGCGATGGGCTGCTCGTAGCAGCCGCCCTCGGGGGCGTTCGTCCGGCCCGTCAGCGGGGACCAGTCGTAGCCGTAGCCGTGTCCAGGCGAGTCGGCGTAGAAGCGCATCGGGTAGAGGTGCCGGCGCCGGTACGAGAGCGAGCCGAAGGGAGGCGCCAGCGACACGTCCCGCACGCTGCCGAGCCCCTCGCGCCACGCGTACCGGCGACCGACCATCGACACGTAGTTGTCGACGAAGGTGCGACCCGCGCCCCACCCGATCGGCAGGTGCGAGAGAAGCTCGGGCATGTCCGACTCGCTGCCGGTGATCTCGACGAGCAGGCCGTCCGGCGCGTCGAAGAGGGTCAGCTGTGCGGGGGGCGTGCTCATCGCGGCGGCGGCCACCGCGGCGACGCGCGCCCCGTAGCTGTGGCCGATCAGCTGGATCCGCCCGTTCCCCGAGTAGAAGTCGTCCGCCACCGCGCCGTCGATGGCCTCGGCCAGGACCTCGCCGTACACCGTCGTGCGCGCGAGCGCGCGCCGCTGTGCGAGCGGGACGGCCATGGTGCTCGACTCGTCCGCCCACGAGTAGGCCACGACGACGGCGTGGGGATCGTGGCTGACGATCACCTCGGCGAGGTCGGGCATCCAGGGCTCGAAGGGCTCGCCCGCCGCGCTCGTCAGCTCCCAGCCGCGCTGGTGGTCCTCCTGGATGGGCGTCCGGTCCCAGCCGGGGGTCCAGCCGTGGACCAGGACGCGCAGCGTGCTCGGCGGGAGCGAGCGCGGGGTCACCTCCACGAAGCGCGTGCCGTCCCAGCGCCCGAGCCGGGCCACCGGCGCGATGGCGTGGTCGACCGACTCCTGCACCATCCGCGGTCGAGGGATGGTGCAGGCCGCCAGGGCTCCGACGACGATGCAGTTGATCCAGCGCAATCGCTAGAGCGTGGGCTCGGATCGAGGCGGGACGCAAGCGCTAGGCGTCCGCGAAGCGCTCCCAGCCGCGGACCGTGCGTCGGAGCAGGGTCGGCGAGATCACGTGGTCGCCCTCCTCGATGATCTCGTCGGCGATCTCGCCCATCCGCGCGACGGCGCCCTCGCTCGCCGCGTCGGCGAAGAGCATCACGTCGCGCGCCGGGACGCAGGCGACGATCTCGCCCTCGAGGCCGAGCGCCACGCGCGCCCACACGTCGTCGAGCAAGAGCAGGCTCGCCTCCAGGTCCCCGCCGGACACCAGCATGCCGATGCGCGGGCCCTCCTCGTCGAGCGTGCGCTGCTCGACCTCGGCGACCTTCGTCGCGAGGTTCGAGACGGCGCGCGCGACGACGCCATCCTCGTCGATGCCCAGGCGCTCGAGCGTCTTGCGCGTCGCGAGGTGCTGGGTGTGCTCGCCGTCGAACGCCAGCACGAGGAAGAGGTCCGCCACGAACGGGTGCACGACGACCGACTCCGGGCCCTCGCGCGCCCCGAGCTCCTCGACGTAGCGCGCGTCGCGCACCAGCGGGACGAGATCCTCCTCGCGCAGCGCCTCCTCCTGCTCGCTGGTGCGCAGGGCCTCCTTGATGGCGCGCGCGAAGTACTCGACGAGGCCCACGCGGGCCTCGGGGCCCTCGGCCTGAGCGAGCGAGGCGCGGAGGTTGTCGAGGCGGATGCGAAGCTCGGCGCCCGCGTCGGTCTTCATCGAGATCTCGCCGCCGCTGACGACCTCGACGCTGCCGACGCTGAGCTCGGCCAGCGCAGCGCCGACCACCGGTGCGAGCGCCTGGCCTCCGTGCTCGCCCGAGCGGAGGGTGGCGCGCCAATCGCGTGCTCTCATGGGTGAGGCACTCTAGCCCGAGCACGCGGCGCGTCACGCCCCTCGAGCGTGGGGGTCTCGACGCCCCGGCCGCGGCCTCGCGCCCCCGAACGCCGCACGCTCGCCACGAGACGACTGGGGAATCGGCTGGTCGCCCGATTGCTTGCTCGAAGGCGATGGACCCCCGGCAGCGAGCCCGGACGCCGTTGCCCCCTCGCCCCTCGGCGGCGAGCGGCGCCGTGGACGCGGCGCACCGGCTCCTGGCGGCGCTGATCGCGCGCGACCCGGGGCCGGCGGAGGCGCTCTTCGCACCCTCGGCGTGCCTCTGGTGGTCACAGCGCGGCGGCCTCGCCTCGGTGGAGGGGCCCGGAACGACGACACGGGAGCTGATCGGCCTGCTCGAGGCCTCGACGCCGACGAGGCTGGCGATCATGGCGAACGGCGAGGGCAGCGCCGTGACGTCCGCCTACGCCGACGACGCCATCGCCTGGTCGCTCGAGCTGCGTGTCGAAGGCAGCGCGATCGTCGGCGGCTACCTGCGCGGCGCCAAGCTCCGGCTGCCCTGACCCGACACCCCGGCGCCTGGCTCGGATCTAGAGGTTCCTGCGGTACTCGCCGCCCACCGCGTAGAGCCGGCGCGTGATCTGGCCGAGCGAGCAGTGCTCGACGGCGTCGAGGAGCGCCGCGAACCCGTTCTCGCCCGACAGACACGCCCGCTCGAGGCGCGCCAGCATCGCCGGGGCCGCCTCCGCGTGCTCCGCGTGGAACGCGCGGAGGCGCGCGATGCACGTGTTCTTCTCCGCCTCGCTGGCGCGGGAGAGCGCGACGTCGCGCGGGATCGACGCCTCGCCCCCCTTCCCTCCGGACACCGCCTTCGCGAGGAAGGTGTTCACACCCACGATCGGCAGCTCGCCCGAGTGCTTCATCCGCTCGTACTTCATCGAGTCGTCCTGGATGGCGCCGCGCTGGTACTGGCGCTCCATCGCCCCGAGCACGCCGCCGCGATCGGTCAGGCGGTCGAACTCCGACAGCACCGCCTCCTCGACGAGGTCGGTGAGCTCCTCGACGAAGAACGAGCCCTGCGTGGCGTTCTCGTTCCAGACCATCCCGAATTCCTTGTTGATGATCTGCTGGATCGCCAGCGCGCGTCGCACGCTCTCCTCGGTCGGCGTCGTGATCGCCTCGTCGTAGGCGTTGGTGTGGAGCGACTGCGCGTTGTCGTAGGTCGCGAGCAGCGCCTGCAGCGTCGTGCGGATGTCGTTGAACTGGATCTCCATCGCGTGGAGCGAGCGGCCGCTCGTCTGGATGTGGTACTTCAGCATCTGCGAGCGCGCGTCGGCGCCGTAGAGGCGCTTCATCGCCACGGCCCAGATGCGGCGCGCCACGCGTCCGAGCACCGTGTACTCGGCGTCCATCCCGTTCGAGAAGAAGAACGAGAGGTTCGGCGCGAACGCGTTCACGTCCATCCCGCGCGAGCGGTAGTACTCCACGTACGTGAAGCCGTTCGCGAGCGTGAAGGCGAGCTGGTGGATCGGGTTCGCTCCTGCTTCCGCGATGTGATAGCCGCTGATCGACACCGAGTAGAAGTTCCGCACGTCGTGGTCGATGAAGAACTGCTGGACGTCGCCCATCATCCGCAGCGCGAACTCGGTCGAGAAGATGCAGGTGTTCTGCCCCTGATCCTCCTTGAGGATGTCGGCCTGCACGGTCCCGCGGATCTGCCGGAGCGTGTTGGCGCGAACGGCCGCGAAGTCGGCGTCCGAGATCATCGCGCGGACGTCGTGCCACCTCGCGCCGCGGGCGCGGTCGGGACCGAGCGCCTGCTCCCTGGTGATCGCGAGCTCGCCCTTCTCCCGGAGCCAGAGCCGCGTCTGCTGGCGGACCGCCGTCTGCACGAAGAACGCCAGCACCGTCGGCGCCGGGCCGTTGATGGTCATCGAGACGCTCGTCGCGGGATTGCAGAGATCGAACCCCGCGTAGAGCTGCTCGGCCTCTTCCACCGTGGCGATCGAGACGCCGCTCTCGCCGATCTTTCCGAAGATGTCCGGCCGCTCGTCGGGATCCTCCCCGTAGAGCGTGATGGAGTCGAAAGCGGTCGAGAGGCGCGCCGCCGGCTGCCCGGCCGCGAGGAGGTGGAAGCGCTGGTTCGTCCGCTCGCTCGGGCCCTCGCCCGCGAACATGCGCGTCGGATCCTCGCCCGTGCGCTTGAAGGGGAACGTGCCCGCCGTGTACGGGAACTCGCCAGGGACGTTCTCCTTCAGGCGGAAGCGGAGACGGTCACCGGCGCCGCGCAGGCGCGGGAGCGCCACCTTCGGGACCGAGAGGTCGCTGAGCGAGGCGCGGAAGTTGTCGACCTCGACCTTCTTGCCGCGCACCTGGTACGCGAACTTCGGCGTCCGGTAGTTCGCCGCCCAAGCGTCCCAGTGCGCGAGGAGCTCGGCGTTGCCGGGGTCGAGCCCCGCGGCGAGGTCGGCCGCCCGGGCGCGGAGCTCGCCGGCGGCCTCGGGCGCGACCGCCGCGGCGCGCGTGAGCGCGTCGACGTCGGCCGCGATCTCGGCCTGCGCGCGGGCCCAGGCGTCGTAGCCGCGGCACGCCTCCGAGATCTGGCTCAGGTAGCGCTCGCGCCCCGTCGGCACGATGTCGCCGTGGCCATCGGTCGCTCGGACCGCGCCGGCCTCGTGGCGCGAGACCCAGCCGAGACCGCCGCGCTCGGACACGTGCTTCACGAGGTGCGCGTAGAGCGCGTTCACGCCCGCGTCGTTGAAGTGCGCCGCGCTCGTGCCGAACACCATCAGGGACTCGGGCTTGGCGTCGACGAGCTTGCGCGAGCGCGCGACCTGGCGGCGCACGTCCCGCAGCGCGTCCTCGCTGCCACGCCGCGTGAACTTGTTGATCACCACGAAGTCCGCGTGGTCGAGCATCTCGATCTTCTCGAGCTGGCTCGCCGCGCCGTACTCGGCGGTCATCACGTAGACGCTGGTGCTGGCGAGCTCGAGGATCGCGCTGTCGCCCTGCCCGATGCCCGCGGTCTCCACGAAGATCAGGTCGAAACCCGCGCTCTGCATCGCGCGCAGCACGCCCTTGGCCCCCGCGCTCACCTCGCTGCCGCTGCCGCGGGTGGCCATCGAGCGCATGTACGCCCGCGCGGACGCGAGCGAGTTCATCCGGATCCTGTCGCCGAGCAGCGCGCCGCCGGTCTTCTTCTTGGTGGGGTCGATGCAGAGGACGGCGACCTTCTTGTCGGGGAAGTCCGTGACGAAGCGCCGCACCAGCTCGTCGGTGAGCGAGCTCTTGCCTGCGCCACCGGTGCCGGTGAGCCCGATGATCGGCGGGCGCCGGGCCGGCAGCGCGAGCGAGGCAGCATCGACCTTGCCGTTCTCGACGCGCGTGAGCAGCCGGCCGAGCGGCATCCACCCTTCCCCCTCGAGCGGCGCATCGACGGCGAAGTCGCAGCCCTTCACCACGAGGTCGATCATCCCCTGAAGCCCCAGGCTGCGGCCGTCCTCGGGCGAGAAGACGCGGTCGATCCCGCGCGCGTGGAGGTGATCGATCTCGCGCGGCACGATGACGCCGCCGCCGCCGCCGAAGATGCGCGTGTGCCGGGCGCCGAGCGCGTCGAGCCGCTCGCGCAGGTAGAGGAAGTACTCGACGTGGCCGCCCTGGTAGCTGGTGAGCGCGACGCCCTGCGCGTCCTCCTGCACCGCGGCGTTCGCGACCTCCTCCACCGAGCGGTTGTGCCCGAGGTGGATCACCTCGCAGCCGCTCGCCTGCAGGATGCGCCGCATGACGTTGATGGACGCGTCGTGCCCGTCGAAGAGCGCCGCGGCGCTCACGATGCGGACGGGGTTCTTCGGGACGTAGGGCAGGTTCGGCTCGGACATGCGAATGCCGGACTTTCGCATCGTTCCGGCCCGGAGGCAGCGGGGCAACGCACGCCACGGGCCGGGCGAGGTATCGTCGCCCTACCCATGAAGCGAATCCTCAAGACGCTCGGTGTCGTCCTGCTCTCGCTGGCCGTCGCCGCGCTCATCACCGCCGGCGCGATGATCCAGTCGAGCCGCAGCTCGCTCGGCCGCGAGTACCACGCGAGCGGGGTCGCGATGGCGCTCCCGACCGACGAGGCGGCCCTCGCGGACGGGCACCGGATGTACCGCGCGTACGGGTGCGTGAGCTGCCACCTCGAGGACGGCGGGGGGCGCGTCGTGATCCCCGACGGGATCGGCCACGTCGTGGCGCCGGACCTCACGGCGGCCATCCGCGGCTGGTCGGTCGAGGATCTCGACCGCCTGATTCGCCACGGGATCCGACCCTCCGGGGCGCCCGTGCTGCTCATGCCGGCGCACGACTACTGGTACCTCGACGACGAGACGGTCGCGCGGATCATCGCGTATGCGCGCACGCTGCCGCCGACCGGGCGGAGCTACGGGCCGAGCTCGCTCTCGCTGCTCGGCCACTTCCTGCACGCGATCGACGCCTTCCCGATCGTCCCCGCCGAGCACGTCGATCACGGCGCGCGGCGCCCCCCGATGGGGGCGCCCGGCTCGATCGAGCTCGGGCGCACGCTCGGCCGCATGTGCACGGGCTGCCACGGGGACCACCTCTCGGGCGGAGTCATCCCCGGCACCGATCCCGCGCAGCTCGGGACGCCCGAGAACCTCACGCCCGACGCGACGGGCCTCCTGGACTGGACGGAGGATGACTTCCGCGCAGCGCTGCGGACCGGCGTCGAGCCGGGCGGCGAGGCGATCAACCCGCTCTGGATGCCCTGGCAGGACTGCTACCAGTACCTGACCGACGACGAGATCCACTCGCTCTGGCTCTTCCTGCGCGAGCTCCCGCCCACGCCCTTCGGGCAGCGCTGATATCCTCGGCCCGTGGCGACACCGTCCGTGATCCCCGGGCCTCCGACGCTCACGCGCACGCTGCTCGGGCAGCCGGAGATCGCGGCGATCACGCGCGTGGTCGCGGGCGAAGCGGGGCTCGATCGCGGCATCACGCAGCCGCGGATCCAGAAGTCCGGGCTGGTCCTCGCCGGGCACGCGCAGGGGATCATCTCGAGCCGCGTGCAGGTTCTCGGCGAGACGGAGCTCTCGTACCTCGAGACGCTCGACGTACCGATGCAGCTCGCGCGCGCGCGCGGGATGTTCGCCCTCGATCTCTCATGCGTGCTCGTCACCCGCGGCGTCGAGCCGCCGGCCGCACTCGTCACCGCCGCGACCGAGACGGGCACGCCCCTCGTCGTGAGCACGCTCCGGTCGTCGACGACGATCCAGCTCGTCCACGAGGCGCTCGATCGCATCCTCGCGCCGCGCATGCGCGTGCACGGCGTGCTGGTCGAGGTGCACGGCCTGGGGATCCTGCTCACGGGCAAGAGCGGGATCGGCAAGAGCGAATGCGCGCTCTTCCTCGTCGAGCGCGGCCACCGCTTCGTCGCCGACGACGCGGTCGATCTCGTGCGCACCCACGGCGACGTCGTCCGCGGCAGCTCGCCGCCCGCGCTGCGGCACCACCTCGAGATCCGGGGCCTCGGCGTGCTGAACGTGCGCGATCTCTTCGGCGCGACGGCCGTGCGGGAGGCGGTGCCCGTCGACCTCGTCGTCGAGCTCGCTCGCTTCGACAGCGCGGACGACGACGATCGCCTCGGCCTCGAGGACCGCACGCGCGACATGCTCGGCGTCGCCATCCCCACCCTGCGGATCCCCGTCCGCGAGGGGCGCGACATGGGCGTGCTGCTCGAGGTCGCGGCGCGCAACCAGCTGCTGAAGAAGAGCGGGGTGCACGGCGCGCGGGCGTTCGTCGAGCGCCTCGCCAACGACGGGGGCTGATACTCTCCGAGTCGGACGTGGCCGAGCAGCTCCACATCGTGGTGGTGACCGGGATGAGCGGCGCGGGGCGCACGAGCGCGCTGCGCGTGCTCGAGGATCTCGGCTTCTTCTGCGTGGACAACCTCCCGCCCAAGCTCGCCCCCGCCGTCGTGAGCGAGATCGGCGGCGACCTCGACCGGATCGGGTTCGGGATCGACGTGCGCACGGGGAGCTTCCTCGAGGGCGCCGGCAAGGCGCTCGACGAGCTGGCGGCGAGCGGGCACGACGTCGAGGTGCTCTTCCTCGACTGCGCCGACGACGCGCTCGTCCGCCGCTACAGCGAGACGCGACGCCCGCACCCCCTCGCGCCCGGCGGCGACGTCATGGAGGCGATCGCCCGCGAGCGGGAGCGGCTCTCGCCGCTGCGGATGCGCGCGCGCCACGTGATCGACACGTCGCGCCTCTCCGTCCACGACCTGCGGCGCGTGCTCGTCGAGCACATCGCGCGCGAGGGCGAGCGCCCCCAGATGCGGATCCGATTCGTGTCGTTCGGGTTCAAGTTCGGCCTGCCCGTGGACGCCGATCTGGTCTTCGACGTGCGCTTCCTGCCCAACCCGCACTTCGTCCCGGATCTGAAGCCACTGACCGGGCTCGACGCTCCCGTGGCCGACTACGTCCTGCGCGCGGCCGAGACGCGCGAGCTGCTCGACGACGTGACGCGCCTGCTCGAGCGCACGCTCCCGCGCTACGAACGGGAAGGGAAGGCGTACCTCACCGTCGCGATCGGCTGCACCGGCGGGCGCCACCGCTCGGTCGCGATCGCCGAGGAGCTCGCCCGCACGTTCCGAGCCCAGCGCAGCGTGCAGGTCTCGCACCGGGACGCGGGCCGTTGACGCGGGCACGATGATCGCCACCGGGACCTTCGAGATCGTGAACCGCCTCGGGCTGCACGCCCGCGCCGCGACCAAGCTCGTCCAGCTCGCGTCGCGACACCGCGCCGACGTCGAGCTCGAGCTCGACGGGCAGCGCGCGAACGCGAAGTCCGTGATGGGCGTGCTCCTGCTCGCCTGCGGCATGGGATCGATGCTGATCGTGCGCGCGACGGGGCAGGACGCCGAGGACGCCGTCCGCGCGATCGGCGCGCTGATCGCGAGCCGGTTCGGCGAGGAGCAATGAGCGCTATCATCCGCGATCCATGGGTGGGCCCGGGACGAGCGTTCTGCGCGGAGTGTCGGCGTCACCGGGCGTCGCGATCGGCTCGGCGCTCGTCTTCGACCGCCGTCGCATCCTGATCCGGCCCGAGACGATCGAGCCGGCGGCCCGCGACGGCGAGCGCGCCAAGCTCGAAGCGGCGCTCGAGGAGTCCCGCCGGATCGTCGCCGCGGCCCGCGACAGCCTGCCCGAGGACGCGCTCGCCGATCACCGCCTCGTCCTCGAGTCGCACGTCCTCATGCACAAGGACGAGCTCTTCGTCGGCGGCGCGCTGAACGCGATCGAGGAGGGCTCGAGCGCGGCGTTCGCGCTCCGCAAGACGGGCGACGCCATCGCCGCGCGCCTCCGCAGCGCGCAGGCGCCCTACCTGCGCGAGCGGGCGCGTGACGTCGAGGACGTGACCGACCACGTGCTCGGCGTGATGCTCGGTCGCCGCTCGGTCGTGCCCAAGGCCACCAAGAAGAGCGTGCTCGTCGCGCACGATCTCTCCCCCGCCGAGACCGCGCAGCTCGATCCTGAGGAGATCGTGGCCGTCGTGACCGAGCACGGGAGCTCGACCAGCCACACGGCCGTGCTCGCGCGCGCGCTCCACATCCCGGCGGTGGTCGGCGTGGCCGGCCTCATGGCGAGCGTCGAGGGCGGGATGCGGATCATCGTCGACTCGCTCCGCGGCGAGGTCGTGCTCGAGCCCGACGACGAGGAGCAGAAGCGCGCGACGAGCCGCGCGCGCCGCTACCGCACGTTCACCAAGCGCCTGCGCGAGCGCCGCACGCACACGAGCGAGACGCGCGACGGGATCCGCATCGAGCTCTCCGCCAACCTCGAGCTCGTGCGCGAGCTCGACGACACGATCGCTGCCGGCGCGGACGGCGTGGGGCTCTTCCGCACCGAGTTCCTCTACGCGGGGAAGGACCCGCCGGACGAGGAGGCGCAGCTCGCCGCCTTCCGCGAGCTCGCCGAGAAGATGGCGCCCCGGCCGGTGACGCTCCGCACCTTCGATCTCGGCGCCGACAAGCTCCCGGGCTTCTCGATCGCGCACTCCGCGGCGCTGCGCGGTCCGAACCCCGCCCTCGGGCTGCGCGGCATCCGGCTCGCGCTCGCTCGCCCGGAGCTCTTCCACACGCACCTGCGCGCGATCCTGCGGGCGAGCGTGTCGGGCAACGTCGAGGTGATGTTCCCGATGATCGCGACGGCCGGGGAGCTCTCGGCGGCGCGACGCGCGCTGGAGAGAGCCGCCGCGTCGCTCGAGGGCGCCGGCCTCGCGCACGGGACGCCGCGCGTCGGCGCGATGATCGAGGTGCCCTCGGCGGTCGTGACGATCGAGCACCTGCTCGACGATGCCGACTTCGTGTCGATCGGCACCAACGATCTCGCGCAGTACACGCTGGCGCTCGACCGCGAGGACCCGGCGCTCGGGCACCTGCGCGCGCCGCTCGAGCCAGCCGTGCTCGTGATGATCCGTGCGGTCCAGCGCGCCGCGACCCACGCGGAGAAGCCAGCCACCGTGTGTGGCGACCTCGCGGCGCACCCCTACGCCGTGCCCGTGCTCATCGGCCTCGGCCTGCGGCGGCTCTCCATGCCGCCCACCGACGTCCCCTACGTCCGCGAGCTGCTCTCGCTGCTCTCCCTCGCCGACTGCGAGGACGTCGCGCGCGACGCCGCTGCCGCCCGCTCGGCCTCCGAGGTCGAGGCCATCGTGATCACGAAGCTCGGGCCCAAGCTCAAGGTGTTGTGGCGCGAGCGGGGGTTCGAGTGACGACCGGATGGTCGTGGCGGGCGCTCAGCCTCGCCCTCGCATCGCCCGCGTGATCGTGTTGCGCGACACGCCGAGCTGACGCGCGGCCGCGCTCCGGTTGCCGCCGAGCGCCTCGACCGTCGCGCGGATGTAGGCGCTCGCGGCGTCGTCGAGCCGGAGCCCGGCGGGGATCGACACGCCCTCGCCCGACGCCGCCGGCGGAATCGAAGGGATCGCGCGCATCTGGATGACGCCCTCGGGCGAGAGCACGAGCGCGCTCTCGATCCAGTGCTCGAGCTCGCGCACGTTGCCAGGAAACGGATGCCGCGCGAGCCGCTCGAGCACGCCCGCCTCGAAGCGCGGCTGCGCGCGGCCGTAGCGCTTGCCGTAGAGGTCGGCGAAGTGGTGCGCGAGGCGAGCGATCTCGTCCGCGCCGCGCGCGCGCAGCGGCGGCACGCCGATCTCGAGGACCTTCACGCGGTAGTAGAGGTCGCGCCGGAAGCGGCCCGCCGCGACCTCCGCGGCGAGATCGCGGTGCGTGGCGCAGACGACGCGGACGTCGGCGTGCAGCTCCGTCCGGCCGCCGACGCGCTCGAACGCGCGCTCCTGCAGGAAGCGGAGCAGCTTTCCCTGGGCCTCCATCGGCAGCTCGCCGATCTCGTCGAGGAAGAGCGTGCCCCCGGCCGCCATCTCGACGCGACCGAGGATGCGCCGGTCCGCGCCGGTGAACGCGCCGCGCTCGTGGCCGAAGAGCTCGCTCTCGAAGAGGGGCGAGGGGACCGTCGTCACGTCGACCGTCACGAAGGGGCCGTTGCGGCGCGGCGAGTTCACGTGGATGGCGCGCGCGAGGAGCGTCTTGCCCGTGCCTGTCTCGCCGGTGAGCAGGACCGTCGCGTCGGCCTGCGCCGCGAGCACGATCCGCTCGTACACGGCCTCCATCGGCGCGCCGCGGCCGACGATGCGGTTGAAGGGCCCGCGCAGGACCAGGCCCGGATCCGACGCGCTCGCCGGCGCGAGCGTGGTGAGCGCGAGCGCGCGGCCCAGCTCGGTGCCGAGCAGGAGCAGGTAGCGCTCGTCCTCGGCGTCGAACGCCCGGCCCTTGTGGTTGAGCACCTGGATCACGCCGCGCACCGGCGCCTCCACGCGCTCGCGGATGGGCGCGGCGAGCACCGAGCGCGTCACGAAGCCGGTGCGCCGGTCGGCGCTGGGATCGAAGCGTGGGTCGCGGGCCGCGTCGTCGATCCGCACCACGTCCCCCGTCGTCGCGACGTGGCCGACGATGCCGCGGTCGAGCGGCTGCTCGAGGATGTCGACCTCCGGGAGCACGGCGACGCGCGTGACGAGCGTCCGCGCCGCCGCGTCCACCAGCCACACGCTCGCGCGCTCGGCGTCGAGCGCCGAGGCGAGCGCGCCCGCCGCGCTCTCGAGCCAGCGATCGAGGTCGACCTCGCGCGAGAGCATCGATCCGAGATCGACGAGGAGCGAGAGCCTCGTCATGGCAGCCGGCCGGGCATCGGCCGGAGCATACGACGCCTCGATCATCCAGCTCGACGCCTTTGGGCGATCACGCGGCCCTCGGCATCGCCCGCCCGGAGAACATCACCTCGAGCCCCTCGCGCGCGGCGATGGTCCCGGGGCGGCGCGCCGCGGCCAGCCGCTCGATCGCCTCGACCTGCGCGTCGGTGCGGGCAGGGTCGTGGTGGAAGAGCACGAGCCGGTCGACGCCCGCCGCATCGGCGACGGCGCACCCAGCCTCCCAGGTGCTGTGACCCCAGCCCACCTTGGCCGGGCCGCTCCGGCCGGCGTACTCGTCCTCCGTGTACATCGCGTCGTAGATCAGGACGTCGGCGCCGCGCGCCAGCTCGACGAGGCGGTGATCGGTCCGCGCGTCGTGCTCGGTGTCGGTCGCGTACACGATCGCGCGGCCGCCCGTCTCGATGCGGTAGCCCACGACGCCGCCCGGGTGGTTCAGCGTCGCGACGCGCACCGTCGCCTCGGCCAGCGTCAGCACGTCGCCCGACTCCACCTCGCGAAAGGAGAGGTGGGAGCGCATGTCGGAGAGGCGCACGGGGAAGTGCGGCGGCTGCATCTGCAGCGAGAGCGACGCCTCGAGGCCCAGCGCGGGCGTGCCGCTCGAGCGCGCCCCGACGATCTCGAGGTGCGACGCGGGCAGCCACGCCGGCACGAAGAACGGAAGCCCCTGGATGTGGTCCCAGTGCAGGTGCGAGAGGAGCAGGTGCGCGCGCGTCCGCTGGCGCCGGACGAGGTCGTCGCCGAGCGCGCGGATCCCCGTGCCGGCGTCGAGCACGAGGATCTCGCCGCCCGCGGTCGCGATCTCGACGCAGCTGGTGTTGCCGCCGACCGCCGCCGTGTGCTCGCCGGGCGAGGCGATGCTGCCGCGTACACCCCAGAAGCGGATCATGACGTGGTTCATGGTGGCCTCCTCGCGCTGCGGCCTCGCGCATGCGCGCTCCCGTCGAGTGCGAAGCCCGTGCCGACGCTCGTCTCGCGAAACCAGCCCTGATCGCGGCCGGCGCTCGCGCGGGGCCCGCTCCGCCAGGGTGCACGTGCGCTGGCGTGGAGCACCGAGCGTCGCGAGCAGGGGCCCTTTGCCCACCGCGGAAGGGCAGCTACCCTGCGCCCGCGATGATCCTGCGCCTGCTGGGCCTGCCCGAGACGCCGACCAACCTGTTCCTCCTGCTCGTGATCGGCGGGATGGTCATGTACTTCTCGGTCAGCGGCCTGAGCTACATGATCTTCTTCGTCTGGGGGAAGAAGCGCTTCCACCCGACCTACGAGGCCAAGCCCGAGGTCCTGCGCGACCAGATGAAGTGGGGCGTCTACGGCGTCCTCGGCAACGCGGTGATGACCGCGCCGCTGCACTGGCTGATCGCCAACGGCTACAGCCAGGCGTACTGGGACCCGATGGAGCGGGGCCTGCCCTGGCTCGCCCTCTCGTTCCTCCTCTACCTGGCGTTCACCGAGACGTGCATCTACTGGATCCACCGGGCGCTCCACGTGCCCTTCCTGTTCCGGTGGTTCCACAAGCCGCACCACAAGTGGCGCGCGACCACGAGCTGGGCGTCGATGGCGTTCCACCCGATGGACAGCTTCGCGCAGGCGCTCCCGCACCACCTGGCGCTCTTCCTCTTCCCCGTGAACGTCTACCTCTACCTGGTGATGCTGAGCTTCGTGATGCTCTGGTCGGTGCTGATCCACGACCGCGTCTCGTTCGTGAGGTGGAGCGCCATCAACTACACGGGGCACCACACGCTCCACCACTGGTACTTCACCTGCAACTACGGACAGTTCTTCACGTTCTGGGACAAGCTCATGGGCACGTGGCGCGACCCCGAGGTCGCCGCCCACGACGGCTCGGTCCCCGACGGCCTCTTGCGCTGATCTCCAGCGCTCGCCCGCCTCAGGGCACGCACACCGGGTGACAGTAGCGGGGGCTGTCGACGGTGTCGCTCACGCAGACCTCCGCCATCCCGGCGCACTCCCGCGTCGGCGTGCATCGGCAGCGTCCGGCGTCGTCCGGGCAGTAGTCTCCGACCGCGCAGAACGCCTGCGAGCCGTGATCGACGCAGCGCGTGTACGCGACGCGCCCCCGCGCCTGCTGGGCGGTGCGCTCCTGGCAGATCGCCTCGAGCTCGGGCGTGCACGGCCCGGCGAAGCTCACGCTGCGTCGCGGGCACGGGCCGCCGTCCCACGACGCGACGTCCGGTGCGAGCGCTGCGTCGCGGCTCTCGGCCGCATCCGGCGTGCTGCCGGCATCGCGAAGGACCGCAGCGTCGGCCGGCCCCATGTCGAGCGCGCCCACGTCGAGCGTCGCGGCTCGCTCGTGGACCAGGGCGCAGCCGGCGAGCCCCGCGAGGATCGCGCTGCTCAGCGTCCGACGCAGGCCTCGGTGCATCGGGTCGGACCTCCCGGGGTGTCGGAGACGCAGACCTGTCCCGGCCCACACTCGAGGCTCTCGGCGCAGCGGCACCGCGTCACTCCGTCGGTGACGTAGCAATGCGCGACGCCCCTGGTGCATCGCGTCGACACGCACCGCGTGCTGATGATCGTCCCGGACGGCGCGGTGGCCTCGCCCCACGCCAGGCAGTCGGCGTCCGTGTTGCAATTCGGCGCCGTCGGAGAGCAGACGCCCGTGTCGACGAGTACGAAGTGGGCGTCCCAGCCCATGTCGAGGCCCACGTCGGCAAGCCAGGCGTCCCCGAGCCCGGCATCGATCTCGTGGGCGGCAGCGCACGAGCAGCCGCTCCAGAGCGACAGAAGCCCGATCAGTGCCGTCCAGCGGCGAGCGACGAGCGGCGACCGTCTCACGGGTCCACCGAGCGAACACCCGCGCGCCTCTGCGCGTCGAGCGGTGCGTCGTCGGCCAAGGCGGACCGGCTCAGCTCGGCAGCCAGCGTGCGACGGCGGCCGCGAACTCCTCGAGGACGTCGAGCCCGCGCGGCAGCTCGGCCCACAGGCGCTGGTGGTCGATCGATGCATATCCGTGCGCGATCCGGTTGCGGACGCGCGTGATGCCCGCGAGCTCCGTCGCCATCTCGGACGTCACCACCGCGTGCGCCGCGAGCGCGGCGAAGCTCGCGGCGTGCGAGTCCGGCGTGCCCCAGCCCTCGTCGCTGGCGATGTGATAGGCGACGTCGACCGCCTCCTGGACGGCGACGAGCACGGCGAGCGCGAGCGCATCGCGCCGGTCCTCGTCACGCCTCATCTCTTCGGCCGTCGCCGGGCGCCGGCGGCGCGCCAGCGCGACGTACTCGCGGAGGCGCGCGAGCTTGTGCAGGACCAGCGGGGCGTCGGTCATCGCGCGGGCACCCCGCGCGCGAGGGCCGCACGGTAGCGGCGCTGCGCGTCCTCTTCGAGCTCGCGATCGAGGTCGTGAGCGATGGCGACGCGCGCCCGGAAGCGGATCGCCTCGTAGGGGGGATCCGATGTGAGGATCACGCCGTCGCGCGCGACTCTCCACTGGAGCGCGTGGCTCGCGGTGTCGAGCCGCACGAGATCCACGGGACGGCCGGCGGCGCGCTCCAGGCGCTCCGCGATCGCGACCTCGTCGGCGAGCGACATGGCCGGGTCGAACGGCACGACCCCGACGTCCACGTCGCTCTCGGGCGTCGCCGTTCCGCGCGCCGTCGATCCGAACAGAAACGCGAAGCGCAGCCGGGGCCCGGCGCGCAGCGCCTCACGGAGACGGTCGAGGTCGACTGCGGACACGACCGAACAGTAGCGCAGTCGCGAGCGCTCCGCGTACGGAGCAGGGCCGATCGACGCCCTGCCCGGCCCGGCGGGTCAGCGGACCCAAGAACGTCGAGCGGCGACCGCTCGCGTCGGCGCACCCCATCCATGCTCGGTCATGGGGAGCACGCCGGCTGGCAGTAGTGCGGCCCGCCGACGGTGTCGCTGACGCAGGCGCCGAGGCCGTCGCACGTGCGGCCCTTCGCGAGGCCGCCCTCGCACACGACGCCGCTGCCGCACGCGGCGCCCTTCACGTAGACCGCGCAGGTGCCGCCGGCGCCGCACACGCCGCTCTTGCCGCAGGTGGTCGAGTCCTCCTTGGGGCAGCGGTCGCCCGGGTCGGTGCCGATCTTGG
>JBGAQA010000220.1:0-1698 GCA_044220955.1 Sandaracinaceae bacterium
CCTCGCCGCGTGCGGCGAGGACACGGTCGTGCCCTTCGGCCTGGACACGCCCCACCCCGAGTCGACGACCGCGCCGACGACGACGACGAGCGCCGAGGGCGCGGCCGAGTGGCCCGACGGCGCCGACGTCCGCGTCGAGGGCACGCCGCTCTCGGTCCCCGACGCGCAGGTCCGCGCCACCCTCGCCGCCGATCTCGACGCGGACGGCGATCGCGACGTCGTGTTCGTCGCGACGGGCAACGACGGCGGCGTCTCGCTCGCCACCGCCACGCGCTCGGGCGACGGGCTGGTGTTCCGACCGCCGCTCGTGCTCGCCGGGCCGTGCGCCCCGGTGACGACCCGCTCCGCGCGGATCGCGTCCGTCTCCGCCGACCTCGTCGCCGCGCGGGTCGAGCGCACGTGCGGCAGCGCGGCCGAGCAGCGCGTCGCGATCGTCCGGCTCGGCGCGACGCCCCGGCTCCTGCAGACGCTGGTGTTCGCGCCAGCCGAGGGCGAGTCGCTCACGGTGCGCGGCGAGGACCGTGACGACGACGGTCACGCCGACGTGGTCGTGCACCTCACGCTGCACGACGCCTCCGGCGAGAGCGCCGACGTGGACCTCGCGTGGCTCGATCGCGCCGCCGGGCTCTCGCGCGACACGGCCGAGCCCGAGGCGATCGTCGCCGCGCGCGCGACCGAGGCGCGCACGGCCCTGCGGCGGCACCCGGATCGCGCGCTCGCGGCGACGCGCACCGCGCTGCTCGTGCACGACGCGCTCTGCGGCGAGACGGCGCGCCTCGCGGTGGACGACGACGTCGGGCTGCGCTGCACCGCGTCCGCCGGGCTCGGGCGCGCGCTCGCCGTGGCGGCGGCGGCGCACGCGCGCGGGGGCCGGCTGCCCGACGCGCTCGACGCCCTCGTCGCGCTCTCGCGGCCCGACGCGACGGTGCGCGAGGCCGATCGCACCACGGCGCGCGACGCGCTCGGCGCGATGGACGGCGTGCTCCGCCCGACGACGAACGAGGGTCCCGAGGCGCGCGCCGCCGGCGGCGACGCGGTGCGACTCTCCACCCTCGCCTTCCTCGACGAGGATCGGGTGCTGGTCCGCGGCGACGGCGCGCGCGTGATCGCGCTGACGACCGGCAGCGCGACGCCGAGCGTGGACGGCGAGCTCGGCATGGTCGACGCGTCTCGCAGCCACGCGATCGCCGAGCTCGAGCGCGGCTGCGACGGGTTCGTGCTGGTCGTGCGACCCGTCTTCGGCCCGCTCGACTCGCCGAGCGACGAGCGCTCGCTGGCGCTGATCGAGGCGCGCCCTGCCCCGGCCGGCGCCGTGTGCACGCCGCTCGCCCCGGGCGCGCCCGACACGCGCCTCTCGATTTACCAGCGGCGCGACACGGGCGGCTGGCGCGCGCTCGGCTGGGCGCCGCAGGGCGCGCTCGTCGCGCGGCAGAGCACGCTCGTGCTCGTCCCCCTCGACGTCGCTGGAGCCTCGCTCGGCGCCCCGACGACGCTGGCCGACGGCGAGCCCGCGCCCGCGCCGATCGCGCCCGGTCACGCCACCGCCGACGCGAGCGCTTGGGCGCTCGTCAACGAGATCGGCCTCGTCCTCTACCGTCGCGGCCAGCCGCCCGCGCTGGTGATCCCTTCCTCGTTCGCGCGCGCCGACGGCGCGCCCATCGACGTCGCAGTCAGCCCGAGCGCGCAGCGCCTCGCGTG
>JBGAQA010000221.1:0-1612 GCA_044220955.1 Sandaracinaceae bacterium
CTCGCCCTCGCCCTCGCTCTCGCTCTCGCTCTCGCTCTCGACCTCGCCTTCGCAGCGCGCATCGCCCGCTAGAGCACGGCCACGGACCCCGCCGAGCGCCAAGCCTTCGCCGTCAGGCGCCAAGCCATGTCAGGTCGGCTTCGGAGCCGGGACCTTGTTCCAGTACGCTGGGTCCTCACCACGCAAGAGCATCTGAAGATGCACCGCGATGACGCCGTACGGGGTCATTCCGTAGAGACCGACAGGCCCCGAGCCGGGATCCGCCACGTCATGGCCGTATTCGTCCGCGCAGTCACCCGCGAAGAACTTTCCGGCCGGCGGACGCCGGAACACGTGAGCTGGTAGAAGGTCTTCTTTGGTCAGCGGTCGGCGGTCAACGGTCTCGAACCAGCCGTGGCTCCAGGCCTGCGCGTTGGTCAGATACGGTGCGCCGAGCATGTCGGAGAGTCGCAGAACAGGGGCGGGTCGCGCTTCGCCCTTCTTTCTCGTCGAGTAGAGGTAGATCAGGATTGCGTTGTCAGGTCCAGGGGAGCCCGGGCCAACGCGCACCACGCCATCGAAGTACTTGCGACACGATGAATTCGCATCGGTCCTGATCACACGCCCGTAGTGAAATTCCCCGGGAGCCGTTTCGGCGACGAATACGTCCCCGGACGCAACCTTCTTCCGCGACGGGGGTCTCGGCCCGAGCAGGGGTCGCTCGGGCTCCCGTGGGTCGACGAGCCAGCCGGGAGGAACAGTCATGGCCAACCTCGATTGCGGAGCCACGCCTCACCCCAGCGCACCGCGCCTGGATAGACGAGTGGGTCGGGCTGATGCTGTTGATCAGCCGAAGGCTACCACCGCGGACGCGATCTCGACGACGACCACGCCCATCCACACCACGACGCTCGCGGCGATCGCGATGCGCGCGCGGCGCTCGGCCGCAGCCGGTCCCTCCGGGGTGTGCACGGCGGCGCGACGCTGCCGGACCTTGATCGCCACGTCGAGCAGCGTGAAGAGCGCACAGAACGGCGGCAGGAAGCTCAGCGCGAACAGGCTCGTCCGGACGCTGGTGACGAAGTCCTCGCGCGCGTCGCCGTCGGTGATGCGATCGAGATCCCGGTCCCCGCACGGCTCGATGTGGCCGGCGACGCCGCACCCGATCACCTCGAAGTGCGTGCCCGCTGCGAGCTGCGCGACGAGCACCTCGGCGCTGGGATGCGTGACCGGGCTCGCGTCGTCGGAGCAGGCGCCGAGGTCGCCGTCGGTGGGTGTCCGTGTCGCCGACAGATCGGCGGTCACGTCGAAGCCGTCGGTCGGGGTCGACGAGAGGCGAACGCCGCTGTCCGCGAGCAGGACCAGGGCGCTCGATCCGTCGTCGAACGCGAGGCTCAGATCGTCCGGCGCGATGGAGCACACGAGTGCGGTCGAGCTGCTCCGGCGACGGCGGAAGGTGTGCGTCACCGCAACGAAGCGCGCGTCCGACACGAGCCTGCCGACGAAGACGCCCGGCCCATCGGCATAGCGCGCGCGCGTCGGCAGGGCGTCGAGGTGAGCGCGATCCTCGGCGAAGCCGTAGCAGGCCACGGCGGACATCCCGATCCCGAACACGGCGAAGATCGCCGTGCCG
>JBGAQA010000222.1:0-1604 GCA_044220955.1 Sandaracinaceae bacterium
AACGCCAGCATCCTGATGACCACGGGGAGCACACGCGCCGCGCTCTTCCTGCTGGTCGGCGCGCTCGTAGGCTGCAACGGTGACGACAAAGGGCCGGGAGAAGACACCGATCGCCCTCACCTCGACGACGCAGACGGCGACGGCTACGGCGCCGACGCGGACTGCGACGACGCAGACGCCGCGATCTCCCCGGGCTCTCCGGAGCTCTGCAACGGCGTGGACGACGACTGCGACGGCCTCAGCGACGAGGACGGCGCCTCGGACGGGACGCGCTGGTACCCGGACGCGGACGGGGACGGCTACGGAGACGCCCCCTCGGGCGTGCTCGCCTGTGCGCAGCCCGACGGCTGGGTCGCGGACAGCACCGACTGCGACGACACCAACGGGGCCATCTCGCCGGGCGCGGACGAGATCTGCGACACGCTCGACAACGACTGCGACGGGCAGGTGGACGACGACGCGGTGGACGCCACGCTGGTCTACGCGGACATGGACGGCGACACGTACGGGGACGACGCCACGGCCACCCTCTCGTGCGACGGCGGCGTCGCGATCGGCGGCGACTGCAACGACGCGGACGCCACCACCAACCCCGCGGCGACCGAGACCTGCGACGGCCTGGACAACGACTGCGACGGCGCCATCGACAGCGACGACTCCAGCGTCGACGGCGCGTACACGTGGTACTCGGACGATGACGAGGATGGCTACGGCGACGCCGCCACGACGAAGACGAGCTGCACACAGCCGAAGGGCTACACCGACGACGACAGCGACTGCGACGACACCGACGCCAGCGTCAGCCCCGAGGACACCGAGTACTGCGACGGCATCGACAACGACTGCGACGGCTCCACCGACGAGGGGCTCACCTCGACCTGGTACCGCGACCAGGACGGTGACGGGTACGGGACGAGCAGCACCACCACCGTCGCGTGCTCGGCCCCGTCCGGGTACGTCGGCGTGGCCGGGGACTGCAACGACACGACCTCCGCGGCCTCACCGGTCGGCACCGAGACGTGCGACAGCCTCGACAACGACTGCGACGGGTCCACGGACGAGGGCGTGACGACGACCTGGTACCGGGACGCGGACAGCGACGGCTACGGCAACCCGGACGTCACCTCGCGCGCCTGCAACAACCCCATCGGGTACGTCAGCAACTCGGCGGACTGCTACGACGGCGACGCCTCCGCGCACCCTTCGGGCACCGAGGCGGCGGACGGCGTGGACGACGACTGCGACGGCATCGTCGACGAGGGCACGGACGCGTACGACGACGACGGGGACGGCTACGCGGAGAACGGCGGCGACTGCGACGACGCGGACTCCGCCCTGAGCCCCGCGGTCATCGAGTCCTGCAACGGCAAAGACGACGACTGCGACGGCAAGACCGACGAGCCCGACGCCAGCGACGCCAGCGCGTTTTACAAGGACAGCGACGGCGACGGCTTCGGCAACAAGCTCAGCCCCACCCGCGCCTGCTCGGCGCCCGGCGGCTATGTCGCCGACGCCACCGACTGCAACGACGCCGCCAGCGCCGCGAAGCCCGGGGCCACCGAGGTCTGCGACGGCGTAGACAACGACTGCGACGGCGCCAAGGA
>JBGAQA010000223.1:0-1503 GCA_044220955.1 Sandaracinaceae bacterium
AGAATCTGCGCAAGCGGTTGCCGCGTGCCGACCGCGTCATCGTGGTGGATCGCGCGGCCGAGCATTTCTTTCCGCCCTCGCTGCTGTGGCTGCTGGTCGGCGAGCGCGAGGCGGGCGATTTCTCGCGGCCGCTCGAGCGCCTGGCCCGGCGCGGCATCGCGTTCCGCCGGGGCAGCGTGACGCGCATCGATGCCGCGACGCGGCAGGTCGACATCGACGGCGAGACGCTTGCGGCAGATGCCCTGGTCATTGCGCTGGGCGCCGAGTATGCGCCCGAGACGGTTCCCGGGCTGGCGGAGGCCGGCCTGAACCTCTACACCCTGGACGGTGCCACGGCTGCCCGCGAAGCGCTGACCGGTTTTTCCGGCGGCCGCATCGTCGTCCTCACCGCCGCGCCGCTGTACAAGTGCCCGGCGGCGCCCTACGAGGCGGCGCTGCTGGTGGAGGACTTCCTGCGCCGGCGCGGCTTGCGCGATGCGGCGGAAATGGCATTCTTCGCCGCCGAGCCGCAGCCAATGGTGGTGGCCGGGCCGCAGGTCGGCGCGGCCGTGCGCGGCATGCTCGAGGCGCGCGGCATCGCCTATCGCCCCGAGCACCAGGTAAAGGCCGTCGACGGCGCCGCGCGCCGCATCGAATTCACCCATGGCGTTTTGGCGGACTACGACCTGCTGCTCTACGTGCCGCCGCATCGCGCGCCGGCGGTGGTGCGCGAGGCCGGGCTGACCAATGAGGCGGGCTGGATTCCGGTCGACCGCCATACCCTGCAGACGAAGTTCGAGCAGGTCTTCGCCATCGGCGACATCACCACCATCCCGCTGAAGATGGGACGGCCGTTGCCCAAGGCCGGCGTCTTCGCCCACGGCCAGGCCGAGACCGTGGCGGCGAACATAGCGCATGCCTGGACCGGCAGGGGCGCGCCGCGCCGCTTCGACGGCTACGGCATGTGCTTCATCGAGGCCGGCAGCGGCCGCGCCGGCATCGGCAAGGGCGATTTCTACGCCGAGCCGACGCCGCAGGTCGAGGTCCGCGCGCCCAGCCTGTTCTGGCACGCCGGCAAGGTGCTCTACGAGAAATACTGGCTGTACCGGCGCTTCTGATATTCTTGCCCGGCCGATTTCATTGCCGCGGAGGATTTTCATGATGACCGTGAAACAAGGGCTGTCGACCCGATGCGTCCACGCCGGCGAACTCGATGATGCGCACGGCTCGCCGCACACGCCGGTCTACACCACCACCACCTTCAAGTTCGCCTCGACCGCCGATGTGCTCGATGTCGTCGACGGCCGCAAGGCGGGCAGCCTGTACACCCGCTACGGCCTCAACCCGACGATCTTCGCGCTGGAGGCGAAGCTCGCCGCGCTGGAGGGGGCGGAGGCCGCCTGGGCCTTCTGCTCGGGCATGGCGGCCGAGGCGGCGCTGTTCATGACGCACGGCCGCGAGGGCATCGCCTGCGTCGGCGACGCCTACGGCGGCACGCTGGAGCTGATCGGCGCGCAGCTGCCG
>JBGAQA010000224.1:0-1502 GCA_044220955.1 Sandaracinaceae bacterium
GAAGGCGGGATGGGCGCCGTGTACCGCGCGCGCGACCGCGCCGCGGGCGGGCGGCCGATCGCGCTCAAGCTCCTGCGCCAGCAGGGCCCGCAGGAGGCCCTGCGCTTCGTCCGCGAGGCGCAGCTGCTCGAGCGCATCCCCCACCCGAGCGTCGTCGAGCACGTCGCGCACGGCGTCGACGAGGCGGGCTTCCTGTACCTGGCGATGGAGTGGCTCGAGGGCGAGGACCTGGACGCGCGGCTGTCGCGGGCGCCCCTGACCATCGACGAGTCCGTGGGGATCGCGCGGGCGGTCGCCGAGGTGCTCGCCGTCGCGCACCGGCAGGGCATCGTCCACCGCGACCTCAAGCCGGGCAACGTCTTCCTGGTCGAGCGCGATCCGGCGCGCGTGAAGGTGCTCGACTTCGGGATCGCGAAGGTGCTCGAGCGCGACAAGGCCACGCGCGGACCGGACTCGAACAGCGACGAGCAGCCGTCGAGCCTCGTCGCGTCGGCGCTGACGGTCCTACGAAGCATCCGCGAGTTCGCGCCGGCGCGCATCGCCGAGCTGCAGGCCTGGCTCACCCGCGACGCGCAGCGCCGCGAGTGAGCGGATCGGCCGCGCCTATTTGTTGGCCACCGCGTCGTTGACGACCGCGAGGAAGTCGGCCTCGTTGATGCATTTTGTGCCGTACTTCCTGGCCTTCTCGGCCTTGCTCGAGCCCGAGTTGGGGTCGGCCATGACGAGGTACTTGAGGTCCTTGGTGACGCCCGAGAGCAGGGTGCCGCCGTGCTTCTCGACCATATCCTCGTACTCCTTGCGCGGCCGGGACAGCGCCCCGGTGAAGCAGAAGCTCTGCCCGAGCAGCGGCCCGCCGTGCGCCGGCGCCACCGGCACCACCGAGCAGTTCCTGGCGCTGGCCGAGCGCATCAACGGCGACGCGGCCGAGGGGCGCTCGCTCGCGCGCGCCCTCGGGGCGGCCCACGCGCGCGGGATGGTCCACCGCGACGTCAAGCCCGAGAACGTCTTCTTGACGTCGGATGGTGACGTCAAGCTGCTGGATTTCGGCGTCGCGCGGCTCGCCGAGGTCGTGGGCACGAGCGACTCGGCGACGCAGAGCGGGTCCAGCCTGGGGACGCCCGCGTTCATGCCGCCCGAGCAGGCGCGCGGGGACAAGACACGCATCGACGCCCGCACCGATCTGTGGGCCGTGGGGGCGTCGCTCGTCTATCTGATCAGCGGCCGCTGCGTTCACGAGGGCAACACGATCAACGAGCTGCTGGTCAAGTCGATGACCAAGCCAGCGCGGTCCCTCGCGACGCTCGCGCGGGGCGTCGCCGCGCCCATCGTGGCGGTCGTCGATCGCGCGCTGGCGTTCGAGCCCGAGGATCGGTGGGCGTCCGCACGTGAGATGCGCGAGGCGCTTCGCGCGGCGAGCAGCGAGAGCGGGATCAGCGTGCCCGCCCGGCCTTCGCTGGCGGGCTACGTGCCGCCTCCGCCCCCGCCGCGGTCGTCCGTCGCCA
>JBGAQA010000225.1:0-1449 GCA_044220955.1 Sandaracinaceae bacterium
ACACGCAGTGCGAGATCGACACGTGCGACTGCTCGGGGCCGGGCGCCTGCTTCTGGGACCTCGACAACTCGTACGCCACCGGCTGCGAGTACCAGTGCGATCTCACCAACGGCGGGGTGGAGATCTGCGACGGCCTCGACAACGACTGCGACGGCAAGATCGACGGCGCCGACGATCTCTCGGGGGACATGACGGTAGGCGCCGTCTGCTACGGCGATCCCGACGGCGAGTGCGCGACCGCTCCGCACGCCGGCACGACCGAGTGCCAGGGCGGCAAGGTCGTCTGCACAGGGGCGGCGATCCTCGTGGAGAACCAGCAGCTCGAGACCTGCAACGGCAAGGACGACGACTGCGACGGCGCGATCGACGACTCGCCCACGAACATCGGGGCCGCGTGCGGCGCCAGCAACATCGCGCCCTGCGCCTTCGGCGTGACGCAGTGCCAGGCCGGCGCGGTGGTCTGCGTCGGCAACGTCGACCCCGGCATGGAGTCCTGCAACGGCGTCGACGACGACTGCGACGGCACGATCGACGACGGCGCGCTCGGCAGCGGCGTCGCGTGCGGCGTCACCGACACGGGCCCCTGCCCGAAGGGCGTGATCCAGTGCGTCGGCGGCTCGCTCACTTGCATCGGCGCGATCGACCCGACGGCCGAGACCTGCAACGGCGCCGACGACGACTGTGACGGCACGGTCGACAACAACATCCCCGGCGCCGGCGCGACGTGCGGCCAGTCGAACACCGCGCCTTGCAGCTTCGGCGCGATGCAGTGCCAGAACGGCCAGATGGTCTGCGTCGGGGCGATCAACCCCACGGCCGAGACCTGCAACAACATCGACGACAACTGCAACGGCGTCGTCGACGACGGAGCGCAGGGGACCGGCGTCTCGTGCGGCCAGTCGAACAGCTTCCCGTGCGCGTTCGGCACGGTGCAGTGCCAGGCGGGCGCGCTCCAATGCGTCGGCAACATCGATCCCCAGCCGGAGACCTGCGACGGCGCGGACAACGACTGCAACGGCGTCGTCGACAACGGCTGCGGCTGCCGCATCGGCGCGACGCAGGGCTGCTACACGGGCGCGGTTGCGACCTCGGGCGTCGGGCTCTGTCGCGCGGGTACGCAGACCTGCGTCGCGGGCGCTGGCGGCGTCGGCAGCGCGTGGGGAACGTGCGCCGGTCAGACGCTCCCCGCGATGGAGAGCTGCGACGGCGTCGACAACGACTGCAACGGCGTCGTCGACAACGGCTGCGCGTGCCGCGCGAGCGAGATGCGGAGCTGCTACACGGGCGCGACGGGCACCTCGGGCGTGGGCATCTGCCGCGCCGGAACGCAGACCTGCGCGATCACCAGCGGCGTCGCTGCGTGGGGCGCGTGTGCGGGCCAGACGCTCCCCGGCACCGAGACGTGCAACACCGTCGACGACGACTGCGACGGCATGATCGACGAGGGCT
>JBGAQA010000226.1:0-1448 GCA_044220955.1 Sandaracinaceae bacterium
GGCCACGGCGGCCCCGCTTCGAACCCGCCGTCGATGACGTTGGTGGAGCAGCAGCCGTTGTCGACGGTGCCGTTGCAGTCGTTGTCGAGCCCGTCGCCGCAGACTTCGGCCCCCGACGAGACGTTCTGCTGGCATTGCAGCGAACCGCCGACGCAGTGGCGCGTGCCGGGCGAACACACCCCGGGTAACCCCGTGGTGCACGCGACGCCGCCACCAGGATCGCCGTTGTCCACCGCGCCGTCGCAGTTGTTGTCGAGGTTGTCACACACCTCGGGGCTCGAGGCGACGTTCTGCTGGCATTGCAGCGAACCACCCGAGCAATGGCGCGTGCCGGCCGAGCACACGCCCTGATAGCCCGTCGTGCACGCGCCCCCGCCGCCCGGGTCGCCGTTGTCGACGATGCCGTTGCAGTCGTTGTCGATGTTGTCGCACGTCTCGGTCGACGATTGGCTGTTCTGCACGCATTGCAGCGAACCGCCCTGACAGGTGCGCGTGCCCGCCGAACATTGGCCGGGCAGGCCCGTCACGCACGCCGCGCCGCCGCCGGGGTTACCCTCGTCGACGCCGCCGGCGCAGTTGTTGTCGAGGTCGTCGCATGTCTCGGGCGAAGGCTGCGTCGTCTGCTGGCATTGGAGCGAGCCGCTGATGCAATGGCGCACGCCCGCGGAGCACACGCCGGGAAGCCCCGTGGTACAGCCCGCGCCGCCGCCCGGATCGCCGTTGTCGGCCGTGCCGTCGCAGTTGTTGTCGAGCCCGTCGCACGTCTCGGGAGAGGCTTGCGTCGTCTGCACGCAATTGAGCTGACCGGCCTGGCATTGACGCGTGCCGGCCGAACACACGCCCTGCAAGCCGGTGGTGCACGCCGCGCCGCCGCCGGGATTGTTCTCGTCGACGGTGCCGTTGCAGTTGTTGTCGAGCCCGTCGCACGTCTCGGTCGAAGGTTGGCTGTTCTGCACGCACTGCAAGCTGCCGCCGAGGCAGGTGCGCGTCCCGATGGCGCAGACGCCGAAGCCGCCGGTGTTGCACACCGCGCCGCCGCCGGGGTTGCCGTCATCGACGCTGCCGTCGCAGTTGTCGTCGACGCCGTTGCACGTCTCGCTGATGGGCTGGTGGGTCTGCACGCACACCACTTGGCCCGATTGGCAGTGCAACACGCCGAACGCGCCGTCGCCGGGCCCGCCGGGGTCGCCGGCCCGCGCAGGTCTGCGTGCCGTCCTTGCACTCGCCGACGCCGCGCGTGTTGGGCGCGCCGCTGTAACAGGGCTGCGTCGTGTTGTTGATGCAGGTGCAGCCCTCGTCGACGGTGCCGTTGCAGTTGTCGTCGCTGCCGTCGCACGTCTCGGAGGGATTGGCCTGGCCGGGGATGCACGGAACGGGCTGGCCGTTGGCGCATGCTTCGACGGTGTTCTGGCAAATGCCGAGACCGCATGTGACCGTCCCGAGCCCGT
>JBGAQA010000227.1:0-1442 GCA_044220955.1 Sandaracinaceae bacterium
TCGGTCGGATCGCCGCTGACGTCGACCGCGCTCGCGTCGTCCCGAAGCGCGAGCGACGCGCCGGAGGCGTGCGCGGCCGTGTGCAGCGCGAGCGCGAGCGCCGCCTCCGACTCGGCGCGCACGGGCTCCGTCTCGCCGTGGCGGCGGATGGCCCCGGCGACGACGCGCCCCTCGCCGTCGACGTCGAAGCGCGCACCGCCGGCCCACACCCGGCGGGCGGTCATCGCGTTCTGCGTGAGCGTGCCCGTCTTGTCGGTGCAGATCACCTGGACCGCGCCGAGCGTCTCGACCGCGGGCAGGCGTCGCACGAGGGCGTTGCGGCGCGCCATGCGCGTCGTCCCGAGCGCGAGCACGATGGTCGTGATGGCGGGCAGCCCCTCGGGAATCGCCGCGACCGCGAGCGAGACGGCGACGAGGAACATCTGGCGCGCG
Source organism: Sandaracinaceae bacterium (assembly GCA_044220955.1). Taxonomy (GTDB): domain Bacteria; phylum Myxococcota_A; class Polyangia; order Polyangiales; family Sandaracinaceae; genus JBBSAT01. The sequence continues at coordinate 433 of JBGAQA010000227.1, forward strand.
CTGTGTCCGCCGACGAGCCAGCCGGCGCCGAAGACGAGCGCCGACACGACGACACACCCGGCCACGATCTGCTTGCCGAAGTGGGCGAGCTGACGCTCGAGCGGCGTCTCTTCGCGCTCGACGCTCGAGAGCATCCCGGCGATCGCGCCGAGCTCCGTGTGCATTCCCGTGTTGCACACGATCCCGCGGCCGCGGCCGCGCGTGATGCGCGTGCCCATGTAGGCCATGTTCAGCCGGTCCGCGAGCGCGGTCTCCGGCGAGAGCACGAGGCTCGCGTCCTTGCGCACCGGCATCGACTCGCCCGTGAGCGCGGCCTCCTCGATCTCGAGATCGGCCGACGACGCGAGCCGCAGGTCCGCCGCGACCTTGTCGCCCTCCTCGAGCAGGACGACGTCGCCGGGCACGAGCTGATCGGCGGGGAGCTCGACCACCGCGCCGGCCCGGAGGATGCGCGCGACCGGCGCCGTCATCTTCCGCAGGGCCCCGAGCGCGCTCTCCGCGGTGCGCTGGTTGACGAGCCCGAGCACGGCGTTGATCACGACGATGATGAGGATCGCGATGCCGTCTCCGAAGCGGCCGAGGAAGCTCGCCCCGGGCTCGGGCGCGACGATCGAGAGGCCGGTCGAGATCGCGGCCGCGGCGATCAGCGCGATCACCGTGACGTCGGACACCTGCGCGACGATCCGGGAGATCCAGGTGGGCGGCGGCTTCTCGGCGAGCCTGTTCGGGCCGAGCCGCTCGAGCTTCTTCTGGCGCTCCGCTTCGCTCAGGCCCCGTACGAGATCGGACCACCAGTACGCGGCGACCTGCTCCGGCGGGACCGCGTAGAAGGCGCGCCGGCGCGGGCTGGCTGCCTGGGCGGGGACGGGGGTCGTCGAGGGGGCGTCGGCCACGGGCTACACATACGCACGAGCGGCGCGCCGGGCGAGCCGACGCCGTTCGCCACCGCGCGGCCCGGTGATCGCTCGGGCGCAGGGCCGAGGATCGCCGCGGGATCTGGACGCTCTCGC
>JBGAQA010000228.1:0-1431 GCA_044220955.1 Sandaracinaceae bacterium
GCGGACTTCTCCGTCCTCGCGCCGACGTGGCTCGCGATCGTGCTGCCCTGCTTCGCGGCGATGATCGCGGCGATCGCCCTCGCACGCCGTCCGGGCGGCCGGCGCGAGCCGGTCTGGGTCTCGGGGAGCGGCGCCCCGATCACCGCGGTCCAGTCCCGCCCGTCGTCGTACGTCAACCCGATCCGCGTCGTGCTGCGAGGCCCGCGCGGGTTCCGCCGAACCGTCGACGCCGACGCGGACGGGGCGCCCGATCACGTCGAGGTGTGCGTCGCGCACACCGATCCGAGCCGGGCCGACACGGACGCGGACGGCGCGCTCGACTGCCTGGACCCCTGCCCGGCGGACCCGCTGGACGACCAGGACGGCGACGGGCTCGACGCCGAGGCCTGGGGCGGGGACGACTGCGACGACTACACCGCCGAGCGGGCGCCCGAGAAGAACGAGATCCCCTACGACGGCATCGACCAGGACTGCTCCGGCGCCGACGACGTCGATCTCGACGGCGACGGCTACACGAGCACGCTCGCGGGCGGGACCGACTGCAACGACAACGACGGGGCGACGAACCCCGGCGCGGTCGAGGTGGCGGACGGCATCGACGCCGACTGCGACGGCATCGTGGACGAGGGCACGGAGTGGTACGACGACGACGGCGACGGCTACACCGAGGACGGCGGCGACTGCGACGACACCGACGACGCGGAGGACCCGGCCGAGGTGGAGGCCGCCGACGGCATCGACCAGGACTGCGACGGCCTCGTCGACGAGGGCACCGACGCCTGCGACGACGACGGCGACGGCTACACCGAGGACCTCGGGGACTGCAACGACGGCGACGTGGCCCAGTCGCCGGGGAACGCGGAGGTCGACGCCAACGGCATCGACGACGACTGTGACGGCGTGGTGGACGCGGGCGTCGCCGACGACGACGCCGACGGCTACACCGAGGAGGGCGGGGACTGCCTGCCGAACAACCCGGCCGCCCATCTGGGCGCGGCCGAGGTGGCCGACGGGGTCGACAACGACTGCGACGGCATCACCGACGAGGGCACCGAGAACTACGACGACGACCGCGACGGCCAGACCGAGGCCGCCGGCGACTGCGACGACGCCGACGCGACCGTCTACTCGGGCGCCCCCGAGCGCGCTGACTACCAGGACAACGACTGCGACGGCCAGACCGACGAAGGCACCTCCTACGCCGACGACGACGGCGACGGCTTCACCGAGACCGGCGGCGACTGCAACGACGCCAACGCCAACGTGAACCCGGCCCAGGCCGAGGTGAGCGGCAATGGCCTGGACGACGACTGCAACGGCATCACGAGCTGAGCCTGTCGCGCCACTGCCCGGCCATCTGAAATCTGGCGTAGACTGACCCGGTTGGAGACTCGGCATGACACGGACCCTGCCCATCCTGCTGGCGCTGGC
>JBGAQA010000229.1:0-1424 GCA_044220955.1 Sandaracinaceae bacterium
AATTCGCTCGAGTTCGACGGCGACGTGCTGGCGGGCACGGTCGCCGAGCCCATCGTCGGCAAGGAGATGAAGGTGCGGCGGCTCACGGCGCTCGCTGCGGAGCACGACATTCCGCTCGCGGCGACGATGGCGGTGGGCGACGGCGCCAATGACCTCGACATGATCCGGGCGGCAGGACTGGGCGTCGCGCTCCATGCGGCGCAAGGCGCGCAACCTCGACGGCGTGACGCGCAAGCTCGACCAGAAGCTCGGCCGCGCGGCGTCGGAAGAGGAAGTGGCGCGCGAGCTGAAGATGTCGCGCAACGACTTCTACCGGCTGCTCGACCACGTCCGCGGCGCCGTGCTCGTCTCGCGCGACGAGGCGCGCGCCCTCTTCGAGAAGATGGGCGAGACGTACAAGCGCGAGCACATCGAGAACATCCCCGCCGGCGAGGAGATCTCGCTCTACTTCCACGGCGACGGCAAATCGGAGTGGGTCGATCTCTGCGAAGGACCCCACGTCCCGACGACACGTCTCCTGCAGGCCGTGAAGCTCACGAGCGTCGCGGGCGCGTACTGGCGCGGCGACGAGCGCAACCCGATGCTCCAGCGCATCTACGGCACCGCCTTCCCCTCGCAGAAGGAGATGGACGCCCACCTCAAGCTGCTCGCCGAGGCGAAGGAGCGCGATCACCGCAAGCTCGGCAAGGAGCTCGATCTGTTCATGATGCACGAGTACGCGCCGGCGATGCCGTTCTTCCTGCCGCGCGGCGCGACCGTCTACAACGGGCTCATCCAGCTCATGCGCCAGGCGTACGTGAGCCACGGCTACGAGGAGGTGATCACCCCCCAGATCTTCGACAAGAAGCTCTTCCTCACGAGCGGCCACCTCCCGAACTACAGGGAGAACATGTACCTCCCGGTGACCGCCGACGACATCGACAAGGCCAAGCTCGCGCTCCGCGTCGACGTGCCGCAGGTCCAGCAGGCGCAGAGCGATCCCGCGGCGTACCGCGACGCCGACAGGGCCCGCGATCGCGCGGTCGTCGATCAGCTCACCGACCTCGAAGGCCTCGGCCAGAAGCCGATGAACTGCCCGAGCCACTGCCTCATCTTCGGCTCGCGGCGGCGCAGCTACAGGGAGCTGCCGTGGCGCATGGCGGACTTCGGCCGGCTCCACCGCTACGAGCGCGGCGGCGTCGTGCACGGCCTCGCGCGCGTGCGGAGCTTCTGCCAGGACGACGCGCACATCTTCTGCACGCCGGAGCAGATCCAGGGCGAGATCAACTCGTTCCTCAAGCTGCTCTACGAGGTGTACGCCGCGATCAAATTCGACCGCGTCGACATCAAGCTCGCGACGCGCCCCGACAAGCGCATGGGCACCGACGAGATGTGGGACATCTCCGAGGGCGGCCTCGAGCAGGCGCTCAAGAACGCGAACCTCC
>JBGAQA010000022.1:0-84733 GCA_044220955.1 Sandaracinaceae bacterium
GCGCGACGAGCGCCGGCCGAGCGCGGCGGATCTCGCCGCCGGCTTCGAGCTCGTGGCGCGGGACCACGGCGGCACCCCCAGTCCGGAGCAGATCGGCGGGCTGGTGCGTGCGCGGGGCGGACCGGCGCTGGCGGAGCTCGAGGCGCTGCTGCGCGCGCCGCTCGCCCCGAGGACGCCCGTCGCCGAGCCGCACCCCGCACAGCGAGGCCTGCTCGCGCCGATCGGAGCGGCCGTGCTCGTCTTGGGTCTCGCGCTCGCCGCCTGGGCCTGGACGCGGGTCGCACCGGCGCCGCCGGCAGGGCGGCGCCCGCCGCCGCCGACGCGCAGCGGACCGCCGAGCGCCCTCGAGGCCGCGGCTCCGCCCCGGGAGGCGGTCGACGCACCGCCGATCGGAGCGACACCGGCGATCGATCGGCCCGCACCGCTCGCGGCGCCCGAGACCCCGCTCCGCCCCCCTCGCGCGCGGCGAGATCGGCCGGAGCAAGCGGCGGCGCCGGGCCCCGACACGGCCCCGACGGCCGAGCCGTCGCCGGCCGCGCCGCCGCCCGCGGCCCCCGGCACGGGGCTGCTCGGGGTCGAGGACTTCGATCGCGGCGCGCCCTGACGCGTCCCCGATTCGATTTCCGAATTCCGAACGCTCATCTAGGATCCCCGCGTGTCCGTCGCCACGGCGCCCAAGCACGAGGACCCGGTACCGAGGCAGATCGGTCCCTACGAGATCGGCGGTCGCATCGCGTCCGGCGGGATGGCGCACGTGTACGTCGGCCGCAAGGTCGGCGAGCGGGGCCGGCCCGTCGCCGTGAAGCGTCCGATCGCCGAGCTCATCGACGAGGACGGCCTCGCCATGTTCCTCGACGAGGCCCGCATCGCCTTCCACGTCGAGAGCGTCCACGCGCTCGAGATCCTCGACTTCGGTCGTGACCCCGACGCGGCGCCCTACTACGTCATGCCCCTGGTCGTCGGAGCGCCGCTCTCGCGTTTCATGGCGTCGATGCCGATGAGCCTCGCGATCGAGGTGCTGACGCAGGTCGCGCTCGGCCTGCACGACGCCCACATCGCGAAGGACGAGCGCGGAAACGAGCTCTCGATCGTCCACCGCGACGTCACGCCGCACAACGTCCTGCTCGACGTGGACGGGCGCGTGAGGATCGCCGACTTCGGGATCGCGCGCGCCTCCGAGCGACGGGCCAAGACCCACACGGGGCAGGTGAAGGGCAAGATCGGCTATCTCTCGCCCGAGCAGGCGACGTCGCGACCTGTCGACCGCCGCTCGGACGTGTTCTCGCTCGGGATCGTCGCCTGGGAGCTGCTCTCGGGAGAGCGGCTCTTCCGCGCCAAGAACCTGGTCGAGCAGCACTCCCGCCTGCTCGGGATGCCCATTCCCCCGCTGCACAAGGTCAACCGCGACGTGCCGCTCGCGATCAGCGAGGTGGTGCGCGACGCGCTCGAGCGCGACGTCGACAAGCGCCTGCCGGACGCGGCCACGTTCGCCGAGCGGCTCGCGGCAGCGCGCTCCACGCGCGTCGAGCCCTTCGAGATCGGCGCGTTCGTGCGGGAGCACGCGCGCGACGAGGTCGCGCGGCTCAACGAGATCATCGATCGCGTCGTGGCGCACGGCGACACGCTGCACACGCTCGTCTTGCCCGCCGCGATCCTCGGCGACACGAGCAGCGCCACGCGCATCACGGGGAGCGACGAGTCCGACACGGTGGTCACGCCCCCGCGCGCGAGCGCGGCGGCTGCCCCCGCGCGCTCCGGCTGGCTCAGCCGCCTGCTCGGCCTCAAGCGCTGAGGGCGTGGTGAGTGCTGGCGAGCCGAGACGGAGCAGGGGTGGGCCCCCCCGACCGATTCACCCGCGCCCCGCGGTATCTCAGCGCCGCACGACCTCGAAGAGGCTCGCGCGCTCGTCCGTCCACGCGGGCGCGCCCCGGGGCTCGGGGAGCTCCACGAACCCCACGGCGCGGAGCGGGTCGAGCCCGGCGGGGGTGCGCGCGAGCACGATCCAGGTCGGCGCGCCGCTCGATCCGGGGATCCCGGCTTGATCGCTCTGCTCGGCGAGCTGCGCGGCGATCTCGGTCGCGTCCGGGTTCACGACCGCGGCGAGGTGCTCGCGCTGCGCGATGGCGGAGACCACGCGCGTGAGATCGAGCGTGCGGTTCGAGCAGTGCAGGACGAGCCACCCGTCGGTCCGCAGCGCGCGGACGTAGAGGGCGACGGCCTCGCGCGTCAGGAGGTGGATGGGCACCGAGTCGGAGTTGAACGCGTCGAGCACCACGAGCGACTGCGAGGCCGGGGGGAGCGCCGCGACGCCGAGGCGTCCGTCCGCCACGTCGATCGTCACGTCGGCGCCGGCCGCGCGCGCGTTGTGCAGGAAGGTGAAGAAGCGCGGGTCCTCCGCGACGTCGACGACGTCCTGGTTGATCTCGTAGAAGCGCCAGCGCTCGCCGGGCGCGGCGTAGCAGGCGAGGGCGCCCGTCCCGAGGCCGACGAGCGCCGCGTCGCCGCCTCCGAGCGTCTCGCGCCGGGTGGCCAGCACGCGGCCGAGCGGCCCGCTGCGCGTGTAGTACGAGACCGGCTCGCAGCGCTCGCGCTCGGCGATCGCCTGCGAGCCGTGCAGCGTGCTCCCGTGCAGCAGGTAGCGGTACGCGTGCGCCGGATCCTCGACCACCCGCAGGATCCCGAAGAAGCCCCGGCGTCGATCGAGGAGCGTCGCGCCATGGTCCGCGTAGGTCGTGCCCACGAGCACGATGGCGGCGAGCGCGAGCCCGTAGCGCGGGGGACGCATGCTCGTGCCGTACGCGACCACCGCGAGCGGCCCGAACACCATCAGCACCGCGAAGGGCGAGTCGCCGAGGCCCGCGCGGTCGACCGCGAAGACGAGCGCGAGCCCGAGGGCGAGCACGACGGAGGCGGCGCCCAGATCGGTCCAGGCGAGCCGACCGCCCTCGGGGGGAACGTCGTGCCCGCGATCGCGCGGGCCGAGGCCCGGCGCCGTGACGGCGCAGCCGGCCGCGATGGCGATCGGGTACTCCCAGAGGTCCGGCAAGAGATGGGTCGCGACGACGCTCGTGAGGAAGGTGCCGAGCGCGCCGCCGACGGCCATCCACACGTAGAACTCGGTGAGGTGATCGGCCGCCGGAGCGCGTCCGGCCAGGCGCCCGTGCGCGACGAGCGCGGCGAGCACGAAGAACCCGAAGTGGAGCAGCGCCTGGAGCAGGAGCCAGGCGTTCGCGTGCACGAGCGTGAGCACGACGAGCACCACGCCGAGCAGGCGCGCGACCCGCGAGACCCACCACGGCATCTCGGTCGCGCGCGATCGGGTCGGGCGGAACGCCACCACGAACGTCGCGAGGTAGGCGGCGAGGGGGAGCACCCAGAGGAGCGGGATCGGCGCGATCTCCAGCGAGAGGTACGTCGTCACGCTCGAGAGCAGCATCGAGGGCACCAGCGCGAGCACGACCCAGCTCGCTCGGTCGCGCGCGCTCGGCCTGGCGGTGTGGGCGACGGAGTCGTCCGCGCGCCTCGGACGCGCGGCCGTCAGCGCTCCGCACGCGGCGACGAGCACCACCAGCACGGCGTAGCCGATCCCGAACGCCGCGCGCTGCGAGGACAGCCCGAAGAGCGGCTCGACGAGGAAGGGGTACGCGAGCAGCGAGCCGAGGCTCCCGGCGTTGCTGGCGGCGTACAGGAAGTAGGGGCGAGCGCTCGCAGGGTGATCGGTGCGGGCCAGCCAGCTCTGCAGCATCGGCGCCGTGGTCGAGAGCGCGAAGAAGGGCAGGCCCACCGAGCGACCGAGGAACGCGAGCGCGAACAGGGTCGGCGACGCGGCGGCCGAGAGCCCGAGGCTCGCCTCGTCCGGCGGCACGGGCGGCAGGAACGCGAGCGGCACCAGCACGAGCCCGACGTGCAGCGCGATCCGCACGCGCACGCTGCGGACGCGCGAGAGCGCCTCGCCCCAGCCGTAGCCGGCGAGCAGCGCGCACTGGAAGAAGAGCAAGCACGCCGTCCACGCCCCGGGCACGCCGCCCAGCACCGGAAGGAGCATGCGGCCCGCGATCGGCTGCACCCCGAACAGCAGAAACGCGCTCGCGAGGACGGTGATCGAGTAGAGCGCGAGCACGCGGACGCGACTGTGCGGCGCACCGGTGTCGGCTGTAAAGCGCCGTCCGGGACGCACCGCGGGCGAAGCCCGTGCCTGGAGACATCGGCGGCGCGATCGCGCCGCGCAGGTCATTCACCGGTGAGGGGCGCACCGACCTGCTTCACGCGTCGGCGCTCTCCCGTCGTCGCGCAGCGACGATGGCCCGGAAATCAGGGCGCGCAGCGCACGCCGACGCTCACGTTGTCGAAGCGTGCCGTGTACGTGCTCGAGCACAGGCCCGTGCAGCCCGTCTGGAAGTAGGGTCCGCTCGCGCCGAGGCTCTCGCCCGTGTGCGTCGAGTCGGTACCCGTGCCCATGAACGAGTACGTGCCCGTCGCCGGGTCGGCGAAGGTGCTGGATCCGTCGGAGCGCGCCTCGAGCGTCCAGAGGTGCCGCGTGGTGTCGTAGGTGACCCGCACGCTGAAGTACGCGGACGCGCTGAAGGACCCGGACTGGGCGATGGTGGTGATCGTCCCGTTGCGCAGGCCTCCCTCGAAGCGCACGAGGCGGACGCGCCGGCTGCTGCCGCCCATCACGACGGCATAGCCGGCTCCGGTGGTGCTCGAGGCGCAGGTCGAGGCGCTCGAGTTGAGCCCGGCCCCGTTCGTCACGCCGAGCACGTACGCCAGCCCCACCGTGATGTCGTTCTGGCTCGACGTGCTCGTGCACGAGAAGCCTCCGTCGGTGACCTCGGGGTCGTCGCGCTGCATGTTCAGGCTCCAGACGATCGACTGCCCCGTGTTCGCGTCCAGGACGGGCTGGAAGCGCGTCGTGTCGTAGGGCGAGCCCGATCCGCTCGTGCGCACGTACGCGTAGCCCTGGCCGTGGCCCGGGCTCCCCGAGCGCACGTTGGTGATCTCGAGCCGGCCGCCGCTGATGCGCACGCCGTGCTGGGCGCTCGTCGTGGCCAGCCAGCGGCTCGTGCCGACCATCGCGTCGACCCCGCTGGTCCAGCTCGCCGAGGACGGAGTCGCGTAGGCGTCGGAGAACACGGTCGTGAGCGTCGGCGGGCAGGTGGAGCCCATGCACGTCCCGTCGGCGATGCAGACGTCGATCGGCGTCGCCGGGTTTCCGTCGTCGCACGCGCCGCCGACGTTGCGGGGCGCAGAGACGCACGTGCTCGTCCCGTTGCAGGTGTAGGCGAGGCACGTCGTGTCGGCCGGGCAGGTGACCGTCGAGCCGCCGGCGCAGGTCCCTCCGGCGTTGCACGTCTCGCCGAACGTGCACGCGTTCCCGTCGCTGCACGAGAGGCCGGTGCGGGGGCTCGACGTGCAGGTGGAGGTGCCGTTGCAGGCGCGATCGACGCACGTCGTGCTGGTGCACGTGATGGCCGTGCCCGTCCCGCACGTCCCGGCCGCGGTGCAGACCTCGCCGTAGGTGCACGCGTTCGCGTCGTCGCAGGCCATCCCGGTGCGCGGCGTCATCGTGCAGCTGGCCGTCCCGTTGCAGCTCAGCGTCGCGCACGCGGTGCTGGTGCAGGTGAGGGCCGTGCCGGTGCAGGCTCCTGCCGAGCAAGCGTCGCCGTAGGTGCACGCATTGCCGTCGTCGCAGAGCGTCGAGGTGCGCCACGCCCAGGTGCCGCCGCTGGCGCTGCACACGTACGTGCTGCCACCGCACGAGACCTGCTCGCAGAGCACGTGGCTCGACGCGTCGCAGAGGTGGACGGCCCCGCCCTGGCACGCGCCGGCCGCGCCGGCGGCGCCGCACCCCTGACAGGTCCGCATCACGGCGAGCTGGCTCGCGCCGCACACGTCGGCGCAGGTGCCGGGGTCCGTGCGGCAGCCGCTCGCGCCGCAGCTACCGAGGCAGCACTCGTTGCCCGCGCCCGGGCTGCAGGCCGTCGGCGCCGCGCCGCGGCACGTCCCGGCTCCGTCGCACGCGTCGCTCGAGGTGCACGCCATCCCGTCGTCGCACGCCACGCTCGCGGCGTGCAGCGCGCACGCGCCCGCGCCGTCGCACACCCCGGTGGTCCCGCAGGTGGCCGCCGCCTGCGCGGCGCACTCGTCGTCGGGGTCGCTCCCGCTCGCGAAGCTCGTGCAGGTCCCCTCCGAGCCGGCGACGCCGCAGCCACGGCACGCCCCGCCGCATGGCTGATCACAGCAGTAGCCGTCGATGCAGGGGCGGCCCCCGCAGACGGTGCTCGCCGTGGCCGCCGTGCACGCGGTGAAGGGCCCGGCGTCGACCGGCGGGCTGAACACGTCGGGGAGCTCGCCCGCGTCGAGGCCCGCATCGACGCTGCTCGCGTCGGGCGCGCCGCCCGCGTCGCTCCCCCCATCGATCGCCGTGCCCGTGTCTCGCGCGTCGCCGGCATCGAGCCCTCGACGGGTCGAGCCACCGGAGGCGCAGCCGACGGCACACGCGCCCGAGAGCGCCACGAACAGCAAGGGCGTGCAGACTCGCATGCGCGGGAGCTTCGCCGATCGGCGCCCGGGTCCCCGCATGGGCCAATGAGGCTCCTCACGCGCGGACCGGTGTAGGCTGAGCGTCGATGACCGCCGCATGGCCCGAGCTGCGCGCGCGCTGGTGGGCGGGCTGGCAGCGCTTCTTCCCGGAGGACGCCACCTGCCTGGGCGCGCCCGGCTGCGCGGACCGGCTGCGGGGCGACGCCGGCCCCGTCGGCGACGACGAGCGCGCGTTCCACGCCTCGATGAGCGCCCAGCTCGAGCGCTTCTCGCCCGCGACGCTCGACGCCGAGGACCAGCTCGAGCACGAGACGATGGACCGCACGTCGCGCTTCCGCGCCCACGTCCTCGAGGCCGCCGATCACGACCGTGTCTGCCTCGAGCTCTCCCTTCACCCCTTCGACATGATCGCCCACCACCTCGCGCACGCGCGGGACGCGCGCGACCTCGCCGACGCGCGGGCTCGCATCGAGCGGGTCCCCGCCGTGCTCGCGGGCCGGGAAGCGGCGCTGGCCGCCGGCACGGCGCGGGGCCGGGTGCCGGACGCCGCGATCGTCGAGGTCGTCCGCGCGTACGCGCTCCCGGGCGCGGCGCGCGGCTACCGGGAGCTCGGTGCGAGGCTGGCGGCCCGCGGCCTTCCGGTCGATGCGCCCTTCGCGGACGCCTGCGGGCGCGCCGCTGCCGCGACCGAGGCGCACCGTGTGTTCATCGCGCGCGAGCTCGGCCCTCGGGCGGTGCCCGGCGCCGCGCGCATCGGCGAGGAAGATCTCCGCGCGCGGCTCGCGCTCACGTACGGCGAGCCGGTCGACGCCCGGGCCCTGCGCGACGAGGCGCACGAGGCGATCGGACTGCTCTCGGCGCGGCTGGTGGTCTCGGCCGCCCGTGCGGCCCGGGCGCGCGGTCTGCGGGTGAGAGATCTGCGCGAGGCGAGCGCGTACGTCGCCCGGCTCTTCGGGGAGCACCCTGCGCCCGGGACCGACGTCGCGGCGCTCTACGCCGAGCTGACGCAGCGCGCGGTCGACTTCGCCGCGAGCCACCGCCTCTTCTCCCGGCCACCCGCCGCGATGGGCTTCGTCCCGATCCCGGCCGGCATGGTCCACGGCGGCGCGATCACGAACTGGCCGGCGCCGCTGCTCGATCGCAGCCGCGTCGGCCACACCGCCATCACGCCCGATCCGCAGGCGCACGCGGTCGCGTTCATGCCCAACCTCGCGATCCACGAGGCCTCGCCTGGCCACTTCTTCCAGAGCGCGGTGTGGCAGTCGGCGCACGACGCGGCGCGAGAGCCCGTGCGCTTCGTCGCGGTGCACGACGACGTCGCGATGGCGAGCAGCTGGTTCGGCGCGATGCCGGCGATCGAGGGGTTCGCGGTACACGCGGAGGAGGTGCTCTTCGCGGCGGGCTTCCACGAGCTGGACGCCGAGGTCGCCTTCCTCGCGAGCGCGCTCATCCGCGCGGCGCGCACCGAGGTCGATCTCGGCCTGCACCTGCGCGAGCTCGACGTCGAGGCGGCCGCGCACCGACTGGCGGAGGCGACGGGGATGCCCCGCGGCTGGTGCGAGGTGCAGGTCGCGCGCTTCTTGCGCGTGCCGCTGCAAGCGGGGACGTACGTCGTCGGCGCTCGCGCGCACCGCGCCATGCTCGACGCGGCGCGGGTGCGCGAGGGCGCGTCGTTCCGCGCCGACGCGTTCCACGACAGGCTCCTCGCCCTCGGTCCCGCGACGCTGACCACGATGGCCCGTCGCCTCGCCGCGAGCGGTCCGCCGGGGGGGTCGCGCCCGGGGGATTCCCGACCTGTTTGATCGTGTTTCCGACCGCCGACGCCAGCTAGGATCTCGGCATGACGTACTGGCCGTTCTGGCTCGGAGGGCTCGCGCTGGCGGGCGTCGCGCTCGCCCATGCCCTGTGGACGGGGCAGCTCATGAGCGTCTCCAGCCGCTTCTCGGCGATCGTGGATCGCGCGCGCGGCGTCGCGCCTGGGCGGCCGGACGCCCTCTCGAGCCACTGGCTCTTCCTGGTCGGGCTCGTGCTCGGCGGGCTCCTCTCGTCGCTCGCCGCAGGGACGTTCGCGCCCACGCTCTTCGAGGTGAGCCCCGGCTTCGCGCGGGTCTTCGGCGCGAGCCCGGCCGCGACGGCGCTCGTCATGACGGGCGGCGGCGTGCTCGTCGGTGCCGGCACGCGGATGGCCACCGGCTGCACCTCGGGCCACGGGCTCTGCGGCGTCGCGCGCCTGCAGCCCGGCAGCCTGCTCGCCACCTGCGCCTTCTTCGGCACCGGCGTCCTCTTCTCTCTCGCGGTGGTGGGCCGATGAGCGTCCCGGGCGGCCTCAAGCTCCTCGTGCTCGGGAGCCTCCTCGGCTTCTCGCTCTCGCGCATCGGCTTCACGTCGTGGGACGAGGTGAGCGCCATGTTCACGTTCCGTGACCTGCGCATGTTCCTCGCGTTCGCGGTCGGCGTGGGCCTGCTGACCGGCGCGTTCGCGATCGTGCAGCGCCGCGCACCGCGCCCGTGGCCGGGCCGGCCGATCCACCGCGGCACGCTTCTCGGGGGCGTGATCTTCGGGCTGGGCTGGGCGATCTCCGGCGCGTGCCCCGGCGTTCTGCTCGCGCAGATCGGCGAGGGGCGCCTGTACGCGCTCTTCGCGCTCGCCGGCGTCGCGCTCGGGAACTGGGGCTACGGCGCGCTGCTCGAGCGTCGGCTGGGGACGAGCGCGCTCGCGCCGGTCGCCGACGCGTCGCGCGCGTCGTGAGCCGCGCGACGGGCGGAATGCGTCGCTTCGGCAGCGGTTGACGTAGCTCGCAACGGCAGCGCGCGCGATGCAGTAGGCTGCGCGCTCGTATGGACAGCAAGTGGTCGGACGCGGACGCCGCGAGCACCGTGGCGCGCTACGCGGGACGCCGGGACGTGAACGAGGATCTCGCGCTGCGCGTGTACACGTCGCGGCTGATCGGTCGGGACCCCTCGCTCGTGCTGCACGGCGGTGGGAACACGTCGGTCAAGACGCGGCTGCTCGATGACCTCGGCGAGCTCACGCCCGTGCTCTGCGTGAAGGGGAGCGGCTGGGACCTCGCGGACATCGAGCCGGAGGGACACCCCGCGGTGCGCCTCGAGTCGCTCACGAAGCTGGCCCGCCTCGAGCGGCTGAGCGACGAGGCGATGGTCAACGCGCAGCGGGTACGGCTGCTCGATGCGTCCGCGCCGAACCCGTCGGTCGAGACCCTGCTGCACGCGTTCCTGCCGCACAAGTTCATCGACCACTCGCACGCGGACGCCGTGCTCTCGCTCGTCGACCAGCCGGACGCGGAGCGGATCTGTCGCGAGGTCTTCGGCGGCACGCTCGCCGTCGTCCCGTACGTGATGCCGGGCTTCGCGCTCGCCAAGCTCGCCGCGCAGGTCCAGTCCGAGCACGCGGACGCCGTCGGGCTCCTGCTTCTGCGGCACGGGCTCTTCACGTTCGGCTCGAGCGCGCGCGAGTCGTACGAGCGGCACGTGCGCGCGGTCGACCAGGCAGAGCGCTGGCTGGCGGCTCGGCGCAGGCCCCCGGCGAGACGCGCGGTCGCCGACGTCGACTTCGCGGCCGTCGCGCCGGTGCTGCGCGGGCGCCTCGGCGAGGGGCAGCGCAGGTACGTCCTGACGCTGCGCGCGAGCGCCGCGGTGCGCGCGTTCGTCGACCGCGCCGACCTCGGCGGGCTCTCGCAGCGCGGGCCGGCGACGCCCGACCACGTGATCCGGACCAAGCGGCTCCCGCTCGTGCTCGAGCTCGCGGGGCTCTCGCCCGCCGAGGCGGGCGCGCACGTCGAGGCGCGCCTCGCGAGCTACCGCGCCGAGTACCGCGCTTACGTCGAGCGCTGCGCGGGGGCGCGTGGGGCGAGCGTGAAGCCGCTCGACCCCGACCCTCGGGTGCTGCTCGTCCCCGGCCTCGGCGTCGTGGCCGCCGGGACGACGATGAAGGCGGCGCGCATCGCGGCCGACGTCTACGAGCGCTCGACGGAGGTGCTCGCCGCGGCCGAGGACGTCGGCCGCTACGAGCCCCTTCCCGAGCTCGACCTCTTCGACATGGAGTACTGGTCGCTCGAGCAGGCGAAGCTCGGCTCGGCCAAGCCGAGGGCGCTCGAGGGCCAGGTCGTCTACGTCACCGGCGCCGGGCGCGGCCTCGGCGAGGCGACGGCGCGCGCGCTCGCGGCCCAGGGCGCGCACCTCTATCTCGTCGATCGCGAGGCCGAGCCGCTCGCCGCCGTCGCGAGGAGCCTCGGCGCGGAGCACGAGGTGCTCGACGTCACGGACGAGGCGGCCGTTCGCGCCAGCGTGCGGCGCGCCGTGACCCTCTTCGGCGGGCTCGACGGAGCGGTCTCGAACGCGGGGACGGCGCCGCAGGGCGCGATGCCCGACTCGAGCGATGTGCTCCGGCGCAGCGTCGAGATCAACCTCTACGCCCACCAGTACGTCGCGTCCGCGGTGAGCGAGATCCTGCGCGCGCAGCGCATGGGGGGCTTTCTCCTCTTCAACGCGTCGAAGTCCGCGTTCAACCCCGGTCCCGACTTCGGTCCCTACGCCGTGCCGAAGGCGGCGCTCGTCGCGCTGATGAAGCAGTACGCGCTCGAGCTCGGCGGCGAGGGCATCCGCGCGAGCGCGGTGAACGCCGACCGGATCCGGACGGGCCTCTTGCCCGCCGACGACGTCGCCAAGCGCGCGCAGGCGCGCGGCCTCGACGCCGACGCCTACTACAAGACCAACCTGCTGCGGCGCGAGGTCAGCGCCGCCGACGTCGCGGAGGCCTTCGTCTACCTCGCGCTCGCCAAGAGCACGACCGGGTGCGTGATCACCGTCGACGGCGGCAACATCGCCGCCTCGCCGCGCTGAGGCCCGCTTGATCACCGACCTGCGCAAGCGCCCCGCGCCGGGCCCGCCCGCGCCGAACCGGCCGCTCCTCGAGCACCCGGTCCTCGCGCTCGGCTTCCGGCCCTTCTTCCTGCTCGCGGGCCTCTTCGGCACGCTCTACGTCCCGCTCTGGCTCGTCGTATTCCACGGGCGCCTCGTGCTGCCGACGCAGCTCCCGCCGAGCGCGTGGCACGCGCACGAGATGCTGTTCGGCTTCGCCAGCGCCGTGCTCGCGGGGTTCCTGCTGACGGCGGCCCGGAACTGGACCGGCCAGCCCACGCCGTCCGGCGCGCCGCTCGCGGGGCTCGTGCTGCTCTGGCTGCTCGGACGCGTCGCGATCCTGCTCCTCGGGGCCGTACCGCGCCCGCTCGCGGCCGCCGTCGACCTCGCCTTCCTGCCGACGGTCGCCGTGGCGATCGGCGTCCCCATCGTCCGGGCGCGCAACTGGAAGAACCTCGGCCTCGTCGCTCTCTTGCTCGTGCTCGCGGGCGCGAACCTGCTCTTCCACGCCGGGCCGCCCGCCTGGACCTCTCGCGCGCTCGAGCTCGCCGTGCACGTCGTCGTCCTCGTGGTGATCGTGATGGGCGGGCGCGTGATCCCGTCCTTCACCGCCAACGCGCTCCGCGTGTCGACGACGAAGGTCGCGCTCCTCGACTGGAGCGCGTTCGGCGTGGCCGCCGCGGCGGCGGGGCTCGATCTCGTGCCCGGCGCGGCCCGCATCGCCGGCGTCGCCTCCGTGGTCGCGGGCGTGCTGAACGGCGCGCGCATGATCGGGTGGCGCTCGCTGGCGACGCGCGCCGAGCCCCTGCTCTGGGTGCTCCACGTCGGCTACGCGTGGGTCGCCGTCGGCCTCGTCCTCTCGGGGCTCGCGCGCTTCTTCCCCGCGTGGCCGCAGACCGCGCCGACCCACGCGCTGACGGTGGGCGCGATGGCGGTGCTGATCCTCGGGATGATGTCGCGCGTGAGCCTCGGTCACACGGGGCGCATGCTGGTCGTCCGCAAGCCCATGGCGGTCGCGTTCGCGCTGCTCGCGCTCGCGGCGCTGGTGCGGGCGGTCGGACCGCTCGTGCTCCCGGGCAGCTACCTCGTGGAGCTCGACGTGAGCGGCGCGCTCTGGGCGCTCGCGTTCGGCACGTTCGTCGTCGTGTACGCGCCCGTCCTCACCTCCGCGCGGGTCGACGGCAAGCCCGGCTGAGCACCGCGGGGTCGGTTGCGCCCGCGCACCTCGCCCCGCGGACTCGCGTGTAAAGTGCCACTCAACGCTAGGCGCCCACCACAGGAGGTTCCCGATGGCTGATGGAGAGGCCCGCGACGCGCGGCGGCTCTTGATGAGCTCACCCTGGTATCCGGAGGGCTACCAGGCACAGGCCTGGGACAACCCGGTGACGGACTTCGGGGACCTACAGTTCTCCGGGCACCAGGATCTGTTCACCCTGCACGGGCACATGCACGAGCTCTTCGCGCACGTGATCGGTCAGAACGTCCGCTGCCCGAGCGTGTACCTGGAGTATCCGCGCAAGGAGGACTTCATCGCGGAGGTCGACAAGGGCTACGAGTTCGTCGGCATCCACGCGTTCTACAACCAGGTCGAGGCGGCCTTCGACATGTGCAAGGTCGTGCGGCAGCGCGCGCCGCGCTCGAAGATCGTCCTGGGCGGCTACGGGGCGCTCGGCATCGCCGAGATGGTGCCCCCCGACGAGGTCAAGCCCTTCGCCGACTACCTCTGCCTCGGCGAGGGCGTGAGCTTCATGCGCAAGCTCCTCGGCGAGCCCGCCGACGCGCCGACGCGGATCACGCACCTCCCGCGGGGCGGGATGACCATCCCGTGGCACCAGAAGTACCCCGTCGACAGCCTGGGCGTGTGCGTCGCTTCGCTCGGCTGCCCCTACGGCTGCGACTTCTGCGGCACGACGAAGATGTTCAACCGCCGGCGTCTCGTGCTCGTCACGCCCAAGCAGCTCGCCGACGAGGTCGAGCGCATCTACACCGAGGAGCCGGGGACCATGATGGTCGCCGTCTACGAGGAGGACTCGTTCCTCGATCGTGAGTACCTCGAGGAGGTCGGCGAGCACCTGCGCAAGTCGTCCATCGGGCTCGAGTGCGGGCTCTGGGTCCTCGGCGGCATCCGCTCGATCACCCAGTGGCCCGGGGACGATCGCTACGATCGGATCGCGCGCTGCGGCATCGCCTCGGCCTTCCTCGGCGTCGAGTCCAAGTTCGCGGGGCAGGAGGGCTACGTCAAGCGCCAGGGCAACACGCGGGAGGTCTTCGAGCAGCTCCACAAGCGCGGCATCAGCACGGTCGGCGCCTGGATCTGCGGCCTGGACTTCCACACGCGTGAGAACATCGAGGAGGATCTCGCCTTCTTCCTCTCGCTCAAGCCCACCTTCAACCAGCTCAGCACGCTCTGCCCCTTCCCCGGCACCGACCTCTTCAGGAAGATGGCCAAGGAGGGGCGCATCCCCGAGAAGCCGCGCTGGCAAGACCTCTCGTTCTTCGGGGCCGGCGGCGGCTTCCAGTACAAGAACTTCGAGTCGCACGAGGTCTTCGACATCATCCACAAGGGCTACCGCAAGTCGTACGAGCTCTGGGGGCCGTCGATCATGCGCGTGCTCGACACGCAGCTGAACGGCTACGAGTGGGCGCTCTCGACCGGTGACAAGGATCTCGCGCGGCGCGCCGCCTACCACCGGCGCATGGCGATGCTGAACTACCACTACCTGCCGACCGCGACGGAGCTCGCTCCGAACGGGATGGTGCGCCGCAAGATGCGCGACCTGGGCGCGCGCTACGAGCGGCTGCTCGGGGCGCCGGCGACCATCCAGCGCATCATGGCCGGCCTCACCCTCGAGCTCGCCAAGCACGAGCGCGGGATGCGCCAGCGCTCGGGGCACGAGCGACACGTGCAGATCCCGTCGCCTCCCGCGACCCGCTTCGACTTCGCCGGATCCTCGGCCACGCGGCCCGGCCAGCGGCCCTGGACCAGCGCGGTGCTGACCGCGGATCCCGAGCGCGAGCGCGACCGCCGCCGCCGCGCCGCCGTGTCGGTGGCCGCGACACCGCTCGCGGAGGCCGCGCGCCTCTACGACTACTTCCAGCGCCGCACCAAGCCGAGCCGGCAGGCCGTCGACGACGCCACGCGGGCCATCCAGGGCTTCCTCTCGCCCGCGTAGGCGTCCATGGGCAGACCGACCGCGACCACGTGCGGCCAGTGCCTCGCCGGGTGCGGCATCCTCGTGGACGCCGCGCGCGACGTCGAGGGTGACGCCAGCGATCCCGTGACGCAGGGCTTCCTCTGCCAGAACGGGCGCGCGTCCGTCGAGCTGCTCGACCACCCGGGGCGCCTGCGCCGCCCGCTCGTTCGGGGCGCGCCGACGGACTGGGAGACGGCCCTCGCGGCGGCGGCGCGCGGCATCGCGGCCGCTCGCGATGCCGGTGGGCCCGACGCGGTCGCGCTCTACTTCGGGGCCGGGGATCCGGCCGGCTCCATGGCGTTCCTCTCGGCGGCGGGGTTCCTCGCCGGGCTGGGCTCGAGCCGCCACTACAACGTCATCGGCCTCGAGGCCACGCACCGCAACGTCGTCGCCGAGGCGATGCTCGGGAGCGTGATGTCCATCCCGCGCCCGGACTTCGAGCGGGCGGGGGGCGCGCTGCTCTTGGGCACGAACCCGCTCGTCTCCAACGACGAGGGCGGGATCGCCGCCGCGCTCGACCGCATGCACCGGCGCAAGGCGGTGACCGTCGTGCTCGACCCGCGCCGCACGGAGCTCGCGCGGCGCGCGACCGTCCACCTGCAGATCAGGCCGGGCACCGACGCGGAGGTGCTCGCCGCGATCCTGCACGTCGTGCTCTCGCGCGACGGAGCGTGGGCCGCGGTCCGAGAGCGCATGGACGGCCTCGAGCGCCTGCGCGAGGTCGTCTCGGCGATGCCGCCCGAGCGGGCGGCGGAGATCGCCGGCGTTCCTGCGGGCGACATCGAGCGCGCGGCGCGTCTGCTCGCCCGCGCCGCGCCGGTGACGGCCATGAGCCGCCTGGGCTCGGCGATGACCTCGCGAGGCACGCTCAACGAGTGGCTGAGCTGGGCGCTCGTCGGCTGTCTGGGCGGGCTCGGCGAGGACGGCGGGCTGGTCCTGAACCGCGGGTACCTGGACTTCGAGCGGATGCTCGCCAGCTCGCCTCGCGCCCCCGGCTCCATCGCGGGCGTGCTGCCGCCGGCCGACCTCGCGGACGCGATCCTCGATCGCGGCCCGCAGCGCGTGCGTGCGCTGGTCGTCGTCGCCGGGGATCTCGTCGCGTCGCTGCCGAACACGTCCAAGGTGGAGAAGGCGCTCCGCGCGCTCGATCACCTCGTCGTGCTCGACGTGGTGCCCACGCCCACGACGGAGCTCGCATCCGTCGTCTTGCCGTGCGCCCATCACCTCGAGAAGGACGACATCGCGATGCTGCTCCCCGACCGGCAGCCCCTGCGGCACGTGCGGCCGAGCGTCCCCGTCGCGCCGCCGCCGCCGGGCGTGCGCAGCGAGGTCGCGATCTTCGGCGAGCTGGGACGGCGGCTCGGAACGCCGATCTTCGGAGCGCGCGCCATCGACGGGCTGGTGCGCCTGGCCTCGCGCTTCTCGCCCGAGCCGCACGCGCCCGGCGCGATGAGCCCCCGGGCCGCGATGCAGGTCGTCCTGCCGCTCCTCTCGCGCTTCGAGCTCACGTGGGCCCGCATCTCGCGCGCGCGGCACGGCGCGGTCGAGACCCCCGGCGGGCGCGCCCTGCGCGACGCGGTGAGCCGGCCGGGTGGGCGCATCGATCTCGCGCCCGAGCGCTTCGTCCGAGCGCTCGAGGCCACGCTCGGCGCGCCGCGCGTGACGACGGTCGGCGGCCAGAGCGAGGGCGTGCTCGATCTCTCGACCTGCAACCGCGCGCGCGGCTTCATCAACGGCAAGCTCGCTCTCGTCGGCCGTGCGCCGAAGGAGGCGACCGTGCGCCTCAGCCCCGAGGACGCCAAGGCGCGCGGGCTCGTGGACGGCGACGCCGTGCGCATCGTGACCGACGCGGGCGCGCTCGAGGCCCGCGTCGCGTGCGACGCCGCCCAGCGATCCGGCGCGGCAGGTATGGAGTTCGGCACGCGCGGACTGAACCGGCTCACGCGCGACGACGTGCGCGATCCGCTCTCGCAGATCGCCGCGGTCGCGAACGTCCCGTGCCGGATCGACCGAGTCCCATCCCACAACGCCGACCCCGCCGGGGCCGGAGCGAACGGAGCAGCAGAATGAGCGCGACAACGACCATCGACCTCTGTCCCGTGGGGCTCGCCGAGCGCAACACCATCGTCTCGCGGCGCTTCGCGGCGCTGAAGGTCGGAGACGCGCTCGAGATCGTCGCCGACGCCCCGCCCTGGGTCCTCTACCACCAGCTCACGACCGATCGTTTCGGCGAGTTCGAGTGGGACCTGAAGGAGGGAGGCCCGGAGCGCTTCGTGGTGCGGATCACGCGCACCACGGCGGGCGCTCCGGAGCGCCCGAGCACGTGAGCGGCACCGTGCGCGTCGCGGGCTGCGACCTCGGAAAGGCCCGCGCGAAGCTCGCGGTCCTCGACGTCGCGCCCGACGGCGCGTGGACGCTCTTGCGCTCGGAAGGCGCTCCCCACGAGGGCCGGCCGCTCGACGCGCTCCGAGCCTGGTACGAGGCGGGCGCGCTCGAGGGGTGTGCCGCGCTCGGAGCGACCGGTCTTTTCGGCGATCTGCTCCGTGCGCCGATCGTCGCCGGGCTCCCGGAGCAGGAGTGCCTGCGCGCGGCGCTCGCCGCGCGAGCGGAGCTGCCGGCGTCGGTGAACGTCGTCTCGATCGGCGCCCGCGGGTACGCGGCGCTCTCGCGCGACGCGCGCGGGCAAGTGCGCTTCGCCGAGAGCGACAAGTGCTCTTCGGGCACGGGCGAGAACGTGGTGCGCCTCGCCGGGCGCTTCGGGCTGGACGTCGCGGCGGCCGATCGGGCCGCCCTGGCCGCGCCGCAGGCCGTGGCGATCACCGCGCGCTGCAGCGTCTTCGCGAAGAGCGAGATGACGCACTTCGCCAACCAGGGCACGCCGGCCGCCGAGCTCCTCGCGGGATACTTCGGGTCGATCGCGAGGCACGTCGCGGCCTTGCTCGAGCGGATCCGCGTGCCCGGCCCCGTGCTCGCTCTCGGTGGAGCGCTCGAGCTCGAGTCGATCCGCGCTGCGCTCGGCGCCGAGCTCGGGCAGTCCGTGGAGGTGCCGTCGGGCGCGCGCGACTTCGAGGCCGTCGGCGCGGCGCTCGTCGCGCTCGGGGCGGTCCGGGCCGGCGCCTGCGCGCCGCTCCCGCTCGGCTTCGACGACTGGCTCGCGCCGCCCGCGCCGCGCATCCCCCGCCTCGGCGCCGCGCGAGCGGCCGCGCGTCGGGTCCAGCGGCTCGAGGCCGCGCCGATCCCCGAGGGTGCGGCCGGGAGCCCCTCCGTGCTCGGCCTCGATCTCGGCTCGACGGGAAGCAAGGCCGTGCTCACCTCCATCGCCACCGGCGACGTCGTGCTCGACGTGTACGATCGCACGCGCGGCAACCCGCTCGACGCGACGCGCCGCCTGCTCGAGTCGATCCTCGGGCGTGCCACGCCCGACGTGCGCGCCATCGGCGTCACCGGCTCCGGCCGCGAGGCCGTCGCCACGGTCCTGAGGGCCGCGTTTCCCGAGCTCGCCGAGCGCATCGTCGTCGAGAACGAGATCGTCGCGCACGCGACCGCGGCGATCCGCTGCGACGAGAGCGGCGGGGAGAGCCTCTCCATCGTGGAGATCGGCGGCCAGGACGCGAAGTTCGTCCAGATCGCCCACGGCAAGATCGTGGAGAGCGATCTCAACCGCGCCTGCTCGGCGGGCACGGGCTCGTTCCTCGAGGAGCAGGCCGTCTTCCACGGCATCACGGACATCGAGGAGCTCTCGCGCCGGGCCAGCCGCGCCGAAGCGCCGCCCGATCTCGGGCAGATGTGCACCGTCTTCGTCGCAGACACGGCGGCCGAGGCCCTGCGGCAAGGGTTTCCGCTCGACGACGTGCTCGCGGGCTACCAGCACTCGGTCATCCGCAACTACCTGAACCGCGTCGTCGGGCAGCGGGTGCTCGCGCGCCGCGTGTTCTTCCAGGGCAAGCCGGCGGTGAGCGAGCCGCTCGCGTGGACCCTGGCCGCGGTGACGGGTCGCGAGGTCACGGTCCCGCCGAGGCCGGGGGAGATGGGCGCGTGGGGCATCGGCCTGGTCGCGCTCGAGGCGCTCGGCGCCGCGCGGCTCCTCGAGGGCGCGCCGGCCGACCTCGCGCGGCTCCGCCGCGCCGAGATCGTCGGGCGGACGACGTTCCAGTGCAAGGACGCCGGCTGCGCCACCCTCTGCCGCGTCGATCGCACCACGGTCGCGGTCGAGGGCGCGCGCCACACGGTGATCTCGGGCGGCGCGTGTCCGAAGTTCGAGGTGGCCACCGGCAGCAAGCGAAAGCTGCCGCGGGACGCCCCCGACGCGTTCGGCGAGCGCGAGGCGCTCTTCGCCTCGAGCGCGTCGGCGCAGAGTGGGACGGGCCGCGCCGTGGTGAAGATCCCGGTCGCCGGCGCGACCGGCTCGCTCGTCCCCTTCCTCACGACCTTCGTCAGGGCGCTCGGGCTCGACGCCGTGCTCGTGCGCTCCGATGCCCGCACGCTGGCTCGCGGCGAGGATCGCTGCGGCTCGTACGACGCCTGCGCCCCGGTGAAGGTGGCCCACGGCCTCGCGCTCGAGCCCTCGGATCTCGTGCTCTTCCCGAAGGTGGTCGACCTCCACGACCGCGACGGCTGTGCGGGTCGGACGTGCCCGATGGAGCAGGCCATGCCCGACCTCGCCGCGCTCGGCGCGGCGCGCGACGGCGCCTCGCCGCGCATCGTGCGGCCGCTGCTCGCGCTCGCCGACGGGCTCGCGTCGCCAGCAGCGCGCCGCGCGCTCGCGAGCGCGGCCAGCGCGCTCGGCGCGGACCCGGAGCGGGTGCCGGCCGCCCTGCGCGAGGCGGCGCGAGCGCAGTCCGCCGCCGAGCGCGCGCTCGACGAGATCGGCCGCCGGACGCTCGCGTACGGCGCGGCGCACCAGATCCCCGTCGTGGTCGTCTGCGGCGCGCTGCACACGATCCACGAGCCCGCCGTGAACGCGCGCATCCCGGCGCTCTTGCGCGAGAGCGGCGTCCTGGCCCTCCCGATGGACGCGTACCCGCTCGAGGGCGCGGCGCGCGGGATGGAACGCATCGCCTGGGCGGAGGCGCGCCGCGCGTTCGCGGTCGTGGCGAGCGCGCGCGCGCGGGGTGACGCGTACCCGCTCTGGCTCTCGTCCTTCGGGTGCGGCCCGGGGAGCTTCAACGAGCACGTCTTCACCGCGCTCGCGGAGGGCTACCCGCACTGCGTGCTCGAGAGCGACGGACACGGCGGCGCTGCGGGGTTCGTGACGCGCATCCAGGCCTTTCTCTACACGGTGCGGCGCCACGCGTCCGGGCCCTCGCCGGCGCCGCCGTCGGTGCTCGCGCGCCTCGAGCCGCCGCCGGCGACGCCGATGCGGGCGGAGCGAGGCTCGGAGGTGGTGGTCTTCCCGCTCGGGGAGGGCTTCGCGGAGATGCTCGCGTCCGTCTACCGATCGTTCGGCTACGCCGCGACGGGCGCGCCGACGGCGAGCGCCGCCACGCTCGAGCTCGGCAAGCGCGACTGCTCGGGCAAGGAGTGCATCGCGTACCAGCAGATCTGGGGCTCCTTCCGCACCGAGCTCGAGGCTCGGCCGAGCGCTCGACGGCGCCTGCTCCTGCAGGTCGGCGGCGACGGCTCGTGCCGCAACTGCGCGTTCCCCCTCAAAGACGAGCTCTCGCTGGCGCGGCACGGGCTCGAGGCCCGGGTGGCGGTCCGCGTCGCGCAGCCCGACCCGAGCGTGCACCCGACCTTCGGCGTGCGCTTCTGGAGCGGCGCGGTGACGTGGGGGATCCTGCACCAGCTCGCGGCGTACCACCGCGTCGATGCCCCGGACGGCACTCGCGTCGACGAGCTCGACGCGCACTTCCAGGCGCGCCTCGCCGAGCGGCTCGAGCGCGAGGTGGGTGGCGGTCCCGCGGCCTGGGCGCGCCCGCTGCGCGAGCTGCGCGATCTCGAGAGCCTCCTCGACGACGCGGTGCGGGCCTACGCGGCCGTCGCTCGGGGCGCGTCGGGCGCCCGCGGGGCACCGACCGTGCTCCTCTCGGGGAACGTGTACGTGCGCCTCGATCGCGCCTCGAACGACGACCTCGTCGGGCGCCTCGCGCGACACGGCGTGCGCGTCCTCGTCGAGCCGCTGAGCATGCTCGCGGAGTACTTCGCGCTCGAGGGATCGAGCGATCTCGTCGGGCTGCCCACCGATCCGGTGGGGCGCACGACGTACCGCGTGGGGATGGCCGTCGTGCGCCGGCGCCTCTATGGGCGAGCGCGCGCGAGCGCGCCCTGGTTGCCGATGCCGTCGCCCTCCGCCGTGATCGAGCGCTCGCGGGCCCTGCTCGGCGGCGCGCCGCGGGGCGAGGCCCAGATCACCGTCGCCAGCGTGCTCGGCGCGGCGGCCGAGGGCGGCCTCGACGGCGTCGTGCTCGCCTCGCCCTGGGGCTGCGGGCCCGCCCTGGTGAGCGAGAGCGTGCTGCGGCGTCACCTCTCGCTCCCCCTCTTCGTCCTCTACAGCGACGGCTCGCCGCTCGACGAGCGCCGCCTGGCGAGCTTCGCGTTCCGCGTACGTGCCCGCCGCGGAGACGCCGCGCCGCGCGGGCCCAGCCACGTCGACGCGTCTGCCGCGTCGTGACCGAGGCCGCGCCGCGGCGCAGAGCAGGGCGCCGCGGCCGTCGCGATGTGATAGGTACGTGCCCGATGCCTCGGGCGCTCGTGCTGATCCACCGGTGGCGTCCGCTTCGGAGACGCGACACGGTCGTGTCGGCCCGGCTCGGCGGGGCGCTCGGGTGGATCCTGCTCTTGTCCGCGTGCGGGACGGGCCCGGAGCCGCGCGGCCCCTGCATGAGCGACGTCGAGTGCCGCGGCGATCGCATCTGCCACGAGGGGCGCTGCCGCTTCGAGGCGGAGGTGCGCGAGGAGCTCGGTCGGGCGCGCGCGTCGCTCGAGACGTCGGGCGGCGCGATCGAGTCGGACGCCGCCGTGTCGCCGGACGCCGGCGCGAGCGCGAGCGCCGACGCCGCTCTGTCCGCGCCAGCGCTCGTCGAGTCGCCGGCCTTCATGGGGGGGCCGCGCCACACCGGCCGAACGACGGCGCGCGGCCCGGCCACCGAGCCGTCGCAGCGCTGGGTCTACCGGACGGGCGCGCGCGTCTACGCCTCGCCGATCGTGGGGACGGACGGCACGATCTACGTCGGCTCGACCGATCGCACCTTCGTGGCCCTCGCGCCGGACGGGACGCTCCGGTTTCGCTACGCCGGTGGCGACCGCTTCTACGCGACGGCCGCGATCGACGCCGGCGGCAACCTCGTGGTCGGCAACCACGACGGCTCGGTCGTCTCCCTCACGAGCGCGGGCCAGGTCCGCTGGCGCCGCGAGCTCGGCGCGCCCGTCGACGCGAGCGTGGCGGTCGGCGACGACGGGACCCTCTTCGTCGCCGCCGACGGCCTGCACGCGATCGATCCGCAGAGCGGTCAGGACCGCTGGCGCGTGGCGTCCCCCAGCCCCGTGCGCACGAGCCCGGCGCTACACCCTTCCGGCCTCGTGATCTTCGCGACGCCCGAGGGGCGCGTCACCGCGGTGCGCACGGCGAGCGGCGAGGTGGCCTGGGAGCACGCGCTCGGAGGCAGCACCGACTCGAGCCCGACCATCACGGACGATGGCCACGTCGTGATCGGCGACGATCTCAGCCACGTGACCGCGCTCGACGCGAGCGGCGCGCAGCTCTGGCAGGTGACCGTGGAGGGCGACGTGCGCGCGACGCCGGCGATCGCGCTCGACGGGACGATCGTCGTCGGCAGCGACGACCGCCGCATCTACGGGATCTCGCCCGCGGGCGAGATCCGCTACCGCGTGCCGACCAGCGGCCGCGTGCGCAGCTCCGCGCGCATCGACGCCGAGGGCCGCGCCTACGTGGGCTCGCAGGACGACTACCTCTACGTCATCGCACCGGACGGCACGCTGCTGTATCGGCACGGCCTCGGCCGCGACGTCGACTCCACGTGTGCCATCACCGCGGACGGAACGATCGTGGTCGGCGTCGACGACGGCGGTGTGTACGCATTGCGATGAAAGAACCGGTCCACGTGAGACAGAACCAGGTGCTCGCCGCGCTCCGCGCCGCGGGCGGGCGATCCCTCCACCTCATGGAGGTGGTCCAGGGTCTCGGCGCACCCAAGAGCGCGAAGGCCGACGTGCGCGAGGCGCTCGAGCGCCTGATCGAGCTCGGCTTCGCCAAGGAGCTGCCCGGCAACCGCTTCAAGCAGTCGCAGCCCAAGCCGAAGGCCGCCCCACCGCCGCCGGCGGTGACCTCGCCGCGGAAGAAGAAGCCTCCGGTCGATCGCACGGTCCCGGAGAGCGGGCGTGTGAGCGGCTGGCTCACCATGACGACGCGCGGGTTCGGCTTCGTCACCGCGGACGACGGCGGCGCGGACGTGTTCGTCGCCCCGCAGCTGCTCGGCAGCGCGATGCACGGCGATCGCATCGAGATCGACGTGCGGCCGAGCGAGAAGGGCCGCGAGGGGCGGGTCGTCCGCGTCCTCGAGCGCGGCCTGCTCCGTCTCGGAGGCCGGCTCGTGCGCGCGGGCCGCGGCTTCGCGCTCGAGCCGGGCGATCTGCGCCTGCCCACGATGGTGCGCGTGCTCGAGCCGCTCCCGCTCGAGACGCGCGTGGGGCAGGACGTCGTGGTGCAGATCGTCGACTACCCGTCGTCGCCCGATGAGCCGCTCACCGCGCGCGTGATCCGAGCGCTGCCGCCGCGTGGCACGGCGGCGGGCGAGATCGAGAAGGTTCTCCTGCGCGAGGGCGTGAACGAGACGTTCCCGCCGGCCGTCATCCAGGAGGCGCTCGGCTTCCCTGCCGAGGTGCGCGGCGGCGATCTCGAGGCGCGCGAGGATCTGCGCGGCCTGGCGCTGTGCACGATCGATCCCGACGATGCGCGCGACCACGACGACGCCGTGTTCGCCGAGCGCTTCGGCGAGGGCTACCGGGTCGTGGTCGCGATCGCGGACGTCTCGTACTTCGTCCGGGAGGGCTCGGCGATCGACAAGGAGGCCGTCGCGCGCGGCTGCTCGATCTACCTGCCGGATCGCGCGATCCCCATGCTGCCGCCCGAGCTCAGCTCGAACCTCGCCTCGCTCCTGCCCGGGGTGGAGCGCCCGACGCTCGCGGTGATCGCCACGCTCGCGGGCGACGGATCGATCGAGCACTACCGCTTCGTCGAGGGGCGCATGCGCTCGCCGGCGCGCCTGACGTACACGCGCGTCGCGCGTGCGCTCGGCTGGGTCGAGGGCGAGGTCGACGCCGAGGCCGCGGCGCACCTCCCCTTGCTCCGCGTGCTCGCCGAGATCAGCGCCAAGCTGCGGCAGCGTCGGACGAAGCGGGGTGCGCTCGGCTTCGAGCTGCCGGAGCCGAAGGTGAAGCTCGACGAGCGCGGCGAGCCGGTCGACGTGGTCCGCCAGAAGGGCGATGCGGGCGTGAAGCGCGCCTACGAGGTCATCGAGGATCTGATGTTGCTCGCCAACGAGATCGTCGCCGCCGATCTCTCGTCGCGCGGCATCCCGACGCTGTTCCGCGTGCACGGGCAGCCTGACCCCGGCAAGATCGCCGAGCTCGCCGCGGTCGCAGAGGCGTTCGGCAAGCCCTTCCACGACGAGGGCGAGATCACGCCGGGCAAGCTGGCGGAGCTCCTGCGCTCCATCCAGGGCACGCCGCTCGAGCAGCCGCTCGGCTACCTCGCGCTCCGGGCGATGCAGCAGGCCACCTACGGTGTGAAGAACCTCGGCCACTTCGCGCTGGCGGCGCGCGACTACCTGCACTTCACCTCGCCGATCCGGCGCTACCCCGACCTCGTGGTGCACCGCACGGTGCGGCGGCTGCTCCGTCGCGAGCGGATCGACGCGGAGAAGCTCGCGCGCGAGCTCGTCGCGGTGGCGGTCGCGGCCAGCCGCGCCGAGCGCCGCGCGATGACGATCGAGCGCGAGTGCGTGGGCATCCATCGGGCCATCCTGATGAAGGATCGCGTCGGCGACGTGCTGCCGGCGCGCGTGTCGGGCGTGACCGAGGCGATGGTCTTCGTGCTGGTGGACGAGCCCTTCGTCGAGGTGAAGATCCCGGTCGAGCGCCTCCAGGGCGACCGCTACGAGCTCGACCGCATGGGCGTGCGCCTCGTGGGCGCCAAGACGAAGCGCTCCTTCGCGCTCGGGGACGCGATCTCGGTGCGGATCGAGGAGGTTTCGGTGGAGCGCCGGGAGATCGTAGGATTGCCCGCTGCGCAGCCGGCGGACCAGGCCGGGGGCGCGAGGCGCCCGGCTCGCGCTCCCACGCGCGAGAAGAAGAAAGGGCGTTCGAGGGAGCGCTGATGTCGAAGGGCCGTCCAGTTCCCAAGTCCACGCCCGCGCCGGCCAAGACCGGACGCCGCTACTCGACGCCGGAGCTGATCGCGAAGAAGCGCGACGGCGCGGAGCTCGCCGAGGGCGAGATCCGCCAGCTCGTCGAGGGCTTCACGCGCGGGGAGGTCGCCGACTACCAGATGACCGCGTTCGCGATGGCGGCGCTCATCCGCGGCATGTCGCCGGCGGAGACGGTGTCGATGACGCTCGCGATGCGCGACAGCGGCAGCGTCGTGGACACGAGCGGTATCCGGCAGGCCAAGGTCGACAAGCACTCGACCGGGGGCGTCGGGGACAAGGTCTCGATCTGCCTCGCGCCGCTCGTGGCGGCGTGCGGCGTCGCGGTCCCGATGGTGAGCGGCCGCGGGCTCGGCCACACGGGCGGGACGCTCGACAAGCTCGAGGCGATCCCCGGCTTCAGCGTGTCGATGGAGACGCCCCAGTTCGTGCAGCAGGTCAAGGATCTCGGCTGCGCGCTCATCGGCCAGACGGCCGACATCGCGCCGGCGGACAAGCGCCTCTACGCCCTGCGGGACGTGACGGCGACCGTCGAGTCCATCCCGCTGATCACCGCGAGCATCCTCAGCAAGAAGCTCGCGGAGGGCATCGACGCGCTGGTCCTCGACGTGAAGGTCGGCCGCGGCGCGTTCATGAAGACCCTGCGCGACGCGCGCCTGCTCGCGAGCTCGCTCGTGCGGGTGGGGCGCCTGGCCAAGAAGCAGGTCACGGCGTTCATCACTCCCATGGAGGCGCCGCTCGGCCGCGCGATCGGCAACGCGCTCGAGACCGCCGAGGCCTTCGAGATCCTGCACGGCCGCGGTCCGGACGATCTGCGAGAGCTGACGCTGATCCTCGGCGCCGAGATGCTCAGGCTCGGCGGCGTCGCGAGGAACGAGGGCGACGGCCGCAAGCAGCTCGAGGCGGCGATCGCGAACGGCCGCGGCGCGGGCCGGATGCGACAGATCGTGCGCGCGCAGGGCGGCGACGCGCGGACGATCGACGAGCCGGATCGCCTC
The DNA here is from genome assembly GCA_044220955.1 of Sandaracinaceae bacterium. Taxonomy (GTDB): domain Bacteria; phylum Myxococcota_A; class Polyangia; order Polyangiales; family Sandaracinaceae; genus JBBSAT01. The sequence continues at coordinate 25,995 of JBGAQA010000022.1, forward strand.
CCGCAGGCGCGTCATCAGGTGCCCATCGTCGCGACCCGGAGCGGGTTCGTCACGGCCGCGGACGCGCTCGACCTCGGGCTCGCGGCGGTCGCCATGGGCGCGGGTCGCACGCGCGCCGATCAGAGCGTCGACGCGCGCGTGGGCATCGTGCTGAACGCCAAGCCCGGCGAGCCGATCAAGCGCGGGGAGCCGCTCGCGACGCTCCACGTGAACGACGCCACCGTCGACGAGTCGCTGAAGAGGCGCGTCGCGGGCGCCTTCGAGGTCGGTGCGCGCCCGCCGAGGCCCTCGCCGCTCGTCCTCGACGTCATCCGGAAGTAGCCGGGCTCTCGCGCTCGCTCTCCGGCGCTGACCCCTTGTGGGCCCGGCGCGTTGTCCCTACGCTCCCGGCCTCGTTTCCCGAAGGAGAGATGCTCATGACGTTCACGCTCCCCGAGCTCCCGTACGCCAAGGACGCCCTCGCGCCGCACATCTCGGCCGAGACCCTCGAGTTCCACTACGGCAAGCACCACCAGACGTACGTGAACAACCTCAACACCTTCGCGAAGGACGACGCGTCGCTGAGCGGCAAGTCCTACGAGGACCTCGTCCGCGCCGCGAGCGGCAAGGTCTTCAACAACGCCGCGCAGGTCTGGAACCACACGTTCTACTGGCAGTCGCTCCGTCCGGGCGGCGGCGGCGAGCCGACGGGCGCGGTGAAGGCGGCGATCGAGAAGAGCTTCGGATCGTTCGGCGCCTTCAAGGAGAAGTTCAGCGCGACGGCCGTGGGCCACTTCGGCTCGGGCTGGGCGTGGCTGGTGAAGACCGAGAGCGGCCTCGAGATCGTGGACACGCACGACGCAGGCTGCCCGCTCACCCAGAACAAGAAGCCGCTCCTGACCTGCGACGTCTGGGAGCACGCGTACTACATCGACTATCGCAACGCGCGCGCGAAGTACGTCGAGTCGTGGTGGAACCTGGTGAACTGGGACCACGCGAACAGGCAGATCGGCTGAGCGAGGCCGCTCGCTCGCCGAGATCCTGCGCACGCAGGGCGACCACGCGACGCACCTGCTGCGTCTCGCGCTCGCGGGTTTGGTCGTCGGAGGGCTCTCGGTTCGGTCGATCGGGAACAATCGACCGGTCCGGGGAGTCGGATCACCAAGCCGGGACCCCGGCTCGCGCGTCTCACGCGGGGAGGCAGCTCGCCGATGCTGCCTCGGGCCCCGACATCCCGTAGGATCTCCGTACTTCATGGCTGGCTTGCCCACCCTCACGCCTGGGACGCTGTTCGCGCGCGACTTCCAGGTGATCGGCCTGCTCGCGGAGGGCGGGATGGGGGCCGTCTACGTCGTCGAGCAGGTCTCGACGGGCAAGCGCCGCGCGCTGAAGATCATGCTGCCGCAGCTCGTCGAGGACCGGCGCGCCCGCGAGCGCTTCGCGATGGAGGCGCGCATCGGCGCGCAGATCGAGAGCGAGCACATCGTCGAGGTGGTCGGCGCCGGCGTCGACGAGGCGACGCAGACCCCGTGGCTCGCCATGGAGATGCTCGAGGGGCAGGATCTGTCCCACCTGATGCGCATCCGCGGGCGCCTGCCGCCCGAGGAGGCGATCGAGATGCTCCAGCAGGTCGGCGAGGGCCTCGGCCCGGCGCACGCCAAGGGCATCGTCCACCGGGACCTCAAGCCGGAGAACCTCTTCATCGCCGTCAGCCGCCGGCGCGGCGTCCCCTTCACCCTCAAGATCCTCGACTTCGGCATCGCGAAGCTGACGCAGGAGAGCCGCGCGACCGCGAGCGCGACGGCCGCGATCGGCTCGCCGATGTGGATGGCGCCCGAGCAGACGGAGCAGACGGCGCAGCTTCGCCCGTCGACCGACGTCTGGGCGATCGGCCTCATCGCGTTCTACATGCTGACCGGTCGTTACTACTGGCGCGTCGCCAACGAGCCCGAGGTCCGCCTCACCGCGCTCTTCACCGAGGTGCTCGTCACGCCGCTCGATCCGCCGAGCGTGCGCGCGGCACAAGCCGGGCTCGCGCACCTGGTCCCGCCGGGCTTCGACGTCTGGTTCTCGCGCTGTGTCGCGCGCGCGCCCGACCAGCGCTTCCCCGACGCGTCGAGCGCCATCGCGGCGATCGGCCCCGGCTTCACGTACCGCGATCCGACGGGGCCCGTGGTCCCCGTCACGATCGCGAGCGAGTCCAGGCGCGGGATCGTCGCGCCGACGATGCCCATGCAGGCTGTATCCCGCTCCGCGCCGTACACGCCCCAGCCGGCGCACGCGCCCGTGCAGGCCGCCGCGAGCGCGCCCGTGAGCCCGTACACCGCGAGCGCCCCGAGCCCGTACGTGACGAGCACGCCTTACAGCGTGCAGGGCCCCTCGACCGCGACGGGCGGGGTCGCGCGTCCGAGCGGCGGCGGCACGGGGCGCACCATCGCGCTGGTCGCCGGGCTCTTCCTGCTCGGCGCGGGCGGAGCCGCCGCGACCCTCGGTGGCCTGATGCTCTACGAGCGCTTCGGCGATCGCGGTGGCGACGGGACGGTGGCGGGCGGCGGCGGCGGGACCACGACGCCCGAGCTCACGCCCGCCCCGGCCGACGCGGGGGTCGCGCCGCCCGAGCCGGACGCCTACGTCCCTCGGGGGCAGGATCCGACCGACGTCCTCGCGGGCGTCAGCGGCGCGACCGACGAGACCGACGCGACGGGTGACTCGACGCCCGATCCCACATCCGATCCATCGTCCCGTGCGCACCGGCCACGCGCCGGGACGCGCGCCTCGACCGAGACCACCGCGAGCAGCGACGAGGGAGGCGACGACGGCAGCGGAGGCGGCTACGCGTGGTCCGAGGGCGCGCTGGCCTTCAACGGGACGTACTCGCACTCCGGCTACCGCTACCAGATGACGTTCAACCTGGTTCGTACCGGCTCGAGCGTGAGCGGATCCATCTTCGTCGTGTGCGAGGGCGCGCCCGCCGATCAGAGCTCGCTCGTCGGCCGCTCCGCCATGGAGTGGGTCAGCGGCACGTACGCCTCGAGCGGCGCGCTGAGCTTGACGGGCTCGCGCAGCACCGACGAGTCGGTCTGGACGGCGGGGACCTACCGCCTGACGCTCTCGGCGAGCGGGCAGGTGAGCGGCCGCAGCACCTCCGACGCCGGAAGCCGAATCACCGGCCACACTTGATTTCTCGGGGCCGATGCCGGCCCCGCCCCGCCCGCCGGAGCCGGATCGGGGCCCCACCCCTCGCTCCACTTCCTCGCTGCGCGCGCCACGTCCACTACGTCGCTGCGCTCCTCCGTTCCCTCCGCTTCCTCCGCTCGGCGCGAGGGAGACGGCGAACCAAGACCGGGGCCGCGGGGGCTCAGGGACAGGTGGCGGCGGGGGTCGCGGGGGCGACCACGCCGGTGACCGTCGCGAAGTGCGGCGTGGAGAAGTCGAACATGTCGAGCATCGCGTCCGCGTTGGCGTCGCGGCCCGTGATCGCCGGCAGATCGAAGATGGTCTCGATGAAGCGCAGGATGCTCGTGTGCGCGTGGGTCAGCCGCGAGTTGTAGCCGGGGCGCGAGTAGGGCGACACCACCGCGACCGGGACGCGCATGCCGAGGCGGTCGAACGCCGCCTGCGAGGGTGCGGCGAGGCAGGCCGTCGGGGGCGGGACGTGGTCGAAGTAGCCGCCGTTCTCGTCGTACGTGAAGAACACGGCCGTGTTCGCCCAGATCGGGCTGGCGAAGATCTGCTGCAAGAGCGCGTGCACCGCGACCTCGCCCGCGCGCATGTCCCCGTTGTCGGGGTGCTCGTCCGAGGGCTCCATGTCCACGAACACCACGGGCGGGACGGCCGTGCCCGCGGCGAGCAGCGGCGCCAGATCCGAGAACGGGTGCACGCCGGCGCGCGCACAGAAGCCGGTCGGCGGGTTCGGCGGGTCCCACGTGCCGTGCAGCGCGCCCTCGAGGCACTCGCGGTTCGGGTTCGTCATCACGTAGTCGCCCCACGCGAGCGGCGGGGTCGCGTGCTCGAGGCGATCGAAGATCGTCACCGTCGGAACGCGGCTGACGTCGCCGGTGTTCTGGATGCCGTTGCTCGTGCCGGCGTACAGGTAGTCGCGGTTGGCCCACGTGCCGCTGAGCACGTCGCAGAAGTAGCGGTCGCTCGTGGCGAACGTGGACAGGAGCCACGTGTAGAACGGGTGGTCGGCCTCCGAGTAGTAGGCCATCGCGTCCATGCCGCCGCTCGTCACGAAGCCGTCCATCGCGCCCATGTGCCAGCCGGCGTGGATCGCGGCCCACTGGTGCGGCGGGTCCGTCAGGCAGAAGTTCGGCGCGTGGAAGGGTGCGACCGTGCCGCCCGCGCCGTCGGGGTTGGTGAACGTGGCCGGGAAGCCCTCCCAGCCATTCGTGTTCACCCCGAACATGTGATCGAAGGAGCGGTTCTCCTGCATGATCACGATGACGTGCTGGATGGCGCCGCGGGCCGCGGCGAGCTCGGCGGGCGTGCCGACCGTGTCGTCGGGATCGGCGAGCGCGCCGAACGCACAGGCCTGGCGGCGGCCGAAGTTCGGGTCGGTCGCGAGGCCGCCGTCGGCGAAGTCGAACGCGTCGACGTTGGCGTCGACCGGGGGCGCGAAGGCGTCCGTGCCGGCGTCGCCCGGGGCAGGGCCGGCGTCGTTGCCGGCGTCGCTGCCGCTCGCTGCGTCGATGCCCGCGTCGCCGCCGCACGCGGCGCACGCGTCGGGCGTGCCGGCGGGTGGGTTGCTGCAGCCGAGGAGCGCGGCGAGGACGGCGAGGGCGGCGGAGCCTGAGGGGCGGGTGAGCGACTTCATGGACCTAACGTTCCGTGAGGCGCGGCGCGCCGTCAAGCGCGGTACGATGCCCGGATGCGCGCCACATCCCCCGTCCTGGCCATGGGTCTCGCCGTCCTCAGCGCCTGCGCGGCGCAGCCCGCGCCCGACGACTCCGGGGCCGCCGGGGTCGACGCGGGGACGGACGGTTCGAGCGGCCGTCCCGACACGGGGCCCCGCGATGCCGGGACGGACGCGCGCATCCCCTACGACGTCGGGACCTTCACGCGGCAGCCGGAGGCGACCGTCGGCCCGGGCCGCTCCACGTGCGCCTACGCGCGCGGAGCGATGCCCTGGGAGACGATCGGCAGCGAGTACCCGCTCGGCGACGCCATCCCGATCAACCACTGGATCATCCTCATGCAGGAGAACCGGAGCTTCGACCACTACTTCGGCTCGATGGCCGGCGTGGACGGGATCCCCGCCGGCGCGTCGAACCCGCACGCCGACGGCACGCCCGTGCCGGCGTTCCACACCGACGCGTTCTGCGTCGAAGACCCCTCGCACAGCTGGCGCGGCTCGCACCGGGAGTGGAACGGCGGCGCCAACGACGGCTTCGTGATCGCCAACGGCGACACCGACCGCGCCATGGGCTTCTTCACGGAGGAAGACCTGCCGTTCTACTACGACCTCGCGCGGACGTTCGCGATGAGCGACCACTACCACTGCGGGGTGCTCGGGCCGACGCAGGTGAACCGCATGTACATCATGAGCGCGACCTCGTTCGGCATGACCACGAACGACGTGATCCCGGAGGGCCGCTTCCCGCTCGACGAGGATCACACGCTCATGCAGCAGCTCGATCGCGCGGGCGTGCCCTGGCACATCTACTACGCGTCGGTGCCCTGGGTGTGGCTGCCCTACTCGAGCTACGCGCTCGCCCCGGGGCAGCGCTCGCGCATGTCGTCGCTCACCGGCTTCTACGACGACCTCGCGGCGGGCAACATCGCCGACGTCGTCTGGATCGACCCCGCGTGGACGGTCACGGGCACCGAGCAGACGGACGAGCACCCGCCCGCGAACCCCCAGTTCGGTCAGCGGTGGATCCGCGACCTCGTCACGCACGTGATGGACAGCCCGATCTGGAGCGACACGGCCATCGTCTTCACGTACGACGAGCACGGCGGGTTCTACGATCACGTGCCGCCCCCCGAGGCGTGCCCGCCCGGCGACTTCGAGCCGGACCTCACGGCGAGCGACCCTCCGGGTCGCTTCGACCGCCACGGGTTCCGCGTGCCCTTCGTGATCGCCAGCCCCTACGCGCGGGCGGGCTACGTGTCCGACCAGGTGGCCGACCACGCCAGCGTCGTGCGCCTGCTGCAGGCCCGCTACCTGCTCCCGGCGATGACGGGCCGCGACGCGAACGCCTGGCCGCTCTACGACATGTTCGACTTCGAGCACGTGAACCCGGCGACGAGCGCAGATCTGGCCGCAGCTCCGATCGACCCGGCCGCGATGGCGGCCTGCCGCGCCTCGGGGCTCTGACGGAAGCTCGTCCGGAGAGGGGATGGGAGCGTGCGGGGGAGGGCGACGCGCGCTATCCCACGCCCTTCGTTTTTTCCGCTCAGGAGCTTTCATGCCGAAGATCCCGTCGTTCGTCCACGTCGTCCTCGCGCTCGCCGTCGTCACCGCGTGCAGCAACCCCGCGCCCGCGCCGGGCACCGACTCCGGGGCGATGACGGCCGACACCGGCGGTGGCGGGACCGACACCGGCCCGCGCGCCGACACCGGTCCTGGTCGGGACGGCGGCCCTGGCGTCGACACCGCGGTCGACGCCGCCGGCAGCACGTCCTGCACGGCGCCGATCGATCTGAACGCCATGGGCACGGCGCTCGCGACGGGCACCGGCCGCACGATCGCGTCGAGCAACGTGTCGGCGGCGGCGGGCCCGCTCGCCGAGGTGGCGAGCGCCTGCGCCGACGACGGCATGGGCGGATCCGTCGCGACGAACGAGGTCGTGTTCCGCTACACCGTAGAGACCGGCGGACACCTCGTCGCGTCGACCGACGACCCTGCCTCGAGCCCGGACCTCGACACGATCGTGTGGATCCTCGACGCGTGCGCGGCGAGCGCCACCGAGCTGGCGTGCAACGACGACGGCCCGAACAACCTCCTCTCGGTCGCGATGGCCGACGCGACGGTGACGGCGGGCACGACCGTGTTCATCGTCGTCGCGGGCTATGCCGGCGCGGACGTCTCGACCGGGTCGTTCACGCTCAGCGTCACGGAGCTTCAGCCGCACGCGGCCAACGAGGCCTGCGACGCGACCAACTTCTACTGCGTCGACGGCTACACGTGCCTGCGCGATGGTCCCGGCGCGACGACCGGGCACTGCCGACAGGACGGCGGAGACAACGGCCTGTGCCGCGTGACGGCGCCCTTCTGCGACACGGGCCTGGAGTGCAGCGAGGCCGCCCCGACGGTCGACAACACCGGCGTCTGCCAGGTGCCGATCGCGAGCGGCGACGTCTGCACGGACATCCACTACGTGTGCGTCGCGGGCAGCACGTGCCAGATGGACGAGGGGAGCACCACGATGGGTCACTGCCTCGCCGACGGAGCCGAGTTCGGCGCGTGCCGCACGACGGGCATGGCCTGCGACACGGGCCTCGCGTGCAGCGCGGCGATGCCGACCGCCGGCGCGACGGGCACCTGCCAGACGCCGATCGTGGGCGCCGGCGCGTGCACGCAGCGCCACTCGGTCTGCGTCACCGGGTTCTCCTGCCAGCTCGATCAGGGCAGCGAGACGGCGGGCCACTGCCTCGCGGACGGCGCGGAGTACGGCCTCTGCCACCTCACGGCGCCGCTCTGCGAGACCGGGCTGACGTGCACGTCGGCCACGCCGATGGCCGGCGACGGAGAGACGTGCCAGATGCCCATCGCCTCGGGCGCGGCCTGCACCGCCTGGCACTACCTCTGCGTGACGGGCTCGCACTGCATCCCCGACGCGGGCAGCAGCACGATGGGTCACTGCCTGCTCGACGGCGCGATGGGCGCGGCCTGCCGCGAGACCCCGCCCGAGTGCGACGGCACGCTGACGTGCGATCCGTTCTCCGGCACCTGCGGCTGAGCGAGGAGCCGATCCGCGCGGAACGCAGGAGTAGCTCTCCGGCTTTCGCAAGCCGCGGGAGCCTCGGCGACGAAGCGCTCGGCATGTCGAGAAGAGCCCTGTCGCTCACGAGCGAAGCGAGTGGAGTGGGGGTGGGGCCCCGTGACCGACCCGACCGGCACGGGGCGGGGCCGGCATCGGCCCCGAGGAAGTCAGGCGCGGCGCTGCTTGCCCTTGTAGCTCACGCGGATCGGCGTCCCGTCGAAGCCGAAGCGCTCGCGGATCGCGTTCACGACGTAGCGCTGGTAGCTGAAGTGCACGTAGTCGGGCTCGTTCGTCACGACGACGAAGCGCGGCGGGTGCGTCTCGGCCTGCGTCACGTAGTAGAGGCGTACCGGCCTGCCCTTGGCGGTCGGGGGCGGGTGGTGCGAGAGCACCTCCTCGAAGAAGCGGTTCATCTCCGCGGTGCCGATCCGCTTGCCGTGCTCCGCGCGCGCCGCGTCGATCTCGTCGAGGAGCTTGTTCACGGCGCGCCCGGTCTTGGCCGAGAGGGCGACGATCCGCGCCCAGGGCGCGAACGCGAGCGTCTCCTTCGCGAGGCGCATCGCCTCCTTGCGGGCCCGCTCGTCGAGCAGGTCGGCCTTGTTCAGGCCGACGACCAGCGCGCGACCGCGCTCGGAGATGAGGCCCGCGAGGCGCGCGTCCTGCTCCGCGATGCCCTCGGCGGCGTCGACCAGGAGCACCACCACGTCGGCGCGCTCGATCGAGCGGATGGCCTTCATCACGGCGATCGACTCGACGGCCTCCTCGATCCCGCGCTTGCGGCGGATGCCCGCGGTGTCGATGAGCACGTAGCGTCGCCCGTCGCTGCGCTCGAGGAGCGTGTCGATCGGGTCGACGGTCGTCCCGGGCCGCGAGTCGACCAGCTGGCGCTCCTCGCCGAGCAGGCGGTTCGTGAGCGAGCTCTTCCCGGCGTTGGGGCGGCCGACGATGGCCACGCGCGGCACGGTCTCGTCGTAGCTCGCGCCCTCGCTCGGGCCCTTCGGTAGCGCTGCGGCGATCGCGTCCTCGAGCTCGGGCAGGCCCCGTCCGTGGAGCGCCGAGATCGGGATGAGCTCGTTCATGCCGAGCTCGTAGTGCTCCAGCCCGTCGATCGCCCGCTTCTTGTCGTCGGCCTTGTTGGCGGCCCAGACGACCTTCGCCTTGCCGCGGCGCAGGAGCTCGGCGGCCGCGCGGTCGGCGGGGGTGAGCGGCTCCGTCGCGTCGAGCAGCGCGATCACGACGTCGGCCTCGCGCAGCGCGAGCTCCACGTGCCGCGCGATGCCCTCGCGCATCGGGTCGTCGCTCTCGGGGTCGAAGCCGCCCGTGTCGACCAGCACCACGTCCCGCCCGCCCAGCTCGGCGTCGGCGTAGTGGCGGTCGCGCGTGACGCCCGGGACGTCCTCGACGATGGCGATGCGCTCGCCGACGAGCCGGTTGAAGAGGGTGCTCTTGCCGATGTTCGGCCGGCCCACGATGGCGACGACGGGGCGCACGCCGCGCATCGCGTCGGCGGGCAGCGCCTTCTCGCGGCGCTTCTTCGGGGCCTGGTCGGCCGCCGCTGGTTTCTTCCGGCGCATCGGGGGAGCGCGATTGTAGTGGGCGCCCGCCCCGCGTCGAGGCGCGCCGGACGAATCGATCAGCGAGCGGCCGGCTCGCCGTCGTGGCCGTCCACGCACGGGAAGCCCTCGCCGCTCGTCGCGTCGAAGTTCAGCGCTCCTCGCCCATCGCGAGCGCGCGCACCTTCGCGGCGTCCTCCGTCCACCCCGCCTCGACGCGGACGAAGGTCTCGAGGAAGACCTTGCGCTCGAGGAACGCCTCCATCTCGAGCCGCGCGTCCTGGCCGATCTGCTTGAGCATCGAGCCGCGCGCGCCGATCACGATGCCCTTGTGTGACTCCTTCGTGAGCACGATGGTCGCCGCGATCCGTACGAGCCGGCCCTCGTCGACCCACTGGTCGATACGCACCGCGGCCCCGTGCGGCACCTCCTTCTGGAGATGATGGAGCAGCGACTCGCGCAGCAGCTCTGCACAGAAGAAGCGCTCCGAGCGATCCGTGATGCGATCGTCGTCGTAGAGCAGCTCGGTGCCGAGGTGCGCGCGGAGCGCGGTCAAGACGCGCGCCAGGCCGTCGGCGCGAAGCGCGGAGATGGGCACCACCTCGAGCGGCGAGAGCTTCGCGAGCAAGGGCAAGAGCGTCCGCTTGTCGCGCACGCGATCGACCTTGTTGAGCGCGAGCACGATGGGCTTGCCCGCCGCCTTCGCCGTCTCGAGGACACGCGCGTCGGCGGGCGCGAGCGCCATCCCCCGCACGGCGTCCGACGCGTCGGCCAGCACCAGGATGGCGTCGACCTCCTCCAGGACGCCCTGGGCCGCTTCCACCAGCGTGCGGCCGAGCGTGCTCTTGGGCGCCTCCAGCCCCGGCGTGTCGAGGAAGGCGACCTGCGTGCGCTCGCCCTCGTCGTCGTCCACGTGATCGGCCACCCCGAGGAGCACGCTGCGCGTCGTGCCCGGCTTGGGGGACACGATCGCGAGCTTCTGGCCCACGAGCGCGTTGAGGAGCGTCGACTTGCCGACGTTCGGGCGCCCGACGATCGCGACGCGTCCGGCGCGGACGTCGCGCGCACGCGATCTCGGGGTGGACGGCTTGCTCACGGGCGGCGGAGTGTACCGGTGCCGGCGCGCGCGTCGAGGCGGCGCGCCAGGGCTGTCGCCCATCGCCGCGGCGGGAAGAATCGCCGGGGATCCGGGACCCTCGCTCGGTCCACGGGCGCCGAGACGCGGCCCCCTCCACTCCGAGTGAATCGGAGTCGAGCGTCGTTTCCGGGACAGCTCTTCAGAACGTCAGCGCGGAGACGACCACCCCGCTCGGGCCCGGGGTCGCGGGCGCGGTGCCCGGGTCCTGGCCGAGGCCGACCCCGAGGCCGATCCCGACGCCCGCGCCGACCACGACCACCCCGACGATCACCCAGAGCACGGGGCTCGTGAGGAGGTCGTCGCCCGAGCCGCGATCGTCGCCCGGCGTGCTCGTCTGCGCCAGAGCGCGGCTCAGCGCATCGTCGCGCGCGATCTCCTCTTCGAGGATGTGGATGCGGTCCTCGACGGAAGCGCGGTTCGTCGCCTCCGGCACCGCGTCGAGGTAGCCGCGGAAAGCATCGAGCGCCGCCCGATCGTGGCGCAGCCGGTCCTCCACGAGGCCGATGTTGTAGAGCAGCTCCGGGCGCGCGGAGAGGCGGTACGCCTCGCGGAAGTCGAGCAGGGCCTCCTCGGGCCGGCCCTGCTCCAGCGCCACGCGCCCGGCGTCGAACGAGGCCCGGGCCTCTGCCTCGTCGCCGGCTGCATCGCTCGACGGCGGCGCCGGGTCCGTAGCCTGAGCGCACGCGCCCGCGGCCGCGAGCCAGAGGGCGAAGGCGACGCCCAGCGGAAGCACCCCACGCATCATGGGCGGGAGCGTACAACGCCTCGCGCCCGCGCGCCGCGACCCGATTGCATCGACGAGGGCGCGAGGCCACGATGCCGCGCATGTTCGTCCCGCACGGGCGCCGCCGGTCGACCCCCGCGCTCGCGCGGCTCGCCGTTCTCGTCGTGACGGCGTGCGCGAGCCCGCGCGCCGCGACCCAGGTGACGGTCCTCGTCGAGGCTCAGCCGCACGTCCGGGGCGTCGCCACGCAGCTGGTCGTCCGCGTCACCGGAGGACACGAGGGCGAGACCTTCCTCGACGCGGGCGAGCCCATCGTGCGCGACGCGCCGCTCGCGTGGCCCTTCGACGTCACCGTCACGCCGGCGGGCGCCGACGCCACGCGTCTGTTCGAGGTCGAGGCCACGGCCTACGACGCGGGGCACCAGCTGGTGAGCCAGGCCCGGCTGCGTGGCGGCTACGTCCGCGGAAACGCCCGTCGCGTGACGCTGACGCTCGAGGACGCCTGCGTCGGCATCAGCTGCCCGACCGGGCTCGCGTGTCGCGACGGACGCTGCGTGCAGATCGGGCCGACCGACGACGACGCGGGCGTGCGCGACGGCGGCGGTGACGCGGGCCCCACCCGGTGCGGAGCGAACGCCGAGTGCGACGACGACAACGTGTGCAACGGGTTCGAGACGTGCGTGGCCGGCGCCTGCGTCCCGGGCGCTCGGCTCGACTGCGACGATCACGTCGCGTGTACGAGCGATTCCTGCGACGGTCGGCAGTGCGTCCACACGCCGGAGGCCTCGCGCTGCACGCGCGACGTCGGGGGCACGTGCGATCCCGTGAACGACTGCCAGTACCCGAGCTGCACCGCGGCGAACTGCGTGACGACGGGCTGCCAGACCGCGCGCTGCAACGGCAGCGTCTGCGAGCGCACGTTCGCGTGCGGCGCCGGGCAGTCCTGCTGCGGCAGCGCGTGCGTGCCGATGGGCTGCGAGGACGGCCTGCCGTGTACCACCGACTACTGCGGCGCGGCCGGTAGCTGCCAGCACGACGTCCACGCGGGGCCCTGCGACGATCGCGACCTCTGCACGGGCGACGGCACCTGCGCGAGCGACGGCTCGTGCACCGGCGGTGCGCGCATGTCGTGCGACGACGGCAACGGGTGCACGACCGACACCTGCGATCCCGCGCGCGGCTGCGTCTCGAGCGCGAACGCGCTGCCCTGCAGCGACGACAACCCGTGCACGCTCAACGACTCGTGCGGCGGCTCGGCGTGCGTCCCCGGAGTGATGGACCTCTGCGACGACGGGATCGCGTGCACGCGCGACATGTGCGACCGGACGCGCGGCTGTGCCCACGCGCCGGACGACACGCTGTGCACCGGCGCCGGTGCCCACTGCAGCGCGACGGCGGGCTGTCAGGTGACGGGGACCTGCACGAGCGCGAATTGCCAGCCCACGCCGGGCACGTGCGAGACCGCGGCCTGCTCGACGGACCTGACGATGTGCATCCGAGCCTCGTCGTGCACGACGGGCCAGATGTGCTGCGGCACGCAGTGCGTTCCCGAGGCTTGCAGCGACGGAAACGTCTGCACCGACGACGCGTGCATGCCGGCGAGCTCGACGTGCTCGCACACGCCCTCCACCCGTGGCTGCGACGACGGTGACCCCTGCACGACGAGCGACGCCTGCTCGGGCACCACCTGCACCGGGACGCCCCTCTCGTGTGACGACCTCAACCAGTGTACGGACGACGTGTGCAGCGGAGGGACCTGCAGCCATTCGTTCAACGGGGGTCCGTGCGTTCCGGTCAGCGAGTGCGCGGGCGACGGGATCTGCATCGGCGGCTACTGTCGCCCGGGCACGCTCTGCCCCGGCGCCACGATCTGCTGCGGAGGCATCTGCGAGCTCCCGGCGTCCTGCTGACGCGAGAGGCGTGTGCGCGCGCCGCGCGCGGTGGCCCGTCGACCAGCGTCTCGCGCTACCATCGTGCGATGAATCCGCTCGTCCTCGCCGTCGTCGCGCTCGCTTTGCTCTCCGCCTCGAGCGGGCTCGCCCAGGACGTGGACGCCGGGGACGGAGTCGCGCACTCCGGGATGGCGCAGGGCAGCGCGCACATCACCACGTCGACCGGCATCTCGCTCTCCCTCGATCCCGTCCCGGGAACGAGCACCGCGCGCGTGCAGGCGATGGGCCGGGCGGTGGAGACGCGCATGGCCGCCGTGCGGACCTGCTACCACGCGGTCGTCGCCCGCCGGCCCACCGTGACGGGTGTGCTGCGGATGCAGATCACGCTCGCCGCCGGCACGGGCGCCCCGGCGGTGACGGTGACGGAGGACGGCGTCCACGACGCCGAGCTACTCACCTGCTCGCAGGCCGCGCTCGCGGCGATGCCGACCGACGCCATCGAGCGGCCGGCGTCGGTCATCGCCGTGCTGACGGTCGCGAACTCCGCCGCCGAGGGCACCGCCGTCACCGCCGCGCGGGCGGCCGAGGGCGAGGAGGTGAGCGTCGCGCACGAGGGCGCGCGCGGGTCGGCCACCAGCCCCGCGGGTGACGTGCGCTTCGTCGTCCGCGGCCCGGAGGGCGCCGCCGACGAGCTCGTGGCGGAAGCGTACCGCGTCGTCGCCTCGCAGCTGCCGGGCATGCGCGACTGCCGGCGTCACGCGACGCGGCGCGGGCGCTCCCCCGCGGGCGTGCTGCACGTGGACTTGACGATGACGGCCGGGCAGCCGCTGGGCGCGCACGTGCGCGAGAGCAGCGTCGCCGCGCCCGACGCGCGCGCGTGCGTCGAGCAGCGCCTCACTCGCGCGCCGCGCGTCCCGGCGACCGGCCCGGCCACGCTCGACCTCGAGATCACCTTCGCGCCGTAGCGGGGAGCGGTGACCGCCAGGATCAAGGGGGCCTCGATGCGCGAGATCCTGCGCTGGCACGAGCGCAACGGCGGGCGCGAACACCTGCGCAGCATCGGTCTGCACCTCCCTCCTGCGCTGCGAGCGCACGTCGACCTCGAGGCCGAGGCGCTCGGGATCATCCCGAGCGTCTGGTACCCGGCACCGCTCGCCCACGCGATCCTCGACGGCATCTTCGCGAGCCTGCCGCGGGACAAGCGCGCCGAGCGGATGCGCGAGGGCGCCCACGCGGCGATACGCGTGACGGGACGCGGCGTCTACCGGCTCGTGCTCGCGAAGCTCGCCACGCCGCGGGCCCTCGCGAGCAACATCCAGCGCCTCTGGAACCTGCTCTTCGACGACGGCGACCGGACCTTCCGCCTGACGTCGCCGACCGAGGTCGAGTCCGTCACGAGCGACTGGGCGGGGCACGGCGCGATGCTCTGCGAGCTGATGACGGAGAACACGGCGGCGGTGCTCGAGACCATGGGGAACAAGAACGTCACGGTCGAGCGCGTGGCGTGCGTCGCGCACGGCGCGCCGAGGTGCGTCACGCGGTTCCGCTGGGACGCTCGCTGATCGAGGTGCGCGCTCACTCCCAGTAGCCCGCCATCAGCTCGTGCGACCACGCTGGCTGACGCACCTCGCCGCGCGGCCCGAGCTCGCTCATCCAGGGCTTCAGATCGAGCACCGGCGTGCCGTCCACGGCGTCGAGCCTGGACCACGAGCACGAGGCCACGAGGCCTCCGATCGATGCGTGCGCGCGCTCGCCGCGCGCTCGCGATGGTACTGGCCATCCCGCGGCCACCGCACCGAATTTCGCGAACGAGCGAGTCTTCCTGGTATCGTCGTCCCCGCATGAAGGCTTGGGCCCCGTCGCCCGGGCCGATCGCGGTGTTCTTGCTCGCTCTCGAGGAGCGCGGCGCGGATGGGAGCGTCGACTTCGGGGAGCGGCGCATCGTGCTTCGGCGCGGAAAGGTCGTGGAGGTCACGCGCGCGCCGAGCGACGCGAGCCTGCTCGACATGCTGCGAACGACGGGCAAGGTGGACGACAACCTCGCGGCGCAGCTCCTCGCGGCGGCTCCGGATCCGGACGTGCTGCCGGACACGATCCCGGGGGTCTCGTCCGACGCGCTCGAGGAGGCCCTCCGCACCGTCTGGCTCGACCGGCTCGTGCAGATGCTCGAGCGCTCGGACCGCGCCGTGGAGGCGGTGCCGCCGCTCCGTCCCTCGCCTTCGCGACCCTCCGCCCACGAGATCGGGCTCTTCGGCCTGCTCCTCGACGCGCTCGAGCGCCGCGCGGCGGAGAGCGAAGCGGAAGAGGTCGGCAAGCGCGCCGGCCAGATGCTCGAGTGGACCGAGGGACCGCTCGCCGCGCGCGGGCGCAAGTGGGCGGGCTTCGGTGTCGTGGCCGACGGCCACTCCATGCGCGTCGGGCAGGTGCTCTCGACCAACCCGTCGGCGCCCTCCCGCATCGCTGCGCTGGTGCGCGCCGGCATCGTCCGCCTCTCGGGGTCGCGGACGAGCATTCCCGCTCCGGCGCCGCGGCTCTCGCTTCCGCCGACGGACGCCGCCGAGCGCTCGTCGATCCCGCCCGTGAAGGCGCCCGAGGTGCGTCTCGGGCCGGGCGCCGCCCGAGCATTCGACGACGAGATCGTCCCGCCACCGCTGCCCTCGCTGCCGCCGCGCGGCAAGGCGCTGGACGATCCCTTCGCGCCCCTCGAGCGCCGGATCGCCGTCCTCGAGCAGCGCGACGCCGATCCGCTGGATCGCGCGGCGGCCTGGCGCGCGCTCGGGGACGCTCTGCGAACGCGCTGCGGAGCCCTCGAGGAGCAGGTCCGCTGCTACCGCGAGGCGGTCGCGGCCACGCCGACGGATGCCGAGCTGCTTCTGGCCACCGCGGACGCGTGTGCGGCGACGCGGCAGACCGAGCTCGCGCTCGCCTATGCGCGCGCGGCCATCGCCACCAAGACGGATGCCGAGGGCCGCCAGCGAGCGCTCCTCGCCTACGCGCGGCTCGCGCGCCGCATCGGCCGGCCGACCGACGCGCTCGCCGCGGCGCGGGCCGCATCGACGCTCGGATCTTCGACGGCCGGCGAAGGCGAGGCCGACGCGCTGACGCTCTCGGGCCAGCTCGAGGCCGACGCAGGGCTCGCGCGCGAGGCCGTGGCCGACTGGGTCGAGGCGGCCATCGCGACGCGGCCCTCGGACCCGGCGCTGGCGCACGCGCTCTTCGCCTCGGCGTACCTGCTCGATCCGAGCGAGCGCGCGGCCGACGCTCTGAGCAGCTCGCTCACGGAGCTGGGGTTCGCCGACGCCGCGCTCGCCGTCCGTGCACGCGGCGCGCTCTCCGCGAACGACTCGGACGCCCGGCGGCGGGCGCTGCTCTCCACCGCCGAGCGCGCCGAGCTGGCCGGACGGCCCTCGCTCGCGGCGGACCTGCTCCTCGCGGCGTTCGCCGAGGAGCCCGAGTTCGACCTGCTCTACGAGCCCCTCGACGCGGACCTCGAGCAGGCCGGTCGGCTGGTCGAGCGCGCGATCGTCCTCGAGTCGATCGCGCTCGCGTCGGGGCCGGAGCTCGCCGAGGAGTGGGGCCTGCGATCGGCGCGCGCGTGGCTGGTCCTCGAGTCGGACGAGGCGCGGGCGCTCGGGGCCGCGCAGCTCGCGCGGATGGCGGCCGACGGCTCGGGGCGCGCGCTCTCGGAGCTCTCGCGCCTGGCCGAGCAGGGCGATCCGGACGCGTTCGACGCGCTGGAGGAGGCGGCGCATCGCGCCCCCGCGCGCGAGACGAAGGTGGCCCTCCTCGAGGAGATCACGCGTCGCGCCGGGACGCGCCAGCCGGGGCGGCTCGCCTGGGCGATGCGCTCGCGCGGCCTCGCGCCGCCGTCGGTCCTGGAGGGCGAGGCGGAGATCGAGGAGCGGCGCGTCGCGCACGTGCTGGGCGAGCTCGGGATGGGTGGCGCGGTGAGCGCCGCACCGCTCTTCGAGGCCGTGGCGATCGCGCGGCGCGCGCCCGACACGCGCTCGGGCGTGCTCGCCATGCTCGCGCAGCTCGCGGCGCGCGACGCTCGGGCGGCGTACGCCGCGGCCCACCTCGCGCGGCTCGGCGGTGACGACGCGCGCGCAAAGGAGCTGCTCGAGCTCTCCCCCGACGCGGGCGAGGGAAGAGGGCGCGTGCAGCGTGCGCTGGCGCGGCTCGAGACGGATCCGGGTCACGCAGCGCGCGCATGGGAGCGGGCGCTCGCGGCGGACCCGACGAGCGAGGAGGCGCGCATCCGGCTCGTCGCGCTCGCGCGGCGTGCCGGTGACGTGGCCCTGCTCGAGCGGGCGCTGGAGACGCGCCTCGGGTGCGCGACCACGACGGCAGAGGAGGCGCGCGCGGCGCTCGAGCTCGCCGACCACCAGCGCTCGCGCGATCGCGCGCGGGCCTCGGAGCTGGCCGAGCGGGCGCTCGGCGCCGATCCGAGCGAGCCGCGCGCAGCGCTCCTCGTGCTCGAGGCGGCGCACGATCGCTGTCCGAGCGGGCCGGCGCTCGCGTGCGTGCGCGCGCTGATCGGCGAGACCGCGGAGGGGCAGCGCGCCCTGGCTCGCCGGGCGGGCACGAGCACGGAGGCCCTCGCGGCCACGGTGCGCTGGGCCGCGCTGGCGCCGTGCTCCCCGGAGCCTCTCACCGTGGCGCTCGAGGAGAGCCTGGCCCGCGACATCGAGGAGTACGTCGAGGCCGGGACCGTCGCACTGCTCGAGAGCCAGCGCATCACGCCCGGGGTCGAGCCCTCGCTCGTGCGCGCGCTGGAGCGCCTCGCGGCGATGGGGCGTCTCGAGCGTGCCGGCGACCTCGCGCTCCGCGCTGCCGCGCTGCTGCCCTCGGCCGGACCGGCCATCGCCGATCTCGCGCTCTCCATCGCGACGCGCGCCGGGAGCCCCCGCCTCGTTCGCGACGCGATGGAGCTGCGGCTCTCGCTCGGGTCGCGGGAGGAGCGCGGCGCGCAGCTCCGCGTGCTGGCCGAGCACCATCGCAAGGCCGGTGACGTCCCGAGCGAGATGCGGGCGTTGCTCCGGCTGCTCGCGGCCTCGCCGCGCGATCCAGCGGCGATCGATCGCCTCGCTGCGATCCACGCGGAGGCGGGTAACCACGATCAGATGCTCGCGACCCTCGCGCTCCGGACCGACGAGGGCGCCTCGCCGGTCGAGCGCGCCATCGGACTGCTCTCGCTCGCGAAGGCGAACCTCGAGGTGCTGCACGACGAGGCGCGGGGCGACGAGTTCCTCGCGGCCGCGATCGAGCCGCCCGACACGGACGAGAGCGAGCCGCAGCGCCTCGAGCGATTGATGACGGTCGCGCTCGGCATGGTCTCGCTCGGCCGCAGCGGCCAGGCCGTGGATCTGCTGGAGGCGCAGGCCAAGGTCGATCGTCCCGGAGGCCATCGGCTGGTCGAGCGCGCGATCGAGATCTCGCTGCGCGAGCGGGCCGACCGCGATCGTGCGTTCGCCCTGCTCGAGGGGGAGCTCGGGCGGCGCGGGACCTTGAGGGGCCGCTTGCTCCTCATGTTCGAGCAGCTCTCGCTCGAGCGGCGGGACGTCGCCCTCGCCGAGCGCGTGTACGCGGCCCTGATCGACGGCGCGATGGGGGACAGCGGCCGGCGGGCGCTCCGCTATCGGAGGGCGCGCTGGCTCGAGAAGGCCGGCGCCTCGCGCGCCGCGCTCGCGGCGTACGTCGATGCCTGCGAGCACGCGTCTTCCACGGGCGCGATCGCCAGCGCGCTCGAGCGCCTCTCGCGCGAGCTCGGCGACCTCGAGGGGCTGACGCGCGGCCTGATGGCGCTCTCGCGCTCGGCGCCGCATCCGGTGCTCGCGGAGCGCCTCGTGCGCCGCGCGGCGCGCGTGATGATCGAGGAGATGGCCCGTCCCGAGAGGGCGTTCGACGTCCTCTTCGCCTCGTGGAAGGAGTCGTTCAGCGCGGAGGTCGAGGACGACCTGGCGCGCGCGGCGAGCGCGACGGAGGAGGTCGACCCGGCGCGGGGTGCGGCGGCCTTCCAGGGCATCTTCGACTCCATTCGCGCGCGGGCCGACGACGCGTGGACCGGGGAGGAGAAGGCGCGCCTGCTCCGCAAGCTCGCGCGTGTTCACCGCGCGCGCGGCGACCTCGCGTCCGCCGAGTCCGTGGCGCGTGAGGCGATCGCTGCGCAGCGCGCCGACGACCCGGACGAGATGGCGCTCGCGACGGCGCTCACCGAGCTCGCGGGCTGGCTCGAGGCGTCCAAGCCCGGCGAGGCGCGCGTGCTCGTGACCGAGGCGCTCGCGCTCGACGGCACCAACGAGGACGCCAAGGCGCTCGCCGCGCGTCTGCCGGCCGCCGCTGCGACCGCGCCGGCGCCCCCCGCCCCCCCTTCGTCCGCACCGCCAGAGCCGTCCGCATCGTCGTCCCCGGCCGTCGCGCCGGCGCCCCCCGCCGACGAGCTCGAGGAGCCGATCCCGCTCACGCGGCGCTCCGTCCCGCCCGAGCCGATGGCCGTGGTCGCGGCGCCGGAGGCGGGGCCGCCCGCGATCGAGCTGCCAGACGCCACGCCCCGCGTCTCGTTGCTCGACGTCTACCGCCCGATGTCGGCGCCGCCACCCTCGGCGGGTAAGCCGCTCGTCGAGCCGGAGTCGAGCAAGAGCGAGCTCGATCTCCTCCTCGAGCGCGCGGGGGCGGCGAGCCGGGCCCTCGAGTCGGAGACCGCGTGCGCGCTGCTCCGCGCGGCCCTGCTCCTGGACCCGAGCCGTCCCGACATCGCAGAGCGACTGGCGCGCGAGGCCGAGGCGTCTGGACGCGACACCGAGCGCCTGCTCGCCCTCGGCGCGATGGCCTCCGGGAATCGAGCGGTCGGGGCCTGGACGGTGTCGCCGCAGGCCGCGCGCGGCTCGCTGGCGGCGCACCTGGGGCACCCCGCTCACGCGCCGCTCCTGACGGTGCTCGGCAAGATCTACGAGAGCTGCCAGCCCGTGTTCCGCACGCAGCTGGCGCAGCTCGGGGTCGTCGGCACCGATCGCGTGGGGGCGCGCGGCGCGTCTCCCGTCGCCAAGGCGCTGCTCGCGGCGGTCGAGCTCTTCGGCTGGGAGGAGCCGCAGCTCTTCGTCGCGCGCCGCCCCATCGTCTGCGAGCTCGTCCGCTCGCAGCCGCCCGCGCTGGTGCTCGGGCTCGATCTACCGCGCGCCGAGCGCGAGCTGCGCTTCGTCGTCGCCCGGGGCCTCACCCTCGCCCGCCCGGAGAACGTGCTGATCGCGAGCCTCGGGCCCACCGAGGGCGCGAACCTCCTCGCGGCGATCCGGGCGGCGTTCGGCCCCGCCGATGGCACGCGCGTCTCGCGCGAGGCCGCCGCGCTCGCGAGCGAGCTGTGGCGGCTGCTCTCCCCCGCGCGGCAGCGCGAGGTCCGCGATCTGCTCGCCCAGGCGTGGGACACGCTCGACTACCCGTCGGTCCGCGGGTCGATCCTCGGCGGCGCCGCCCGTGCGGGCCTGCTCGTCGCGGGGGACGTCGGTGCGGCGCTTCGCGGGCTCGCGCTCGTCGAGCAGCCACGCCTCGAGATGTCCGAGGGGCAGCCCGGCCTCACGCTCGCGCGCACGCACGGCCCGGCCGCCGACCTCGTCCGGTTCGCCTTCGGCGACGCGCTCGTCGACGCGGCCCGCGTCGTGCGCTGAGTTTCGGGGGGCGTGAGCCGCCCCCTCGACGCACCGGCGGAGCCGGATGCGCCTCACCCCCTCACCGACTCGGCTCGCTACCGCTCGCCTCGCGGGGCACACCGCTCGCCGCGCGCACCGGCCTCGTCGTGCCCGAGTCCGTCGTCGCTCTTGGGACAGACTCTGAGCAGGCGGCTCGGAGCCGTGAGCCCGGCGAGCCGGGCCCACAGCCGTCGTGTCGCGTCCGCGGCCCGGCCCCCTCGGGCCGTTCAGCAGCCGTAGAGCGAGAGCCCGTCCTGGCCGGGGAGACACGAGGGCGCGTTGATCGGAGCGCCCATCGCGTCGACGGCGCACTGGAAGAGGCAGCCCACGCAGAGGTTGATCGGGAAGAGCACGGGGCCCGACGTGAGGGTGGCGCCGCCCGCCGTCGTGCCGATCACGCGCACGCGGACGAGGATCGGACCGCCCGCGGGGAACGCCGCACCGAGCGCCTGCCCGTACGAGTCGGGGATGACCGTCGCCGCCGCGATCCCGAGCGTGGGATCCATGCTCGCCGTCGACGCGACCGCGCCGTCGGCCGGGACCAGGAACGGGTTCGGCAGCCCGGCGAGCCCGACCGTCGCTTCCGACGAGTCGAGGAGGGTGACCTCCATGTGGTCGATGATGATTCGGTCGGGGTCCGCCATGAGCGGGTAGATGCGGTTGCCGTTGTTGATGAGCTGATTGCCCACGCGGACGGCGATCGTGTACGTGATCCCGTTGGGACGCAGCGTCGCGGGCGCGCCCGTGCTGACGTCGAGCGTCCCCTGCGCGAGGAGCGCGTTGGTCGCGGTCACCGTGCACATCTCGTCCAGCGTGAGGACGCCCTCGGCGACCAGGCCGGGGTTCGACGGAGCGCATCCGAGCGCGAGGCCGAGCGCACAGGTGCCGAGAAGGAAGTTCGTCGTGAGTCGCATGCAGCCTCCGAGGCGGCGCCCGAGCGAGCGCCGTAGGGAAAGCGTAAGGGGGGAGGGGGCTCGTCGCCAAATTTCGGCGTCGAGAACCGGCTGGTCGGCCGGTTCAGCCGCGGGCCAGCTCCAGGATCCGGCCTGGATCCAGCAGCTCCGTGCGCACGTGCCCGGGGGGCCCGGGAACGACGAAGCGGACCTGGGCGCCTGCCCGCTTCTTGTCGCTCGCGAGGAAGCCGGCGAGGCGCGGATCGGCCAGGGCAGCATCGAGGTCGACCGGCAGCCCGAGCGCGACGAGCAGCCGCGTCATCCGATCGACGTCGGCGCTGCTCGCGTCGCCGAGCGCGCGGCCCACGCGCAGCGCCGCGATCATCCCGAGGCCGACGCACTCGCCGTGCGTGCGCGCGTAGCCGCTCGCCGCCTCGATCGCGTGGCCGAGGGTGTGCCCGAGGTTGAGGTGCGCGCGGATGCCCGCTTCGCGCTCGTCCTCGGCGACGATCGCGATCTTGGTGGCGATCGCTCGCCGCACGACGTCGGTGAGCATCCCGAGCTGCGGCGAGCGCGCGCCGCCGAGCCGCTCGAGCGCGGCGACGTCCTGCGGTCCGGAGAGCCACGCTGCCTTCGCGATCTCGGCCAGCCCGGAGCCGTACTCGCGGTCGGGCAGCGACTCGAGGAAGTCCAGATCGCAGACGACGAAGCGCGGCTGGTGGAAGGCGCCGATCAGGTTCTTGCCCTCCGCCCGGTCGAAGCCCGTCTTGCCGCCGACCGACGCGTCCACCATCGCCAGGAGCGTCGTCGGCACCTGTGCGAACGAGACGCCGCGGAGCAAGGTCGCCGCCGCGAAGCCCGCGAGGTCCCCGACGACGCCGCCGCCGACCGCGAGCACGAGCGCGTCGCGATCGACCCGGGCGCCGAGGGCCGCGTCCCAGATCGCCTCGACGGACGCGAGCGTCTTGTGCGTCTCGCCCGCTGCGAGCACCACCTCGCGCGTGCGGATCCCCTGTCCCTCGATCTCCGACCGCACCGCCGACGCCATGCGCTCGGTGTTCGTGTCGCCGACGATCAAGACGCTCGTGGGGGCCCCGGCCTGCGCGGCGATCCGACGCCTGGTGCCGAGTCCCACGAACACCCGGTACGTGCGAGCCCCGAGCGGCACCACGAGCGCCCCTGCCGCGGCGATCGCGAGCAAGTCCGGAACCGCGCGATCGAGATCGAGCGCCGACGTGTCCATCGTGGCGTGGCACTCCGCGTACGCCGCAGCGCGCGACTCCAGGATGCGTGCCAGCGCCGCGCGCGCGCCCTCGCCCGGCGCCGAGAGGAGCGGGCGCCCGGCACCGTCGCCGACGCGCGCGAGGAGCACGTCGAGCGGCGCCGTCAGCGTCACCAGCGTCCCGGCCCGCAGCAGCGCGCGCCGTGTCGCGCGGTCGGTCACCGTTCCCCCGCCGAGCGCGACCACGTCGTAGTCGCCGCCCGCGAGCTCGAGCGCCATCGCCCGCTCGATGGCGCGGAAGCCAGGCTCGCCCAGCGCGCGGAAGAGATCGGCGACGCTCGCGCCGTGCCGCGCCGCGACCGCCTCGTCGAGATCGACGACGCGTCCACCCCCGCGCGCCGCGAAGGCACGCGCCAGCGTCGTCTTCCCCGACCCCATCGGCCCGGAGAGGAAGATCGTCATCTCAGACCGTGCTTCTTGGCCAGGCGCGCGAGGTGGTTTCGATCGATCCCCGCCTCGTCGGCCGCGCGCGAGACGTTGCCGCCGGCGCGATCGAGCAGATCCTCCACGTAGCGCTTCTCGAACGCGTCGAGGAGCTTCTCCTTGGCCTCCTTGAAGGGCAGGCGAACCAGATCCGCGTCGTCCCACGCCGGCGCTGCGGCCTCGGCGGGCCGAGGCGCGTGGGCGCGGAGCAGCGTCTCCTCGATCGTGCGGCGCAGCTCGCGCACGTTCCCGGGCAACGACTGGCCGCGGAGCGCGCTCAGCTCGGCGCTCGAGAGGCGAACGTCGGGGTAGCCGAGCTCGGAGGCGATCGCCTCGACGAGCCGAGGCAGATCCTCGAGGCGCTCGCGCAGGGGCGCGAGCTCGATCCGGAGCGAGCCGAGGTGGAAGAAGATCTCGCGCCGCAGCACGCCCGCCTCCACGGCCGCGCGCGGCTCGCGCGTCGAGCTCGCCACCAGCCGCACGTCCGCGCCGATGCGCTCGCGCGCCTCGAGCAGGCGGAGCACCGCGTCCTGAAGGCTCGCGGTCGTCTCGTCGAGGCGCTCGAGCACGAGCGTCCCGCCGGCCGCGGTGTCGAGGAAGGCCGCGAGCGAGCTCGGGGCGGTGCGCGGGTCGAGATCGAGCACGACGAAGGGCGCCGCCTGTCGCAGCGAGCTCTCGTGCAACGCGCGCGCGGCCTCGGTCTTTCCCGTGCCGGTCTCCCCGAAGATCCAGACGGGCGCGTTGCTGCTCGCCGCGCGATCGAGCTGGCCGAAGGCGCGGCGCATCGCCACGCTCGCGCCGACGAGCTTGCCGAAGCGCGTGAGCTCGGAGGGCAGCTCGGGCGCCGGCAGGTCGGCCGCGAGGATCTCGATCCGCGTCCGTCCCACCCGGATCTCGGCGCCGGGGAGCACGATGGCCGACTCGATGCGCGAGTCTCCGACGAAGGTCCCGTTCGTCGAGCCGAGATCCTTCACGCGGACGCCGTGGGCGAGCAGCGCCAGCTCCGCGTGGTAGCGGGACACGGTGCTCTCGCTCAGCACGAGGTCGGCCTCGGGCGCCGAGCCGATCGAGAGCGTGCCCGTCTCGAGCCGCTTCTCGAGGCCGCGCTCCTTGCCCGTGGTCACGCGCACGAGCACCGGGCGCGCCTCGGTCGGGCCGGCGTCGGTGCCGAGGATGCCCGTCCCCGGGCCCATGCGCGTCGTCTTCATGATCTACCGGGAGATTTCTTAGCGAGACGCTCAGGGGCCGTCGACACGAACCAGCGGGTGCAGGTTCAGCCGGTCTGCGACCGCGAGCGCGCGGTCGACCGGGCCGGTGATCACGTGGAAGACCCAGGTGTCCGCCTCGCTCTCGGGGAGCGTGTCGTCACGGAAGGTCATCGTCTGCATCGCGCGATTCATGCGCGCCGCGAGCGCGACCGTGGACGTGTCGAGGATCAGCCATCGATCGGTCGCCAGGCCGAGCGGGCCGTCGTTCACCGGGATGGCGCTGGTCGTGAACGTGAGCGCCGAGAGCGGCAGATCCTCGATCGTCCCGTCGAGGAGCGCGGGCGTCGCCCTGATGCGATCGAGCGTCCAGCCGAAGGTGACCTCGGGGTGGCCCGCGCCGGCTGGGAAGTCGACCGTGAGCACGTGGTGGTCGGTCTCGCCGACGAAGCGCTGCCAGCGCGCGTCGAAGGTGCGGCCGTGGCCGGGCGCGACCGCGAAGGGCGGCGAGGGATCGTCCTCGAGCACGGCGGGCGTGGTCGCGGGCGCCGCGGAGACCGTCCCGGACGCCGTGTCGACGAGGAGCGGCGGCGCGATGCCGATCGAGGCGGCCGCCGAGAGCACGACCGCGCGCGCCCGCGCCTCGGCCGACGCGCCGTGGACGAGCCCGTAGTACGTCTCGGGCGCCGCCGGGTTCCAGCCCGTCGCGTCGCTCACCTCGCCGAGGAAGAGGTCACGCCATGCGCGCTCGATCTCCGCCTGGGCGCTCGCGTCCGGGTGCCCGGCGACCGTCGCCGCGGCGAGCGTCGCCTCGGCGGCCAGGGCCATGCGCCCCGCGCGCGTGTTGCCGGTCAGCACGCCGTTGTCGCGCTCGGTCGCCGCGAACGCGCCCGAGTTGCCCATCCAGCGCGCGACGTTCTCGGTGTCGTCCGGCTGCCAGTCGCCGTCGAAGGTAGGCGGCAGATCCACCGGCGCGACCCCGGCGCCCTCGAGCGTCGCGACCCAGTCGCCGACGCCTGCGATGACGTAGCCCGCGGTCTCGAGCGCCTCGAGCTGCGACTCGAACTCGGCCACCGCGGCGGGATCGACCACGAAGTCGGGTGGCGTGTAGGGGTTGATGCCGTTCGTCGCGAGCAGCTCGGCGTCGTCCATGTACACCCACACCGAAGAGAAGCCGCTGGCGACGTCGTTCACGCCGCGCCCGCCGATCACGACGGGCACGCCGTGCGTCGTGTAGAAGGGCGCGACGTCGCCGTCGCCGTGCTGGTGCGAGAAGAGGTTCTTCGGCAGGACGAGGACGTCGTCGCCCGCGGTGCCGAGCAGGTCCGCCATGCCCACACCGAACTGACCCTCCTGCGTGAACACCGGGCCCGACGCCGCGACGCACGCGTCGGCGAGCACGCGGTCGTTCAGGTCGTGGCTGCGATCCATGTGCGTGCGGGGGTACGCGAGGAAGAGCTGATCGGAGTAGTGGAACGAGACGAGCTCGACCTGTCCGGAGCGCACCAGATCCGAGAGGTGCTGCGCGACGCTCCGGTGCCGGGCGAGCATCACCTCCGCGAAGTAGCCCTGCAGCTCGATCGAGAGCGTCCAGCTCGGGTGCGCGTCGAGCAGGTCCAGCACCGGCACGAGCGACTCGGTGACGATCGCGTCCTGGATGCGGTCGTCACCCCAGTCCGGGTAGGGCTGGATGCTCCCGAGGAACGCGCCCGTGAGGCCGCCCGCGACGTACTGCAGGTTGTAGTGCAGCACGCTGAGCGCGAAGCGGCGCTGCGTCCCGAGATCGCGCGGGTCGCGGCGCGCGGGACCCGATGGGCAGGCCAGCGGTGCCGCGTTCCACGTCGCCGCCGTGTCGAAGTCCGGCATGACCCACGCGTCGGGGCGCGGGCCGGTGTCGGCGCGCGCGTGGGCGTCCGCGCCCGCGTCGGGCGCGCCGGTGTCGTCGCCGGGCGGTGTCGACGGGTGGGTCGTGCACGCGAGCGCGAAGACGCTCGCGAGGAGCAGGGTGCAAGCGCGTGTCACGACGAGCAGCGTACACCCACCCGAACGAGACGATGAGCCATCAGGGACCCGACGCGCGAGCGTGCGTGGCCGCCGCGCGTCGCTCGATGCGAGCGGCGAGGTGTTACGCTCCACCGCCATGACGCGCGGCTCGATCCTGGTCGTCGACGACGAGAAGAACATCCTCGCCACGCTCTCTCGCGCGCTGCGCGTCGAGGACTTCGACGTGGACGTGGCGGGGAGCGCCGCGATCGCGCTCGAGAAGGCGCGCAGCAAGGCCTACGACGGCTACCTCGTGGACGTGAACATGCCCGGCGGCGACGGGCTCTCGCTCCTCAAGACGCTGCGCGAGGCCGCGATCGAGGCGCCCGTGATCGTGATGAGCGGGCAGGGCTCGATCGAGACGGCGGTCGAGGCGACGCGGCTCGGCGCGCACGACTTCCTCGAGAAGCCGATCGGCACCGAGCGGCTGCTCCTCTCGCTCGACCGCGCGCTCGAGTTCACCAAGCTCGAGCGAGAGAACAAGGCGCTGCGCGAGCGCTCCGGCGGCGACACCGGCCTGCTCGGGGACAGCGCCGCGATGCGCAAGCTCAAGGAGCAGATCGAGCTGGCCGCCTCGGCCATCGCGACCGTGCTCGTCACCGGCGAGCGCGGGAGCGGCAAGGAGCTCGTCGCCGCCGCGATCCACCGGGGCAGCAAGCGCCACAAGGGCCCCTTCGAGAAGCTCAACTGCGCCGCGGTGCCCGCCGAGCTCATCGAGAGCGAGCTCTTCGGCCACGAGGCGGGCTCGTTCACCGGCGCGACCAAGCAGCGCCGGGGCAAGTTCGAGCGCGCGAGCAAGGGCACGCTCTTCCTCGACGAGGTCGGGGACATGCCCTCGCCGATGCAGGCCAAGCTCCTGCGCGTGCTGCAGGAGGGGGAGCTCGAGCGCGTCGGCGGCGGCGACGTGATCGAGGTCGACGTGCGCGTGGTGGCCGCGACGAACAAGCCGCTGCGCAAGGAGATCGAGGAGGGCCGCTTCCGCGCCGACCTCTTCGACCGCCTCAACGTCGTGCCGCTGCGGGTTCCGTCGCTCCGTGATCGCATCGAGGACGTGCCGCTGCTCGCAGCCCACTTCCTGCGCGCGGCGTGCGTCGCCAACGATCGGCGCGGCAAGTCGTTCACCGACGGCGCGCTCGCCGCCCTCGGTCGGTACGACTACCCGGGCAACGTCCGCGAGCTGCGCAACCTCGTCGAGCGGCTCGTGATCCTCACGCTCGAGGACGAGATCACCGAGAGCGACGTGCGCGCGCAGCTCCCCATCGCGGGGGGCGCGCCGACCGGAGGCTACTACCGCCCCGCGACGCCGCTCGAGACGATGGTGCGCGAGGCCGAGCGCGATCTCGTCCTCAGGGCGCTCGAGCACAACCAGGGGCACATGACGCGCACGGCGTCGGATCTCGGGCTCGAGCGAAGCCACCTGTACAAGAAGATGAAGGCCCTGGGCCTGCGTCACCGCGAGGACGACACCGACGCCGGCGGCTGACCGCAGGAGTGCTCACCACGCAGGCCGCGGACGGGAGGGGCCGGAGGGGTGAGCCGAGCCTCTGGAGAGGAGTGCTCACCACGCAGGCCGCGGACGGGAGCGCGCGTGAGCGCGCGGACGGGATGGGCCGGAGGGGTGAGCCGAGCCTCCGGAGAGGAGTGCTCACCACGCAGGCCGCGGACGGGAGCGCGCGTGAGCGCGCGGACGGGAGGGGCCGGAGGGGTGAGCCGAGCAATTGGGACGGCCTCGCGCTACAAAGCACCGCATGCGGCACCTCTTCTTCTTCACGGCGTGTGTGATCTCCCTCGGCGCGGCGAGCGGGTGCAGCGGTACCACCACGGTCGGCAGCGACGCGGGCGGCGGCGGCATGGACGTCGGCGGCGGCGGCATGGACGTCGGCACGCCGGGGACCGACGGCGGCACGCCGGGGAGCGACAGCGGCACGCCGGGGAGCGACAGCGGCACGCCCGGGAGCGACAGCGGCACGCCCGGCACGGACGCGGGCGCCGGCGCGGACGGCGGATGCCTCGCCACGCTCGGCGCGCTCGGTCAGGACTGCACGACGAACGGCGACTGCCCGTCCGGCTTCGTCTGCCAGCCGGTCAACGGCTTCATCCTCACGCAGAGCTGCCAGATCCGCTGCGACTCCCCCGCGTTCACGTGCCCTTGCGGGACCGCGTGCATGGACCACGGGGACAAGGTGACGTCATGGCGACAGTGCGATCAGCTCTGATCATCCCGCTCGCGCTCGCCCTGCTCGCGCCTGCCGCGGCCCACGCGCAAGATCTCGGCTTCGGCGCGCACGCCGTGCCGACGAGCGAGGCGCGCATCACGCCACGCTGGGACAACTATCTCTTCACGGGCAACCACACCGAGAACATCGCCGGCGGCACCTCCGATGTCGGCGGGACGCTCTGGGCGACGGGGCTCTCCGTGCAAGCGGACTTCCGGACCTTCGTGGTCGCGATGAACATCCCGATCGCCTTCACGCACACGTGGTTCGCGACGAACCTGCCGGTCGTCGGATCGCGCTCGGACTACTCGGATCAGACCGAGCTCGGGAACATCCAGTTCGAGGGCTTCGCCAACATCGACCTCGGCGCCGAGCACCGGCTGCTCATCGGCGGCGGCATCGCGCTCCCGACGGCCACCGATCAGGCGAGCCCGTCGTCGGGGCGCGGCTTCTTCACGCGGCAGGCGGCGTTCCACAGCACGTTCCGCAACCCCGCGGCGTGGGCCGACCAGTCGTTCGGCATCTGGCCGACGGCGACGTACCGCTACGCCGTCGACTGGCTGCTCGTCCATGCGACGGGATCGATCCCGATCTTCCTGCCGACGCACGGGGACTACGGCGGCGCCGTGCTCGGCACCGTCAACCTGTGGGCGCCCGGGGAGACGACGGTCGCGCGCGGCAACGTCGAGCTGATGCTGAACCTCGAGGTCGGCGCGGCGCTGCGTCTGGGCAACATCGTGGACGTCGGCGCCTCGTTCCTCGGCTGGGCGCTGCCGAGCGCCAGCGGGATGATGGGCAACCCCGATCTCGGACAGACGGCGCTCGCGCTCTCGGTCCAGACGGACGACGCCCTCGACTTCCCGCTCGGCGCGGGCTTCGAGTGGCTCCTCGATCTCGACAACGCCTGGGGCCCGAGCGGCGGCGACCGCCGCTTCTGGGGCGCGCACGCCTACGTCTACGGCCGCTTCGACGTCGGCGCGGGCGGCGCGATCTCGACGCCCGACTTCCACCCGGACGACGTCGGTCCGGTGCACGTCGGCCCGAGCGGCGGCGGTGGCGGAGCCACGGACGCCCCCAGCGACGGCACGACGAGCACCACCACCACGCCGTGAGCTCGGGAGCCGTCTCCCCGCGCCCGGGGAGAGGGGTGGGTGAGGGGACCGAGTTCGCTGGTGGGATCGCGCTGGACGGATCGCGGCGAGCGAGCTATTCACCCGCCCCGTTTTCCCTTTCGCCGCCTTAGCTCAGGGGTAGAGCAACGGTTTCGTAAACCGTAGGTCCCGAGTTCAAATCTCGGAGGCGGCTTCCAGTGCGACCCGTCCGGATGCTCTCGCTCGCGATGGTGCTACTGGGCTGCGGCGGCGCTCCGGCGACGGGTCCCGCGGCCCGACCAACCGATGGGCCCGCGACGCGCCTGGGTGAATTCGATCAGCAGGCGGTCGTCCGCATGATCCATACACACCGCCACGAGATCCAGGCTTGCTACGAGCGCGAGCTGGCCGCGACGCCGTCGCTCGTCGGCCGCATCGCGGTGCAGATGACGATCGCGGAGTCGGGAGCCGTCGAGGGCGTGCACGTCGCCGATACGACGATGGCGGGAGGCGAGGTCGTGGCCGCGTGCGTCGTCGCCGTCGTCGACGCTTTCGAATTCGATCCGGGCCCGACGGGCGGGAACGTGAGCTACACGTTCCCTTTCGCGTTCGAGCCGCAGCGCTGACCCGCGGCAGGGCGATCTGTGCGACGCCCCGTGTTAGCCTCGACCTCATGAGCGTGCGTGCGGTGGTCCGTCGCGGGCGCCTCGTCGTGGACGAGCCGACCGATCTGCCGGAAGGGGTCGTCTTGGACCTCGTGATGGACGACGAGGGCGACGACCTCGACCCGGCGGGGCGCGCTGCGCGGGATGCCGCGATCTCGCGTAGCTTGCGCGAAGCGGCCGCGGGGCAGACCGCACCGGCCGAGGCCATCCTCGACCGGCTGCGCGCTCGCTCCCGATGACGAAGCCGGTTCGAACCACTCCGACAGCCGATGCACACATCGAGCGGCTCGACGCGTGGTGGCGCGAGAACCGCGACAAGGCTCCCGACCTCTTCCGCGAAGAGCTGGCGCTGGCGTTTCGAACGATCGCGGCCGCACCCGGTGCGGGTCGCACGCACCCGCACCCGGACGGCGACGTCCGCCGCGTGCTGCTGCGCTCGACGCGCCAGCACGTCTACTACGTCGAGCGAGACGATCACGTGCTCGTCGTGGCCGTGTGGGGCGCGATCAAGGGCGCCGGGCCGGACCTGGCCGGCGCCTGACGAACGTCGTCGGCGGCGGCTACGGCGACTGCCGCGCCTTCAACAAGCTGGGATCGCACGCGACCCGACTGCACCTGCTACGGGGGTTCGTGCGCGCGCACCCGGAGCACGAGGCGGTGCTAGCGCTGCTCCCGGCGCGCGACGGCGGGAGCGAGCACGTGGACGACAACGAAAGCGCCGAGACGCCGATCGCTGACGGATCGGTGTACCTCGTGAAGCACGGAAGGCATTCAAGATCGGGCACACGTTCGACGTGCCACGGCGGCACCGCCAGATCGCGATGGAGCTGCCGGAGAAGCTCGACACCGTTCACGTCATCGCCACCGACGACCCGTCCGGGATCGAGACCTACTGGCATCGGCGCTTCGCGGCGAAGCGCACGAACGGCGAGTGGTTCGCGCTCACGCCAGCGGACGTCCGCGCGTTCAAGCGCCGCAAGTTCATGTAGCCGTCACGCCGGCCGGCGAGAGCGTGAACTGGATCGGGGCGGCGCTACTGTTGTGAAAGGACAGGTGCGCCTCGCAGCGAGCGCCGCCGAGCTGGGCAACGCCGTCGAGCTGACCGCCATAGAGCGGCGGGAGCTCGCCGTCGGCCGAGAAGAGAATGCACAGGCGAGCGCAGATCCAGCGAAGCGTTCCGCGAGCGTGCGCTGCCGAGATCGTCTCGACGTCCGCTCCGGCGCGCAGCTCGAGCATGGAGTCGCCGACGTGCCGCATCGAGACCTCGACGCCATCGCGGACGAGCTCGAGCACGTCCGCCACGTACGCGTCGATGTCGGGCGAAGCGAGGGTCACGTGCCGTGACCAGCTCGTGGCCAGCCGTGCTGCAGTCATGGAGTCGTCATGCCGAACGCTCGCCGGCGGCGCGCCTGTTCCAGCTCGCGTCAGCACTGACGCTGCTCGCGGGGCGTCGCGCCTGCCTCACGCGTGCGTCTGGACCGCGATGCGCCGTGCGCCGCCGCCGAAGTCGAACTGCCGGTAGAACTCGTAGAGGAAGTAGAAGCAGAGGCTGTTGGTCACGTGCCACGCGGCATGCCCCGAGAGGACGTGGCTCTCCGGAATGCAGAAGAGGCGCGTGTAGTCGGGCACCCAGAAGGCCAGCGCCACGACGAACACCGCGAGCAGGACAGAGAGCGGCCGGTACTCGATGCGATCGCCGCCCGCCGGCTGGCTCCGGTAGATCCGCCACTCGAGCGCCAGCACGGCGATCACCTGCGCGGCGAAGAGCGGCACGCCGATCGGGCGCACGAGGAGCAAAAGGCCGAGGCTCCCCGCGACGAGCGCGAAGTACGTCGCGACCGCGCGCCGCACGGCGATGCCGTACGCGCGGTACACGCCCACCGTCAGCGCGTAGAGCGAGAACGTGTACATCGAGAAGAGGTCGAGGAACTCCGTCGCGAAGACGTCGGACGCGTGGTACGCGCCCGAGAGCAGCCCCACGAGGATCGCCGAGACGCCGATGGGCACGAGCGCGCGCGCTCCCGCGTCGCGCCGCGAGCGCACGACGAGCACGACGCCGACGATCACGTACGCGAGGCACGACCAGGTGTTCGCGGGCTCGACGATCCATCCGCAGACGTTCGCCTCGCAGAAGTCGAAGTTGCTCGGCGCGTAGCCGTCCCAGGGGCAAGTCTGCACGGAAGCAGACGATACCAGCGCGCTCGCCGCCTCGCGCCCCGCGTGACGCAGAGGCCACGCTCAGCGCCGCAGGCGCTCGACCAGGGCGGCGACGTAGCTCGCCTCGTCGCTCGGCCCGCCCGCGCGCACCGGGCCGATCTCCTCCAGCACCGCGCGCACTTGGACGTCTCGTCCGGCGGCGAAGAGCGCGAGCGCCACGCGCGCCAGCGCGCCCGGGCGGTGCTCGGGTGACGTCCGGCGCGCGGCGTCGAGCGCCTCGTCGTGGTGGCCGGCGCGGGCGAGCGCGATCGCGACGGCGGCGAGCGCCGAAGAGCGGGCCATGGCGGGCACGCGGGTGCCGACGAGGTCGGGGACGCGCCCCGCAGCGGCCACGAGGCCCTCGCGCCCCGCGGCCGGCGTCCCCGGTGCGACCGCGCCCGCCGCGAGCGCCACGAGCTCGCTCCGTACGTACGTGTCGACGTCCGGGCACGCCTCCGCCTCGGCCAGCACGTGCAGCGCCTGCCCGAGGTTCTGCACCGCCGCGCACCCCTCGATGCGGACGCGCAGCTGGGCGCGTCGCTCGGCACCGTAGTCCATCTCGCCGAAGCGCCGGAACGAGCTCGAGAGCGGCAACTGCCGCGTCGTCGGCGAGAGCGAGCGCCGGCCGAGCGGCAGGCCACGCATCGACGCGAGGTGCTGCACGCGATGCCGCGCGTCGGCGATGCCCTGGCGGAATTTCGCGGTGTACCCGTCCAGGTCGTCGTCGACGTCGACGCGGTCGATGCACGCGTCCGCCTCGAGCAGGAGCGCGGGGGCGTTCTCGTCGCCCGCCGCGGCGAGCGCGGCGGCACACCACGCGTAGCGGTTCGCGCGGGCGACCGGCTCGGTGTCCCGCGGCGGCGCGGCGGCGAGCAGCGCGTCTGCCAGCGTGCGCGCGCGGTCCTCCGCTCCGAGCAGACCGAGCGCCGTCGCGATCAGCGCCTCTGCGTGGACGGCGGCCGCCGCGGCGTGGCGGGCCGTCTCCCAGCGCTCGTGGTGCGCGGCGGCGAGGCCGCGCGCGATCGGGAGAAGCTGCGCCTCGATATCGACCGTCGTCTCGGGCGCCCCACCGGCGACCAGCCCCGCGAGCCCGGCGCGCAGCGTCGCCGCCGCCGCTTGCCACTCGCCCGCGCCCCGGACGAGCGCGGCCACCGCCTCGACGTCGCCGGCACGCCCGAGCGCCTCGGTCAGCGCCGCGCGCGCGCCGCCACGCGCAAGGCCCCGTGTCGCGATCGCGTCGAGCACGTCCCGCTCGCCGCGCGCATCGCACGCGCGCACGAGCGCGGCGAGCGTCTCCGGGTCCGGCGCGCGGCCCAGCGCCTCGAGCACCTCGCGCCGCAGCGCTCCGGCGTCCACCCTCGCCCCGCGCGCGTCGAGCGCCTCGGCGACGTCGAGCCATGCGCGCGTCGTGGCCCCCATCGGCGCCCGAGCATCCGCGAGCGCCCGGTCGTGGTCAACGACGCGGCCCCCTCTCCCATCCCGCCCCGGCTCGCATCGCTCGGAGGCGTGCGTAGAATCGCGGCATGTCGAGACGAGACATCATCGTCGTCGGCGGAGGCGTCGCCGGGCTCGCGACAGGCTGCTACGCGTCGATGAACGGCTTCGCCGTGCAGATCGTCGAGCATGGCCTGTCGGCGGGTGGCGTCTGCACCGCGTGGAGACGAGGGCCCTACACCATCGACGGCTGCGTGCACTGGCTCCTGGGCACCGGGCCGGGCGGCCCGTTCCGGCCGATCTTCGAGGAGCTCGGCATCGTGCGCGACGCACCGCTGCGCCCGATCGAGCACTTCACACGCTATCAGAACGTGCATGACGGATGGTCGATCGACCTGACCTCCGACCTGGCCGCGGTGCAGCGGGCCATGCTCGACATCGCGCCGGAGGACCGCGCGCTGATCGCGCGGATCTTCGAGGGCGCGGCGGCCATGTCGGACTTCGTCTGGCCGGTGTCCGAGCCGCCGGAGCTCGTGCCGCTCCGGGAGAAGCTCCTCGAGCTCTGGCAGATGCGCAGCGCCGCGCCGGCCTTCCTCCGTTTCCACGGCGACGTGGGGACGTTCTGCCGGGAGCACGTCGCGAGCGCGCGCCTGCGCGAGCTGCTCGGCGCCTGGATCGCGCCGGAGATGCCCACGTTCTTCCTGCTGATGCTCCTCTCGCAGCTCGCGGGGCGCCAGCTCTGCCGTCCCCGCGGCGGCTCCGCGGCGCTGCGCGACGCGCTCGTGCGGCGCTTCGTCGAGCTCGGCGGTGAGCTCACGCTCGACACGACCGTCGAGGAGGTCGTCGTCGATCACGGCAGCGTGGCCGGCGTCCGCCTCGCGGACGGACGCATCCTGCGGGCGGATCGGGTGGTGAGCACCGCGTCGGCGTACGAGACGGCGCTGCGGCTCCTCGGCGGCCGCTTCCTCGATCGCGCCACGCGCGAGCGCCTCGACGAGTGGCCGAAGTACGAGGCCATCGCGCTCGTGAGCTACGGCGTCGAGCGCCCGCTCGCCGACGCGCCCTGGTCCTGGATCGTGCACCAGCGCGATCCCTTCACACTCGGGGGGCGCGCCCAGCCACAGCTGAACTTCCGCACGTACAACGACGACCCCGTCTACGCGCCGGCCGGACACACGGTGATCCAGGCGATGCTCGAGACCGACTACCGCTTCTGGGCGGAGCGCGGCGACGACTACGCGGCCACGCGCGACGAGGCAGCCTCGGCGCTGCTCGATCGGCTCGAGGAGTCGCTCCCCGGAATCCGCGGCGACGTGCGGATGACGGATGTCGCGACGCCGCTGACCTTCTGGCGCTTCGCGCGCGTCTGGCGCGGCGCGTTCGAGGGGTGGCTGCCGACCCAGCGAACGTACGGCGTGCGCGTCCCGCGCAAGGTTCCAGGCCTCGCCGGGCTCTACCTCGCCGGACAGTGGGTCGAGCCGGGCGGCGGCGTGCCGGTGTCGATGATGTCGGGCCGCCACGCCGTGCAGACGCTCTGCGCCGATCTCGGCAAGACCTTCGTCGCCCAGCGAGCCGAGTAGGCGCGGCTCAGCGGCACACGCTCGACTCACACCGCGGCTGCGTCGCCGGGCAGTCGGCCGCGGTGTGGCACCGCCACCAGGCCGCGCAGCGCGAGGCGCACCCGATGGTGACCCAGTCGCTCTCGGACACGAAGCAGCAGCCGGTGCCGGCCGGGCAGTCCTCCGGGCCGTCGCAGGGCTCCGCGATGGCCCACGAGGTCGGCGAGCACCCGCCGCAGTAGGTCCGCTCGAGCGTGAGGTCGGTGCAGCACGGCTCGCCGGTGCAGGACGCAGCGCCGCACGCGACGACGACGCAGTCCGCGAGCCCCTCGTCGGTTCGTCCGTCGCAGTCGTCGTCGAGATCGTTGCAGGCCTCGACGACGCCGCAGTCC
Source organism: Sandaracinaceae bacterium (assembly GCA_044220955.1). Lineage (GTDB taxonomy): Bacteria > Myxococcota_A > Polyangia > Polyangiales > Sandaracinaceae > JBBSAT01. The sequence goes on from JBGAQA010000022.1 coordinate 62,290, forward strand.
CCCGCGAGGCTCGCATCCTGCGGCGCGTAGTACGCGTGGTTCGCCGCCGGGTCGAAGGCGTCGATCGTGGCCGCGTCGCGCGCGACGGCCGTCGCGTCGAGCGATGCGGGTGGCCACGCGTCGGCGACGGGCGGCAGGCTCGTGTCGCGGCCCGCGCGCCACGCGTCGCGGGTCACGAAGGCGTCGCGCCCCGCGGCATCGACCGGCGTCTCCGACACCGCGCAGCCCGCCAGGGCGAGCGCGAGGGCAGCGACAGACGACGGACGCGCTCGCCTCACGAGCCCGATCACGCCCGTCAGCCCGCGGCGCGCGCCCGGGGCGCGGCCTTCTTGCCCGAGACGTTCAGCGCGACCGCGGCGCGGACGAGCGCCTTCAGGGCGCGCGCGTCGATCGTCTCGCCCTGCCGGACGTCGATGGCGCGTCGCACGTTCCCCTCCAGGCTGGAGTTGAAGAGGCGCGACGGGTCCGCGAGGGCCGCGCCCCTGGCGAACGTCATCTTCACGACGCTCTTGTAGGTCTCGCCCGTGCAGACGATGCCCTCGTGCGACCAGACGGGGGTCTCCCACTTCCACTCCTCGACGATCGCGGGGTCGGCCTCCTGGATCAGCGCGCGGAGCCGGCCGAGCATCTCGCCGCGCCAGTCGCCGAGCTGGGCGACCTTCGCGTCGATCCGCTCGGACGCGGACGGGGCCTGCGGGTGATCGGTGGGGCTCGGCTTCTTCGCGCGCGGCATCGACGCTCCTCGAGGACAGCTTGAGGCGCGGGCCGCTCGACGCGCAAGAGCGCCCGAGCGGCTGGCCCGCGGCGCGTCAGCTGGCGCCCGTGCGGCGCGCGCGCACCACGAGCGCGACGATGGCCCCGACGACCACGAGCACGATCACCACGGTCGAGTAGGCCGAGACGATCCCCGCCAGGCGCTCCCAGTTCGCCGACACGAGCCACCCCGCGCCCATGAGAACGGCGTTCCACGCCATCGCCGAGGCGCCGCCGAGCAGCAGCACGCGCCAGAAGGACAGGTTGCTCATCCCCGCGCCGACGAACACGAAGGCGCGCAGCGCCGGGATGAAGCGGTGCACGACGAGGAAGAGCGAGCCGTGCTGCTCGAAGCGCGCCTGCACCTCTCGGAGCGCGGCCTCGGCGCGCGGACCGCGGAGCAACGCAGGACGGCTGTCTCGCGCCGCGTAGCGTCGGCCGAGCCACCACATCGCCTGCCCGCCGACGACCGCGCCGGCGACGAGCGCCGCGTACACGATCGCGGGCTGGTAGCCCGCGCCGAACGCGAGGCACACGCCGAACACCGCGATCGCATCGCCGGGGAAGGGTGGGAACACGTACTCGATGAGCCCGGCGAGCCCCAGCACGAGGTACGCGGGTGGTCCCTCGTGCGTGCGGAGCCAGTCGAGGATCGAGGTGAGCATCGGCACCGGCACGTTCCCACGCGCGCGGCGGGCGCGCACCCGGGTACCATGCGGCATGCGCAGAGCCCTGCTCCTCGTCCCCGTGCTCGTCGTCGCGAGCGCGGCCCAGGCCGATCCACCCATCGACGACACGCTGGCCGGCTACGCGCTGGCGCTCGCGGAGCGGCCGCACGACACCGCGCTGCTGCGCGAGCGGGCGGAGCTCTTGCTGATGTCCGGCCAGCCCGCCCAGGCCCTCGACGACCTGCGCCTCGCGCTCGCGCTCGCGCCGGAGGACTCCTCCTCGCTCGTCCTACAGGGCCGCGCGCTCGAGGCGCTCGGCCAGCCGGACCAAGCGCTCGCGATCCTGGATCGCGCGGTCGCCATCGCCCCGTCGAGCTTCGCCGCGCGCCGCGCGCGGGCAGATCTACGCGCGGTGTCGGGAGATCGCCGGGGCGCCATCGAGGATCTCGACGCGGCGCTCGCGCTCGCGGACGACGTCGACGCGTTTCTCGACCGCGGGCGCTGGCTCGTGCGCGAGGGACGCGCCGCCGAGGCCGCCCAGGGGCTCGACGAGGCGCTCGCGCGGACGCACGACGCTGCGCCGCTCGTGCTCGCGGCGGTCGACGCGCACGTGGCCGCGGGCGAGGCGCACGTGGCGCTCGGCATCGTCGACGCCGCCGTCCGACGCGCGCCGACGGATCCGCGGCTCGCGCTGCTCCGCGGCGACGTGCTCGCGCGGCTCGGCCGGACGCCGGACGCAGCGGCGGCATGGCAGAGCGCGCTCCTCGCGATCGACGCGCGCCTCGCGCGCCGCCGGACCGTCGCGCTGCTCGTCGATCGTGGCGAGGCGCTCGTGCGGCTCGGACGAGGGGACGAGGCGCGGGCCGCGCTCGACGAGGCGTCTCTGGCAGCGCCGCGCTATCCACGGGTCCTCGCGCTGGCCGCGCACCTCCGGGGGGCGCTCTGATGCGCGCCCTCGTCGTCCTCGCCGTGTGGCTCGCGGCGACCTCCGCCGGCGCCCAGGCGCGCATCCCGTATCTCCAGCGCGGGACGAGCACGTCCATGCGCGTCGTCTGGCGCAGCGCCGCGGCCGAGCCCTCGCGCGTGTGCTGGGGCACGAGCGTGAGCTCGCTGGGCAACGGCGCCGGCAGCGGCACCAGCGAGATCGATCACGACGTCGAGATCACCGGCCTCTCGGCCTCCACGCAGTACTTCTACGTCGCCGGTCGCACGTCGTGCTCGGCGAGCACGACCGGAGACGCGCGCGACACGTTCACCACTTCGCCGGTCCCGGGCACGCGCGTGCCCTTCCGCCTCTGGGTGGTCGGCGACTCGGGCACGGGCGACTCGGCCGAGCGCGGCGTGCGCGACGCGATGCTCGCGTACGTCGGCACGCACGCGCCCGATCTGATGCTGCACATGGGGGACATCGCGTACACGTCCGGCACGACCGCGCAGTTCGACAGCGGCTTCTTCGGCCCCTACGCCGACATCCTGCGGCACACGCCTTCCTGGCCCACGCTGGGCAACCACGAGGGCATCAGCTCGCACTCCTCGACGCAGACGGGCCCCTACTTCGAGGCGTACTCGCTCCCGGCGGACGGCAGCGCGGGCGGCGTGCCGAGCGGCACGGAGGCCTACTACTCGTTCGACTACGCCAACGCGCACTTCGTCGTGCTCAACTCGCAGGACGTGTCGCGCTCGCCCTCCGGCGCGATGCTCACGTGGCTCGAGAGCGATCTCTCGGCGAACATCGCCGACTGGACGCTCGCGTACTTCCACCACCCCGCGTACACCCGCGGGACGCACAACTCGGACACCGAGACGCAGCTGCGCGAGATGCGCGAGAACGCGCTGCCGATCCTCGAGGCGCACGGCGTCGACGCGGTGCTGGCGGGGCACTCGCACGCGTACGAGCGCAGCTACCTCGTGCGGGGGGCGTTCGACACGCCGACGACGTCCGCGGGGCACGTCGTCGATCCGGGGGACGGGCGGCTCGACGGAGACGGCGCGTACCACTCGGGTCCGGACGGTACGCTCTACGTCGTGGCGGGGCACGGCGGCGCGTCGACGGGCGGCACGCTCGATCACCCGCTGATGTTCTTCTCCGAGGCGGAGCACGGCTCCTGCATCGTCGACGTCGACGGCGACACGCTGACGCTCACCAACGTGCGCTCCGACGGAGCGACGACGGACCACGTCACGCTCACGCACGCGGGGACCGGCCCGATGCTCGATGCGGGCGTCGGCCCGCGCGACGCGGGGCCTCCGGTCGATGCGGCGCGTCCCGTCGACGCGGCGGCGGGGCTCGACGCGGCGGCCGGGCTCGACGCGGCCGCCGCGGACGCTGCCGGAGCCGACGCCGCCTCGACGCCGCCGCCCGCGAGCGGCGGATGCGGGTGCCGCGCGGCGGGGCTGGCCGCCTCTCCCGGGGTCGCGCTCCTCGTCGCGCTCGGGCTGGTCCTGGCCGCCGGGCGCCGCGTCCGGCGCAGGGCCCCGTGACGAAGATGCCGTGACGTCGAGGGATCGCTTCGCTCGTGTCCGGGGGCTCCGTGCGGGCGGGCACCTGCGCGTGATCGCGCCCTCGAGCCCCTTCGAACGCGAGGCGCTCGATCGCGGCGTCGCGCGGCTGCGGGCACGCTACACGGTGACGTTCGACGACGATCTCTTCGCGCGCGAGGGCTTCCTCGCCGGAGACGACGCGCGACGGCTCGACGAGCTGCACGACGCGCTCCGGGACGAGAGCGTCGACGCCATCGTCTGCGCGCGCGGCGGCTACGGAGCCATGCGCCTGCTTTCGTCGCTCGACCTCGATCTCGTTCGCCGGGCGGGCAAGCTGCTCGTCGGCTTCAGCGACGTGACCGCGCTCCATGCCGTGTGGCAGCGCGCCGGCCTCCGCTCGCTGCACGCGTCGATGGTCGCGGCGCTCGGGAAGCTGCCCGAGGCGCGGGTCGAGCGCTGGACGCGCGCCGTCGAGGGCCACGTGCCCTTCACCGGACACGACGCGCCGATCCGGACCCTGGGCCGCGTGACCGCGCCGCTCGTGGGCGGAAACCTCGCGGTGGTCGCGGCCCTGGTCGGGACGCCCTTCGAGGTGCCGGTCGACGGCTGCGTGCTCCTGCTCGAGGACGTGGGGGAGGCCCCGTATCGCGTCGATCGCATGCTGACGACGCTGCGCCTCGCCGGTGTCTTCGCGCGCGCCGCGGGGGTCCTCCTCGGGGACTTCACGCGCTGCGACCCGCGCGAGGACGGGCGCACCGTGGACGCCGTCCTGCGCGATCGTCTGCTCGACCTGGCCATCCCCGTCGTCGGTCCCACGCCGATCGGCCACGACGACGCGGAGAACTGGGAAGTCGCCCTCGGCGGCCTCGTCGACCTCGACGCGGACCGAGGGGTCGTGACCTTTCTCCACTCAGCGGTGGCACGCCCCTGACGCTGCGCGTTAGGCTTTCGGCCCTTCTGGACGGGAGCACCCGCCAGACGAACTGCCTGGAGGCCCGTCAGCCATGAGCGCCGAGTCGATTTCGCCGTCCTTCTCGCTCTCGAAGTACGACATCCACGTCAAGACGCTGTTCCGCAACGCGTCGCCGGCGCTCCTCTACGAGCTCGCCCTCAAGCACGAGGCGGGAACGGCGATCAGCTCGACGGGCGCGCTCATGGCGTTCTCCGGCGAGAAGACGGGTCGCTCGCCGAAGGACAAGCGCATCGTCGACGAGCCGAAGTCGCGCGACAACGTCTGGTGGGGCGACGTCAACATCAAGCTCGACCCCAACACGTTCATGGTCAACCGCGAGCGCGCCGTCGACTACCTCAACACGAAGGCGCACCTCTACGTGGTCGACGGCTTCGCGGGCTGGGACGAGCGCTACCGCTTCAAGGTCCGCATCGTCTGCTCGCGCGCGTACCACGCGCTCTTCATGTGGAACATGCTGATCCGCCCGACGCCGCAGGAGCTCGAGAGCTTCGGCGATCCCGACTACGTCGTCTACAACGCGGGCGCGTTCTCGGCGAACCGGTACACGTCGGGCATGACGAGCAAGACGAGCGTCGCGCTCGACTTCGCGCGCCAGGAGATGGTGATCCTCGGCACGGAGTACGCCGGTGAGATGAAGAAGGGCGTCTTCACCATCATGAACTACCTGATGCCCCTCAAGGGGCAGCTCTCGATGCACTGCTCGGCCAACGAGGGCAAGGACGGCAAGGTCTCGATCTTCTTCGGCCTCAGCGGCACCGGCAAGACGACGCTGAGCGCGGATCCGAGCCGCTTCCTCATCGGCGACGACGAGCACGTGTGGACCGATCGCGGGGTGTTCAACATCGAGGGCGGCTGCTACGCGAAGGCCGTCAACCTGACGGCCGAGAGCGAGCCGGAGATCTTCCAGGCGATCCGCTACGGCTCGGTGCTCGAGAACGTCGTCTACGAGCCGAAGACCCGCGTGGTCGACTACGAGAACATCTCGATCACCGAGAACACTCGCTGCAGCTACCCGGTCGAGTACATCAGCAACGCGAAGATCCCCTGCGTCGCCGGGCATCCGAACAACGTCATCCTGCTCACCTGCGACGCGTACGGGGTGCTGCCCCCGGTCGCCAAGCTCACGCCCGAGCAGGCGATGTACCACTTCATCAGCGGCTACACGGCGAAGGTCGCCGGCACCGAGATGGGCGTGAAGGAGCCCTCGCCCACGTTCAGCGCGTGCTTCGGCGCGGCCTTCATGGTGTGGCACCCGAGCAAGTACGCCGAGCTGCTCGCGGAGCGGCTCAAGAAGCACGGCGCCCAGGCGTGGCTCGTCAACACGGGCTGGTCGGGCGGCGGCTTCGGCGTCGGCAAGCGCATGAGCCTGCGCCACACGCGCGCGATCCTCGACGGCATCCACGACGGATCGCTCGCCGACGCGCGGACCTCGAAGGACGACGTCTTCGGCTTCGAGGTGCCGGCCTCGTGCAGCGGCGTGCCGAGCGAGATCCTGCACCCGCGCATGACCTGGGCCGACAAGAACGCCTACGACGCGACGCAGAAGAAGCTCGCGAAGTACTTCGTCGACAACTTCAAGAAGTTCGAGGCGGGCGCGAGCGAGGCCATCAAGCAGGCGGGCCCGAGGCTCTGAGGGAGGTCCGCGGGGCAGCTCGGCGGCCCAACGGCGCCGCCGGCCGCCCGAATTCGCGGCGGGCCTCCGACCTGGCTAAGCTAGCTCCGTGGTGCGTCGCCCAACCGTCCTGCTCAGCGAGGCCCTCGCCTCGGGCCTGGCCATCGACGAGCTCGCGCTCATGGTCGCGCGCGACGTGCGCCCGGACGCGACGCTCGATGCGACGCGGAGCTTCTTCGCCCGCGCTGCGCACCCGCTCATCGAGAACGAGGTGCGCGTGCTCGCGCCCTCGGTGCAGGCGGGGCTGCTCGCCGAGCAGGTCTTCCTCGAGCACCAGTTCCGCGGCAACGAGACGGACTACTACGACCCCCGCAACAGCGACCTCACCGCCGTCGTCGAGCGGCGACTCGGGGTGCCGCTGACGCTCGGGATCGTGATGATCGCGATCGGCCGGCGCGCCGGGATGACCGTGCGTGGCGTGGGGTTCCCGGGGCACTTCCTCGTGCGGGTCGGTGAGGGCGAGGGCGTGCTGGTCGATCCCTTCGACGACGGCAAGGAGGTCGACGCCTCCCGGCTCGACCAGCTCTCTCAGCGGCACCTCGGCGGGCCCAAGCGCGTGATGCGCGAGCACCTCGCGCCCGTCGACGAGCGCTCGATGCTCGTGCGGATGCTCATCAACCTCAAGCACGCGCACGAGCGGCGGAGCGCGCACGCCATCGCGCTGCTCGCTTGCGATCGGCTCGTCGACCTGACCGGCGCGGTCGAGTTCCGGCGCGACCGCGGGATGCACGCGCTCGCCATGGGCGCGGGGTTGGCCGCGGTCGCGGACCTCGAGGCCTACCTCGCCGAGTCGCCGAGCCCCCCGGACGAGGCGGACGTGCGTCGAGCCATCCTGCGCGCGCGGCGTGGCGCCGAGACCGCGCGCCTCTCCTGATGAAGGGGCGCGCCGCGCTCACGGTCGGTTCGCTGCGCGGGCAGCCGCAGGCCGCGCGTCCCGTCATCCGCCCGAGCGTCGATCCGAGGATCGCCGCGGCCGAGGCGCGTCCGCGCCGCTGCTGCGGCACTGGCTGTGCGGACTGCCCCGTGGGGCGCAGGATCCGCGCCGCGCGGCTGGGGCTGCCCGTCGCGCCATGAGACCGCCGCATCGAGCGCCGTGGCCTGCTCCCTACGTTCCGCGGCTCCACCCCCCGCCCGGCGTGCTTGCGGGCTGATTCCTCGCGTGTGGCGCGTGGCCCGTCGCTTGCTCGACCGCCGCCATGAACGCCAACCTCAAGCGGTCCTGCCGGACCGCGCCCACGCACCGTGCGACCCTGCGACTGAGCCGCCTCCGGGCCGAGCGCTCCGGCTTCCGTCCGCCGGCCGCGGGACCCACCGAGCGCGTGGTCGTCCGTGACGTGGCGCGCGGCGCTCCGCCGGCTGCCGCGAGGTCGACGCGCGACGCCGCGTCGATCGAGGACCCTCACCCCGCGAAGGGAAGCGCCGCGGTGACCGCGCCGAGTCGACCCCTGCGTCGCTGACGGGGCGACGTCCCCGTCCTCCCTCGGCAGTCGGAGTGAATCGGCCTGCCTCACCCGCCTGTCCTCGCGACGTCCGTCGCGACGCCAGCTGCCCGTCGACGATTCTGTCCCAGAATCGTGATCGGTCATCTAGCCTCGCCCCGCAGTGCTCCCGGGCCGCGGCCTCGCGAAGCTCCGGGCGACCGCTCGACCCAAAGCATGCACGGAATCTCGCCCGAGCTCCTGGTGTCCCAGGTCCGTAACACCGCCCCCTACGTCTTCGGCGAGCCTGCGGACGCTCCGCTCGTCGTCGCCTCGGCGCCCGCGGCCCTCGTCCGGGCGCAGGCGCGCGTCGCCGCCGGCTCCCTCTCGCACTTCGAGTACTTCCGGCTCTGCTTGAGCGCGCACTACCTCACGTGCGCCACGCCCGTCCCGACCGACGTCGACAACCAGATCCGGAAGAAGCTGTGGCCGGCGGGCTTGCCCCTCGCGACCGCGCTCGAGATGGCCCAGCTCGTCCTCGACAGCCACGCGTGGGACTTCCTGGCGCTCACGACCCGCGCGAGCTTCGGAGCGCGAGGCAGCGCGTGGGAGCGCGAGCCGCTCCACGGCCACCTCGGGGAGTGGTTCACGGTCGCGTGCGGCGCGTACGCGGCGCTCGGTCCCTACCGCGCGCAGGACGCGAGGCGTCTTCGCGCGGCGCTGCTCGACGCCATCGCGCACGAGATCGAGCGACACTCGGAGATCTTCGGCTCGCTCTGGCGCGCGAAGGACGGGCTCGGCGCGCTCCGGGCGTCCGCGAGCATCGCGCACAACCTCGGCGACCTCGATCGTGTGGTCGACATGTGGGACGTCTCGCCTGCCGACCCGCTGCGCCAGCGCTTCTACAAGCTCACGGCGTCGGCGTTCGGATCCGAGCGCGAGCTGCGCTACGGAGGGCGGCTCTGGACCGCGGGCGAGCTCTACAAGGCCCTGATCGACGGATCGTCGATGGCCTTCGAGAACCACCGCCACTTCGCCCTCCGCAAGCCGCGGGCGATCCGCGCGTACCCGGAGCTGCGGATCCCGCTCGGGCCCTTCCTCGACGGCTGGGGCGCCGAGGTCGCCGAAAGGCTCGACGGCGAGGATCTCCTCGAGACGATCGACGCCCTGATCCACGGCAGCGAGCGCCTCGAGGGCACGATCGGCTACGCGCGCGCTCTCCGCGCGATCCTCGAGGCGCGGCCCGAGCTGGCCTCGCGCGCGAGCGCGCTGCGGAGGGTGCCGCGCCTGCGCAAGGTGCTCGAGACGCCGCGCGAGGAGCTCGAGGCGCGCTGGAGCGCGGCGGCGCTCGCGCACCTGGACGAGATCCCGTCGCGCGCGTGACGCGCGCGCTCAGGGCGTGCAGCTGGCGAACGTCGCGGTCCGGATGCGCGCTCGGGCCGAGAGGAGACCCGAGCCCACCACGAACGCCCAGGCGAGCGCCACGAGGCGGGGACCGCGCGAGCCGTTCATCGACCGCGAGCCTCGCACGCGCGCGGCGCGCGCCTCAACCCTCGAGGCGGAAGTCCTCGATGACCGGGTTGGCGAGCAGCTTCTCGCACATCGACTTCAGCTGCGCCTTGCGCGCCTCGTCGTCCGCACCCTCGAGCTCGATCTCGACGAGCTTGCCGATGCGGACGTCCTTCACGCCCTCGAAGCCGAGCGAGCCCAGGGCATGGCGGACGGCGTCGCCCTGCGGATCGAGGACCTCGCGCTTCAGCGTCACGTAGATGCGGGCCTTCATGGCGGATCTCCTACAAGCCTAGGTTGCGGCGCATGCGCGCGTGGGGGTCGTCGAGGTTCGGCACGAAGGGCGTGCCCATGATCGTCTCGCAGGCCTCGATGTACCGGCGCGAGGCCTCGACGCGGATCTCGTCCGGGATCTCCGGGATGGGGCCGTCACCCTTGAAGCCCTGCGCAGCGAGCCAGCGGCGGACGTACTCCTTGTCGAAGCTCTCGGGCTCCTCGCCCCTCGCGCGTCGCTCCTCGTAGCTCGAGGCGAGCCAGTAGCGCGAGGAGTCGGGTGTGTGCATCTCGTCGATCACGACGATGCGGCCGTCCGGCGTCTTGCCCATCTCGTACTTGGTATCGGCGAGGATGAGCCCGCGCTCGGCGCAGATCTCTCGGCCGCGGCGGAAGAGCGCCAGCGCCATCTCGCCCGCTCGGTCGAAGTCCGCCGCGCTCACCTCGCCGCGCGCGAGCAGCTCGTCGCGCGAGACCGTCTCGTCGTGCCCGCCCTTCAGCGCCTTGGTGCTCGGCGTCAGGATCGGGGCCGGAAGCGCGTCGTTCTTCTTCATCCCCTCGGGCAGCGCGTGGCCGGCGAACGTGCGCTTGCCCTCGGCGTAGTGCGTCCAGATGCTCGTGGACGTGACCCCCGTGAGGTATGCGCGCACGACCAGCTCGACCGCGAGCGGCGTGCACTCGACCCCGATCGTCACGTTCGGATCGGGCGCGCTCACGAAGTGACTCGGCGCGACGTCCTTGGTCGCCTGGAACCAGTACGCCGAGAGCCCGTTGAGCACCTGTCCCTTGAAGGGCAGGGTGCCGAGCACGCGATCGAACGCGGAGATCCGGTCCGTCGTGACGAGCACACGCGTCCCGTCGGGGCGCGAGTAGTTGTCGCGGACCTTGCCCTCGTACTTCTTCCATCCGCTCGTGTAGGGCGGCCCGAGGTCGGTGTGATCGAGCGTGATCCCGAGCCCTCGGCGGAGCGTCTCCTGGTCGACCGGCATCGCTCAGCTCGGCGTCTCGGACGAAGGCGCGGGCGAGCCGCCCTCGGCTTGCGTCTGCTCGGCCCGCGCGACCTCGGCGACGACGTCCTTGTCCCCGAAGCGCGCGCCCTGGATCTTCAGGATGGCGTCGTCGGCGCGATCCTTGGGGACGGCGACGAACGTGTGGCGGTCGCGGATGCGGATGCGACCTAGCTGCGCCTTGCCCAGCCCGGCGCGCTCCTCGAAGAGGCGCAGCAGGTCGACGACCTTGATGTTCTCGCGGCGGCCGAGGTTGACGAAGAGGTTCGTCATCCCCTCTTCGTTGAAGCGCTCTTCCGCGCGCGCGCGCTCGCCCGTGCCGTCGGTCGTCTCGGCCGGCGCCTCGCGGCCGCGGCGGGGCGGCTCCGCGGCCTCGCGCGACCCCGGACGGGCCTCGCGCGCTGCCTCGGGGGTGGGGGGGACGTCCGGGCTCGCGTCCGCCGGCAGGGCCTCCATCTCGCGCCGCCGCCGCCGCCGCGGCTCGCCGTCCCTCTCACGATCCCGGTCGCGATCCCGATCGCGATCCCGATCGCGGCTCCGCTCCGGTGCCCGCTCCGGTGCCCGCTCCTCGCTCGCGAGCGCGGGCGCCGGCCGCGGCGCCTTGGACCGCCGCGCGGCCGACGCCTGCTCGTCGACCTGGGCCGCGTCGCCGGCCCCGCCGAAGAAGGCGTGAACGAGCCCCGCGACGAGCCGCTCGCGGTCGTCGTGCGTCAGCAGCCGGCGCGCGATCGCGCGGTCGAGCGCGCTCGGCTCCGCGGTGAACCCGGCATCGAGCATCTCGACGCGATCGAGCTCGGCCCGCGTCCGTAGGTCGCCCGCGGACGGCAGCGTGCGCTCGATCGGGAAGATCTTGTAGGTGAGCCGGAGGTAGTAGAGCGACCCGAGGTCGGCGCCCGCCACGAGCGAGATGGCCGTGCCCGTGCGTCCCGCGCGCCCGGTGCGCCCCGTCCGGTGCACGTACTGCTCCAGCTCCTGCGGGAAGTCGAAGTTGATCACGTGCGTCAGGTGCGAGATGTCGATGCCGCGCGCGGCGACGTCGGTCGCCACCATGAAGCGCAGCTTCCCCTCGCGCGTTCGCGCCAGGACCGCCTCGCGCTGGCTCTGCGGCAGGTCGCCGTTCAGCCAGTCCGCGGTGTAGCCCGCCGCCTGCAGCTCGCTCGCGACCTGCTCGGTCACGGCCTTCGTGTTGCAGAAGACGATCGCGCTCTCGGGGTTCTCGACCTCGACGACGCGCACGAGGTCGCGGGCCTTGCCGAGCCCCGAGACGAGGTAGACGAAGTGGCTGATGCCCTGCGCTCCGACCTGGTCGCTCGAGAGCGCGAGCTGCACCGGATCCTTGAGGAGCTTGCTCGCGAGGCGCTGCACGCTCTCGTCGAGCGTCGCCGAGAAGAGCATCGTCTGCCGGGCCTTGGGCAGGAACTCGACGATCGCGTTCAGCTCCTCGGCGAAGCCCATCGAGAGCATCTCGTCGGCCTCGTCGAGCACCAGGATGCGCAGGGCGTCCCCGTTCAGCGTGCCGCGGCGCAGGTGATCGAGGACGCGCCCGGGCGTGCCAGACACGATCTGCCCGCCCTGCTCGAGCTCGCGGACCTGCTTGTCCATCGGCGCGCCGCCGTAGATGGCGACCGCCTGGATGCCCTTGTGGACGCCGATGCGCTCGATCTCTCTCGCGCTCTGCAGCGCCAGCTCGCGGGTCGGCGCGAGGATGAGCACCTGCGCGCCGCCGTCGGGACGCACGCGCTTGTCGACGAGCGGCAGGCCGAACGCGGCCGTCTTGCCGGTGCCCGTGCGGGCCTGCACCACCAGGTCCTTGCCCTCGGCGCCGGGCTCGTACGCGGCGAGCTGCACGGGCGTCGGCGTCGTCCAGCCGGCCTCGTCGATGGCGCGTCGCACCTCGGCCCCGAGGGGCAGGGCGTCGAAGGTGGCGTTGGGTACGGTCAGATCATCGGTCATGGGCGACAGGCCTTCAGGCAATGGGTCATCGAGAGCTCGAGTCGTGAGGAGAGGGGGCGAGGGACGCGTGCCCGTCGGGCAGCGCCCCATCCGGTGCGGGCCAGAACACCTGGCGCACCACGGAGACGAAGGCAGCGACCACCACCCAGACGACGAGCACCCAGTACGCGAGCGCGAAGGCTCGACGCCCCACGCGTGCCGGATCGGCCCCGCGTGCGCGACGCGAGGCGGCTCCGGTCGACTGGGGACGCTGCTCTTTCCCGCGCGAGCGCCCGTCATCCGCTGGCTTTGTCACTACGGGGCGTCGGTGTAGACCCCGGCTCGATGGGTGGTCAAGCAGGCGGAGCGTTTCGGGGCGGAGAAAGAGGTGCGTCTTCCCACGCGGCCCGCCGTCTGGTAACGAGGCGCCATGGACAACCAGTACGGGGCGGGCGGTGGTGGTGGGTTCGGGGCCGGCGCCCCCATGGGCGGCGGGTATCCCGGCGGCGGGGGCGGCGGTGTGCCGGGCATCCCGGCCTCGCTCGACGTCGGAGACGTCCTCTCGACGACCTTCCGCACGATGGGCCAGGCGTTCGTGCCCATCTTCGCCTGCGCGCTCGCCGTGGTGATGCCGACGACGATCCTGAACTTCGGGGTCAGCGTCGGAGCCTACTTCCTCACGCAAGAGGCCTCGCACGGGAGCCCCGACGAGGCGATGACGGCGGCGCTGCTCATCCTGCCGTTCACGTTCGTCGTCGCGATCATCGGCATCGCGCTGCAGGCGGTCGGACAGGGCGGCATCGTCTACGCCGTCGCCGAGCGGCTCAGCGGGCGCTCCCCGAGCATCGGCCAGGCGTTTCGCGTCGGGCTCTCGCGGGCGTTCTGGATGTTCCTGACGAACCTCTTGCTCGCGATCTGCGTCGGCATCGGGTTCGTGATGTGCTTCGTGCCGGGCATCATCGCGAGCCTCTTCTTCGCCGTCGCCGCGCCGGTCTGCATCGTCGAGAGGCTCGGGCCGATCGACAGCTTGCAGCGGAGCATCCAGCTGACCGAGGGCAACCGCCTCAACATCTTCCTCATCGGCCTCGCGGTGTTCGTCGGCTGGTTCGTGATCGCGCTCTGCATCCTCGCTCCGGTGCAGATGCTGGTGATGGGCGGCAGCGCGGCGGTCGCGGGCGGCGGCGCGGCGGGCCTGCAGGCGATGCAGGACCCTCTCTCGCTCGGGCAGATCCTCGGCCAGATCGTGAACATCCCGGTCACGCTCTTCGCGACCATGGCCGGCTCGACGCTCGTCGCGGTGATCTACGCGCGCCTGCGCGGCCTGCGTGACGGCGTGGACGCCCAGGCGATCGCCAGCGTCTTCACCTGATCTCCATGGGCCGCTCGCTCGCCTCGCTCGCGCTGGCCGTCCTCGCGTGGGCGGCGAGCGTGGCGAGCGCGCAGGCGCCACCCCCGACGGACGCCGCCCCGGCCGCCGAGGCCGCCCCTTCGACGCCCGAGGCGCAGGCGGCGTCGCGCGTGCACGACGAGGGCGGCTACCCGAGCGACATCGTCGTGTTCGACGACGACGCCGACGCGACGGGGCACGGCACCGGTGACGGTCTCGGCGCGGGCGACGGGCCGACCGGGCCGCTCGATCTGCGGGGCGATCGCGACGGCGGCGAGCCCTCGCGCTCGATCGAGTTCCCGATGCCGCAGTTCCTCCAGGATCTGCTGCACGCCCTCGCGGAGCTGCTCGGCGTCGCCGCGCGGCCGCTCGGGTACGTGCTCTTCGCGCTCGGCATCGCGCTGGTGATCGCGCTCGTCGTGTACCTCGTCGTGATGATGCGGATCCCGAAGGTGGACCTGACGAGCCGTCGCCGGGACGGGGGGACGTCGGCGGGGCCCGCGCTCGATCCCCTGCTCGAGGGCTCGGACGCCTCGGCCGAGGAGCACGCGGCCGCGGGGCGCTACCGCGAGGCCATCCACGCGCTCTTCGTGCGCGCGCTGCGCGAGGCGACGCGGGCCGGCGACGTCGACCGGCGAGGGCGCACCGCGCGCGAGGTCGTCGCGCTCGTGGAGCGCGCCCACGGGCCGATGCCGCCGCTCGACGCGCTGCTCTCGCTGACGGAGCTCGTGTGGTTCGGCGGGCGTGCGGCGATCGAGGCGCAGTATCTCGAGGCCCGTGAGCTCGCGGCAGCCGTCGAGACGCGGGCGCGCGCGCACGGGCCGGCGCTGCCGATCGGAGCGCCGGCGTGAGCGATCCGACGCGAGGCCCGGCGCTGCGCACCGAGAACCGCGAGGGCGCGACGTTCACCGATCGCACGCGTGCGATCGTCGTGACGCTCGCGATCGTCTCCCTCGTGGCCACCATCGCCACGATCGTGTTCGGCCGGACGCTCGCGCCCCCGCCCGCGCAGCCCCGCGACTCCTACGGCCGCGGCCCGCTCGGGCACCGCGCGTGGGCCGAGACCATGCAGGCGCTCGGCGTGCACGTCGTGCGCTGGACGCGGACGGACTATGGCGACGTGTCGGCGCCGCTCTTCCTCGTGGAGCCGGACAGGCCGGAGTTCCAGGCCGAGGACGGCACGCGCGTCTCGATCGCGGGGCTCTGCGCCAGCCGCGCCGAGGCGGGGCGCATGACGGTCATCGTGCTGCCGAAGTGGGTGATCGGCGCCTTCGGCCAGGTGGGCCCGGAGCTGCCGGGCCGCGTGCACGACGTGCTCGCAGGCACGCCCTTCGAGTCGGCGCAGGTCGTCTGGCAGCCGCGCATCACCGCGCACCGCGAGGAGATCCGCGCGACCTCGTCGGTGCTCGGCGAGCGTCAGCTCGCGCTGCCCTGGCCCCAGACGGTGGTCGGCCCGCAGCCGCTGCTCTCGGGGCCGACGGGCACGTTCATCGCCGCGGACCCGTCCGGGCGGACGTTCGTGATCTCGGACCCGGACCTGCTGCACAACTTCGACGTCCAGCGCGTCGATCACGCGGCCGTCCTGCACGACTTCGTCACCGAGGTGCTCCATGCGGACACCATCGTCGTCGACGAGGTGTTCCACGAGCACGTGCAGACGCGCTCGCTCGCCGAGCTCTTCGCGCACTTCCCCGGCCTGCTCGCGCTCGTGCACGGCGCGCTCGCCATCCTGGTCGTCCTCTTCTACGGCCGGCGCCGCTTCGGCCCGCCGCGCAGCGAGCCCGCGCCCTATGGACGCGGCCCGCGCGAGGTGATCGACGTCGCGGCGGGCGTGCTCGCGAGCGGACAGACGGTCGAGAACCTCGCGCCCCGCTACGTCGAGCAGGTGATCCTCGACGCGCACCGGCGCCTGGGCCTGTCGGCAGGAGTGGTCCGCGAGGCGGACCCGACGCAATTGCGTCGGCCCGGCTCCGCCGGGCACTCCGGCCGGCTCGAGGGCAAGACGCTCGCGCAGAAGGCTGCCGCGCTCGACGGGATGCTGACGCGCCGGGGCCTGACGCCCGACGCCGTGCGCCTGCTCCACACCAGCCAGAGCGCGACGCGCGAGACGGCGCTCTCGGTGGCGGCGCGCGCGACGCGGCTGCGCGAGAGCCTGCTCGGCGCGCCCAAGACGACCCCCGAGCCGAGGCGCCCGCAGGCCTCGGTCCCGCCGCCCCCGCCGATCCCTCCGCCTCCCACGATCGGCGAGCCTCCGAGTTCCCCCCAACCTCCCGCGAGCACGAGCAACCCATGACCCCCGACGCGGTTCTCCGGACCCTGCAGGCCACCAAGAGCGAGGTCGCGCGCGTCGTCTACGGCGCCGACGACCACGTGCGGCACGCGTTCATCGCCGTGATGGTGCGCGGTCACCTCTTGCTCGAGGGCGTGCCCGGCACGGGCAAGACGCTCTTCGCGCAGACGTTCAGCCGCGCGCTGGGCCTGCCGATGAGGCGCCTGCAGTGCACGCCGGACCTCATGCCGGGCGACGTGCTCGGCGCCAACATCTTCGACTTCAAGACGCAGTCGTTCACGCTCACGCGCGGCCCGGTCTTCACGGACGTGCTGCTCGCCGACGAGATCAACCGCACGCCCCCCAAGACGCAGTCGGCGCTCCTCGAGGCGATGCAGGAGCGCTCGGTGACCATCGACGGGACGACGCACAAGCTCTCCGGTCGCTTCACGGTGATCGCGACGCAGAACCCGATCGAGCAGGAGGGCACCTACCCGCTGCCCGAGGCGCAGCTCGACCGCTTCCTCTTCAAGCTCAACGTGGGCTACCCGAGCGTGGAGCAGGAGCTGAAGGCCGTGATGACCCACTCCGGCAGCTCGACGATGCCCTCGCTCGACGCGCTCGGCGTGAGCACGGTGCTCGACCCCGCGCAGGTCGACGCGCTGCGCGACGCGCCCGCCACGGTGCACTTCGAGCCGCGCATCGCCGAGTACGCCGTGGGGCTCGCGCGGGCGACGCGCCAGCATCCCTCGCTCGCCGTCGGGATCTCGCCGCGCGCGGCCACGATGCTCTCGGCGGCGGCGCGCGCCGCGGCGCTCTGCGCGGGACGCGACTTCGCGCTTCCCGACGACGTGAAGGCGCTCTTCATCGCGCTGGCGCACCACCGGGTGGTTCTCACGCCCTCGGCGGAGATGGAGGGCCTGCGCGTCGCCTCGGTGCTCGAGGAGATCCTCGGCCAGATCGCGCCGCCGCGCTGAGCGCTCGCCCTCGCCCTCGCCCTCGCCCTCGCCCTCGCCCTCGCCCTCGCCCTCGCTCTCGCCCTCGCCCTCGCTCTCGCCGATGACTCCCACCCCCCGCCTGCTCGCGCTGGTCCTCCTCACGCTCCCGGTGGCGTTCTTGCCCCTGTGGATCGAGGCGACGTGGCCGCTCGTCGTCGTGACGTGGGCGGGTCTCTTCGCGGGGCTGACGGTCGACGTGGCGGTGCTCTCCCGCGTCTCGCTCCGCGCGAAGCTCTCCCGGCCGACGTCGGTCGGCGTGGGCACGAACTTCCGCGCCGCCGCCCGCATCGACCTCGGCCTCCCCATGGGCCTCAGGGCGAGCGTCCGCACCGAGACCGCGCTCCCCGTCGAGAGCGACGAGGGCGTACGCCACGTCCGCCTCGCGCGCGGAGAGAACGAGATCCCGATCTCGCTCTTCGCCGACCGGCGAGGGAAAGGCGCGCTCTCGGCGCTCTGGCTGCGCCTCGAGGGAACGCTCGGCCTGGTCGCGCGCGTTCACCGCGTCGAGGACGGCGCGGGGGCGATCGCCGTCGTGCCCGACGTGGAGCGCGTCGATCGCGAGGCCATCGAGGTGCTCGGCTCCGAGGCGCTGCTCTCGGGCATGAAGCGCGAGCGCTGGGCCGGCGACGGTGGCGAGTTCGAGTCGCTCTCGTCGTACTCGCTCGGCATGGACACGCGCGCCGTCGACTGGAAGGCCTCGGCCCGCCACATGTCGATCCGCGTCCGCCGCTACCGGCTCGAGCGACGCCAGCGCATCGTGCTCTGCCTCGACCTCGGCCGCGAGATGCGCGATCCGATCGCGGGGCTCGAGCGGCTCGATCACGGCGTGCACACGGCCCTCGTTCTCGCCAAGACCGCGCTCGGGGCGGGCGATCTCGTCGGCCTGCACGGCTACGGCGCGGAGCCGCAGACCTGGGTCCCGCCGCGTGGCGGGCCGGCGCAGTTCTCGCGGCTGAGGAGCGCGTGCGCGCAGCTCACGACCGAGCCGGAGGAGACCAACCACGTCCTCGGTCTGCACGATCTGCTCCGCCGCAACACGCGGCGCTCGATGATCGTGGTCTTCACCGAGTTCACCGACGCGACGACCGCGGAGCTGATGCTCGACACGATCGGCCAGCTCGCGCGGCGCCACGTGATCGTGTTCGTCGCGCTCGACGATCCGGCCCTCGAGGAGCCCCTGCTCTCGGCGCCCGAGAGTGGCCGCGCGCTCGCCGCCGCCGTGGTCGCGTCCTCGCTCGCGAACCGGCGCCACGTCGTCCTCGCCCGCCTCGGTCGCATGGGCGTGCACGTGGTGCACAGCCGCCCCGGCGCGGTCGCGAGCGCGCTGGTCGAGCGCTACGTCCGCATCAAGAGCCGCGGCCTCATCGGGTGATCGAGCAGGGAGCTGGCCCCTCACCCAACCCTCTCCCACGAAGCGGGAGAGGGCCTTCGAGCTCGGTTCCATCTCCCACGAAGTGGGAGATGCCTAGGGTGGGCTAGGGTGAGGGATCGCGCCATCACGCCGTGAGCGGCCACCGGTTCCTCTTGAGCGCCGCGAGCAGGCGCGCGCGCTCCGCGGCCGTGCCCGGCATCCAGAGCTTGCGGCGGTCGCCGCTCTTCAGCTCCGCGATCAGCGCAGGCCGCCGGTAGAAGGTGCGCGTCAAGAGGCCCGCAGCCGCCGACCCGACGAGCACGGCGGCGAGCGACCCGCGGCTGCCTTGCACGCCGAGCGTGTTGCGCGTCGCGAGCAGGAACACCGTGAGCACCACGAGCAGCGCGCCGGCGATCCCCTCGACCCAGGGCAGCTCGGTGAGCGCCGCGGAGCCGAGCCGGAGCGCCAGGACCTCTGCGCGCCGCACCACGATCTCGCCGCTCATGCCCTCGGCGCCGGCGATGCGGTCCTCGCGCACGGTGATGCCGCACGCGCTCTCGGCCCCCGCGCTCGCCGGCGACGTCACTGCGTTCCGGTCGAGCCTGGCGGGGGGGCGGGGGCCGCGGCCGCCGTCTCGCAGAGCAGCTCGGCGACCCGGATCTCGTGGTGCGCCTCGCGCGGCGCCTCCCACGCGACGTACGCGTGATCGCCGAACGTCGTGACCGAGGGACCGGCCTGGCTCGCGTCGCGTCGCGGCCCGGCCGGCACGAGGTCGCCCACCAGGCGCGGCGGGTCGAGCGCGACGCGCGCGAAGTACGAGCGCAGGGCGCTCACGTCGCCGTCGAAGCCGACGAGCCAGCCGTCGTGCCAGGGGACGGCCGTCGGGACGGCGCTCGAGCTCGGGAAGCCCTCGATGCCGACGGGCGCCGCGCCGCCGATCCACACGCCGACCCGGTTGTGGCCGGGCACGTGTCCGCGAGGCTGCGCGAGATCCCAGCCGAAGCGGACGGGCGCGGAGAACGAGCGCGTGGGCGCACCGACGACGCTGCCGTCCGCGCCCACGACGATCTCGAAGGGGTCGACCGGCGTCATCCGGACGGGCGCGAGCGTCACGACGGCCCGCTCGTCGCTCTCGGCGCGCACCTCGATGGGGCAGCTGCCGACCTCTCGGCAGTCCGTGTACGGCAGCTCCACCGCGAGCGCGGTCCGGCTGACCGTACCGTCCTCGTGCACGACGAAGAGCACGAGCTGCGCGCCCGGGTGCGTCAGCACGACGACGAACGCGACGTGCGGGCCCCCCGCGGCGCCGACGCCGGTGACGCCGCGATGCTCGGCGTCGTCGAGGCCGAAGGTCACGGGCGGCGCCGCGGACCCGGCGCGCACGAGGCGGCAGGTCGTCGAGCGACCGCTGGGCGTGTTGCAGTCGACGAACGCGGCGTCGTCACCGATGCGCAGGAGCGCGATCGCCACGTCCTCGCCGTCGATCGGCTCGGCGATGCCGATGGGCTCCATGCGCGGCGCGAGCGGCAGCCCGACGACGGCCGCGTCCTCGTTCCACTGCTGCGCCGTGACGCCGAAGTAGTGCGCCGCGTCCGACTCGCTCCTGTGGACGACCACGAGCGAGCCGGCGGAGGCGAGGATCCGCGGCGCCTGGCGGCTCGGCACGATCGGGATCCCCTCCGCGGGCTCGAATCGGCAGGGCCCCGCCGGCATCGGGGTCGGCGCCGCGGGCGCAGGCGGCGTGGCCACCGTCGACGGCGGGGCAGGGGCGACCGTCGTCGGCGCGGCCGCCGTCCGCGTCGGCGGAGGCACCGCGGCCTCGCCGCCGCACCCGAACGCGGCGAGCAGCGCCGCAACCGAGATCCGAGAAACGACGAGCGTGCGCGCCATCGTGGCAACCCTCCCGGAGGGGAGCGTAGTACGCGTCGGTCACCGCGCGCGAGCCGCGCCCTTCGAGGAAGTCGTCAGGGCGTCGTCTCGAGGACCATCGCGAACGCTTCCCGCACCAGGTCGCGCGGCGGGATGCGGTGGTCCCCGTGGAACGAGAACCGACGCGTCGTCACACCGTGCTCGCGGGCCCACGCCTCGGCGCTGGCGATCCCGCGGCGTCGCGAGGCGTCGTCCACGTCGCCCATCAGGAACGCGACGCGCACGTGACGCGCTCGCAGGATCTCGCCGGCGTCGCGGCGCCCTCGCGCCGAGGACCGGCTGCCCATCACGACGGCGCCCCGGAACAACGAGGGCTCGCGCGCCACGAGCCCCCAGGCGATGTCGCCGCCGAGCGAGAAGCCGAACGCGTACACGCGATCTCGATCGACGGGCTGGGTCGCGAGCGCTGTCTCGAGGTCGCTGCGCACGCGCTCGGCCTCCCAGTCGAGGAAGCGACCGAACGCCGGCGAGTACTCGCTGCGCCGCGGCGCGCCCGGCGTGACCATCAGCACGTAGGTCTCGAGCGGGATCGCGCCCTCGACCTCGCGCACCGTCCACTCGGCCGACTCCCCCGTCGGCGGAAACACGACGAGCAGCGGATAGCGCTGGCCCGGCGCCGGGTGCCCGACCACGACGAGGCGCGAGGGCTGATCGAAGAACGCCGGCCGCTCCTGGGCCAGGGCGCTCGTCGCGATCCCCAGCGCGACAGCGAGCGCGGCGATCGACGAGCTCGCGCGGGCCGGTGTGCGCATCGGTCGTGCCTCGATGGTAGCCCGCCGCGGGCGCATCTTGTGTACGGTCTGCCGATGATCCGCTTCGCGCTTCTCGTCTCCGTGGCGCTCGCCGTTCCGCACGTCGCCCTCGCCGACGTGCCTCCGATCGCGGCGGGCAGCCCCTTCCATCACGCGATCGAGATCGAGTCCGACGACACGGCGCACGTGTTCGTGCTCTTCCCCGTCGACTGGAGCGGCGGACGACCGGGCCGCATGCGGGCCCTCGCCTCGCCCGGGCAGGCGGTCGACCTCGGGCGTGGGTGGAGCTCGCCCCGCGTCTGTGCGCTGCGGCCCGAGGAGCTCGCGACGCTCCCGGAAGGGGACGGCGAGGAGCTCGAGGCGTGGATGACGGCGTTCACCGGACCGCGCAGCGACGAGATCACGAGCCACGACGTCGACGAGCTCCACGTCGCGGGCGTGACGGACGTGTACGCGGCGCGCGTCGAGGGCGATCGCGTCGCGCTCCGCCTCGTGCGGAGCGAGTACGAGCACCACACGGGCACGCGGGAGGTGGTGGACGCGCTCCCCGACGGCTCGCGCGGCATGCCTGGCCTCAGCCCGGTCGACGACGCGCGCGTCGCGTTCGGGGTGGTCCCGTTCTGCTGCTACCCGGTGCCGTGCTGCGGCCTGATCGTGATCGCGCCGTTCGTCTGGCGCGCATGGAAGCGCCGCCGCGATCGATCGACGCCCGCCTGACGCTCGTTCTCGGCAGTGAAGGGGTACGCTCGCCTCTCATGCGGCTCTCGGTGGCGGTCGGGCTCTCCCTCCTCGCGAGCTCCCTCCTCGCGAGCTCGTTCCTCGCGAGCGCGGGGTGCGCGCCTCGGGCGGTGGCGCGCTCGCGCGGATGGTGGATCGCCAGCACGGCCCACGTGAGGCTCGAGACCAACGTCGGCGAGCGGGAGGCGCGCGAGTCGGCGTGGGCGATGGAGGATCTGCACCAGGGCCTGGCGCGCGCGTTCCAAGGCTTCGCCTGTCGCGATGCGGTCGCCGAGCTCACCTCCGACGTGACGCTGATCGCGGACGCGAGGGACTACGACGCGGTCGCGCCGCG
>JBGAQA010000230.1:0-1403 GCA_044220955.1 Sandaracinaceae bacterium
CTCGATGCGATGGGCGCTCCGTCACGATTGATCCTCCGCGGGGGCTTCGGGTACGGTTCCGCGGCCCTACACAACCCGCCATCGGCGCACCGCCCGATGGTCCCCCCGTCACACTGGAGATACAGGCCCCATGGCACCCACCGACCGCGTCCGACAGATCCTCTCCTGGTACGGCAGCGACAACCCCGGCACCCGCGCCAACCTGGTGCGCCTGCTCAACCACGGCACGCTGGCGGGCACCGGGCGCCTGGTGATCCTGCCCGTCGACCAGGGCTTCGAGCACGGCCCGGCGCGGTCGTTCGCGAAGAACCCGGTCGGCTACGACCCGCACTACCACTTCGAACTGGCGATCGAGGCCGGCTGCAACGCCTACGCGGCGCCGCTCGGCTTCCTCGAGGCCGGCGCGCGCAAGTACGCGGGCCGCATCCCGCTGATCCTGAAGCTCAACAACTCCGACTCGCTCTACAGCTCGCCCGACCCCAAGCCCGCCGTGACCGGTTCGGTGAAGGATGCGCTGCGGCTCGGCTGCGCGGCGATCGGCTTCACGATCTACCCGGGCAGCGACCAGCGCGACGCGATGTACATGGAGCTGCGCGAGATCGCCGAGGAGGCGAAGGCCGCCGGCCTCGCGGTCGTCGTCTGGAGCTACCCGCGCGGCAGCGCCCTCAGCAAGAAGGGTGAGACGGCGATCGACGTCGCGGCCTACGCCGCGCAGATCGCCGCGCAGCTCGGCGCGCACGTGATCAAGGTGAAGCCGCCGACGGCGCACCTCGAGCAGGCCGAGGCCAAGAAGGTCTACGAGAAGCACGGCATCAAGATCGACACGCTCGCCGACCGCGTGCGCCTCGTCGTCCAGAGCTGCTTCAACGGCAAGCGCGTCGTCATCTTCTCCGGCGGCGAGGCGAAGGGCACCGAGGACGTGCTCAACGAGGTGAAGGAGCTCGCGGCCGGCGGCTCGTTCGGCTCGATCATGGGCCGCAACGCCTTCCAGCGGAAGCGCGCCGACGCGCTCCAGCTGCTCTCCGGCGTGATGGACATCTACAAGCAGGCCTGAGCCTCTCCGGTCGGATCGACCGCGACGTCCGGCGAGTCCGCCGCCCGCGCGGAGACCGGCCGCCGCGCCGCCCCGGGGATCCGGCAACGCTGGACGGCGCCCGTCCGTCTGGCCCCCTCCCATGAGAAAATCGAGGGCTCGCCGTTTCGAGCGGCGCGCGCGCGTGACGTCACGAAAAAGGCGTGATTAGATGCGCGCCGTTCTCGCCGCGCCCGGCCCCAGGAGCACGATGCCCATCAAGCTTTCCATCTCATCGTCCGATCCCCTCAGCACCGTCGCCGACCTCGCCGTCGTCGGCGTTCCCGAAGGCTCGAAGGTCGAAGAAGGCTTCCTCGCGCAGCTCGCCGCG
>JBGAQA010000231.1:0-1396 GCA_044220955.1 Sandaracinaceae bacterium
GCGAGATCCTCTTCCATCTTCTCGACGCCGTCGTGCCGCCTGTCGCCGTACGTGCTCTCGGTGATCAGCACGTCCGCGCCGTCCGGCACCTCCGGGTCGCGCAGGATCGGCCTGTTCGCGCGCCCGAGATCGCCCGTGAACACGATGCGCCGCTTCATCCCGTCCTCCTCCACGTCGAGGATCGTGATCGCGCTGCCGAGCACGTGCCCCGCGTCGATGAACGTGACCTCCACGCCGCGCGCGATCGGCAGCGTCGTCTTGTACGGCACGCTCACGAAATGCGAGAGCGCCTCCACGACGTCGTCGTCCTCGTAGAGCGGCTCGACCGGGTCGCCCTCGATCCCGTCGCGCTCGCGGTGCTTGTTGAGGAACCGCGCGTCCGAGGCCTGGATCGCGGCCGCGTCGCGCAGCATCACGGCGCACAGGTCGCGCGTCGCCGGCGTCGCGTAGATCGGCCGCGAATACCCGTTCTTCGTGAGCATCGGGAGCGCGCCCGAGTGATCGATGTGCGCGTGGCTGACGACGACGGCGGACAGCTCCTTCACCGGGATCGGCAGGTGCTTGTTGCGCTCGAACGACTCGTGCCTCCGCCCCTGGAACATCCCGCAGTCGAGGAGCACGGTGGCGTGCTTGGTGCGGACCAGGTGCATCGATCCGGTGACGGTCTGCGCCGCGCCGACGAACTCGATCTCCATGGCGAGCACGGTAGGCGAGGGCGACGCGGATCAAAAGCTCCGCGGAGCGAAGCCTCTTCGCGCGCAACGGATGCGAGATTTCTCGGGGGCGCGAAAGGCGTCCCACCGGCACACGCCGGCCCCCCCACCGCGTCTCCGAACCCCCCCGCGCGCGCGCGCTCCGCGCCGTCCTCGCGCCGATCGCGCGCGCCGCGGGTGACACCTCCGGGGCCTGGAACTACCCTCCGCGCGCCATGCCCGAACCCATCGTCGTCGACGCGCGCGTGAGCGTCCCGGCGGCCGCGATCGCGATCACGACGGCGCGCTCGTCCGGCCCCGGCGGCCAGAACGTCAACAAGGTCTCGTCCAAGGTCGACGTGCGCGTGGATCTCGGCGCGGTGATCGGCCTCGCGCCCGACGCCCTCGAGCGCCTCCTCGCGAAGGTGCGCACGCGCCTCGACGGCGACGGCCGGCTCCAGGTGACGAGCTCGCGGACGCGCGACCAGGCGAAGAACCTGGCCGACGCGTACGAGAAGATCCGCGTCCTCATCGAGGCGGCCCTCGTCGCCCCGGTGCCGCGCCGCCCGACGAAGCCGAGCCGCTCCTCGGTGCGGCGCCGCATCGCGGACAAGAAGATCACCGGCGAGCGCAAGCGCTCCCGCGCTCTCCGGCCTGACACGGAGGGATAGGCGCTCGGGTCACTCCGACGCAGCGACGGGCAG
>JBGAQA010000232.1:0-1371 GCA_044220955.1 Sandaracinaceae bacterium
ATCCCGAGCGTGCCCTGCGGCCTCGCGAGCCCGCCCAACTGCGCCGGCACCCTCGTGTGCCCGCAGAAGGCGAACCCCGGCGGCGTCGTGGGCGCGTGCCCCGGCGGCGGCTTCAACCAGTGCACGAACAACCCGCAGCCCGAGATCTGCGACGGCATCGACAACAACTGCGACGGCATCCTCGACAACGGCGCGGTGCCGACCCCGTGCGTGCCGGCCGGACAGCCGAACAACCTCGACTACGGTCCGAACAGCCAGTGCAAGCAGGGCACCAAGGCCTGCGGCTCGAACCAGTGCATCGGCTTCATCGGCCCGTCGACCGAGGTCTGCGACGGCATCGACAACGACTGCGACGGCACCGTCGACGACAACGTGTTCGGCGTCGGCCTCCCGTGCGGCCTCAACCAGGCGCCTTGCACGCCGGGCCTCACCGCGTGCGTCAACGGCGCGCTCACCTGCCAGGGCGGCAACGGCCCGCAGCCCGAGGTGTGCGACGGCCTCGACAACAACTGCAACGGCGTCGTGGACGACGCGCCGCTCGCGGACGGCCCGCCCGCCGGCATGAACGGCTGCTGGACCCTCCCGGGCAACTGCTGCACGTTCCTGAACCTCTCGTGGTGCCCGCCGCCCGGCGGCAACTGCAACGACGTCGGCACGCTCACGCCCCCGTGCGCCACCGGCACGATCGCCTGCGCGGGCGCCGGCGGCTGGGTCTGCCAGGGCTCCAAGGGCCCGGCTCCGGAGACGTGCGACGGCCTCGACAACAACTGCAACGGCGCCGTCGACGACGGCAGCCTCCCGCAGGTGGGCAACCTCTGCGGCAGCGACGTGGGCGAGTGCAAGTCGGGCGTCCTCGCTTGCGCGGCCGGCGTGCTCGACTGCGTCGGCGACGTCCCGCCCTCCCCCGAGGCGTGCGACGGCCTCGACAACGACTGCGACAACGTCATCGACAACGGCATCCAGATCGGCGGGACCTGCACGCCCCCGTACGATCCGGTCATGTACCCGAACCCGCCGATCTTCGCGCCCTGCCAGCCCGGCGCGCTCAAGTGCGACGGCGCGGGCAACACGGTGTGCGAGGGCGGCGTCGGCCCCTCGCCGGAGATCTGCGACGGCGTCGACAACGACTGCGACGGCGAGGTCGACGAGCTCGGCCCCGCGCCGAACGGCATCGACGGCACCGCCGATCCGAACGATCCCACCCACGTCCTCGGCCTGCCCTGCGGCGTCGCGATGGGCGCGTGCAGCGGCGGCGTCTACGCCTGCGTCAGCGGCATCGTGAAGTGCTCCGGCGGCACCACCCCGCAGCCCGAGGAGTGCGACTGCAAGGACAACGACTGCGACGGCTCCGTCGACAACGGCTCCGGTATC
>JBGAQA010000233.1:0-965 GCA_044220955.1 Sandaracinaceae bacterium
GTCACACCATGGGAGCGGGTTCCGCCAGAAGTAGTTAGCCTAACCGCAAGGAGGGCGCTTACCACGGCGGGGTTCGTGACTGGGGTGAAGTCGTAACAAGGTAGCCGTAGGGGAACCTGCGGCTGGATCACCTCCTTTCTAGAGAAAGCATCTCTGGCACCCACAACCTATCGGTTGTTCAACAGTAGCAAACAGACGAGGGTCTGTAGCTCAGTCGGTTAGAGCACCGTCTTGATAAGGCGGGGGTCGTTGGTTCGATTCCAACCAGACCCACCAACGTCTCAAAACGGGGGATTAGCTCAGCTGGGAGAGCACCTGCTTTGCAAGCAGGGGGTCAACGGTTCGATCCCGTTATCCTCCACCAGAAACCAGTGTTAAGCAGAAATGTTTAACACTGGCTTTTGAGAAATCAATTGCTACGCTCTTTAACAAAACGGAAGAAGGTTGTGTATCGCAGTGATGAGCTGCTGATACACGTTGTGATTGCATCTGTTCTTGTCTTACAGCTAAGACAAGACAGCACAAATGAGTTGCCTGTAGCTACTCTCGAAAGAGGGTTCAAGGTTATAGGATCAAGCGACTAAGTGCATGTGGTGGATGCCTTGGCGATCACAGGCGATGAAGGACGTGCAAGCCTGCGAAAAGCGGGGGGGAGCTGGCAATGAAGCTTTGATCCCCCGATATCCGAATGGGGAAACCCAGCCCGCAAGGGTCATCTTTACCTGAATACATAGGGTATTGAAGCGAACCCGGTGAACTGAAACATCTAAGTAGCCGGAGGAAAAGAAATCAACCGAGATTCCCCAAGTAGTGGCGAGCGAACGGGGAAGAGCCTGCTAGTGATAGCAGCATTGTTAGCAGAACGGAATGGAAAGTCCGGCCGTAGCGGGTGATAGCCCCGTATGCGAAAACAGCGCTGTGGTACTAAGTTAGCAAAAAGTAGGGCGGGGCACGTGAAACCTTGT
>JBGAQA010000233.1:975-1347 GCA_044220955.1 Sandaracinaceae bacterium
AATAGGGGAGGCGTAGCGAAAGCGAGTCTGATAAGGGCGTTTAGTAGCACGGCGTAGACCCGAAACCAGATGATCTATCCATGGCCAGGATGAAGGTGCCGTAACAGGTACTGGAGGTCCGAACCCACTAACGTTGAAAAGTTAGGGGATGAGCTGTGGATAGGGGTGAAAGGCTAAACAAATCCGGAAATAGCTGGTTCTCTCCGAAAACTATTTAGGTAGTGCCTCAAGTATCACCATCGGGGGTAGAGCGCTGTTTTGGCTAGGGGGCCGTTTAGGTCTACCAAACCAAGGCAAACTGCGAATACCGATGAGTGCGAGCTTGGGAGACAGACGCCGGGTGCTAACGTCCGACGTCGAAAGGGAAACAAC
>JBGAQA010000234.1:0-1338 GCA_044220955.1 Sandaracinaceae bacterium
GGCCAGGTACTTCGCACTGCTCGCCGCCTCGCGGCGCTCGCTCCGCCTCGAGGAGCAGCGGCTCGTGCTCCTCGCCGAGCTCTTCGGCGCCTCCGCGACCGCGAGCGCGGTCCACGAGGTGATGAAGACCGGCCACGTCGGCGCCGAGTACGTCGAGCACGTCATGCGCTTCAAGCGGCGTCTCGTCCCGGCCGCGCCGCCGCTGCGCCTCGGCGACCCCGCGCTCGACTCGCTCTCGGTCCGCGAGCCCGACCTCGCCGTCTACGACGAGATCTGCGCGAGCCGCACCAAGGACCCGGGCGAGCCCGGCGAGCAGGGAGAGACCCCAGAGTGAAGAGGACACGATGAAGACAGAGGACAAGCTCGCGGCGATCGTGGCGGTGCTCCGCTGGCTCAAGCTCCCCGGCATGTGCCGCGAGCTCGAGGCGCTCACGCTCCGCGCCAAGAAGGCGAACATGACGCCGCTCGACATCGTCGGCGCGCTCGCCGACGCCGAGACGGCGAGCCGCATCGAGAGCGCCGTCAAGCGCCGCGTCCGCGGCGCGCGCTTCGCCGAGATCAGCACCATCGACGCCTTCGACTTCGACTTCGACCCCGTTCGAAAGAAGATGAAGGCGCGCTACCTCGCGCTCGCAGACCTCGGCTTCCTCGACCGCGGCGTCTGCCCGATCTTCGTCGGCCTGCCCGGCACCGGGAAGACCTTCCTCGCCCGCGCGCTCGCCTACCGCGCGTGCCAGGCGACCAAGAGCGTGCTCTGCACGAGCGCGCCCCGAATGCTCAACGACCTGCAGGGCGCCGAGCTCCACGGCCACGTCGAGCGCGTGCTGCGCAAGTACACCGGGCCGGCGCTGCTCGTGATCGACGACTTCGCCGTCCTCGAGATGGACACCGCGCAGGCCAAGCTCGCCTTCCAGGTGATCTCCGATCGCTACGAGCGACGGAAGTCGACCTGCATCACGACCAACCGGCCCTTCAAGGACTGGCCCAAGGTCTTCCCCGACCCGCTCAACGCCCAGATCATCGCCGAGCGTCTCACCGAGTTCGCCGAGGTCTTCGCGCTGGAGAAGAGCTATCGAGCGACGCGAACCACGTAGCCCGAGCCGGCGGACCTCAGCCCGGAGCCGGCCACGAGCCGGCGCGAGCGCCCGACGCGATCACGCGGCGAGTGGTGCCGGGCGAGGTCCGCGACGAGCGCCACCGACGGGCGCATGGTGCCCGGTGATCCCGGTGGAAACGGGCGCGATCTTCGCCGGTGGCGACACGCCGAGGCGTGCATCGACTGGTGGCACGTCGTCGAGTACCTGTGGACCGCCGCCGGATGCCTCCACGCCGAGGGCT
>JBGAQA010000235.1:0-1316 GCA_044220955.1 Sandaracinaceae bacterium
GCCACGCCGACAACCTCTTCATGCTTCGCTTTCTCATGCGCGAGAAGGTCACCGTCGTGAACGAGGTGCTCTTTCACTACCGCGTGAAGAACCGCGCGACGGTGCGCGCCGAGCTCGTCGACGTCACGCACGTCGGCGGCGGCGACTCGGGCGGCAACATCGAGCTGTACGGCCAGATCGCGCTGAGGCATCCCGTCGAGGGCGACCACGTCAAGAGCTGTAGCGAAGGCGGCAAGAGCGATCTCGTGTGGCAGCTGGGCCCGGGCCAGTGGGAGAGCTTCCCCGAGAACACCACGTGGACGCCGGGCAGCCCCATCGCCATCGTCGTCGAGGACGAGCCCGAGGCCCTTGAAGGCGATCTCGATCTCCCGCGGGTCGACGTGGGGCTCTTCTCCGGCGCGCTGCGCGGTGGTCGAGATGATGGGTCGGCCGAGCTCGCGGGCCAGCGCGCGGGTCGTCTCGTGGGCCGGTACGCGGATCCCCACCGTCTTGCGCTTCGTCTGGACGATCTTCGGGAGCTCGCGCGTCGCCTCGAGGATGAAGCAGTAGGGCCCGGGGAGGTAGCGCCGGAGGATGCGGTAGTTGTGGTTCTCGACGATGGCGTACTTCGCGATGTCCGAGAGATCGGGGCAGATGAACGCGAGGGCATGCGAGCGATCCATGCCCTTGATGGCATAGAGACGGTCGACCGCCTTCTTGTTCATCGGATCGCAGCCGAGCCCGTACACGGTGTCCGTCGGGTAGGCGATGACCTCGCCCGCTTCGAGCGCCTCGACCGCGCGGCGGATCTTCCGCGGCTCGGGGTGGGAGCCATGGAGCGTGAGAATCAAAGCGAGACGTAGGTAGTCCGCGCCGGGAGCGAATGCCACACCTTTCCTGCTACCCTTCGTTCGTCGATGAGGCTCTCCGAGCTCCCGCTTTCCACGTTGCGTGGGTTCGTCGTGTTCTTCGGCCTCATCTGGGGGAGCTTCCTCAACGTCGTCATCTATCGCCTCCCGCGCGACATGAGCGTCGCCCACCCCGGGTCGCACTGCCCCGCGTGCGGCAAGCCGATCAAGCCGTGGGACAACCTGCCGGTCCTGGGCTTCTTGATCCTGCGCGGGAGGGCGCGGTGCTGCGGCGCCAAGCTCTCGCCCCGGTACCCGCTCGTCGAGCTGATGGGCGGCGTGCTCGCGCTCGCGGTGCTGGCGCTCACGCGACCGTTCTTCGCCACGACGGCCAAGCCGGCGCAATTGCGCGTCGTCATTCTCGATGGCTCGGCTTCGATGCAGGCGGTGGACGAATCGCCGTCGCGCTTCGAGCGGGCGCGCACGGAG
>JBGAQA010000236.1:0-1286 GCA_044220955.1 Sandaracinaceae bacterium
AGCGCGTTCTGCCGTGACGCTCGATCACGGGGCGGGGCGTACCCAGGCCATGACGAAGATGCCCGCAGGCGCGATGAGCGACCAGCTCGCCTGCGAGCGCGATGAGCTCGTCACGCCACTCCTCGGTCTCGATCAGCAACGACGCGTCGTCGAAGCCCGGCGCGTCGACCGCCTCGGCCACCGCGGCGACGACCTCGTCGAGCTCTGGCGTCGGGACCACGGCGATCTGGGGATCTTCTGATGTACCGGAAGCACTTCGCCCTCACGCGCCATCCCTTCGACAAGGACGTCGCGCCCGACGATCTCTTCGAGACCGCGTCGCTCGCCGAGCTGACGGCGCGGCTCAAGCATCTCTGCGACATGCGCGGCATCGGCCTGGTCACCGGCGACAGCGGCTCGGGCAAGACGACCGCGTGTCGGCGACTCGTCGCGGGACTGCACACGGGTCTGCACCGGGTGCTCTACGTCTCGCTCACGACCGGCAACGTGATGGACCTCTACAAGACCATCGCGTGGGAGCTCGGCCTCCCGACCGAGCGCAACCGCGCGGCGCTCTTCAAGCACATCCGCACCGAGGTCTCGCGCCTCTGCGCGGAGAATCGGCTGCGTCCGATCCTGATCGTCGACGAGGCGCATCACCTCCGGACTGAGGTCCTCGAGGATCTGCGCCTGCTGACGAACTACGCGATGGACTCGGAGAACCGGCTCTGCGTCGTGCTGGTCGGTCACCCCGAGCTACGTCGCCGGCTCGGCATGGCTGCGCTCGATGCGCTCTCGCAGCGCATCGTCGTGCGCGCGCACGTCCGCGGCATCGCGCGCGACGAGATTGGGGGCTACCTCGATCACCGCATCCGTCTCGCCGGCTGCGAGCTACCCCTCTTCGAGCCGGCGACCGTCGAGGCGATCCACCAGGCGTCGAGCGGGCTGCCGCGGAAGGCGAACATGCTCGCGCACCACGCGCTCTTCGCGGCCGCTCTCGCGAAGGCCAAGACCATCACCACCGAGCACGTCCAGGCGGCGCTTCAGGAAGTCGCGTAGCCGGAGCACGAACGCGAAGCGATGAGGCCGGGGCGACCGCGTGATCGCTCCGGCCTCTCGCTCTCCGTCGCCGTCTTCTCGCCGCGGAGACGATCACGCAGAGCGAGAGATCGAGCCGGGGGCATCACGAACGATCGTGAGCGACTGACGGTGGAACAGCGCGGGAGACAACACCAGGAACAGCACGACCACGGCGCGACCCAGCGCCAGAAGGCGGCCCCACGTCATGGACTCGAACTCGGCGAACT
>JBGAQA010000237.1:0-1272 GCA_044220955.1 Sandaracinaceae bacterium
GCCTCCTCGACCGCATCTACGGCTACGGCCCCCTGGCGACCACCGCCCGCCAGAAGGTGGGGGTCGGCACCACGGTGGGCCGCGTGCAGAGCATCGGCACCCGGCTGGTCGTCGAGCGCGAGCGCGAGCGCATGCGTTTCGTCAGCGCGTCGTACTGGGACCTCGACGGCGAGTTCAGCGAGCGCGGGGCGGCGGGGGCAGAGCTCGATCGTCTGCGCGCGCGCACGCTGTGCGAACTGCACCGGCCCGCGGAGGCCGTGCCGTTCTTCGAGCGCGCGCTCGGCGGAGACGGGGAACACCATCGGCGATTTCACGCGCTTGCCGAGCTCATTGCGGATGTACGTGAGGGCCTCGGCGCGCTCGTCGTCGCTCCAGATGTCGCACTTGGTGACGACGAAGATGATCTTGTCGCGCGACTGGCCGAGGAGCTTCTCGGTCAAGAAGACGCGCTCGCTCTCCTTGAGCGGCTGCCCCGCGTCGAGGAGGAAGAGCACGGCGTCGGACCGCGGGATGTAGCTGTACGTGATGTCGGCGCGCTGGAGCGAGAGGTCGTTCACGCCTGGGGTGTCGACCAGCACGATGCGCTCCTCGAGCAGCGGCGCCGGGTAGCTCACCTCGAGGTGCGAGACCTTGTCGACCGGGTTCTCGCCGCCGACGACGAACGCGCGCACGCCGTCGAACGGGATGGGCCGCTCCTCGCCGCCCTCCATCACGACCTTGGCCGAGGGCTCGGTGGCGTGACGCAGGTGGTGGATGGTGGCGGTCGTCGGGGTGACGCCGGTGGGCAGCACGGCGGCGCCGAGCAGCGCGTTCACGAACGTGGTCTTGCCGTGGTTGAACTCGCCGACCACCACGAGGTGGAACCGGTCTTCTTCGAGCTTCTTCACGAGATCGCCCTGGATGCGGTCGTGGAGCGTGCCCGCGCCGAGCGACTTGGCGACGTCGGCCAGGTCTTGCACGGTGACGGTCACGTCGACCTTGCGCTCGCGGGTCTCGCCGACGCGACGGATCTCCCGCTCCTGGAGCGCTCGCAGCAGCTTCACCTGCATGCCGGGCGACACCTCGCCAACCTCGTCCAAGAGCAGCGTCCCGCAGTTGGCCGCCTCGAAGAGCCCCGGTCGGTCGTGCGTCGCGCCGGTGAACGCACCCCTGGCGTGGCCGAAGAGCTCGCTCTCGAGCAGGGACTCCGTGACGGCGCCGCAGTTGAAGGCAATGAAGGGCCCGGCCGCGCGCGTGGACTCCTCATGCACGAGCCGCGCGATCCGCTCCTTG
>JBGAQA010000238.1:0-751 GCA_044220955.1 Sandaracinaceae bacterium
CCCTGCAGGGCGGAGCGCGTCGGGTTGTGGGTGCGGCTGTACTCCCACTGGCCCTCGCCCGGGCCCGGCTGGGCGTAGGTCGAGGTCTGGAAGATGGGGGTCATGACCGCGCCGGTCACCGCCTCGGGCGACTGGCCGGCGTGGATGGCGAGCGTGTCGAGGTGCAGGGGCCGGTCGCTGGTCATGGACGCCTCAGGCCAGCTTCTGGCCGGTGACCTTGGAGATGTAGTCGATGAGATCGATGCGGGTGATGATGTCCACCGGCTTCGCCCCCTCGACCACGATCGCCACCTTGAAGCGGCGGAACAGCTCGGTCACGACCGGCACGACCGTCTGCGCGTCGAGCGTGCAGTAGTTGGCCTCGACCAGCTCGCGCACGGTGGACTCGGAGCTGCCGCCGCGCAGGGCGCGCTCGAGGAGCCGCGTCTCGGAGATGACGCCGACGAGCCTTCCGTCGTCCATGACCGGCACCTGGGAGATGCCGTGCAGCTTGAGCCGCCCGATCACCTCGGGCACCGTGCTGGACGCGCTCACCGTGACCAGGCTGCGCTCCCCGCGGTTGCTCAGGATATCGGCCACGGTGCCGAAGCTGGTCTCGGGATCGAGGAAGCCGTTCTCGCGCATCCAGGCGTCGTTGAAGACCTTGGACAGGTAGCGGCTGCCGCTGTCGGGCAGCAGCACCACGGCGTTCAGGCCCTTGACGTCGTTGAGCGAGAGGTACCGGAGCGCGCCCGCCACCGCCGCGCCGCTG
>JBGAQA010000238.1:758-1269 GCA_044220955.1 Sandaracinaceae bacterium
GGAGACGCCGCAGAAGAGGCCCTCCTCGCGGACCAGGCGCCGGGTCATCTGGAAGCACTCCCGGTCGTTCACCCGGATCACGTCGTCCACGTACTCGAAGTTCATGGTGGACGGCAGGAAGTCCTCGCCGATGCCCTCGACGACGTAGGTGTGGGGCGTGGTGAGCTGGCCGGTGTGGAAGTAGTCGTAGTACAGCGAGCCGACCGGATCGATGCCGATGATCTTGATCTTCGGGTTCTGCTCCTTGAGGTACTTGCCGATGTCGCTGATGGTGCCGCCCGTGCCGACGCCCGACACGAGGACGTCGACCGCGCCGTTCGTGTCCTCCCAGATCTCGGGGCCGGTGGTGGTCTCGTGGATCGCGGGGTTGGCGGGGTTCTCGAACTGCCGCATCGCCACGTAGCGATCGGGCTGCTCGGCGAGCATCGCCTCGGCCTTGGCGAGATCGGCGAGCGCCCGGCGGTATGCGGCGATTTCCGCGACGACGGGCTTGAGGTCGGAATACTCGCGG
>JBGAQA010000239.1:0-1267 GCA_044220955.1 Sandaracinaceae bacterium
GAGGCCGGGACCACGTTGGTGGCCTTGGGGCGGCTCGCCTCGTACGTGTAGATCCAGGAGGCGGCGGCGACCTTCGTGACGGTGGGCTTCACGAAGTACGTCGCGTTGGCTCCCTTGGCGTTGAAGGTCTCGTCGACGACGCCGTCGCAGTCGTTGTCGACGCCGTCGCACAGCTCCGTGCAGCCGCCCGGCAGGCTCGCGCAGTCGGCCTTGACCGCGCTGCACTTGCTCGCGTTCAGGCCGTTGCAGACGATGGTGCCCGTCGTGCGGCACGCGCCGTCGCCGGGGGCGGGCAGGCCGTCGTCGCTCGCGCACGGCTTCCCGTAGTTGGCGACGTTCTCGTTGACGAGGCCGTCGCAGTCGTTGTCGAGCGCGTCGCAGATCTCATCGTTGTTGGAGCAGCCGCCGGGGCACACGTTCGCGGGGAAGGTGCACTGCCAGCCGCCCGACACGCAGTTGACCGCGACGCCGGTGGTGCACTCGGGGGTGAGCGCCGAGGGGCTCACGCCGCACACCTGGACCGGGGACGGCTTGGTGACGTTCTCGTCGATGGTGCCGTTGCAGTTGTCGTCGACGCCGTTGCACGCCTCGGTCGCGGAGATGAACGTGCACGCGTACTCGCACTTGTTGTCGCCGTTGAGGTCGTAATACCCCGGCTGGCAGCCCTGGAAGACGCACATCCCCGCGGCGCAGCCCCAGATCGCGTGGAGCGCCCCGGCGTAGCAGTTGTTGTTGCAGGCGCCGCAGTTGTTGACGTCCGTCTGGAGGTTCGGCTGGTTCGTGAGGTTGCCGTCGCAGTTCGCGTCGACGCCGCACGTGTCGTTGGCGCCGCTCGGGCCGACGGAGCCGATGCACTGGATCACGCCGGCGGTGCACGCCTTGGTGCCGGCCATGCACGGGCTCGTCGCGCCCGCCGGCGGCGGGATCGGGACGTTGCACGGTCCGACCGAGTCGCTCGGGGGCTGGCCGTTGGTCTTGTCGATGGTGCCGTCGCAGTTGTCGTCGACGCCGTTGCACGTCTCCGTCCCCGGGTTGACGGCGCCGACGCAGACGATGGCCCCGGCCTGGCACTGCTTCGTCCCGAACGCGCACGGGAAGACGTTGGACACGCCGCACGTGCCGCCCGCGTCGGTCGGGTTGTTGTCGACGGTGCCGTCGCAGTTGTCGTCGAGGGAGTTGCAGGTCTCGGCGGTCGGGTTGACGGCGCCCATGCAGACGAGCGCGCCGTTCTGGCACTGGTTCGTCCCGAACTTGCAGATGCCGACGT
>JBGAQA010000023.1:0-36217 GCA_044220955.1 Sandaracinaceae bacterium
GTCGACGCGAGCGAGCCCAATGCGGGAACGATCGGGCTGACTCCCACGGCGAGCGGCTGGCTCGCGGGGTACACGACCGGGCGCGCGCGCGGTCGGATCGCCGAGCTCCGGTGCGCGACACACGCGCCGCTCGGCGCGCCGCAGTCGATCGGCGCGGTACCCTGAGTCGATCCCGTGCGGGCCCGGTTGCCGCGCGCGGCGCGACCGGGTACGGGTGAGCGATGCGCACCTTCATCACGATCGTCGCGCTCCTCGGCGCCGGATGCGCGGCCGTCCCCGACTCTGTCGCGTGCACGCACTGCGCCTGCACCCCCGCGCAGCGAAGCGCATCGCGACCGATCCTCTGCTCCACGCTGCAGCGCGACGCGATCTGCTGCACCATCGTCTTGCCGACGTCGTGAGCGCGCCGGCGCGCTCGGTGGGGCGACCCGGATCCGAGGCAGGTGGACACGCGCGTCGCCGCGCGTAGCTGCCGATCGTGGCGGTCACGCTCGACCAGCGGCTGGGACGGCTCGGAGGCGCATGCGCGTGGCTCGCCGCGGCGGCGTTCGCGGTACGCGGCCTGCTCGCGTGGGACGCAGGCCTTCCGCCGAGCGAAGGGACGGCGATCCTCGCGTGGCTGGGCGCACACCTGACGACGCTGCGCTGGGCGGTCGAGGTCACGTTCTTCGCGATGATGTTCCTCGTCCCCGCCCTCGTCGCGCTCACGGTGCGCGTCGCCCGTACGCACCCCGTTCACGCCGTGGTCGGCGCCAGCGCGTGGACGGTGACGATCGTGCTGCTCGCGATGGCCGTCGTCGTGGAGGGACGCCTCGTGTTCCCGGTCCTCGGCATCGCGCTGCGGGCCGCCGACGTGGCCGAGCTCGTCGTCGCGCTCGACTTCGGCGCATGGCACGCCATCCGGCTCGTGGAGGTCGTCGCGACGCTCGCGGTCGGGCTGGGAGCCTGGAGGCGGACGGACGCTCGGCTCGTCGCATGGAGCGCGCTCTTCGTCGCCGTCGCCGACGTGGCGGCGGCCTATCCGGAGGCGATCGGCGCCAGCGGCCTCTTGGCATGCGACATCGTCTCGGCGCTCTGGCTACTCGCCGCAGGACGCTGGCTGCTCGGCGCGGCGGAGCTCGACACGGTGAGCGGGAGCGCTGCGGCCTGATCGCTCGTGGCGCGCGCCGTGCCATCCTCCCGCGCATGTCCTCGAAAACGATCACCCTCGCGTGCCTGCTCCTCGCGTGTGGTGGCGCCGGGCCCCCGAGCACGCCGGTGCAGTCGATGGCCGTGAGCGGAGCGGGCGTGGCGTCCGACGGCACACGCGTGCAGCTCACCTTCCAGCTCCTCGATGCGGCGTACGCGCCGACCGTGGTGGCCGGGACCGCGACGGTCGAGATCCGCGAGCGGCCCGAGGAGGCCGGGGCGACCAGCGGCCGGGTGGTGTGCTCGGCCGTGCAGACCTTCGCGCCCGACGCGTTCCGTGAGAGCGAGGGCTGGGCCGCTTCGTTCGATGCCGCGCTGACGCCTCCGTGCCCGCCGGCGCCGCCCGGCCCCGACGTGGTGCGAGAGGTACACGCGTTCTTCAGCGCCGAGCCCTCGTCCGACGACGGCGGATGGCTCGAGGCCCCGCCGGCGCTGCGGGGGCAGTACACGCGGGACGAGGCGCGCACCGAGGTGCAGGCGCGTGCCGCGCGGGCCGCCGCCGCATTGGCGGCGACGGAGGGGAGCGCCGGGCGCGAGAGGATCGACGCGTACGCGCGGACGCTGGGTGCGCTGGTGCCGGTCGTCGCCGCGGGACGCGATGCGCCGACGAGCTGCGCGGACGTGCCCTCGCCGGAGGCGGCGCCCCTGATCGAGGAGCAAGACCTCGCCGTGATCCAGACGGCGTTCGGCGGGCCGCCGGCCGAGCCGCCGGTCCGAGCTCGCGCGACCCAGGACGGCCTGCGCCACGTGATCGCGGTGCTCGACGGCGTCGAGACCGACGGCGCGCGCATCGGCGCGATCGCCGGCGGGCTGCATCCCGAGCGACCGCTGCTCTGGGTTCGCACGCGCGCGACGTGGACGGATCCGGAGATCGTCGAGGGCGAGCACGGGGCGCCCGACCGTTTCGTCCCCGGCCGCTTCGAAGCCACGCTCCTGCTGGTGGACC
This sequence comes from Sandaracinaceae bacterium, assembly GCA_044220955.1. Lineage (GTDB taxonomy): Bacteria > Myxococcota_A > Polyangia > Polyangiales > Sandaracinaceae > JBBSAT01. The sequence goes on from JBGAQA010000023.1 coordinate 2,135, forward strand.
GCTCGGCGGTGCGTGTCGTTTGCGGCGCCCGGATCGAGGCGCAGAGCGACGACTCGGTCTCGGCGTACGCGAGCGTCGAGGACGCACGCGCCGCGCTCGGCGAGCAGCTCCGGATCGGCCTGGAGAACGCGGCGTGGGAAGCGACGCGCGCCGCGCGCCAGGCGCTCACGGGCGATCGCGTGCCCTTCGACATCCCGCCGGCGGAGTGAAGACGTCGATCGTCGACACGACGGCGCGCGCGGCGCGGGAGCTCTCGGTCAGGGCGCCACGCGCTCGACGAACGCCAGGATCTCGCGCGTGACGCTCGGATCGCCGAGGTTGTGCGTGCCGCCCTCGACTCGCAGGAAGCGCTCGGTCGGGAAGAGGGCGCCGAGCCGCTGGCCGAGCTCGAAGGGGATCACCTCGTCGCGGTCGCCGTGCACGTGGAGGATCGGAACGCGGATCGAGGGCGCGCGCGCCGCGCTGTCGAGCGCGTAGGCATCCGGCACGAGGCGCGTCAGCGGCAGGCCGACGATCACGCGGGCCATGTCGTGAAGCGAGGTGAACGTGGACTCGATGACGGCGCCGGCCGCGCCCGACGCCGGTCCGGCGAGGGCGGCGATCGCCGCGGCGCCGCCGAGCGAGTGTCCCTGCACGACGAGCGAATTGGGCGCGACGCTCCGCTCGTCGAGGAGAAAACGGACCGCCGCCTCGGCGTCGCGCTCGATGCCCCGCGCGCTCGGCGTGCCCTCGCTCTCCCCGTAGCCGCGGTACTCGGCCAGCAACACGTCCGTGCCACGGTCGGCGAGCACGTCGGCCCACGACCATGCATCGGACGCGGTCTCGGCGTTGCCGTGGAAGAACACGAGCGTGCGGCGACGCGCGCCACGAGCGGGGACGAACCACGCGGCGAGCCGCACACCGTCGTCGGCCACGTAGCGCACGCGCTCGGCCACGCGCGCGACCTCCGACGCCTCGTCACGCCGCGGGTGGAAGAGAAAGAGGTGCAGCACCGACGCGAGCACGAAGTGACCCGCCACGAGCATGCCCAGCGCGAGCCCGCCGCGAAAGAGCCGCTGCCGCGTCTCGGGTGCCATCTCCACAGCATACGCGCCGGATTCCCTGGGCATTTCGCGCGGGACCAAGATCCGGCGCCTCTCGGTCGTATTACGATGGCGCCCCGATGACCTCGCTCGCCCAGACCGCCCTCGCGCTCCCCGTCCGGGGGCTCGACCGCGCGCGGCTCTACTGGCTCCGGGCGCTCGGTCCGCTCGCCAAGCCGCTGGTGCGATCGCGCGAGCTGCGTGTGGCGGTGTTCGGGGCGACGTCGCTCCTGGTCGCGCTCGGGCTCACGGCGAGCGTGCCTCTCTATCTCCTCGCCATCGGGCCCCTCGTGCTCGGCGTCCCGCACGTCGGGAGCGACCTGCGCTACCTCGTGTTCCGGCCGAAGCTGCACCGCCGCGCTTGGCTCGTGGTGCCGGCGCTCGGGCTCTACGCGGCGCACGCGTACACGTACGACGCGCGCTGGGGCATCGGGGTGACCTTGCTGGCGATCGTTGCGGCACGCGGCAGACGCCATGGACGTCGTCTGCTGGCGCTCCTGCTCGGCGCGGCGTGGATGGGCGCCGCCTTCCTCGACGCGCGCCTCACCGCGCTGATCTTCGCGCACCTGCACAACTTCGCCGCGGTGATCTTCCTCTGGGCGTGGCGCCCGCGGCGCGCGAGCAAGCTGCACTTCGTGCCCATCGGCCTCTTCGCGCTCGCGGCCGCGTTCGTGCTGCTGGGGGGCCTCGACCCGATCGTCGCGGCGCTCTCCGGGTTCGCGCCCGTCGTCGGGCGAACCGGCATCGAGTGGAACCTGGCGCTCTACGCGCCAGAGGTCCCGACGCCGTTCGCCTCCCGCCTCGTGCTGCTCTTCGCGTTCGCGCAGAGCGTCCACTACGCGGTGTGGCTGCGCCTCTTGCCCGAGGAGGATCGCCCGCGCGAGACGCCGCGCACCTGGGCCTCGACGTTGACGGCGCTGCGCCAGGACGTGGGCCTGCCGGTCGCACTGGTGATCTTCGCGGTCGCGCTCGGGGTCGCGGTCTGGGCGACCATCGACCTCTTCGCGGCTCGGCTGGGCTACCTGCGCATGGTGCTCTTCCACGGGTACATGGAGACGGCGGCGCTCGCGCTGCTCTTCATCGAGGGGCGACCTCTGCGGAGCGCGGACGACACGCCGCTGCCCTCGCCGGGGGCTCACGCGCACCCTTCGGCTCCTCGTTCGGTCGAGGCCGCCGCGGCGTGACCGCGATCAGTCGGCGCCGGCGAGCTCGGGGTGGGCGTCCATGTACGCGGTCGCCTCGCGGAACGTGGTGCAGCGGACCTCGGGCAGGCCGCAGACGTGGCGCATGAAGCGCGCGATCGGGCGCTGGAAGCCACCATGACCGCTCACGAGGAAGGGCGCGCGTGAGCCGCGGTAGCGGCTCATCAGCTCGGCGGTGACGACGCGCTCGAACGTCTCGTCCATCCACGCCTGGACCGGCTGCTCGCCGTGCACGCCGGCTGCGAGCGCCGCCGCGCGCAGGCGCGCGTCGAGGTTGAGGTCGTAGAGCAGCACCGGTCCCTCGCGCCCGGGGATGTGCACCGTGGGGACGCCGAAGACCCACACCCCATGCTCACCGTGCCGCGTGGGCCAGCGGCGGGCGTTCTGCGTGGCCGAGCAGTCGTACGTGTAGCCGTGCGCCGCGAGCGAGTCGTAGAGCGCGTCGCTCGTCTCGAGGAAGGGCGCGCGGAAGCCCGTCGGGGCCGCGAGCCCGAGCACGCCGAGGATCCGCGCGTGATCCTCGAGCTCGAAGTCCCAGCGCTCGCGCGTGAAGTCGCGCCCGTGCAGGTGTCGGACCGTGTGCGCCCCGATCTCGACGCCGCGCTCGGCGAGGCGACGGATGTTCTCGACGGTCACGTCGATGTCATGGCGCGTCCGAGCATAGTGGAAGACGTACGCGTTGCGAGGGAGCACGCCGCGGAAGGGCTCGTCCTCGGGCGGGAGGCGGCGGCGCTCGGGATCGAAGGTCATCCCGCCGGTTCCGATGAAGAGGGTGAAGGCGCGCTGCGGCTCGCCCGCCACCCGGCCGGCGTTGACGTTGGCGAGCATCTCCTCGGTTCCGCGCGCCGGAGAAAGAGGCGTGGTGTCGAAGCCGACAAGGACGAACTGGGGCCGATGGGCAAACTCGCTCTCGCTCTCGCTCTCGCTCTCGCCCTCGCTCTCGCCCTCGCTCTCGCCCTCGCTCTCGCCCTCGCTCTCGCCCTCGCCCGCGCTCTCGCTTTCGCTCTCGCCCGCGCTCTCGGCCTCGCTCTGGCTCGCGCGCCCGCTCGCCCGCTGGCTCGCGCTCACGAGGGCGCCACTCGTCTGCGCGAGCGCGACGCAGCCCACGATCACGACCGCGCCGAGCCCGAGCCCCGCGAGGAGGATCTTTCGTCGCGGGATCGCGCTCATGTCGCGGTGCTCACCTCAGGGCCCGACGTCCGTCCACGCCGGATCGTCGGTGGCGAACTGCGTGACCCACTCGCGCACCGTCGGACCGCCGCTCCCCGCGCGCATGTCGGGCGTGGTGATGAGCACGTGACCCATGTCGTTCACGTAGAACGTCCGCTGGTTGGCCGTCGCCATCGTCGTCGTGCGCAGCTCGACCAGGTCCGTGTGAATCAGGGCGCCGGACTCCGCGTAGAAGCTCGGGATCACGGTGTCGTCGAGGTAAGCGAGCAGCCCGAAGCGGTGCGGCGGCGTCATCGTCGTCGCGTAGTAGGGCATGGCGTCGCCCAGCGAGTCGCAGCCCGCGCAGTCCGGGGGCAGGTTGATGCCCCACGCGGTCTGCATCGTGCGCCAGCGGGCGCCGGGGACGTCGAGCGGCAGGCCGCAGTCGCTCAGCGCGTCCACGCGCGCGCTCGGGAAGAGCGCCTGCGCGACCCACCAGTTCGCGAGCACGCCGTAGCCGCCCGCGCTGGCGCCGACGAGCGTAACGTGCGTGGTCGAGGACCACGTCGCCGCGGCGCCCCGCAAGATCAGCTCCGAGTTGTGTGCACCCACGAAGTGCATGGTGCCACCGGTGAAGTGCGCGACGTTGTTGCCCGCGTGCGCGTCGCCCGTGCAGTACGGGATGTAGACGTAGCTGGCGTCGCGGTAGGGATTGCTCGCGACACGGTCGAAGACGAACGACGCGCCGCCTCCGCTGGCCTCCGCCACGACCTCGGCCGCCGTGAGCGTGTCGCTCGTGTGCGACGCCGTGCCGAGCGCGAAGCAGGTGCCGCTGTCCCAGCACGCGCCGCCGCCCTGGAAGTAGACGACGACGTCGCTCGACGTGCTCGAGAGGTTGACGGCGACGAACATCGGCGAGCCGTTGCCGCACACCGCGCCCTCGACCGCGACGCCCGTCCACGTCCCGGGCGTGCCCGTGAAGGCCGCGCCGGTGCCCGCGTCGTCCCATCCCGCGTCGTGCGGCACGTACGTGCTCGATCGGTATGCGTCGACGTTCGCGTCGCTCGGCGGGCCGGTGTCGTCGAGCGGGATGATCGCCGCGTCGTTCGCGCCGGCATCGGCGCCCGCCGGGCCACCGTTGTCCGTGCAGCCCAGCGCGAGGAGGAGGACGGAGACGAGAGCGAGATGCGAGGTGCGCCGCATGGCGGAAAAGCCTAGCCGATCCTCGGCGCGCTCGTCTCTTTCCGTACGGCGGTGTGAGGGGCTGCGACGCTCGAGAGCCCCTCACCCCAGCCCTCTCCCCGCCGGACCCGCCGGGCGGGAAGAGGGAGTCGGAGAGCACCGGGAGATGTGATCGCGCTCCCCCGCGGAGGGTGTCAGCGAAACACCTCGGCGATCGTCATCGCGACCTCGACGATCGATCGCGCCATCGGGATGATCGCGAGCTGCGGCAAGTCCAGGAGCATGCGCAGCACGAGCGCGACGACCGCCACGATGTGCGAGCCTGCACGGGCGCACCGAGCCCCACCAGCGCGCTCCGTCCACTCTGGCTGTTGACGCCCCCCACCTCTGCGATCGATCGTCGCCGCCACCATGAAGTTGCCCCCGCCTCCCCGCCTGAGCGGCCCCGTGCTGCGCGCCATCGTCCACGCGACCGAGCGAGAGAGCGTACGCGGCGTTCTCGGCGGACTGATGCGCAAGGATCTCGGCGTCGACGAGGCGCTCGCGCTGCCGCAGAGCGCGCGCGGCGTGCTGCCGCTCTCGGCCCGACCCTGGCAGGCGCGGGGGCTGCATCCGCGGGGCCCCGAGGATCTTCCGCTGCCGGCGACCCGACGCGACTTCACGCCGACCGCGGCGCAGATCGCCGCGCGCTACCGCGAGGGCGCCGCCGATCCGGTCGAGCTCACCGAGCGCGCCCTCCGTCTGGCGCGAAACCTCGCCGGGCGGAAGCCCTCGATGGGCCCCATGCTGCACTACGACGACGAGCGCGCGCTGGCGGACGCCGCCGCCAGCCGCGACCGCTGGCGCGCGGGCCGTCCTCTCGGACCGCTCGACGGGATCCTCGTCCCCGTGAAGGAGGAGGTCGACATCGACGGCCACGGCGCGCGGCTCGGGTGCGCGGCTCCGGCGCGAACCGACGCGAAGGACGCCACCGTCGTGCGGCGCCTGCGCGACGCCGGCGCGATCATCCTCGGCACCACGTGCATGACCGAGTACGGCATGTCGCCGCTCGGCGTCTCGGCGCGCCGGACGCTGCCACGCAACGCGCAGAACCCGCGCCACGCAGCGGGCGGAAGCAGCACCGGCTCGGCCGTGGCGGTGGCGGTCGGCCTCGCGCCGGTGGCGCTCGGGTCCGACGGCGGCGGCTCGATCCGCATCCCCAGCGCGTTCCAGGGCATCTTCGGGATCAAGCCGACGTTCGGGCGCGTGTCGCGCCACGGCGACGGATTCGGCGGGACGATGGCTCACCTCGGGCCGCTCGGCGCGAGCGTCCGCGACCTCGCGATCTTCCTCGAGGCGGTCGCCGGAGAGGACGCCGAGGACGAGCTCACGCACCGCAACCCCGGGTTCGTGCGGGGATGGCTCGAGGCCTCGCTCGGCGGCGGCGTGAAGGGGATGCGCATCGGCGTGCTCGAGGAGGAGATCTCGGCCGCCGAGGTGCAGATCGCGCGCGCGTGCCGCGAGGCGCTCGCTGCGCTCGAGAAGGAGGGCGCGACGCTCGTCCCCGTGTCGCTGCGCCACGCGAAGCACGCGTCCGCGATCGGCTACCTCTCGATCGGGCTCGAGGCGTACGCGGCGCTCTTGCCCCAGCGCCGGCACGACTTCGGCTCGATCGGAACCGACCTGCAGCTGCTCTGCCGGATCATGAGCACCTTCGAGCCGGACGACTACCTCGACGCCCAGTGCCTGCGCGCGGGCCTGCGCCGGGACGTCGCGGCGCTGCTCGCGGACGTCGACGTGCTGGCGATGCCGACCACGGCGCGCACCGCGCCGATCGTGAGCGACGCAGACGTGCTGGGCGGCATGGCGGACACGCCCGAGCTCGCCGCGGCATGCCGCTTCGCGTTCCTCGGCAACCTCACCGGCCTGCCCGCCGGCACGGCGCCGATCGGCAACGACGCGCGCGGGATGCCGATGGGTCTGCAGATCCTCGGGGACGCGTGGGACGAGGCCGGCGTGCTGCGTGTCCTGGCGCACCTCGAGCGCACGGGCGTCTCGACGGTGACGAAGCCCGCCGTGAACGTCGACCTGCTCGGCTGATGGCGACGCTGGCATCGGTCACCGAGCGCCTGCGCAAGGACGTCGACGCGCTCTCGTTCGCGCCGCCGGTCACGCACGTCTACGATCCGCTCGACTACGCACGGCGCCCTCACGCGCGCTACCTCGAGCGATGGGGCGCGGGGCCGAAGGAGGTCGTGTTCCTCGGCATGAACCCCGGTCCGTTCGGTATGGCACAGACGGGCGTCCCCTTCGGCGAGGTCTCTCTCGCGCGCGACTTCGTGGGCGTGGAAGCGAAGGTCGAGCGCCCGGCACGCGAGCACCCCAGGCGGCCGATCGAGGGCTTCGCGTGCGCGCGCAGCGAGGTGAGCGGCCAGCGCTTCTGGGGCTGGGCCAGGGCGCGCTTCGCGACACCGGAGCGTTTCTTCGCGCGCTTCTTCGTGATCAACTACTGCCCGCTGGTGTTCATGGAGGCGAGCGGCAAGAACCGGACGCCCGACAAGCTCCCCGCGGGCGAGCGCGAGGCGCTCTACGCGGCGTGCGACCGCGCCCTCCGGGCGATGGTGGAGCTGCTCGCGCCGGCGCGCGTCGTCGGCGTGGGCGCCTTCGCCGAGCAGCGGGCGAGGGAAGCGCTCGCCGGGCGCGCGATCGAGATCGGGGCGATCTTGCACCCGAGCCCCGCCAGCCCGCTCGCGAACAAGGGCTGGGCGGAGAAGGCCGAGGCGCAGCTCCGCGCGATGGGAGTGCCCGTCCCGTGAGCGACGACGACCCGGAGGCCTACACGCCCGAGATGCTCGCGCGCATGAGCGCGATGATCCGCGACTTCGTCCCGCACAACAAGGCGCTCGGCCTCGAGGTCGTGCGGATGGGGAAGGCCGACGTCTGGGTGAAGCTCCCGTGGGCCGAGCAGCTCGTCGGCAACCCGACGACGGGAGCGCTCCACGGCGGCGCGATCTCGAGCGCGATGGACGCGGCAGGAGGCCTCGCGGTGATGGCGAGGCTGGGCAGGCCGGGCAGCATCGCGACGCTGGATCTGCGGATCGACTACATGAAGGCCGCCAAGCGCGGGCAGGACGTGACCATCCACGCCAGCTGCTACAAGGCGACGCGTCACGTGTGCTTCGTGCGCGGCACCGCGTACACCGTGGACCCGAGCGATCCGGTCGCCGCGCTCGCCGCGACCTTCGCGAGGAAGTCGTGAGCGGCGCGGACCTCGATCTCGTCGCCTTGCTCGCGCGGGCCCGCGCGAGCGGCGATGCGCGCATCTTGCTCGACGTGATCCCGTACGCACGCTTCCTCGGCCTCGAGGTCCGCAGGGAGAACGGCTCGCCGATCGCGTCCATGCGCTTCGGCGAGCACCTCGTGGGCGACGCGACCATCCCGGCGCTGCACGGCGGCACGCTGGCGGCGCTGCTCGAGTCCACCGCGATCCTCGCCGTGATGGTCGACCCGGCGACCGAGACGATGCCGCGGACGATCACGCTGACGATCGACTACCTGCGCTCGGGCCGGGCGATGGACACGCACTGCCGCGCGCGGATCGTGCGGCAGGGACGGCGCATCGCGGTGGTCGCCGTCGAGGCCTATCAGGACGACCCCGACAAGCCCTGTGCGACCGCGGTCGTGCACGTCCTCGTCGCGGACTGATCTTCAGCGGGCGTGAGCCGCCCCCTCGACGCACCGGCAGAGCCGGATGCGCCTCACCCCCTCACCGACTCGGCTCGCTACCGCTCGCCTCGCGAAGCACACCGCTCGTCGCGCGCGCCGGCCTCGACAGCCCGAGGCCCTCATCGACTTGGGAACAGACTCCGAGGTCGGATGCGCGGTCCGGTCCTCGGGACGGTGCCTCAGCTCGCGAAGCGATCGGTCGCCATCACCAGCTCGTGCAGGATGCCCGGCTCGTACGCCGAGTGCCCCGCGTCCTCCACCAGGCGTAGCTGCGCCTCCGGGAATCGGCGGGCGAGCTCCCACGCGCTCGTCGCCGGGCACACCACGTCGTAGCGCCCTTGCACGATCACCGTCGGGATCCGTCGGATCTTGTCGACGTCGTCGAGCAGCTGCGTCTCGGTGCGCAGGAAGCCCTTGTTCACGAAGTAGTGGCACTCGATGCGCGCGAACGCGAGCGCGAACGCGTCCCCCGCAGCGCGCGTCACGTGCTCCGGCTTCGGCAAGAGGAAGCTCGTCCGCGCCTCCCACACGCTCCACGCGCGCGCGGCCTGCTGCTGGACGGCGCCGTCCGCGTGCGTGAGCCGCCGGTGGTAGGCGGCGATCAGATCGCCACGCTCGGCCTCGGGGATCGGCGCGAGGTAGTCGTCCCAGGCGTCGGGGAAGAGCTCGCTCGTGCCCGACTGGTAGAACCACGAGAGCTCGCTCGGGCGCAGCAGGAAGATGCCGCGCAGCACGAGCTCGCTGACACGCTCGGGGTGCGTCTGCGCGTACGCGAGCGCGAGCGTCGAGCCCCAGCTGCCGCCGAACACGAGCCACTTGTCGATGCCGAGCTGGCCGCGAAGCGCCTCGATGTCGCGCACGAGGTGCCACGTGGTGTTGGCCTCGAGCGACGCATGCGGCGTGCTCTTGCCGCAGCCGCGCTGGTCGAAGAGCACGATCAGGTAGCGCGTCGGATCGAAGAAACGGCGCTGCTTGGGGTCCGTTCCGCCGCCGGGCCCGCCGTGCAGGAAGACCACGGGCTTCCCCTTCGGGTTCCCGGACATCTCCCAGTAGATGCGGTGCCCCTCACCCACGTCGAGCATGCCGGTGCGGTGGGGCTCGATCTCCGGATAGAACGTACGCTGCTTCATCGTCAGGGCGCAGCGTCGCAAATTCGGGCTCGCCCGAACAAGCCGGATCGTGAGCACAATCGCCCGGCGATGCCCAACCCCCGGCGAATCGGTCGCTCCTTCCGGGCCGCCCGCGCCTGGATCGTCTACCGCCTCGACCAGACGCTCGGACTGCCGCCCCTGGCGCAGCTGCTCCTGCTCGCCCTCGTCGGCGCCGCGATCATCTTCGGATTCGCCTCGCTCGAGCTCGCGCTCCACCCGCGCGACGCCCAGATCCCCGACCACGCCGCGGCGCTCTGGTGGACGCTCACCCACTTCCTCGACGGCGGGACGATGGCCGGCGACGACCCCTACCGTCGCGGCGTCGCGCTGGCGACGACCGTCACCGGCATCCTCTTGCTCGCGCTCGTGACCGCAGCGCTCACCAGCAAGATGGGCGAGCGCATCGGCGACGTGCGCTCGGGGCTCAACCCCGTCGTCGAGCGCGGCCACTTCCTGGTGCTGGGCTTCGATCCGACCGTGCCGCTCGTCGCGCGCGAGCTCGCGCGCAGCGGCCAGCGCTGCACCCTCGTCGTGCTCACGACGGACGACAAGGACCGAGTCGAGGCGGTGCTCCGCATGGCGCACCGCGTGCCCGGCACGCGGCTGCGCATCGTCGTGAGGACGGGCGATCCGCGGACCGAGAACTCCCTCTTGCGCGTGGCGGCCGAGCGCGCTCGCGCGGCGCTCGTCGTCCCCTCGCCCGCGCTCGACGACGCGAGCTCGGTCGAGTGGTCGCTCGGCGCGCTGCTCGCGCTCCGACGGACCGTTGGCCCGAGCTGGCGCGGTCAGGCGCTCGTGCTCGCGCGGCACGAAGAGGCCGTCGATCTCTTGCGTCTCGCCGCCGAGCCCGACGTGGCCGGACCAGGCGCGCTCGCGGCGGACGTGCTGGCCGCCGACGCGGTGATCGCCGCGATCCTCGCGCAGAGCACGCGCGAGGACGGAATCTACGCCGTGCTGCGGCACCTGCTCGCGTTCGACGGCTGCGAGCTCTACCTCGAGCCCGTCGGAGCGGCCCTGGCGAAGCGCTCGTTCGACTACGCGCACGCGCACGTGAGCGAGGGTATCGTCGTCGGCGCGATCGACGCGCGGGGGTGCATCGACCTCTCGCCGGACCCCGGGCGCCGTCCGCTCGAAGGCGGAGATCGTCTCGTGGTCATGGCGAGCAGCGCGCAGTCACCACGCCTCGGCGGCACGCTGCCCTCGCCGCAGGCGCTCCCGCCCGAGTCGCTCGCACCCATCCCACCGCAGAACGTGGCGGTCGTCGGGTGGGCCGCGACGACGCCACACCTCTGTCGCGAGCTGGCCGAGATCCTGCCGACCGGGTCGACCGTTCACCTGGTACCGGGCGACGCGCTCGCCGCGGCCCGGGACCTCGAGCCCGTCCTGACGCGCGACTTCCATCGCGTGAAGTGGAGGGTGCACGAGCGTTCCGGCGCCGAGCTCGCGCACACGGGGCATCCGACCATCTGTGGCGCCGACGCGGCGGTCATCCTCGGACAGCCGACCACCCACGACGACGCCAACGGCGACGCGACCGCGCTCGCGATGCTCCTGCGCATGCGCCACGGGCTGCGCAGCGTGGGGACGCCCGACCGCGTCCGCATCGTCACCGAGGTGCGCGACCCGCGCTCGGCCAGCCACGTCGCGCCGCGCGCCGGCGACTCCATCGTGTCGAGCGACATCATCGCGATGCTGCTCGCGCAGGAGCTCCTCGACCCGCAGACCGGGCGCGTGTACCGCGAGCTGTTCACGCCCGGCACGACGATGCTCGAGCTACGTCACCGGCGCGAGTACGTCGCCGACGGCGACGCGACGTTCGCCGACGTCATGGCCGGGGCGCGCAAGCGCGGCGAGATCGCGCTCGGCTTCTACCCGGACCCGCGCACCTACGCCGAAGATCGCGAGCGCGACCGGCAGCGCCTCGAGGAGGGTGACCCGATCCTCGGCGAGGCGCCTTGGCTGAACCCGCCGCGCGCGACCGCCGTCCCCGCGTCGAAGGACGCGCGCATCGCGGTCCTCCGGCGCACTCGCTGAGCCTCGCGCGCGAGCCCGGCCGCGCGACACGAAGCCGGGCGTGAGCGATGCAACGTGACGATCCGCGCCCGCTCGCCCGGGAGCGGGGGAGACGAAGCGTGAGCGAGCGCTTTTGACGCTCGACGGAGCACGCCCCATACTCGCGCGCCCCACCAGAGCGAAGGCATGGCAACCCACATCACGAGCGATTGCATCAACTGCGGCGCGTGCGAGCCGGAGTGTCCGAACCAGGCGATCAGCGAGGGCGACGACATCTACGTCATCGACCCGAACCTGTGCACCGAGTGCGTCGGGTTCTACGACCACGAGGCCTGTCAGGCCGTGTGCCCGGTCGAGTGCTGCCTGCCGGATCCGAACCGACCCGAGCAGGAGCCGGCGCTGCTCGAGCGTGCGCTCAAGCTGCACCCGGAAGACGGAGCGCTCGCCGAGCGCGCGTCGAAGAACGAGTACCCGTCGCGCTTCCGCAAGTGAGCCGGTGCGCGGTCGTGCGCTCCTGCTGACGATCGCGCTCGTGGGCTGCGCGCCCGCGCTCTCGAGCTTCAGCGGATCGCGCACCACGCCCGAAGGACGCGGCGATGTCGCCGTGGGCGCGAGCGCGCGGGCGCCGCTCGGCGATCTCGCGCGGCCCGCCGATCAGGCCGTGCTCGGGCTCACCGCGCCAGGCGGCGTCGCGCCCGCCGGGTTCTTCCGGCTCGGCCTCTCCCGGCGCGCGGACCTCGGCGTGCTCGTCGCGGGGACGACCGGTCGCATCGAGCTGCGGCTCTCGCACCGCGTGAACGCCGTGGTGCGCGTGATCGGCGGCGTCAGCGGCTACGGCGGCTACGTGCAGCGCGGTGACGATCCGGAGGGGCGGGGCGAGGGTTTCCGCGCCGGCGCGCTCGTCCCGCTGGTGCTCTCGCTCGACATGGGCGGCGTCTTCGAAGCGTGGGGCGGCCTGCGCCTCGGGTACGAGCACGTGGCCGGGACCGTCCGCCCGGACGCGGCGCCCGCGACGGAGGGCGAGGCGAACGCGTTCCGCGGCGGGCTCGTCGTCGGGCTCGCCGTCGGCCTCACGCGCATCCACGCGCTGATCGAGCTCGCCGCCGACTACGAGTACTGGCGCGGTCAGCTCGCAGGGAGCGACTTCGAGCGCCAGGGGATCGCGCTGATCCCGGGGTTCGCGGTGCGCGCGCGGTTCTGAGGGGAATAGCCCGAGGGCGGCCGCCCGTTCTTCGACGCCGCGGGTGTGCGGCGGTATCCTCGAGCCTGGGCCTGATGCGACGCGTTCCTGCAGCACTCTTCGTGATCGCGCTGGCGCTCGGCCTCGCGCTGCCGCACGCGCACGCCGACATCTACACGTATACGGACGAAGAGGGTGTCGTGCACTTCACGAACATCCCGCCGCAGCACCGTCGCGGCGTGCGTGTCGCCATCCGGACGCGCTCGGCTCACGACAGCGACGCGCCGCGCGCCGACCGCGGCACGCGGGACACGTCGACGGATCGCTACCACCGCTACGACGCGCACATCCGCGAGGCGGCCGCGCTCTATCGGCTGCCGGAGGCGTTCCTCCGCGCGGTCATCCGGGTCGAGAGCGACTATCAGCCGGGCGCGATCTCGCGGACGGGGGCGCAGGGGCTCACGCAGCTGATGCCCCACACGGCCGCGCGCATGGGCGTGCTCGACGCGTTCGATCCGCGGCAGAACATCCTCGGCGGCGCGCGCTACCTCCGCGTGCTCGCGAACCACTTCGAGGGCGACCTCATCCTCACGATCGCGGGCTACAACGCCGGCGAGGGCGCGGTCGACCGCTACAGCGGCGTGCCGCCCTACGACGAGACGCGCCGCTACGTGGAGCGCGTCCTCGGCTGGTACTACCGCTACCTCGACGAGGCCGGCGCCGCCCACCTCGAGTAGCGGCGCCCACCTCGAGTAGCGGGGTCACTCCACGGGGTCGCAACTCACCGAGATCACGAGGATCCGGCGGTAGGTGCGCGATTCGTGCGCGGGCCCGATTTCCGAGGGCGAAAACGCGAAACGCGCACCTAGCCGCCGGATCGGAAAGAATTCGCGTGGTTGAGAGGGTGTGGAGTGACCCTAGCTGGCGCCCTAGCTGGCGAGAGGGTGTGGAGTGACCCTAGCTGGCGAGGAGCTCGAGCAGCGCCTTCTGCGCGTGCAGGCGGTTCTCGGCCTCGTTCCACACGTGCGACTGCTTGCCGTCGATCACGCTCGCCGAGACCTCCTCTCCACGGTGCGCCGGCAAGCAGTGCAGGAAGATCGCCTTCGGATCGGCGCTGGCCATGAGCGCGTCGTCGACGATGAAGCCCTCGAAGGCGCGCTGACGGTCCCGGGCCTCTTCTTCCTGGCCCATGGACGCCCACACGTCGGTCGTGACCACGTGCGCGCCCCGAGCCGCCGCGGCCGGGCTCGTGACGACCGTCACCTTCGCCCCGAGGCTGCGCGCGTGCTCCACGACCTTCGTGCTGGGGGCATACGCCGCCGGACAGGCCAGCGTGACCTCGATCCCGGTGCGCGCCGCCGCGTTGATCCACGAGTGCGCCATGTTGTTGCCGTCGCCGATCCACGCCACGCGCAGCCCGGCGAGCGAGCCGAACGCCTCGTCCATCGCCTGCAGGTCCGCGAGCAGCTGGCACGGGTGGTACGTGTCCGAGAGGCCGTTGATGATCGGGATCGTCGCGGCGTTCGCGAGCGCCTGCACCCTCTCGTGGCCGAAGGTTCGGTAGACCGCCGCGTGCACGTAGCCGTTGAGCATCCGGGCGGTGTCCTCGAGGGGCTCACCCCGCCCGAGCTGTGTGTCGCGCGCGATCAGAGTGACGGGCAGCGCGCCGAGCTCGTGCACGCCGACCTCGAAGCTCACGCGCGTCCGCGTCGAGGACTTCTCGAGGATGATCGCGACGCTCTTGCCCGCGAGCGGCCTGGGGTGCTCGGGCGTACCCCGCACCTTCTTCAGGACGCGCGCGCGCGCGATGAGCGAGGAGAGCTCGGCCGCGGAGAGGTCGAGGAGCGTCAGGAAGTGTCGCGCCATGGCGCGCAGACCCTAGCATTGCCCCGAATGTTCCGGCGCCGGTCCGGCGCATGGTAGGTTTCTCTCCCACGTCGGCGGGGACGAAGACACTTGGAAGCCCACAAGCCCAAGATCCCACGCGTGGTCGCCGGCATCGCGATGCACGCACTGCCCCTGGCGCCGGTGGAGGGGTTCGTGCTCTCGCGCATCGACGCGGTCGCGAACCTCGTCGACATCGCCGATCTGACGTCGCTCGACCTCGCAGAGGTCACGCGCATCATCGACAAGCTCATCCTGCTGGGCGCCGTGGAGTGGGCGGACGGCACCGTGCACCTGCCCCGGACGTCGGCCAAGAGCGTGGCGCCGCCTCGGCCCACCGCTCCGCGCCCGAGTCAGCTGCCACCTGCGAGGGTGTCGGAGGTGCGCTCGAGCCCCCCCGCGGCAGACACCGACGCCCAGCGCCGCCCCGCACCGGCCAGCGCGCCACCCGCCCCGAGCGTCGCGAAGGCCCCGTCTCCGGTCGCCGATGCGACGCCCGCTGCCCCGGCTGCGACCTCCGATGGGATCGAGCTGGCGCCCGAGCGGCGCAAGCGCATCGACGACCTCTACGTGGCGATCGATCTGCTCGACCACTACCAGATGCTCGGCATCTCGCACCGGGCAGGCAAGCCCGAGGTGCGCAGCGCGTACTTCGAGCTCTCCAAGGTCTTCCACCCGGACACCGCGTTCCGGAAGAACGTGGGCAACTACCGCCAGAAGATGGAGGCCATCTTCAAGCGCCTGACCGAGGCCTACGAGGTGCTCGGCAAGAAGAAGTCGCGCGAGGAGTACGACGCGTACCTCGAGTCGATCGGGACGAGCCGCGACGCCGAGGAGGCTCTCTCGGGCGAGAACGAGGTGCCCGAGGCGCTGCGCGGGCCCCCCGAGGCCGCGTCCCCGCCGCCGGTCGAGGGTCCGGCGCCCGCCCCACCTCCGCAGATGCCGGCGCGCACGACGCCCACCGACGAGGGCAAGCGCGTCGCCCGCGAGCTCCTGCAGAAGCGACTCGGCGCGATGCGCTCGGGGAGCGGGGCCTCCGTCTCCGCCTCCATCTCGTCGCCCGGCTCCGCGGCCGCGCCGTCGCAGCCTCCACCGGAGCCGTCCGCCCCCGTGCCCGAGCGCACGAAGAAGGAGGTGCTCCGCGACCTGACGAGCTCGCTCAAGGTCTCGGCCTCCCACACCGGCGGGGTCGACCGCGTGACGCGTCTGCTCGCGGAGGCGCAGGCGGCGGAGAACGCCGGCGATCTCAGCGGCGCCGTTCGCGCCTTCCGGCTCGCGATGGCCCTGGCCCCCGAGCGGCAGGAGATCGCGGACGCGCACGCGCGCATCGCCAAGCAGCTCGCCGTCTCGCTCGCGGGGCAGTACGAGCAGCAGGCGCACTACGAAGAGAAGCACCAGAAGTGGGCGACCGCGGCGACGAACTGGGCGAAGGTTCTCGAAGGGCGCCCCGACGACGTGCAGGCGCTCACGCGCGCCGCCGTCACGCTGCTGGAGGCCAAGGGTGACCTGCGACAGGCGCGCAACTTCGCGCAGCGGGCCGTCGAGCTCGCGCCGGAGGATGCCCAGGCTCACCTGGCGCTGGGTCGCATCTTCCACGCCGCCCAGCTGGGGCTGAACGCGCGGCGTGAGCTCGAGATCGTGCGCAAGCTCGACCCGCAGAACGCGATCGCCCAGCACCTGCTCAAGGAGCTCGCGACCCAGGGCTGAGGCGGTCAGCCCTCGAGCGCAGCGAGCACGGCGCTCCGCATCGCCGCGACCGGGGGCGAGCACCCCATCCAGCGCTCGAGGCTGGCCGCGCCCTGGTGCACGAGCATGCCGACGCCGTCGACGGTGCCGAGCCCGAGCGCGCGCGCGCGAGCGAGGAGCGCCGTCTCGCGGGGGCGGTACACGAGGTCGACGACGACGGCGCCGGGCGCGAGGCGCCCGAGCGCGAGCGAGGCGGCGAACGAGGCGGCCTCGGGACCGAGCGTCGCGCTCGTCGCCTGCACGAGAACCTCGGCCCCCGCGAGAGCCGCGTCGCGGCCGAAGGTCTCGGCCCGTCCGCGCGGGTGCAGCGCCGCGACCTGCTTCGCGGCGTCGAGCCGCCGGGCGACGACGACGACCTCGGCCGACTCCGAGAGCGCGATCACCGCCGCCCGCGCCGCGCCGCCCGCGCCGAGCACCACCGCTCGCGCACCTCGGACGCGGACCCGAGCCTCGTCGAGCGCGCGCTCGAGGCCGGTCGCGTCGGTGTTGGTGCCGATCCAGCCGCGCTCGGTGGCGAGCAGCGTGTTGGTCGCGCCGATCCGCCGCGCGCTCGGCTCGACCCCGGCGAGGTGCGCGAGCACCGCCGTCTTGTGCGGCGAGGTCACGTTGAGGCCCACGAAGCCTTCGTCGGCGAGGCGCCCGAGCGTTTCCTCGAGCGCCTCGGTCGCGACGTCGAGGGCCTCGTACGACACGTCCGCACGGCCGAGCGCGTCGAGCGCCGCGCGGTGCATCACGGGCGAGAGCGAGTGCGCGATGGGGTGCCCGATCACGGCGAGGCGGGTGCGCGCCGCGGCCCTCACTCGGACCCCGTGTGCTCGACGCGCGCGCCGATCGTGCCGTGCTCCACGCGCACCTCGATCCGGTCGCCCACCGAGAGATCGCTCGCGCGCGTGACGGCGTGACCCGACGGGTCGAGCGCGATCGCGTAGCCGCGGGAGAGGACCGCGAGCGGCGAGAGGGAATGGAGACGGCCCGCCAGGACCGCGAGCGCGTGGCGCTGGCCGGCGATCCGTGCCCGCACGGCGCGCGCGAGGCGCTCGCCCGAGAGGGCGCGGTCCGCGCGCGCGTCCGCGATCCTGGCCCGCATCGCGGTCGCCGTGCGCGGCGAGAGCCGCCCCAGCTCGCCCCGGGCGCGAGAGAGCGCGCGACGCGGATCGGACGCCGCGAGACGCTCGGCGACCATCGAGAGCGCACGCCGCGCCGACGAGATGCGCCGCTTCTGCGCGCGCTCCACGATGCGCTCGGTGACGCGAAGCTGATCGCGACGCGCACGGAGCGCGCCGCGGCGGCCGGCCAGGCGCGCGCTCACGCGCTCGAGGGCCAGACGCCGGCCCTGGACGTACGAGTCGAAGCGCGCCTGCAGGCGGCGGAGCAGAAGGCGTAGATCGCCGCGCAGCGCGCGTCGATCGGGGATGACCCGCTCCGCGGCGTTCGACGGAGTGGCAGCGCGCACGTCCGCCACGAGGTCCACGAGCGTCACGTCCACCTCGTGCCCGACGCCGCTCACGACGGGCACGGGGAAAGCGGCGACCGCGCGCACGACGCGCTCGTCGTCGAAGGCCGACAGATCCTCGCTCGCCCCGCCTCCGCGCGCGACGATCACCACGTCGAGCCCCGGCACACGCGCGAGCGCCTCGAGCCCGCTCACGATCGAGCGCGGCGCGTCCGGGCCCTGCACCTTGCAGTGCGCGTACACGATCCGCACGGGGAAGCGCGGGCGCGCGACGCTGACGACGTCGTGGAACGCGGCGCCGTGCTTGCTCGTCACGAGCCCGACGACGCGAGGCAGACGCGGGAGCTCCCGCTTCCGTGCGACGTCGAAGAGCCCCTCCTTGCGCAGCCGCGCCTTGAGCTTCTCGCGCAGCGCTGCCCGCTCGCCCTCGCCGGCGGCGACGGCGTGCGTGACGTGGAGCTGCAGGCTGGACTGGGCCGCGTACACGCTGACCTTGCCGCGGACCCGGACGCGCGCACCGGCGGCCACCTCGGTGGCGAGCCCCTCGCGCTCGGTCGCGAACACCACGCACTTGAGCTGCGCGGGCGGTGGGCGTCCGCGGCGCGCCCCCTCGTCGGGGCCACCGTCGACGAGGGTGAAATAGAGGTAGCCGGTCGACGCGGTGCGCGCCTCGATCACCTCGCCCTCGACCCACACGTCCGGCAGCTCGTCCTCCAGCCTCTCGCGCACGGCGAACACGAGCTGCGCCACGCGCAGGACGGGCGGACCCGACGGGGCGGGGCTCGGCTCGCGGCGCGGATCGGACACCATGCTCGGCCGACCATAGCGAACTCCGGCACCGCAGGCCCCCGGTCGCGGTGACGTATGCTGCGCGCGATGGACGTGGTGATCGCGCTCGGCGGCAACCTCGGAGACCGCGAGGGCTTCCTCGTCGCGGCGCGACGCGCGCTGGAAGGGACGCGCGGCGTCGCGCTCCTCGACGCCTCCGAGGTCTACGAGACGGCGCCCCTCGGGCCGCCACAGCCCCACTACCTGAACGCCGCGCTCCTGGTACGGACCGACCTCGGCGCCGAGGCGCTGCTCGACCGCTGCCTGGCGATCGAGCGAGACCTCGGCCGGCTGCGCGCGGAGCGCTGGGGCGCCCGGACGATCGACCTCGACCTGCTGTGGGCCGACCAGGGCGAAGGTGCGCGCGACCCCGTCCGCGTCTCGAGCGCGAGCCTCACCCTGCCCCATCCCCACCTCGGCGAGCGCGCGTTCGCTCTCGCCCCGCTGCTCGACGTGCGCCCGGACCTGCTCCCACGCTTCGGAGCGACGCTCGAGCACCTGGGCGGCCGCCCGGCCCTCGTGACGGTCAAAGGATGGACTTCTCTGCTCCGTCGGAAGTAGCATTCCCCTTCCGCGACGCGGGTTTCGCGCGCGCGGGCTTCCCGTTTCCGAGGGCACCCCTCTCTTTCGAAGGCAAGGCGACGATGACCGACACGCGCAAAGACAAGCGCGCCCCCATCTCTCTCAAGGTCCGCTTCAAGAGCGCGACCGTCGACGAGTTCATCGAGCAGTACTCGAAGGACATCAGCAAGGGCGGCATCTTCATCAAGTCGAACAAGAACAGCCCGCCGATGCCCATCGGCACGCTGCTCAAGTTCGAGTTCCAGCTGAAGGACGAGTCGAAGCTCATCCAGGGCGTCGGACGCGTGGTGTGGAAGCGCGAGCTCGAGGGCTCGAGCGACGACGACCCGGCCGGGATGGGCATCAAGTTCATCAAGATGGACGGCGACTCGAAGGGCCTGGTCGACCAGATCGTCGCGGGCCGCGGCGAGGCGCCCGGGCAGTTCGAGGCCGGCGGCGGGGCCGCCCTCAAGGACGAGGGGGAGCCCGCCGCCGCTCCTGCGGCAGCGCCCTCCACGACCAGCTCGTCCGAGGGCAAGCGCCCGGTGCGCTCGGCCAAGGCGACGATGCAGTTCTTCCCGTCGACCACGCCGCAGAACGAGCTGCCGAAGCCGGAGGACCGCACCCAGGTGCGCCATGCCAGCGAGTTCCTCGCCTCGGCGCTCAGCTCGGCAGGCGTCGACGAGGCGACGACCGGCGAGGCCGACAAGAAGGCCGAGGAGGCCCGCGCGCGATCCGAGGAGATCGAGCGCGAGCGCGAGGAGCAGGCCAGGAAGGTCCGCGAGGAAGAGGACAAGAAGGCGCGGGCCGAGAAGGAGCGCCAGGAGCGCGAGAAGGCCGAGGCCGAGGAGAAGGCGGCCGCCGCCGCGAAGGAAGCGGAGAAGGAAGCCGAACGGAAAAAGGAGCAGGAGAAGAAGGACAAGGAGAAGGCGGCCGCCGCCGCAGCGCCGGCCTCCGAGGGAGCCGCGAAGAAGAAGACGAGCGATCGCCCGCCGGCCAAGGACGACAAGAAGGCCGCCGCGCCCGCTGCGGCCGCGAAGAAGGCGGAGCCGAAGGCCGCCGTCGCCGTCGCGCCGCCGCCGGCCCCGGAGACCGGCTCCAACATGATGCCGATCTTCGCCGGGGTGCTCGTCGTCGCCGCGCTCGGCGCCTGGTACATGTTCGGGCGCGGTGGCGAGGCGACCGACGACAGCCAGCTGCCGCCGCCGCCACCGTCCACGGCCGCCGAGCCGCCGCCACCGCCGCCGCCGCCGACGACCGACACGGTCGCCGACGTCGTCGATGATGGAACGGTCGACGTGGTCGACGACGGAACGGTCGCGGTCGACGACGGAACGGTCGCGGTCGACGACGGCACCGAGCCGCCCACCAGCACCGTGGAGCCGCCGCCGCCCGCGGTCACCCACGACATCCGCGTCGACACGACGCCCGCCGCGGCCACGATCGTCGTGGACGGTGAGGAGCGCGGCGCCGCGCCGCAGACGCTCAC
This sequence comes from Sandaracinaceae bacterium, assembly GCA_044220955.1. Lineage (GTDB taxonomy): Bacteria > Myxococcota_A > Polyangia > Polyangiales > Sandaracinaceae > JBBSAT01. Next base: position 22,760 of record JBGAQA010000023.1, read on the forward strand.
GCTCGCCGAGGGCGATCACACGGTCGAGGCGCGCCTGGCTGGCTACCGGACCGCGACGCAGACCGTGCACTCGGCCGACGGCGCCCGCCCGGTCCGCATGGCGCTCACCGCGCTACCCTACGTGGTGCACGTCACGACGACGCCGCCCGGAGCGCGCGTCCGCATCGGCGGTCGCACCGTGACCTCGCCGGGCGACGCGACGATCCCGCGTCCGACCGCCCCGCTGACCGCGACCGCGACGCTCGCGGGCTACCTCGATGGAACGCAGCGCCTCGAGGTGTCGGCCTTCACGCAGGGCGACGACGCGATGAGCGCCGATCTCGCGATCACCCTCGCGCCGCGCCCGGCCGCCCCGCCGCCGACCACGGGCGTGCGACGTCCGCCGCCGACCACGACGGCGACGCGCCCGCCGCCCACGACCACCGAGACGACGCCGCCGCCCGAGACGACCGCCGAGGAGCACCACAGCGCGCCGCCGCCGACGACGACCGCCGAGGAGCACCACAGCGCGCCGCCGCCGACGACGACCGCCGAGGAGCACCACACCGCGCCGCCGCCGGCCTCCGAGGCGCCGCCCGACAACCCGTTCTGAGCCGGAGCAGTGTGTTAACGTCGCCCGTCGCGCGGCCTCCGTACCCCGGCCGTGGCGACGGAGGCGTCATGCGCGCGTGGGCCGTTCCTCTCGCGATCGCGGTCCTGTCGAGCCTCGACGCCGGCTGCTCCTGCTCGTCCGGTCCACGCGGCGTCCCCGTCCGCGACACGGGCGCGATCCAGGAAGACGCGTTCGTTTCGACTCTCGACGCTTGGGTCGATCCGAGCGGGGGCGACGACACGGGCGTCCCGCCCGGCACCGACGGCGGTCCGCCGCCGCTCGCCGACGGGAGCATCTACGACTTCGACGCGGGCGAGGGCGGGATCCTCACCGACATCTGCCCCGCCTCCGCGATGGTACCGACGGGCTGCCTGGTGGCCGTCGCCGAGGGCGCGCACGGCCTGTGCAACCAGCTCGACGACGACTGCGACGGCGCCGTCGACGAGGGCTGCTCGTGCACCTCGGGGGACGTGCAGCCCTGCTTCCGCGGCCCGCCGGGCCGTCGCGCGATCGGCGCCTGCGCCGATGGAATGCAGCAGTGCATGGGCGGCGAGCTCGGCGTCTGGGGCGCCTGCACGGGCGGCATCGCGCCCACGCCCGAGGCGTGCGACGGCCTCGACAACGACTGCAACGGCTGCACGGACGAGATCGCCGGCTGCATCCCCAGCGGGATGTGCCCCGGCCCGACCGACCCGCGCGTCCCCGAGGGACAGCCCTTCGTCGCGTACCCGCTGCACGGCTCGCAGTTCTTCGACGGGACGGCGACGGCCTGGCAGTGGACGATCGTGGGCGGCCCCTGCGACACGATCCTGCCGCACCCGAGCTACACGCTCACGACGCCGCGGATGGAGACCGCGACGTTCCACCCGACCTTGAGCGGCGACTACACCGTCACGATGGACGCGACGCTCCCGGACGGCTCGCACTTCGTGTGCACGTGGATCATCCACGTGGCCGGGCCCGGGCTACGCATCGAGATGTGCTACCCGGAGAGCGAGACCCAGGACCTCGATCTCTTCCTCTCGCGGCCCGGCTACTCGGGCAACTGGTACGTCGACGGGGTCGACGCGTTCGGCCCGACGACCGAGAGCTGCGGCTGGCACGACTGCGAGGCGTCGCTCCGCGGCACGCTCCGCAGCGGCGGCACCTACCCGCGCGCGAGCTGGGGCTACGCGAACAGCCCCATCGCCGCGTGCAGCGGCTCGCCGCAGGGCGCGCAGTGGCGGCTGATCGGGCACTGCGCCAACCCGCGCCTCGACATCGACAACAACCTCTCCGAGGGCACGGGCGTCCCGGAGAACATCAACGTGGACGCACCGAACGAGGGCGACCGCTTCCGCGTGATGGTCCAGAACTTCACCGGCACGATCGCGCGGCCCGTGGTGAACGTGTACTGCGGCGGCCGCCGCGTCGCGAGCTACGGCGTGGCGCCGGACACCGTCGCGTCGTTCGCGGGCACGAGCGGATACGGCGGCATCGGCGCCATGTGGCGCGTGGCGGACGTGACGACGCACGTGGACGCGAGCGGCCTCACCACCTGCGACGTCGATCCCGTGCACCCGCCCGCCGCGACGAGCGGCTACGACGTGACCTACGACATGGCGCGCTTCTGAATCCGGACCAGCTCGGGCACCTCGATCCCGAGCTGCTCGGCGCGGGCGAGCGTGCGGTGCAGGCGCGCGGGCGCGCTGCGTCCGGCCGCGACGTGATCGGGGTCGGCGGCGAACGCACGCATCATCTGGGCGGACGCCGTGTCCTCGTCGAGCGGCAGGCCGAGGCGCGCGCTCTCCACGCGGAGCACGTCGGCGAAGACACGCGAGGTCATCTCGAGCAGGGGTAGCTCGAGGAGCTGGCCGGTCGTCGTTCCCGCGGGCGCCACGAGGCCGGCGAGGTTCGAGACGAGAATGTAGACGTTCTTGTCGAGCAAGGAAGGACGCAGCAGCGCGCCGTCGATCGCCGTGGCGGGCAGCCCCGCGGCGCTCAGGAGCCCGGCGAGCTCGCCGGACCAGGGCCCGGCGACCGGCGTCGGGAGCACGACGCGCGCGGCGCGATCGCGCTTCTTCTCGAACCACACGATGGCCACCGTCGGATCCACGACCCCGTGGGCGAGCCACTGATCGGGGACGAGCTCGTTCTGCACGAGGACGACGCGGTCCTTCCACGCAGCAGGAAGCGAGCAGAGCGCGGGAGCGAGGTCGTCCTCGCCCACGGCGACGATCACGCGGTCGGGAAGGGAGGAGGCGTCGATGCGGTCGCTGCGGCGGATCGGGACGACGGTCGCGCCCGCGGCGGAGAGTAGGTCGGCGAGGAGGGAGCCGAGCTGACCCACACCCAGGACTGCGATCGTTCGATCACGCATCTCGCGCGCTGGTTTCGCTAAGGAACGCAGGAATGCACGAAGGGGCGCGTTCCTGCATTCCTGCATTCCTCAGCGGACCTTGCTCCTGAGCTCCTCATCGCGGCGTCTTCAGACCAGGGCGCCGCGCATCGTGATCGTGTAGGTCTTCTCGTCGGCCGTGTCGACCTCGACCTCGCCGCCGAGGAAGAGCTTGAGCGTGTCGATCTGCGTCGTGAGGTGCGCGCTCGGCTCCGTCGTCGCGAGGATGCCGCCGCGGCCCATCGCCATCGGCAGCAGAAGCTGATCGGCGAGGTGCTCGCACACGGCCGCCTTCGTCTCGAGGAAGCGCAGCGCCGGCCCGATCGCCTGCTCGGCGACTTCCTCGGCGCGGACCCCGCGCTCGCCGAAGCCGCTCGTCACGATCGTCACGTTCTGGAACTCGTGAACGACGAGGAACACGTTGCCGGGCCCGCGATCCTCGGCGACCTCCTGCTTCTCGACCTCGTCGCGCGCGAGGCCCAGGCGGTCGCGCGCGACGCGTAGCTCGCGCTCGGCCACCGCCGGCGGCAAGCCCGCCACGATCGCGATCGCGCGGCGCCTGACGAGCGGTCCGCGATCCTCGAGCTCGAGCACGTCGAGCGGCGAGGGCTCGACGTGGCAGCGCAGGACGCCGCCACCCGCGGGGAAGAACCCGACGCGATCCATCGCGAGCTCGACCTTGCCGCCCATGCGCGCGATCAGCGGGAGGTAGCTGCGCGCCAGGAAGTCGAAGGGTGGCGCCGCCGGGTTGTGCGTGCCGCCCTCGATCGTCAGCGTGCTCGGCGTCGTCGCGCGCATCAGCGCCGGCAGGACCGCCTGCAGGACGAGCGTGGTCGAGCCCGCCGACCCGATGTCGAAGCGCGCTTCCTTGCCCTGCACGGTGCGGGGCTTGAACGTCAGCTCTCGGCTGCCGAGCTCGGCGCCCGTGACGTCGGCGCTCGAGACCTCCTGCGCGGCGCGTACGGCCGTCAGGTGCTGCCGCAGCAGGCCGGGCTTCTCGCGCCCGGCGCGGATGCGCTCCATGCGGAACGCCGTGCGCGTCAGGATCGAGAGCGCCAGCGCGCTCCGGAGGATCTGTCCGCCGCCCTCCCCCGTGCTTCCGTCGATGACGATCATGCCCGTCCTGTCGTGATCGCTCGCCCGCGACCGCATGAGACGATAACGCCGCCCGATCTCCGTGAACAGGCACGTTGCGCCGCGAGCGCTTTCGCGGCACCCCTCGGCCTCGCCGCATGCGCAAGCAGCACCTCGCGTTCGCCGGAATGTGGATCGTCGCGATCGCGGCGATGCTGTTTCTCTACTTCCGCGAGCAGACCGGTCGCGGGCCGCGGCGGACCCGCTCGACGGACGACGCGCTGGTCATCGACGTCGAGGCCGAGCACCCCGCCGAGCCCGCCTTCGAGCCGACCGCCACGCAGGCGCCGATTCCCGAGGCGCCGCCGTTCGCCTATCGCGGGGACCGCCGCCACACCGGCCAGAGCCCCTACGCGGGACCCGCGCGCCCGGGCGTGTTCTGGCAGCTCGACACCGAGCGTCCGGTGGTCAGCCAGCCGGCCGTCGACCGGGAGGGCAACGTCTACGTCGGCTCGCGTGATCACGTCTTCTATTCGATCTCGCGCACCGGCGGCGTGCGCTGGCGCCGGGACCTCGGGAGCGACATCTACGCGTCGGCGGCGCTCGACGACCACGGGCACGTCTTCGCCGGCTCGGACGCCGACTTCTTCTTCTGCCTCGACGCCGCGACGGGCGCGGTGCTCTGGGACATCCACACCGACTTCGACGTGGACACCGGGATCACGCTCGGGCCGGACGGCACGATCTACTTCGGGTCGGGCGAGGAGCTCTGGGCCGTGGACGCCGACGGAAGCCCGCGCTGGCGGTTCCGGGCTCGGGTGAAGATCTTCAGCGCGCCCGCGGTCGCCGACGACGGCACGATCTACTTCGGCGCGCAGGACGACTGGTTCTACGCGCTCGCGCCCGACGGGCACCTGCTCTGGCGGATCCGCTCGGACCGGCCCGACGACAACGACAGCTCCGCGATCGTCGCCGACGACGGGACGATCTTCTTCGGGAGCGACGACCGGCGCGTGTACCACGTCGACCGGAACGGCCACGTCCTGTGGCGCGCGGAGGTCGGAGGCTACGTGCGCGCGCCGATGGCGCTCGGCCGGCGCAGCGACGTCATCGTGCCGATCTTCGGACCCCACGCGCGCGTGGCCGCCCTCGATCGTGCGACGGGCGAGGAGCGCTGGAGCTTCTCGGCCGCGCCCTCGCAGGCGACGGACGCCGGGGTCGGCTCGGGCCCGGTCGTGGACCGCGACGGCAACGTGTACTTCGGCGCCGACGACGACTTCGTGTACGCGGTCGACCCGGACGGTGGACTGCGCTGGGTGTTCCAGACCGAGGCCAACGTGGACGGCGACCCGGCGATCACGCCGGACGGGACGCTGCTCATCGGCGGCGACGACGGGCACCTCTACGCGCTGCGGGCGGACGCGATCGCGGCGCATCCGCGGGGCGCGGACGCCGGGACACCCTGAGGTCAGGGCGCCGCGGGGCGCGTGCTCGGCACGTCCACGACGGCGATCGCGTGTCGCGGGTGCGCGCCCGGATCGTGCACGGCGACGAAGAGCTGGCGGTCCTGCCCGTCCCACGCGAGCCCGCGCGGCTCGCCTCCGAGCTCGCGCGCGACGAGCCGTGAGGCCCCGGCGCTCGTCACCGCGTACACGCTCCCGTCGCCGCTGCTGACGAAGACCTCGTCCTCGCCCGGCGTCATCAGGTCGGGTGACGGCAGCGTGGCGAGCAGCGCGCGGTCGCCGCACACGGGCAGGTGGCAGCCGACGAGCGAGTCGTGGCTCCGGTCCGACACCACGAGCAGGTCGTCGAGGATCGCGATCCCGAAGGCCTCGCCCAGGCCCACCATCACGTCGACCTCGCCCGCGCCGCCGAGATCGACGCGCGCGACGCCTCCGGTCCACGCGTCCTCACCGCCCGTGAACCACGCGACGTAGAGGTCGCCGTAGGCCCCGATGCCGTGCCGGTGCCGCGCCGGATCGAGCCCGGGGACGGGACGGACCGCCTCGTCGGCGAGCAAGCGGACCACGCCCCCGTCGTCGTCGGTGCCGGAGCGCGCCGACGCGATGACGCCGTCGCCGAGCGCGACGAGCCCGCCGCCGGCGCGGCCGGCGCCCGCGAGCGGACGCTCGCCCAGGACGACGCCGTTCGACACGACGAGCACGCGCGGGCGGTCGTGATCGCCGACGAAGAGCATCCGCCGCGCGTCGTCCCAGGCGAGGCCGCTGGGATCGACGCCGTCGAGCAGGATGCGGTGGTAGCGCTCGGTCTCGACGGCGCGCACCGCCGGCGCCGGCGACGCACCGCCGCAGCCCGCGACGGCGAGCGCGAGCGCGAGCGCCCCGCGAAGCCGGGCCGACAGAACCGCCGCGCGTCCGCGCCGCGGACGCGTCCCGGCCGGGACCGCGAGCGTCATCGCTTGGCGGCGCGCATCGCGCGCGTGGACTCGATGAAGGGCAGGGCCGCCTCGCGCGAAGCGCGCATCGCCTCGACCGCGTAGCAGCGCTCCAGCCAGGGCCGGAGCCGGGCCGGCACCGCGATGCCCTCGTGTGCGAGGCCGTCGACGGCGATCGCCGCGCCCACGTCGCCGAACGTGAACGCCTCGCCGGCGAGGAAGGGCGTCTGCGCGAGCCGCTCGCCGAGCACGTCGTACGCGGTCTTCACGGTCTGTCGCGCCGCGTCGGCGCCGGGCGTGCCCGCCTCCCAGAAGAGCGTCGCGTAGGGCGGCAGCAGGTAGTGGTCCGCGATCCGGTCCCAGTGGCGGGCCACGCGCTGGCTCGCCTCGGGCAGGAGCTTGCGCGGCCCGCGCTCCTCGAGCAGCTCCACGATCGAGGTCGACTCGAAGAGCGGGCCCTCCGGCGTCTCGAGCGCCGGCATCTTCCCGAAGGGGGACATCGCGAGGTACTCGGGCCGCTTGAGCGCGCCGGCCCCGAGCTGGATCTGCGCGAGCTCGATCGCGTCGCCCCGGTGCCGGATCGCGACGACGACCTTGCGCGAGTAGGGCGAGAGCGGGTGGTAGTGCAGGCGCATGGCGAGACCTCGTCCGAGGCGTGGGTCCTGCGGCGAAACCTCGCGCCCCGCAAGGTCCCGCGCGCTCGATTCAGTCCTTCCTCTTCTGCCTCACGAGGGCCGGCGCGTCAGGGCAGCACCCCGACGATCACGCGGTAGTCCAGCCCGCCCGACGACTCGTTCTCGTCGACGATCAAGGCATGGAGACCGCGAGAGAGGATCGTACGGAAGCGCGGTCCGCGCTGCCCGCCGCCGACCCCCGGCACCGGCAGGAGGAGGACCGGGTGCAGGTAGAGCGTCTGTCCGCGGCAGTCCATGGAGCCCGTGATGAGGGCGTCGTCGTTGCACTCGGTCACCATGCCCGTCGTCGCGCTGCGCAGGTACATGCTCGGGTCGCGGTAGGGCCCGAAGAGGTCGTCGTTGCGCTCCCACATGCCGCCCTCGCTCCGGCAGGTGCTGAAGTAGACGTTCTCGCCTCCGCACGCGGTCAGCCAGTAGGCCGCCTCGCCCGAGCTCGCGCCACCGCACGTGGCGGAGCTGGCGCTGCCCCCGGGCAGCCGCCCTTCCATGATGGTGCCCGACGCGATCGGGCTCGTGTTGGCGTAGAGGATCTGCGCGGTCGTGTCGGGGAGGTACTGCAGGTGCAGCGTGAACGCGCCAGGGTTACAGCTGCCGACCGCGACGTCGTACGTGCCCGCCGGCAGGTGCACCGCGGTCCGTGAGGCCCCGCCCCAGGCGGCGCAGGGGGCGTCGTCGTTGCACGCGCCCGGGGTGAACGGGCCGCTGAAGGGAACGAAAGGTAGTGCGACCCCGGTCGACGAGGTGATGTGGATCTCCGTGTTGGTCGCGCCCGAGTTGAACGTGTCGAGGTAGACGACGCCCGGCGCCACGAGCTCGAAGCTGTACCAGACGTTGCGCGCGCTCGAGCAGGCGCAGGGGACGGTCGGGCCGTCGAAGCTCGCGCCGACGGTGGTCCCCATGACCGTGACCTCGGTGGTCGAGGGCGTCAGGGGGATGGCGTTCGCTCGCAGATCGTTCGGCGGACCGCAGCTGCCGGTGATGCACGTCACGCCGGGCGCGCATGCGTGGCCACACGACCCACAATTCGTCGTGCTGCCCTGGAGGTCGACACACGTGCCGCTGCACAGCGTGGCACCTCCCGAGCACGAGCTCGCTGCGCAGGTCCCCGACGTGCACGAGGTGCCGCGCGCGCACGCGTGTCCGCATGACCCGCAGTTCGCGTTGTCGGTCATGAAGTCCACGCATGCGTGCCCGCAGAGCGGGACACCCGCGCGGCACGTGCAGGCACCCGCCGAGCACGCGCCACGCACACACACGACGCCGCAGCCCCCGCAGTTCTCCGGGTCGCTCGAGGTGTCCACGCAGGTGCCACCGCAGTCGGTCACGCGCCCGCGGCACGCGCAGGTCCCGCCCGAGCAGCTCTGACCGGCAGGGCACACCATCCCGCACGCGCCGCAGTTCAGGGGGTCGGTCTGCGTGTCGACGCATGCCGCGAGCCCGTTCATCCCGCACTCGCGGAGCGGCGCACGGCAGCGGAGCACGCACGTGCCCGCCTCGCAGATCTCACCGGCCCCGCACGCGTGATCGCACGTGCCGCAGTGCAGCTCGTCCACCGTCGTGTCGGCGCAGTCACCGGTGCAGCGCGTCGTGCCCCCGGGACACGTCGTCGGCTGGCAGACGCCGAACATGCACGTCTCGTCGGTCGCGCACGCCATGCCGCACGCGCCACAATTCGCGTCGTCGCCCTGCACCGAGACGCAGCCGCTGCCGCAGTCCACCTCGCCCAGGGGGCACCCCGTGTCCGGCAGCGTCGCGCCGGCGTCGCCGCCCGCGTCCCGCCCGGTCGATGCGTCGATCGCTCCCGTGTCGATCGTTCCCACGTCCATCGCTCCGGAGCCCGTGTCGGGCGCGGCCGGGCTGGACGCGCAGCCGAGGGCGAGGGCGGAGGCGAGGGCGAAGCTGCGGAATTTGCGGTGCATGCGCGCAGGGTCGCACCAAGCCGACGTCGCGCACGCGCCAAGCGCTTCTTCCCTCGCGCCAGCGAGCCGTGCACACCACGGGTGACAATTCCCGGCGGGGCAGGCACGTTGCCGTCATGGACATCACGGGCGACCGTCGCTCGTTCGTCCTCGAGCCGCAGGGGCGCGCGCTCGTGGGCCGCCGTCACGTCTTGTGGTCCGCCGGCCCGAGGCAGGCCGGCACCACCGTGTGGGGAGACTGCGAGACCGCGGACGCTGCCTCGATCACGGCCGCGTGGGACTACGAGGCACGGCTCGAGGCCCCCTACTGCGCGGTCGTCGACATGAGCCGCGTCGTGCACGTGGAGGCTCGGGCGTTCGCGATCGTCGAGGCGGACATGCGCCGGCGCCTGCGCCCGCTCGCGTCGCGCATCCGGCGACAGGCCATCGTCAGGCCGGGTGGGTTCGTCGGGGCGATGGTGGCCGGGTTCTATCCGCTGCTCGCGCCTTCGTTCCGCTGGCGCGTGTTCTCTCGTAGCGACGAGGCCTTCGCCTGGGCCTTCGGCGAGAGCGGACCCGCCCTCGAGGCCGAGCTCGACGGAATCGTCCGCGCTGCGAGAGAGAGCGACGAGGTCGTTCGCGTCCGCAGCGTGGTGCGCGAGGCGCTCGACGAGGAGCTCACCCTTCGCGACGTCGCGAGGCGACTCGGCCGCTCCGCTCGCTCGGTGCAGCGTGCGCTCGCGCGCGCCGGCACGAGCTTCCGCGCCGAGGCAGCGAGCGTTCGGATCGAGCATGCCCGCGAGCTCCTCGAGCGGACCGAGCTGAAGGTCGAGTCCGTCGCGCGCTCGGTCGGCCTGCGCTCCCCCTCGTCGTTCGTCGCGATGTTCCGCGCAGCCACGGGATCGAGCCCCACCGAGTACCGCCACGCGCGAGGGGACGCGGGCGACAAGCGGACACGCTGACCGTCTTCCGTCGCGCCCGGCGCAGTGCCATCCTGCGCTCCGTCGTCTCGCCCCGGAGGACCGCGTTTCCATGACCCACATCACGAGCGTCTCGCGCGAGTCGCGCCTCTTCGAGCCGCAGCCCGCGTTCGCCGCCCAGGCCCTCGTCAAGTCGCGCAGCGAGTACGACGCGATGTACGCGCGCAGCCTCTCCGATCCCGACGCCTTCTGGCTCGAGCTCGCCGAGGAGCTGCACTGGTTCCAGAAGCCGAAGCAGGGCCTCGACTACTCGAGCGCGCCGCACGCGAAGTGGTTCGCCGACGGCACGACGAACCTCGCGTTCAACTGCCTCGACCGCCACGTGATGGGCGCGCGGAAGAACAAGGCCGCGCTGATCTTCGAGGGCGAGCCGGGGGACCAGCGCGTGTACACGTACGCGCAGCTGCACCGCGAGGTCTGCCGCTTCGCCAACGTGCTCAAGAAGCTCGGCGTGGAGAAGGGCGACCGCGTCGCGATCTACATGGGCATGGTCCCCGAGGCCGCCATCGCGATGCTGGCGAGCGCGCGCATCGGCGCGGTGCACACGGTGATCTTCGGCGGGTTCGCGGCCGAGGCCGTGCGCGACCGCGTGAACGACGCGCAGGCCAAGGTGATCGTCACGCAGGACGGCGCGTGGCGCCGCGGCAGCGTAGTGCCGCTCAAGGCGAACGTGGACAAGGCGCTCACGGAGACGCCCTGCGTGAAGCACACCGTCGTGCTCCGGCGCACCCACAGCGAGATCACGATGACCGTCGGGCGCGACCACGACTGGGTCGCGAGCATGGACGAGGCCTCCGCGCACTGTCCGGCCGAGGAGCTGCCCGCCGAGGCGCCGCTCTTCATCCTCTACACCTCGGGCACGACCGGCAAGCCCAAGGGCGTGCTGCACACGACGGGCGGCTACATGGTCGGCACGTACGCGACCACCAAGTACGTCTTCGACCTCAAGGACTCGGACGTGTACTGGTGCACGGCCGACGTCGGCTGGGTCACGGGGCACAGCTACATCGTGTACGGCCCGCTCGCGAACGGCGGCACGTGCTTGATGTACGAGGGCGCGCCGAACCAGCCCGACCCGGGCCGCTTCTGGTCGATCATCGAGCGGCACGGCGTGACGATCCTCTACACGGCGCCGACGGCGATCCGCGCGTTCGTGAAGTGGGGCGACAAGTACCCCGAGGCGCACGACCTCTCGTCCTTGCGCCTGCTCGGGACGGTCGGCGAGCCGATCAACCCCGAGGCGTGGATGTGGTACCGCCAGAAGATCGGCGCGGAGCGCTGCCCCATCGTGGACACGTGGTGGCAGACCGAGACGGGCGGGATGATGATGACGCCCATCCCCGGCGCGGTCGCGACCAAGCCCGGCTCGTGCACCGTCCCCTTCTTCGGCGTGGCGCCGAAGGTGCTGCGCGAGGACGGCACGGAGGCGAAGGCGAACGAGGGTGGGCTGCTGGTGATCACGCGCCCCTGGCCGAGCATGATGCGGACGGTCTACGGCGACGACGACCGCTTCCGCGAGACGTACTTCACGCGCTTCCCGAGCATCAAGATGGAGATCGAGGGCGGCAGCGACTGCCCCGTCTACTTCACGGGCGACGGCGCGCGGAAGGACGACGACGGCTTCTTCTGGGTGATGGGCCGCGTCGACGACGTCGTGAACGTCGCGGGCCACCGGCTCGGCACGGCGGAGATCGAGAGCGCGCTCGTCGCGCACCGCAGCGTCGCGGAGGCCGCGGTCGTGGGCCGCCCCGACGACATGAAGGGCCAGGCGCTGGTCGCGTTCGTGACGGTGAAGAGCGGCGAGCACCCGAGCAAGGAATTGCGCGCGGCGCTGCTCGACCACGTCGCGCAGGAGATCGGCAAGTTCGCGCGCCCCGACGACATCCGCTTCACGGACACGCTGCCCAAGACGCGCAGCGGCAAGATCATGCGGCGGCTCCTCAAGGACGTCGCGGCCGGCAAGGGCGTGACGGGCGACACCACGACGCTCGAGGACCTGAGCGTGCTCGCGAAGCTCCGCACCGACGAGGAGTAGCAGGCACTGCCCGATTGCTACGGGGGCACGAGCCACGGACGTGCCGCGACGCAGAAGGTCCCCGTGCATGACGCCCAGCCGTGCGCGACGCAGTCGTATCGGCGAACGGTGCCTCCGGGGCCGCAGTAGGTCAGGACGTCACCATCACACCTCGACTCGTCCGGCACACACTCGGACGACGCTGCGACACAGTGCCCGCTGGGGTCGTCACAGCGCATACCTGCGCTCGAGCACGCGAACCGGCGAGTGAGCTCGCCACCGACACAGTCCCATGCGACGTCACCGTCGCAGACGCTGCGTGTGCAGCTCCGCGAAGCCGTCGGAGCGCAGCTTCCCTCCCCCGCAACGCACGTGGTTCCCGCCGGGCATGTCACCGACGTCGACGTCTCCGGACACTCCGCGACCGATCCATCGGCGCTGCACACCCACGAACCAGCGGCACACGGACGTCGACACTCACCAGCACGCGGGTCGCACGTGTTGCCCGCGGTCGAGCAGGACTCCGTGTAGCGAGCGCTGAAGGTCGTGCCGCTCGCGGCATCGAAGAACGGATCCGCGCAAGACACCTGCGCGACGCTCCCAGCGCACGACCCCGCGTATCCGCATCCTTGCCCAGGAAAGGACGTCGCCGACCCGAAGCCGAGACACGCCATCACTGCGTCGCAGTCTCCGTGCGTCGCGGCCAGGCACGCGCTCACCATGGGTTGCTCGAGGTAGCGGACACCCATGACGAACGCGTCGTCGAACATGGCGGCCGCGACGAACGCCGTCGTCAATCGCGGCGACGTACCGAGTGGCGACCACTCCGGCGGCTCGCACGCGTTCACCGAGACGAGGAACTGCTCGACGTCGTCGATCTCGAATGGGGCCTCGGCGCCGAGGGATTCCTGCGGCGCCCCGCACGAGGCCCACACGAGGGTCTGTGTCAGGACGAGCGTTCGGAGTCCGCGGCCCACCACCGCATCATACGACTACCCCGCTCGACCTCCGCGTCGCCGTCGAAGTGGCGGCGGGCCGCCGCCACCCACGCCGATCCCGGACGAGATCCTTCGTGTTTCGCGCGCGCCGCGTCCGGCACGCCGCGCGCACCCGTGCTCCCGCATGCAGAGCGCACATGGCATCCTCGACGAGGTGACGTCCTCCCTCGCTCCCGAGGTCCCGCCCGTGCGCCTGCCCGGGCAGCGCGAGCTGCCCAGCGAGGACGGGCAGCCCATGGAGAGCGAGCGGCACCGGGAGAACTTCCAGCACCTCATCCAGACACTCGCGACGGCCATGCGCGATCGGGACGACGTCTACGTCTCGGGGAACATGTTCGTGTACTTCTCCCCGCGCCAACTGAAGAACGAATTCTTCCGCGGCCCGGACGTCTTCGTCGTCGTCGGCGCGGAGAAGAAGGAGCGCCTCTCGTGGGT